>NZ_JBQFRO010000001.1:0-892508 GCF_056537425.1 Ruegeria sp. CE9 | reverse complement strand
ACGCCGGTGCCGCTGCCTTGGACGCATTCAGGTTACGCAGTTTATCCGAGCCATAGGGATCGGTGATTGCCGCTACAAGCGGGTCGCGGTAAAAGCGGTAGCGCTTTTTCGTATGATCAACAGATGGCCTGTCATAACGCAGCTGAAAGCTGGTTTCTTGGTAGTTCTTTTTATCGAGCGAATAGTCGTAGTCATCAAGATCGTAAGTCACCGGCTGTATCGTCGCCCCGTCCTTGTTCCGGTAGCTCGGCTGAGGAAGATCAAGATATCCGTGGAATTCGCCTAGGGTCCCCTTAGTCAGTGACCGCCCTTTCGACGCGTCAAAGAACGCGGATTCTGCATCCTGCAGAGCGTCGCGTGTTTCGTATCTCAGATCCCTTACTTCTTCGCGCAAATCGTCACGTGCTTCTTCATAGGTTTCTGCGTCCCTGAGTTCATTCTCAAGTGCGCTGAGATCGTCATCATAATTCGGATCTGCGGGATCAAGCGCGGCGATATCGTCAGTAATGTCTTCACTACTGCGGCCATCGTAACTCTCGTTCAGCTCGCGCAGTTCACTGCGCGCCTCATAGAGGTCTCCGCGCAAATCATAATAAGCTTCTGCCGCAGCCTGATAGTTCGCTATTTTGCCGACATTACTGTTGGGTGAAGCATTGCGGAACGCCGGTGCCGCTGCCTTGGACGCATTCAGGTTACGCAGTTTATCCGAGCCATAGGGATCGGTGATTGCCGCTACAAGCGGGTCGCGGTAGCGACGCTTGCCAGGCTTCTTATCGTCATAGCGCTTCTTATTGTAATCTGTGCGAGCAACGGGTCGTGGGGAATATTCAACCGGAGCAACCGAAGCCTTGCGGTAGGTTTTCGTTACCCGGTTCGCGCTGGCCTTTGTTTTTACCCGTGAACGTTTGCCAAATAGCTGCTCGACATCGCGTTTGAATTCTCTTCCAATGCCCGCAAGTGTGGTCCTTTGGACTTTGCCTTTCCGCCCCTTGTTTTTACCCGAGGTATTGGTCGACCGGTGGGACTTTGGCTTTTGTTTCTTGTTAAACCCGAATGCTTTCTCCGCACGTCGTGCTTTGGACTTGGCCTTGCCGAAATCTTTGCTAGCGCTCTTGGCACCCTGACCTTTGCCGTATTTCCCTTTGTCGCTGCCTTTGTCGCCGTCGCTGCCTTTTCCGGACTTTCCATTGCCTTTGTTGCCGTCGTTGCCTTTTCCAGAACTACCCTTGCCTCCGCCGCGACCCTTTCCATTCCCATTACTTTTGTCGTTCTTGGCATACGCCGCATCAGGGGCGAGTACCAAAGTTGCGGTGGCGCCCGATGCCACCACCAGCGCCGTAACGATCAAAACGGATGTCAGAATACTGCGAATTTTAGAATTGGTCATCTCAGCCCCCCAGCCTCAACTCACTCGTTGTATATCATGAATTCGAGAGAGGCGGGGAAATTTGCAGGGATTGTTTCCTGTTGGGTGAATTTAAGGCGCTTGCCGCTGCATGTTTGGCTGATTGTTTCCAAATATTGGCGTGGCCAGAGTTCATTCGACCCTTACCGCGTCAGTTCCCGCATCCCTTGTTCCAGCCCGGCCAAGGTCATCGACACCATGCGATCTTCGAATATCTCGCGGATCATTCCGATCGAATGGGTATATTCCCAATACTTCTCGGGTACTGGGTTGATCCACAAATTTGACGTCCATTGCTCTCTTGCACGATCTAACCACACCTGACCGGATTCAGAGTTCCAATGCTCATTTGCGCCACCGGGATAGGCGATCTCGTACGGGCTCATCGAAGCGTCGCCGACGAAGATACATTTGTAGTCCGGCCCGTATGTGCGCAGTACCTCATGTGTGGGCGTTTGCTGATCCCAGCGGCGGCGGTTGTCGCGCCAAACGCCCTCGTACAGGCAATTGTGGAAGTAATAATATTCCAGATGTTTGAACTCGGTCCGCGCGGCAGAGAACAGTTCTTCCACTACTTTTATGTGCGGGTCCATCGAGCCGCCGACATCCAGAAACAACAGCACCTTGACAGCGTTATGCCGCTCGGGGCGGGTTTTGACGTCAAGATAGCCATGCTCGGCCGTGGCGCGGATTGTGCCATCCAGGTCCAACTCTTCCGCCGCACCTTCGCGCGCCCAGCGGCGCAGGCGTTTCAGCGCGACCTTGATATTGCGAGTGCCGAGTTCAACCGTATCGTCGAGATTCTTGAATTCGCGCTTATCCCAGACTTTGACGGCGCGCTGGTGGCGGCTTTCCTTCTGACCGATGCGCGCGCCTTCGGGATTGTAGCCATAAGCCCCGAAGGGAGAGGTCCCGGCGGTTCCGATCCATTTGTTGCCACCCTGATGACGGCCTTGCTGATCCTTGAGCCGTTCGCGCAGCGTGTCCATCAACTTGTCGAACCCGCCCAGCGCTTCGATCTCGGCCTTTTCTTCATCCGAGAGATGATTTTCAGCCATCTTTGCCAACCATTCGGCCGGGATGTCGACAGCCTCGAGCACCTGATCGAAACTGATCTCGCCCAATCCTTCGAAACTGGCGGCAAAGGCGCGATCGAACTTGTCGATGTTGCGTTCGTCTTTCACCATCGAAACGCGGGCGAGATAGTAGAACGCTTCGACATCGTAAGTGGCGAGGCCCTTCTTCATCCCCTCTAGAAAAGTCAGATATTCGCGTAAGGAAACAGGAATACCAGCTTTTCGAAGGTTCTCAAAAAAGGGCAGGAACATCGCGCTAAACCAGTCGGACCAAGACCAGTGAGATCACGAGCCCGACCAGCGCGAAAGCAATCCCGTAACCGGCCGCGTATTGCGCCATATCCGCACCGCTGCCGTTACGTTTGCGCGCCGTCCTGACGCCCAGCAGAGCGCCCAGAAGAGCCATGCCCAAAACCACTACCATAAGTCTTTATCCGCCCGTGTTTGTGGCGGTGGATTGCGCGATATCCTGAGTTACCGAGCGCGCCACCAAATCCGAGCCAAAGCCGTAACGCGCCCATCCGATACTGTCCAGACGAACGCTGCGTGCCTGATCGATTTGGCCTGACTGACGCAGGGCTTCGGATTTCAGCAACAGCAAGGTCGCGAGCAAGGCCGCATTCTCGGATCGGGTCATGACATCAATTGCATTGTTCAACTCGGGCAACGCGTCCGAGCCCTGACCCTGCGCCAACGCAAACGCGGCGGTCTGCGCTGTGATATGCGCACGCTGCACCTCGGTTCCTGGAGTGGCCCTTAGGTATTGCATGGCGATGTCATATTGTCGTTGCGCCGCTTCGGGGTCGTCGAACTGTCCCATCCGACCCATAAGGTAATGCGGATACGCGCGGCGATGGTCTGTCCAGCCTTGTTGTTGCCCGATCCGAGCAGCCTCTTTTGCAGCGTTGAGACGCTTGGCCGATCCCGCGCCTGCCCCCAGCGCCCGCTGAACTGCGTTGATCCACGCGCGTGGCGTCTCGGATACCGGTTCCGGTGCAACCCGATCGCCGCGCGGGTTCAGACGGCTGAGTACACCGGGCAGAACAGCCGCGACCTGTTCGCGGGTCATGCCGTTCTGCAACTCGGGGGCATACGCCGTGCGCAGGATCAACATGTCGAACCCGGTCAGAACCGTGTGAAAATTGTCGTCATTGAAAACTGAATCCGGCAGGCGGTAGAGGTCGTTCAGCGGCCCCAGCGCCTGTGCCAATTCTTCGTGCAGACAATCGCGGATTTCCTGCGGGCTGGCGTCGTAGGGGATGAAAATTCCGATGCGTTCGCGGCTGCGCAACTCGGTCCAGTTGCTTTTGTTTTTACGCCGGTCGCGACGATATTCTTCCAGGCTGGAAGAGTTTGGCACCACGAAACAGGCTGCTTGTGGCAGGATACGGCGGATTTGCTTTTGGCTGACGGCCTCGATGGTGATATTCGCCTGACCTTCCGGAACTTGCCGTATATCGATCCGCGCCTCGCGTTGCAGCCGGGTCAGCAATCGGCTGAGGTCGGTCTGCATCGTTGGAGGGGGCGTTCCGGTCAGACGCACCGTGATCGGTTCGTCAAACCGGGTGAAGACCGGCAGTTCCGCGCCGCTCTCCAGCGCGAAATGCAGCGACAGAAAATCTGCCGCGATGTTCTTGTTAGAGCGGGCAGGCGGGCTAGGACGGGCGGCTCCGAAGGTCTTGGAGGGGGGCAGAGAAGCTTCGATCATCTTGGTTCGGGTCGGAACCTCGACCCGGTCAACGGTGGTGCAGGCGGACAAAGCCGCCAGCGCAATGGCTGCCCCCAAACGCATCATGGGCGCTGATACTTCAGGAATGGCGACAACTTGCCGATGCGATCATAAAGTTTGCGCGCGGTATGGTTGTTTTCCTGTGTCAACCAATAGACCGAAGGGGCCTCTTGTCGGTCCGCTTCGTCATAGACTGCCTGAATCAGAGCACGGCCAACGCCGGTCCCACGTGCGTCAGGACGGGCATAGAGATCTTGCAGATAACAGACCCTCTCAACCTTCCAAGCGTGGCGGTGAAACAGATAATGCGTCAGCCCGATCAGGCGGTCTTCTGTTTCAGCCACAAAGCAAGAAAAGTCATTCGGATCATCACCTAAGAGGCGCGCAAAGGTACTCTCGAAGGTCGAATCCGGCACCTCAGTTTCATAAAATGCCAGATAATCGCACCACATTTCGGCCCATTGATCCCAGTCGTCTGGGCGCAAAGGGCGTATCGCTGGGGCGGTCGTCATGTGGTGGTTTCCTGCTCTTGTTGCCCGATTGATGCGGGGCTTTCATTGACGCAATGCTGACACCCGTTCGATGCGATGGCAAGCAGTGATCAGCGCTTACTGCGCGCCATAAAGGCCAAACGCTCAAACAGATGCACGTCCTGCTCATTTTTGAGCAGCGCGCCGTGCAATTTCGGCAAGGCATTGGCCCCATCGCGCTTGAGGTCCTCGGCGCTCAGATCCTCGGCCAAAAGCAGTTTCAACCAGTCCAGCACCTCAGAGGTCGAAGGCTTTTTCTTCAACCCCTGCGTTTCGCGGATTTCATAGAACTGGGTCAGCGCGGTGGTCAGCAAGGCGTCCTTGATGCCGGGATGATGCACTTCGACGATGCGACGCATCGTGGCCTCATCCGGAAAGCGGATATAGTGGAAGAAACAACGGCGCAAGAACGCGTCGGGCAGTTCTTTTTCGTTGTTTGACGTGATGATCACGATAGGGCGGTGTTTGGCACGGATGGTTTCGCCGGTCTCATAGACATGGAACTCCATCTTATCGAGTTCCTGCAACAGGTCGTTGGGAAACTCGATATCCGCCTTGTCGATTTCATCGATTAGCAGAACGACCTTTTCATCCGCGTCAAACGCCTGCCACAGCTTGCCCTTGCGGATATAGTTAGACACGTCGTGCACGCGCTCATCACCCAGCTGACTGTCACGCAGGCGGCTGACGGCGTCGTATTCATACAGGCCCTGCTGCGCGCGAGTAGTCGATTTCACATTCCACTCGATCATTGTCAGTCCCAACGCGCCTGCGACCTGTTTTGCAAGCTCGGTTTTGCCTGTTCCGGGCTCTCCCTTGACCAGCAGCGGGCGTTCCAGCGTGACGGCGGCGTTCACGGCAATATTCAGATCGTCAGTGGCAACATACTCTGCGGTGCCTTGAAAACGTGCGGTCATGGGACCCCTCATGTGATGTTCGGGCTGGGCTTGCATTGCTCGGGTTACAGAGCGGCAACATTTTTTACAAGCCGGACCGCAGTGTCGCAAAGCAGAGAATTCATGCCAGTGTCTGGTCCATTCGGGCGATTCGCTTAGGTCAGAATACCTTATGGGTTGAACGTGCCTGAAAATCGCCTTGAGTTAACCACAGAAAAACAAGGTTTTGTTGTTATAAGTCTCAATGTTAGAGCAGGCGGAGTGACGCGGCGGCGGGCGACACGTTTGTGTAGTGACAATCTTAGCGCCGTCAGATAAACGCTCCGCAGAAGGGGGTGCCGAATGTCAGGTAATACTACAGCGACCGACGTTTCAGGCCATACCGAGGGAGCAAATATGAAGCAGGAAGTTTTTCTGCCGGAAGATTATCGCCCGGCCGAAGATGAACCTTTCATGAATGATCGTCAGCTTGAATATTTTCGTCGCAAGCTGATGGATTGGAAGACAGAATTACTCGCAGGCAGCCGTGATACGATCGAAGGTCTGCAAGACAACACCCGTAACATTCCCGATGTCGCCGACCGCGCAAGCGAAGAGACCGACCGCGCGTTGGAACTGCGCACCCGGGATCGTCAGCGCAAGCTGGTGGCAAAGATCGACTCGGCCCTGCGCCGGATTGACGAGGGCGAATACGGGTATTGCGAGAAAACCGGTGATCCGATCTCGCTCAAGCGTCTGGATGCGCGCCCTATCGCGACGATGACGTTGGAGGCGCAAGAGCGTCACGAGCGCCGCGAAAAGGTCCACCGCGACGATTGATCGCTGGATTGATTGGAAAAACATAAACGCCGGGGCCTGTCGCCTCGGCGTTTTTGCGTTATGGCTGAGCCATGAAGATCAACGGTCTTAAATTCGGCGTCATTGGTGGGGGCATCGGCGGCATCGCGTCAGCGCTGGCATTGCGGCGGCGTGGGGCCGAAGTAACTGTTTTTGAGCAGGCAAAAGAACTTACCGAAGTCGGCGCTGGCCTGCAGATCAGCGAAAACGGAATGGTTGTGCTGCGCGCTCTGAACGTTGTGGACGAAACGCCGCAAGCGGGTTTGCGCTCCTACGGAACGCTACTACGCGATTATCGGGCAGGCAGGTCTGTCAGCGAGATACCGGCTCCGTCTGCTGGACCGACCTATTATTATCATCGTGCCGATTTACTGGGATTGCTGCACAAAGCAGCGCTACGTGAGGGTGTCGAGTTTCGATTGGGTACGCGAGTTGCACAAGTAAGAAAACACCCGCCCGAAGCCGAGATTGTCCTGAATGACGGAGTCAGAACCCGCGTCGATTGCGTAATTGCCGCAGATGGCGGGCGAAGCGAAATCCGCAGCAGTCTCAGCGGTCCCGAAACGCCAGAGTTCACGCATCAGGTTGCCTGGCGGGCTACGATCCCCTGGGCGCGCCAAGATCAAAAGCCATGTGCGGTTCTGACTATGGGGCCAGGACGGCACGTCGTAACATATCCATTGCGCGACCATACGATGATGAACGTTGTTGCGATCGAAGAGCGGTCTGATTGGCAGGAAGAAGGCTGGCAACGGCGCGGCGACCCCAATGAATTACGAGCGCGATTTTCAGATTTTGGCGGGCTGGTTGGGGACATTCTCGGGCAAGTTCAGGAAACACATGTCTGGGCATTGTTCCTGAGGCCTGTCGCGGACAGTTGGCAAAACGGGCGTGTTGCTTTGCTGGGGGATGCGGCCCATCCGACGTTGCCGTTTATGGCGCAAGGGGCATGCCTCGCGCTGGAAGACGCGTGGATGTTAGCTCGGTCCTTCGATGAGCAGTCCGGTATCCAGCAAGCGCTTGCCGCTTTTGAAACGCGCCGCAAGCCTCGTACCCGGAAGGTTGTTGCTGCCGCCGGAGCCAATGCCCGCAACTTCCACCTGCGCGGGCCTATGCGTTTGGCTGCGCAGGCTGCATTGATGGCGATCGGCCCGCGATTGGCGCGTAAGTATCAGTGGATCTATGGTTACGACGTGACGGCCTGAGGCCTCACAGATCAAGGTCAACCCAGACCGGCACATGGTCTGATGGTTTTTCATGTCCACGGATCTCGGAATCGATGCGACAATCCCGCATCAGATCAGCTGCTTGAGGGGTCAGCAGAAAGTGGTCGATGCGAATACCGTCATTCTTGTTCCAGGCCCCGGCTTGGTAATCCCAAAATGAATAATTCCCGGGTCCTTGCGTGCAGGCGCGGAACGCTTCGGTGAACCCGAGATTCAGGATTTTCCGAAATGCCGCGCGGCTCTCTGGTCGAAACAGCGCGTCCTCGCGCCACGCGTCAGGCCGCTTTGCATCCTCAGCTTGCGGAATGATATTGTAATCCCCGGCCATAAGCGCAGGTTCTTCCGAAGCCATCAGATCACGTGCCCGATCATATAGACGCTCCATCCAGGCAAGCTTGTAGTCATATTTCGGCCCCGGCACCGGATTACCGTTGGGCAGGTACAGACCGCAGATGCGCAGTGCCTTCTTCCCAATGACAGTCGCCTCGATCCAGCGCGCCTGCTCATCACTGTCGTCACCGGGTAGCCCACGAGATACATCTTCAAGCGGCAGTTTTGAGAGGATCGCGACGCCGTTGAAGCTTTTTTGCCCGTGGGTTTCTACATTATACCCGCGCTCTTCAAACATCTCGCGCGGGAAGTTTTCATCGATGGATTTGATTTCCTGAAGCATCACGACATCTGGTTGTGCCTCATCCAACCAGCGCGGCAGCGCCTCGGCCCGAGCCTTGATCCCGTTAATGTTGAACGTGGCGATTTTCATGCGCGATCCTCCGGTGCCTATGGCAACCTATCGCGCAGAATACACGCGACGGCAAGCTGCTGGACATGTTAGCGAGGCTCTGCCTCGCGCTCCGGGATATTTTTGGCCAGATGAAGAATCGGATCGTTAACCAAAAACGGTGAAATTGATTGAGCGGTACAGGCGGGGACGCCGATGACCGCGCCAGGTGAAGCTCTCTGATTTATGTGATCAGAGAGCGGATCCCTCTTCATCTGGCCAAAAAATATCCTGGGGGAGTGGGGGCAAAGCCCCCACTAGAATTACATCGAAAATGAGGTGCCGCATCCGCAAGAAGATGTGGCGTTGGGATTTTCGATCACAAAACGTGCACCGATCAGTTCCTGCGTGAAATCAATCACCGCGTTTTCCAGAAACGGCAATGAAATTGAATCGACAATGACTTTCTGGCCTTTGCCTTCCAAAACCAAATCATCGTCTTTCGGCTCATCCAGCGCGATTTCGTATTGAAATCCGGAACATCCGCCGCCTTCCACCGCAACCCTCAGGGCTTGCCCCTGATCAGCGGCGCCTATTTCGGCCAGACGATCAAAGGCGCGTTCTGTGACTGTTGGGGGCAGATTCATGCCAATCTCCAAAGGTTTATTTCCTTAGCATCGTACAATATATGAAACCTGAAGACAGGCGACAAGGACAAGACCTTTGGACAGAGCGGGTTTTGCCTCGGATCCAAGCCGCGCACGGGGGCGGCTGGTGCCAGAGGAGGAGAGCAGTTTCCGATCATGCTTTCAGCGCGACCGGGACAGGATCATTCACGCCAGCGCGTTTCGGCGGCTCAAACACAAAACCCAAGTGTTTGTGGAGCATGAGGGCGATAGTTATCGAACCCGTCTGACGCATTCGATTGAAGTGGCGCAGGTGGCACGTACGATCGCTGGTGCTTTGGGTCTGAATGCCGAGTTGACCGAGGCCGTTGCGCTGGCACATGACCTTGGTCATACACCGTTTGGACATACGGGCGAAGATGCCCTGCACGCATTGATGAAGCCCTATGGTGGGTTTGACCACAATGCTCAGGCGATCCGGATCGTGACCAAGCTCGAACGTCATTATGCCGAGTTTGATGGCTGCAACCTGACCTGGGAATGTCTCGAAGGCATCGCCAAGCACAACGGGCCGGTAAAGGGTGAACTCCCGTGGGCCTTGGCTGAATGCAACGCCGGTTTCGATCTTGAGCTTCATACCCACGCCAGCGCCGAAGCGCAGGTAGCGGCATTGTCGGATGACATCGCCTATAACAATCATGATTTGTTGGATGGACTGCGCGCGGGTCTTTTCACCGATGATGAAATACAGCGGTTGCCCATTGTGGGTGACTGCTATGCAGAAGTGGATCGTAAGTATCTGGACATTGATTTCTATCGCCGCAGGCATGAGGCGCTAAGGCGCGTGTTTGGAGTGATGGTTTCAGATGTCATCGACACATCGCGCAGTTTGATCACGCATTCTGGGGCACAGTCGGTCGAGGATATTCGCCATCTTGGATATCCGGTGGTACAGTTCTCGGCTGAACTCTGGGCGCAGCTCAGGGATATCAGGGCGTTTCTTTTCAACCAAATGTACCGCGCGCCCAGTGTGATGAAAGTGCGTACCGAGGTCAGTAAGGTGGTCGAAGACTTGTTCCCGATTTATCTGTCTGACCCAAAGCAAATGCCAAAACGGTGGCACTCGGATATTGAGGCTGCAGACAGTGAAACCGCCTTGGCACGTATCGTGTCGGACTATATTGCCGGGATGACCGATCGGTTCGCGTTACAGGATCATGCGCGGCTGACCTGAGATCATTCGATCGCGATATAGGCGATGGCCCAGACCTGTTGACCGGACTGTTCTTGAGCAAGTTCGGGGTCATCGGTGGGCGGGAAAACGATCATAGTGGGGCCATATCCACCGATCCCCATCGGGGCGCCATCTGCATGGGTTGCGATGATCGGCTGATGTGCGGTGATGCTTTGCCACGGGATTTCTGCCTGATATCCATCCATCGCCATGGGCTTGGCGGTCTTACCCTCAGCACCAGTCATCTGCATGACAGCTGACAGGCGCGGGCCCGAAAATCGAATGTCTCGCTGGTTACCCTCGGGGCCATAAGGGATCGTGATCTCGATTTGCTCCATTGCATCCAGCATTGTGGCGTCGAATCCCGCGGCGCCGCTATGTTCGATCTCAAGGTAGCCCAAAAGCCCGCCATCATTCTCGCCACGCGCAGGAAGGTTGGTCTCGGTCACTGCACCGCCGAGAGTTACCAGCACATGCCCGACAGGCGCGGGCATATCCGCCCAGAGTGAAGAAGCGGTGGTCAGACACAGGACAAAAGGCAGGGCAAGGCGCATAGGGGGACTCCGGTAGATCAGTATGGCGACAGTATCCGGATGCGCGCGTAAACCAAGTGCAAACTTTAGGCGTCCATTGACCTTGGCGCTTTGCGTGGTAAACCGCCGGGCAAGCAAAAGGACATCCGAAATGAACCTGTTTTCCGAGATCCGTGGCCTCGTACTGGACGCGCTGGCACAGATGCAGTCCGAAGGCGCTCTGCCTGAGGGGCTGAGCTTTGACAACGTCGCGGTCGAACCGCCGCGCGATGCCGCACATGGTGACATGGCGACAAACGCGGCGATGGTGCTGGCGAAACCGGCCAAGATGAAGCCGCGCGACATCGCGGATGTGCTTGCCGGAAAGTTGGCGGCGGATGACCGGATCACCAGCGCCGAGGTGGCGGGGCCGGGTTTCCTGAACCTGCGGCTGGCTTTGCCGGTTTGGCAGGGCGTAATGGCAGCGGTGTTGGAGAAGGGCACCGATTATGGCCGGTCGACCATGGGGCAGGGGCAAAAGGTGAATGTTGAGTATGTCTCGGCCAACCCGACAGGCCCGCTGCATGTGGGTCACACGCGGGGCGCAGTGTTTGGCGATGCTTTGGCAAGCCTGCTGGCCTATTCGGGCCACGACGTGACCCGTGAATACTATATCAACGATGGCGGTGCGCAGGTGGATGTGCTGGCCCGGTCGGCCTACGAACGCTATCGTGAGGCCAATGGGCTGAGCCCCGAGATTGCCGAAGGCCTCTATCCAGGTGACTATCTGATCCCGATTGGTGAGGCGATCAAAGAGAAATATGGCGACAGCCTGATCGACAAGCCCGAGGCTGAGTGGCTGGAAGAGCTGCGCGAGTTCTCAACGGACGCGATGATGGACCTGATCCGGGCCGATCTGAAGGCGCTGGGCGTCGAGATGGACGTGTTCTTCTCGGAGAAATCGCTCTACGGCACAGGCCGGATCGAGGCGGCACTTCAGTCTTTGACCGACAAGGGCCTGATCTATGAAGGGGTGTTGGAACCGCCGAAAGGCAAAAAGCCCGAGGATTGGGAGCCGCGCGAGCAGACCCTGTTCAAGTCGACCGAGCATGGGGACGATGTTGACCGTCCGGTGAAGAAATCGGATGGCAGCTGGACCTATTTCGCCCCCGATATCGCTTATCACTATGACAAGGTGACCCGCGGCTTTGATGCGCTGATCGATGTGTTCGGTGCAGACCATGGCGGTTACGTCAAACGGATGAAGGCGGCGGTGTCGGCGCTGTCCGATGGCAAAGTGCCGCTGGACATTAAACTGACCCAGTTGGTGAAGCTGTGGAAGAATGGTGAGCCGTTCAAGATGTCCAAGCGGGCAGGGAACTTTGTCACCCTGCGCGATGTGGTCGATCAGGTCGGGCCGGATGTAACCCGTTTTGTGATGCTGACCCGTAAGAACGACGCGCCGCTGGATTTCGATTTCGATAAAGTGCTGGAACAAAGCCGTGAGAACCCGGTGTTCTACGTGCAATACGCCCATGCCCGCGTCATGAGCGTCCTGCGCCGCGCTGCTGAAGCCGGGATTGCAGCGGATGATGCAACGTTGGCCGCGGCAGATCTTGGCAAGAACGACCACGCCTCGGAACTGACAGTCGCCAAGAAACTGGCAGAATGGCCACGTCTGGTTGAGATCGCTGCGCGGACGAATGAGCCTCACCGAGTCGCCTTCTATCTCTATGAATTGGCAGGAGATTTTCACGCGCTTTGGAATAAGGGCAATGACGAAACCCAGTTGCGCTTTATCCAGGATGGCGATGTTGCCACAAGCCAATCGAAAATCGCACTGGCCCGGGCTGTTTCTGTTGTGATTTCAGCGGGCTTGGGTATTCTTGGCGTTACCCCGGCGCAGGAGATGCGGTAACAAATATCGCCCGAACCGCCGGTCTGAGGCAGACAAGAAATGACCCGCGCGCCACTTTTTACGGCGCAATCGGGCGGTGAGGCGGAAATGGCACGTTACGATTACTCGGGGCAGCACAGCCCCGAGCAGATGCATTACTCGAATCAAGCGCATCCTGAGGATGCGTATGACTATCCCGACGAAAGCTATGGCTATGAAGAAGCCCCGCGTTCTGGCGCAGGGTTGGGTCGTATTGTCAACGTGTTAGGGGCGGTTGCGTCCTTGGCGTTGGTCGCCGGTGTTGGTGTCTGGGGTTACCAGTTGATCATGCGAGACGTTAGCGGCGTGCCGGTTGTCCGTGCTGCAGAAGGGCCGATGCGCGTGCAGCCTGATAATCCCGGCGGTACGCCTGCGGATCATCAGGGGCTGGCGGTGAATGCTGTTGCTGCGGTTGGGACTGCGGCACCTCCGGCAGATCGCCTGATTTTGGCTCCGCGTCCCGTTTCGCTGACTGATGAAGATACGCCGATGGCAGCGCTTGAAGCGACGAATGCCGTGCAAGTAGTTGAAGAGCCTTCCACTGACCAAGCCATCGTAAACGCTTTGGCTGAAGGTCTTGCTGCTGACCCTCAGTCCGATCAGACGTCGCAGGAGGGCGTGCAATTGGCCTCATTGGTCACGCCGGAGGAAGAGCCTGCGATTGATCCTGCTGATTATGCGGCGCAGCAACCAGATCCGAAGATCGCCGCGCTGCCCGGTGTGCGTCGGTCGCTGCGGCCGCAGGTGCGTCCGGCCCGCGCTACGCCCAGCTCCATCACGTCTAACAGCGCCACCGAAGCCGCGATAAACGCAGCCATCAAGGCTGCCGTTGGTCTGGATGTGGACCCGGACACATTGGCCAAAGGGACACGGCTGGCGCAGCTTGGGGCCTATGAAAGCGCCGATGTCGCGCAGGCAGAATGGGCGCGATTGAATGGACGTTTTGGCGAGTATATGGATGGAAAACAGCGCGTTATCCAGAAAACCTCAAGCGGTGGTCGGACCTTTTATCGCTTGCGTGTCATGGGGTTCGATGATCTGAGTGACTCGCGCCAGTTCTGCGCCGCATTGGTTGCGCAGGGTGCCGACTGTATCCCGGTCGCCGTTCGGTGAGATTTGGCGCGGTCATCACCGATGCCGAAGGGCTGCGCCTGACGCCGGATGAGAAAGCTCTGTTCAAAGACATGAACCCGTTCGGGTTCATTTTGTTTGCTCGCAACATCGAAACCGCCGATCAGACCCGCGCACTGTGCGATGATTTCCGCGAGGCCGTTGGTCGAAACTGCCTGATCACCGTGGATCAGGAGGGAGGCCGCGTGCAACGCCTGCGCGCACCCTTGGCACGGGAATGGTTGCCGCCGCTAGACCATGTCGCGTGTGCCGGGGATCAGGCTGAGCGTGCGATGTATCTGCGCTATCGCCTAATCGCGGATGAATTGCTGAATCTGGGCATCGACAGCAACTGCGCACCTATGGTCGACCTGGCTCGCGAAGATACGCACAAGTTTCTGAAAAACAGATGCTATGCCTCTGATCCAGAACAAGTTTCTGCAATCGGCCGGGCCGTTGCAAATGGCCATCTGGATGGCGGCGTGCTGCCGGTTGTGAAACACATGCCGGGCCATGGCCTTTCGACGCTCGACAGTCATCACGACCTGCCTCATGTGGACCTTTCGCTGGAAGCATTGGAAGAGGCCGATTTTGCGCCATTCCGTGCGCTCAACGACTTACCAATGGGGATGACGGCGCATCTGGTCTATGACCAGATTGACCCTCGGCCTGCGACGATTTCCGCCGGGATGATGACCCTTATTCGTGAGCGGATTGGGTTTGATGGTCTGATTATGACCGATGATATCACGATGAAGGCCTTGCAAGGCGCGCCTGACGAATTGGCCCGTCAGGCGCTGGACGCCGGATGCGATGTCGCCTTGCACTGTAATGGTGCATTTGAAGAACGCGTTCAGGTGCTTGAAGCTGCGGGCGAGATGTCGGATGCGGCACAAGCCCGCGCAGATCGGGCGTTAGCCCGACGCCAACCGCCGCGGGAACTTGACATCCAAGCCGCCGAAGCGGAACTATCTGCCCTAATGGGCGGGCAGGTATATGCAGGATAACCTTTTTAGCGAAGACCCGGTCTCGGTCGCGGATCGGCTTGCAGCCGAAGCGCTGATCGTTGACGTCGATGGGTTTGAAGGCCCGCTGGACGTGTTGCTGACCCTGTCACGCACGCAAAAGGTGGATTTGCGCAAAATCTCGGTTCTGGCGCTGGCGCAGCAATATCTGACCTTTGTCGAAAAGGCCCGCCAGTTGCGGATCGAACTGGCAGCCGACTATCTGGTGATGGCCGCTTGGCTAGCCTTTCTAAAATCCCGTCTTTTGCTTCCGCCCGACCCGGATGACGAAGGCCCCTCGGGTGAGGAACTGGCCGCACACCTCGCTTTCCAGTTGGAACGTCTGCAAGCCATGCGCGACGCCGCCGCGCGGCTGATGGCGCGCGACCAGCTAGGCAGGGATTTCTTCAAGCGCGGGCAGGGTGAGGACGTAACCCGCATCCGTACTGTGACCTATTCCGCCACGCTGCTGGACCTGATGCAAGGTTATGCGCGTATCCGCACCCGCGACGAATTCCGCCCCTTCGTCATGGACCGCGATGCCGTCTTTACGATGGAACAGGCGCTGGAACGGATGCGCCCGCTGATTGGTTTTGCCGGTGCCTGGACGGATATGGAGACCTATCTGCCCGACGGTTGGGACGCCGATCCGGTGCGCCGCAGGTCGGCCACGGCGGCGACTTTTGCGGCCTCGCTGGAACTGGTGAAAGAAGGACATATGGAGATCAAGCAAAACGAAAATTTTGCTCCAATCCAATTGCGTAAGAGGACCGAAACCCGTGACTGACGCCCCAGAAGAGACCGGCACCCTGTTCGAAGCGCCGCCCCTGGCTGAACAGGAACGGATGGTCGAGGCCGTTCTTTTTGCGAGCGCCGAACCAGTGACCATCGCTGATCTTGAAGCGCGGATGCCTCACGGCAGCAACGCAGCGCAAGCCGTTGAATTGCTGCAGAAACGATACGAAGGGCGCGGTGTGCGCGTGGTGCGTGTGGGTGAGGCCTGGGCGATCCGCACGGCCCCCGATCTTGGCTTCCTAATGCAGAAGGAAACGGTTGAGACCCGCAAGTTAAGCCGGGCCGCCATCGAAACACTGGCAATCGTGGCCTATCACCAGCCCTGCACGCGTGCGGAGATCGAGGAAATCCGGGGCGTGTCCGTTTCACGCGGAACTATCGATCAGCTGTTGGAGATGGAATGGATCCGGCTGGGCCGCCGCCGTATGACGCCGGGCCGTCCTGTAACCTTTGTGGTGACACCCGAGTTTCTGGATCACTTTGGGCTGGAAAATGCCCGAGATTTGCCCGGCCTAAAAGAGCTGCGTGCGGCGGGGTTGCTGGAAAACAGGCCGCCTCCGGGTGCGGTTCCTCTGGGTGAGGGACCGGATCATGACGAAGACGAAGATCAGACCGAGCTGTTCGAGGAAGAGTGATCGAACAGCCCTTTTGTTGCCGCAGAGCGCGCCTATTGTAGGAGCGCAGGAAACGGAGTTGAGCCAATGAATGCCAATCGGATCATAGACATGATCGTGCGACAGGTCATGCGCCGCCTGGTGAACCACGGTGTGGACAAGGGGATTGATATGGCGAGCCGGGTCGGTCGCAAGCCGGGTCAGCCTGAAACCCGAACTGGCCCCGAAGCAGACCGCCAAATGCGCGATACTGCGACGCGCCAAAAACAAAGCGCCAAGCAAATGAAGCAGGTAACCCGGCAGATGCGCCGGTTCATGAAGTTCTGAAACTCAGCTCACAGGCTTGAAATGTTTGGATAGTTTCAGGCCCTGACCCTGATAGTTCGAAGCAATACCAGCGCCATACAGTTGCGTCGGCATCTCGGCCATCTTCTCGTAAACCAAGCGCCCGACCACTTGCCCGTGTTCCAACACAAATGGCGCTTCGTGGCAGCGCACTTCCAGCACGCCGCGTGATCCTGCGCCTCCAGCTTCGGCATGACCGAAACCGGGGTCGAAGAACCCGGCATAGTGCACCCGGAACTCGCCCACCATTGCAAGATAGGGGGCCATCTCGGCGGCATACATCGGCGGGATATGCACTGCCTCACGGCTAACGAGAATATAGAACGCTCCGGGATCAAGGATGATGCGCCCATCCTTGGTGCGCACCTCTTCCCAGTATTCTTGCGGGTCGTATTCACCGATCCGATCCAGATCGATCACCCCGGTGTGGGGTTTGGCGCGATAGCCGACCAGATCAGTATCGGGCAGCTGCAGATCAACTGAAAATCCCAGTCCATCCTGAATGACGGCTGGCCCGTCGACCAAGGGGGTTTGCTCATGTAGCGTAGTCAGCTCGGCATCGCTGAGGACCGCTTGACCTTTGCGGAACCTGATCTGGTTCAGTCGCATACCGGGGCGCACCAGAACCGAGAACGATCGCGGGCAAATCTCTGCATAGAGCGGGCCAGTATAGCCTGCCGGCACCCGATCAAACTCCGTTCCGCCATCGGTTATGGTGCGGGTCAGCAGGTCCAGTCGCCCGGTCGAGCTTTTGGCATTTGCAACGGCGCTCACATCATCGGGCAGGGCGAGCGATTCCATCAGTGGCACAAGATAGACGCAACCTTTTTCCAGAACGGCCCCGTCGGTGATGTTGATTCGGTGCATCTCGAATTCAGTCAAACGTTCCGCGACAGTACGACCTTCTCCCGCCAGAAACGATGCGCGCACCCGGTAAGCAACTGTTCCTAAACGCAGATCAAGGCTGGCCGGTTGGACCTGAGCGGGGATGACATCGGGGCTGGCCGTGATCTCACCACGTGCGATCATCGCTTCCAGTTGCTGGTTCGGGCAAACACCTGTCATCTCGATCCCCTCTGCTGCCAGAGCGGGATCTGGCCTATGTGCCACAAACGTCGGTGTGATTTGGTCGGGCTAGCAGGACTCGAACCTGCGACCTTCCGTCCCCCAGACGGACGCGCTACCAGGCTGCGCCATAGCCCGACGTTGAGGTGTTCATAAAGACTTTCCCGGCGGGGGCAAGAGGAAATCATCGCCTTTTTTGCTATCCCACCGTGTGGTGTTCGACGCGATCCAGCCACCTGCGCAGGTCCTTGGCGATGGGTGCAATCTGGTGCAACAGCTCATCGTCATATTCGTCACGATTCCATGCCAGTGAGGCAATGCCGCCCATCAGCGGGGCTGCATCCAGCTCGGCCGGTATCGGCTTGGGTTCGGGGGCAGCGACAGGTTTCGGTACCTCTGGGGCAGGAGATTGGGCGGGCACGCCCAGATCCATATCGATCTGGTTTGCGGATGGTTCTGGCGTTGCGGCGAACGGCACCTCGGTGTCGTCGATACTGGGCGCAGGAGCATTTTCATCCAGACTGGGCGATAGCGACGCAACATGCGCGACGCCCTGTTCCCGAAGGATGCGCTGAACGCCTTTGATGGTTATACCATCCTCGTGCAGCAGCTTCTTGATACCGCCCAGCAGACGCATGTCATTGGGGCGATAATATCGCCGCCCACCGGCACGTTTTACGGGTTTGACCTGCGTGAACCGGCTTTCCCAAAAGCGCAGGACATGCGCCTGAACTCCGAGCCAGTCCGCAACTTCACTGATGGTGCGAAAGGCATCGGGGGACTTACTCATAACCTTGACGTCCTGAACTTACTTTCGGTTCCCGGCTGCAACGCGATCCTTCATCAGGTGCGATGGGCGGAAGGTCAGCACGCGGCGCGGCTGGATTGGAACCTCTTCACCAGTTTTGGGGTTGCGACCGATACGGGCGGTTTTGTCCCGAACGCTGAAAGTACCGAAAGACGAGATCTTAACCTGCTCGCCACGCACCAGCGCGTCGGACATATGGTTCAGAACGCTTTCGACCAGTTGCGCACTTTCGTTGCGTGACAGGCCAACCTCACGAAAGACGGCCTCGCTCAGATCCATTCGGGTCAGTGTTTTGTCGCCCATGCTTTTTCCCCTGTTGATGATAAAGCATATGGCGATGCGAAATTCGCTGTCAATATCAATGAATTGCAGGCGGCTTTGTAAGCCGGTTTGTGCCGGTCACCAGCGCAGGGCAACTGCACCCCATGCCAGGCCCCCGCCAATTGCTTCGGTCACGATCAGATCGCCCTGTTTGATCTGGCCGTTTTGTTTGCCTACGGACAGGGCCAGGGGGATGGACGCGGCAGAGGTGTTTCCATGGTCCTGTACAGTGACAACGACATTCTCCATCGGCAGGCCCATTTTCTTGGCAGTGCCCTGAATAATACGGATATTGGCCTGATGTGGCACAATCCAGTCGACATCGTCACTGGTCAAGCCCGCACGCTCCAGTGCGACTTCGGCGGTTTTGGCCAGTTTCTCGACAGCATGACGGAAGACCTGATTGCCTTGCATCCGCAGATGGCCGGTGGATTGCGTCGACACTCCGCCATCAACATAGAGCAGGTCTTTATATCGACCGTCCGAGTTCAGATCGGTGGACAGTATCCCACGATCGTCCGAGGTGCCTTGTCCCTCTTGTTCTTCCAGAACCAACGCGCCCGCGCCATCGCCAAATAGCACACAGGTCGACCGGTCGGTCCAATCCATGATTCGCGAAAAGGTCTCGGCCCCGATCACCAGCACGCGCTTAGCTTGGCCCGACAGGATCAGCGCATTGGCGTTGCTCAACGCAAAAACGAATCCGGCGCAGACGGCCTGAACGTCAAAAGCAAAGCCTTTGGTCATGCCTAAACGGGCCTGGACCATGGTGGCCGCCGACGGAAAGGTCAGATCAGCGGTCGAGGTTGCCAGCACAATCGCGTCGATGTCATCAGCGGTGAGCCCGGCATCTGCCAATGCAGCTTCGGCTGCTTTGGTGGCCAGATCGGATGTCGTTTCATCCTCGGCTGCAAAATGCCGCCGTTCGATTCCGGACCGCGTTTGAATCCATTCGTCCGTGGTATCCAGCGTTTTTTCGAACTCGGCATTCGGTACAACGCGTTCTGGCAAATAATGCCCGACACCTACAACAACTGAGCGGCCTGCCATGCTGGGGTACTGCCTTTTTTGTTATTATTCCGATTGAGACACGGAATGCGCCGCATCTTGTGCAAGTGCGGCTGTTGATGCAACCCGTGCCGCCAATTTTTCGGCGAAACCGGATTCAGCCAATGTGAAAGCCAGCTTGACCGCAGCGGAAACACCGGTTGCGTCCGCTCCGCCATGGGATTTCACTACGGTTCCATTGAGCCCGAGGAACACGCCGCCATTGACGCGGCGCGGGTCGATCCGCTTTTTCAGACGGTTTAACGAAGTGATCGCAAGGATCGAGGCCAGACGAGATAGCGGAGAGTATTTGAACGCCTCGCGTAACAAATCCCCGATCAAGTTTGCGGTACCTTCACCGGTTTTGATGGCGACATTGCCAGTAAAGCCGTCGGTTACGATCACATCGGCTTTGTCACCGGGGATATCGCTGCCTTCGACAAAGCCTACGAATTCGAAATTCGCCTGATCAGCAAAGTCCGAAATCATCGCATGGGCTTCTTTCAGCTCGGCGCGGCCCTTGTGTTCTTCGGTGCCGACATTCAGCAACCCGATCCGAGGACGGCTGAGCGCCATACCATTGCGCGCGTAGGACGCGCCCATCAAAGCGTATTGCAGCAGGTCCTTGGCGTCGGCGCGCACATCCGCGCCCACATCCAGCATCACGTTGAACCCGTGGGGGTTACGTGACGGCCACAGAATCGCGATGGCAGGGCGGTTCACGCCGGGCAGCTTACGCAGCCGCAGCATCGACATCGCCATCAGTGCACCGGTGTTGCCACAGGATACCGCGCCGTGCGCTTCGCCTGCGCGCACCGCTTCCAGCGCCGACCACATCGATGTGTTCTTGCCGCTGCGCACAACTTGGCTGGGCTTGTCTTCCATCGTGACGACGTCAGGGCAATCACGAAAAACGACGCGCCCATCAAGGACACGCCGTTTGGCAACCAGCTTGCGCAATTCCTGTTCCTGACCGTGCAGGATGAACCCGATCTTGGGGTTCTTGTCCGCAGATTTGGCAATACCCGCCACAACGACGGCAGGGCCCGAATCTCCGCCCATAGCGTCAACCGAGATGATAATCCGTCCGGTTTGCGTAGGCTGATCCGTCATGCCTTGGCCTGCGTCCAATCAGGCTTAGGCCGCGTCTTCGTCCAGGTCGATTTCGTCGGCCTGAGCGATGACTTCACGATCATCATAGTGGCCGCAGGACGGGCAAACGTGATGCGGGCGACGCAGTTCACCGCAGTTCGGGCATTCGTTCGGGTTTGCAGCAACCAGAGCGTCGTGTGCGCGGCGGTTGTTGCGACGCGACTTGGAAACTTTGTTCTGTTGGACGGCCATGGTCTCAACCTTTGTCTGATATGGGCCCGCAGATTCGCTGCCGGCCGGGTTACGTTCTTTGTTTTCTCGTGGTTTGACGCGCGTTTAAGGGGCTTGCCCCGCAATGTCCAACCCAAAATCCAATGAGCGCGCGAAAATACTGCGATTCTCGTCATGTTCAAGCGGTTTTTCTGACGGCTTGCTATGACAGGAAATCCTATGCCTGTCACTCGTCTTTTTTCATTGCATCCCGCAGCCCGGCCAGCCCTGCGAAGGGTTTCACATCCTCATCAGTCAGCGCCTGTTTTCCCGGTTCGGTATAGTCTGCCTGATCCAGTTCAGCGCCGTCCTTGCGCGGATATTGGGGCAGGGCCAATGAAAGGGCCTCGATCATGATTGGCGCGGGATCAATTTCCGGTCCAAGCGGTTCGGTCTCGTCACCTTCGGGGATCTCGAACTCTGGCTCGTCCGGATCGCTCCAATCAGCCAGATAAATGCGACTCACCGGGACATCAATGCGCGTAGTTACCGGCTCAAGCGTGACAACACAGGGTTGGATCACCGTCGCACCCAGTTTTCCGTTTAGCGCCCAGTCACGCTTGCCTTGTGCCTGCAGTTCGCCAACAAAGCTCAGTTTGCGCAACCCCAGCAAGCCCAACTCGTTTTTGATCGCGTCCAACGCCTCGCCGGTAGGGCGCAGTTCAAACGGGGTCGGAGCGTTCTGCGGCAGATCGGCGACCCGCAAAGATGTCTGGTTGCTCATTCGTGAGGTTTCCTGTGTTGAACCGGAGCCTTGGTTTCTGTAATCGGATAGGGTCCGCAAGGGGCCAAGGCAAGAGGGTGTGCATGTTGAAAGGTCTGAACAGGTTTAAGCCGGCGTCCAAAACGCTAGTATTTATGGCCTGTCTGGTGGTCGCTGGCGCATGTTCACCGATCTTCAAGAATCATGGCTACATCCCGCCGCCAGAGGATCTGGCCAAAATCCAGGTCGGTGTCGACACGCGTGACAGCGTTGAGGAAGCCATCGGCGCACCCACAGCATCGGGCGTCGTGCGGGATTCGGGGTATTACTACGTTGCCTCGCGCGTCCGTCATTATGGGCCGAAACGCCCCGAGGTCGTTTCACGCGAACTGGTCGCGATCAGCTTCGATCAACGCGGCGTTGTGCGGAATATCGAAAGGTTCGGTCTCGAAGATGGCTACGTCATCACGCTGGATCGCCGCGTGACCGATTCCAACGTTGAAGACAAAGGCTTCTTGCGTCAGCTGCTTGGCAATATCGGCAACTTCAACCCCGCGAATATTCCAGGTGCAAGCAACTAACGCGCTTAAACATCTTGCAGTGGTCACAGGACAGTCACACATTCTGTTGTAGTGACCGGTCAGCAACCGCAGGAGGATGCGACCATGGCTGTTTTGTTGAACAAGGGCCGCTATCGGGCTCGCTTGGCAGAGTCTCGGCAAGATGTGGCGGCTGCGCAAGCCTTGCGAACCCTCGCCTTTGGTACAGACGGTCTGGATAGTGATGCCTTCGATGACCGCTGCAGCCACGTATTAATCGAAGATATGAAAGTCGGCGCTGCTTTGGTCTGCTGTTTTCGTATGCTGACAATGCAAGCTGGCACGGAAATCGGGCGCAGCTACTCGGCCCAGTTCTATGATCTGTCCGCGCTGCGTGATTTTGCCGGACCGATGGTTGAGATGGGCCGGTTCTGTATCCACCCGCACTACAATGATCCAGACATCCTGCGGGTCGCCTGGGGGGCGATGACAGCATATGTCGATCAGAACGACGTTAAGATGCTGTTTGGATGTTCGTCCTTTGCTGGAACCGAAACCGCTGACTATCTGGATGCGTTCGCCATGCTCAAACACCGGCATCTTGCGCCAAAGCGCTGGCTGCCGCGGGTAAAGGCGCCCGATGTTTTTCGATTTGCCGCGCGTTTGCGTCGACGCCCCAATGTAAAACAGGCGATGCTGCGGATGCCGCCCTTGCTGCGCACCTATCTGATGATGGGCGGCTGGGTCAGTGATCACGCAGTGGTCGACCGGCATATGAACACGCTGCACGTCTTCACCGGTCTTGAGATCGAAGCGATTCCCGACGAACGCAAACGCCTCTTGCGCGCGGTTGCCGGGTAGAACGCGGCTTATGGGCGTTGACGCGTTGCCCCAGCCGGTTTAGCTGGCGGGCATGGCGAGAATTCCTTTGTTGCAGATGTCCGGTATCTCTCTGACTTTCGGAGGTGATCCGGTGTTTTCTGGTCTGGACCTAGTGGTTCAGCCCGGCGATCGTGTTGCGCTGGTTGGGCGGAACGGGTCGGGTAAGTCCACACTGATGAAAGTAATGGCCGGGTTGGTTGAGGTCGATCAGGGCGATATCGTGATCCCTCCAGGTAAATCAGTGGGTTACATGGAGCAGGATCCTGATATGCAGGGTTTCGCGACGCTGGGAGACTATGCGTCAAGCGGGCTGGAGCCGGGGGAGCTCTACAAGGTCGAACGTGCTGGCGAAGGCCTGAAATTCGATCCCGCGCGCGCGGTTGAAATTGCGTCCGGGGGCGAGCGGCGGCGGGCGGCATTGGCGAAACTGATGGCCGAGGCTCCGGACCTGATGCTTTTGGACGAGCCGACCAACCATCTTGATATCGAGGCGATTGCTTGGCTCGAACGTGAGCTGGGCTCGACGCGTGCAGCCTATGTGCTCATTTCGCATGACCGTGCTTTCCTGCGGGCGCTGACCCGCGCGACGCTGTGGATCGATCGCGGCGTTGTAAGGCGGCAGGAACAGGGGTTTGAGGCCTTTGAAAGCTGGCGCGACAAGGTCTGGGAAGAAGAGGACCAGCAGCGCCACAAGCTGAATCGCCTGATCAAATCCGAGGCTCGTTGGGCGGTCGAAGGCATCAGCGCGCGCCGCAAACGTAACCAGGGCCGGGTGCGGGCATTACAGGCGCTGCGCGCCGAGCGGGCAGCACAGATCAAGCGCCAAGGTTCTGCAGCTATGGCTTTGGAATCAGGTCCAAAATCGGGTCGGAAGGTGATTGAGGCCAAAGGCGTATCCAAGGCGTTTGGATCGCAGCAGATTGTGCGTAATTTTGACCTTTTGGTACAACGCGGAGACCGAGTGGCCTTTGTCGGACCGAACGGTGTGGGCAAGACCACACTACTGAAAATGCTGCTGGGCCAGGTCGAACCCGACGAGGGTACGGTGGTGCTGGGCACTAATCTTGAGATTGCTGTGTTCGATCAGGCGCGTGCACAGCTAGACCCGGAGATGAGCCTGTGGGACAGCCTGACGGGTGATCCCGAGATGCGGGTTTCAGGAAAGGCCGATCAGGTGATGGTGGGAGGGCAGCCCAAGCATGTCGTGGGCTATCTCAAGGAGTTTCTGTTTGACGACGCGCAGGCAAGAGCGGCTGTTAAGTCCTTGTCTGGTGGGGAAAAAGCGCGGCTTCTGTTGGCGAAGCTGATGGCGAAATCCTCGAATCTGTTGGTGCTGGACGAACCGACGAACGATCTGGATGTCGAGACGTTGGACCTCTTGCAGGAATTGCTGGACGACTATGACGGAACTGTTCTGCTGGTCAGTCACGACCGGGATTTTCTGGATCGCATCGCCACAACGACGATCGCGATGGAGGGCATTGGGCGCGCAACCGTTTACGCCGGTGGCTGGTCCGATTACATCGTGCAGCGCGGTGAGGTGGGTCAAAAAAAAGAAGAAAAAGCAAAGCCTTCGAAGCCGAAGATAAAGCAAGAGGCGAAGGCGAAAGCGGGGCTTTCATTCTCGGAAAAACACCGGCTTGAAAAGCTGCCTGCCGAGATCGAACGTCTGGAAGCCGAGATCGCAAAGCTGGAAGAACTGATGTCCGACCCCGACCTGTTCACTCGTGAGCCTGTCAAATTCCAAAAGGCGACGGATGCACTGGTTGAGCGGCAGGAAAAGTTGTCGGCAGCCGAGGAAGAGTGGCTGATGCTGGAAGAGAAGGCCGAAGCGGGTTCTGTCTGAGTTGTACATTCTGAAAAGACTGGTTTGTATGAGTTGTACAAACCAAAACGCCTGATCAGTTCGCAGTCGGGTCCTTCATCCCAATCCTTATGTTCAACGAGGACCGCGCCCAGGGGGATTGCACACCGTCCGTTTCGCTGATCACGTCTGAACGTACCTGGTCAAACATCTGTTCGAGGGTTAGACCGGAGGTCCCGATCGCGCGCGCAATTGCTGCCGTGTAGGGGCTGTTGGACCCGGTCCCATCCAGTGCAACTTCTCCAGGCCCGGTGGCATAAGCGATCAGGTTGTTGGTGCGTGCGGTCATACGCGCAAGCCCATCACCCACATCAACAGTGACGTTCGACTGATTGCCAAATGGATTGTCGCGGCAGGCGTCCAGGATCATCACGCTGACAGCCTGTGGGGTGTGAATACGATCCAGAACCCATTCTGCCGGGACGGCTTCGCCTGCAATGTCAGCTTCGGATTCAATATTTACGCTCAGTGGGAGAAGATAGTTAAAGTCATCACTGCGCACACCATGACCTGCGAAATAAAACACAGACAGCGCTTCTGACCCTGCCGCGCGCACTTTGCTTGCAAAGGTCTCAACCTCCTGCATCATCTCAGCGCGATTCACATCTCTCAGCGTTGTGACAGAAAAGCCTGCGCTGCGCAGTTCATCGCTCATCAAAAGCGCGTCGTTCACAGGGTTGTCGAGCGCCGGGACATTTTCGTAGCTGGCATTTCCGATCACCAAAGCAAATCGTTCATGCGCCGCTGCTGGTCCGACGAACAGGGCGGTGATGATGTAAAGTGCTGCAAAAATGCGGGTCAATTGTTTCTCCAAATTTTCTTGAGCCAGAAGTGCCACCTGGCCAATCCAGTTTACCCCATAGCCACGACCTGTTTCGTGGGCGTTCATCACGCCGGGCAGCAAACCAACGCAAGACATTCAAAGTCAATACGAAATTGGTAGCGTTGCCCGGCGAAGGCGGCATTCCTAAAGAATGCGAAGCAGACTCTATGTGAGCGAGAATTGTCTGATGCCGTTCAGTTTTTCCTGTGATTTCGGCCCGTGAAAAAGATAGTGAATTCGAGTGGTTACACACGTTACAGTGGATCTGTATCGGTTGACATAGCGCGTGCCGGGTTGCCGACAACGGTTTCTCCAGCAGGCACGTCTTTGGTGACCATGCTTCCGGCGCCGACGATGGCGCGGTCTCCGATGGTGACGCCGGGCATGATGATTGCCCCACCGCCGATCCAGACGTTCTCGCCAATCGTCACTGGATGATCGATTTCAAGTCCTTGGGCGCGCAGGACTGGGTCTTTGGCGTGTTGGGCGCAATAAATTTGCACCGTAGGTCCAAGCATCGAGTCGCTACCGATGTGGACAGGCGCGGTGTCGAGGATGACACAGCCCGCATTCAGATACACTCGATCGCCCAGCGTTAGGTTCATCCCGTAGGCGCAGTGGAAGGGAGCCTCGACATAACAATTCTGCCCGATACCCGAGAAAAGCGACGCCAGTTCGGGCGCAATTGCCCCTCGGTCATCGGGTGAACAGGTGTTATGGGCATGAACCGCGCGGCGCGCCTTCATGCGCAGCATTTCCAGTTCAGGATCGATGCAGCAATACCATTCGCCCGCCGCCATTTTCTGCAACTCGGTCATAAAGTCCGTCTTAGCGCATGCGCAGGGCACCGTCGATACGGATGACCTCTCCGTTCAGGTAACCCATTTCGACGATGAACCCGGCCAGACGCCCGTATTCTTTTGGATCGCCCAATCGGGCAGGGTTGGGGACGTCGGCGGCAAGCTGTTGCTGCACCTCTTCGGGCAGTCCGGCCAGCATCGGGGTCATAAAGATGCCCGGTGCGATGGCCATGACGCGGATACCGGTCGAGGCCAGATCGCGCGCCATGGGCAGCGTCATGCCCACCACACCGCCCTTGGAAGCAGCATAAGCGGCTTGACCCTTTTGCCCATCAAAAGCGGCGATCGAGGCGGTGTTGATGATCACACCGCGCGCGCCATCCGGTTCGGGATCGTTCTTGGCCATCTCTGCGGCAGCGAGACGTGAGACGTTGAAGGTGCCGACCAGATTGATGTCGATGGTGCGCTGAAACGCGTCCAGAGGGTGGGGGCCGTCTTTGCCAACGGTTTTGGCCCCGATTGCGATCCCGGCGCAGTTTACGGCAGCGTTGATGCGGCCCATCTTATTCATCGCCTGTGCGATGGCTGCGGCGACCGAGGCCTCATCTGTTACGTCGGTCTGTGCGAAATGTCCGCCGATTTCAGCGGCGACCTTTGGGCCACGCTCGGCATCACGGTCAAGGATGGTGACCTGCGCGCCGTGTTCGGCAAAGTGGCGGGCGGTGGCTTCACCCAGGCCAGAAGCTCCGCCGGTGATCGCCGCAGCTGTGGTTGAGAGTTGCATGGCGGGCTCCTTCTTGATCTGAACACTTGTTCAGATAATCGCAACCGTAGCCTCCTGTCCAGTCAGAGCTTTGGTCAATCAAGCCTGTTACGCTGTTGCTCAGGATGCGCGCGAGCAGTGGCTGGCGCATTTGATTTTACACCCCGATCGACTTTTACGTGCACTCAAATCGCTGCCACTGCTTAGTATCTGACGCAGGTTTCTTCATAAGGCACTCCGGCTGCTCTAATTTTCTCGGCCAACCATGACAGGCTAACCCCCGAATATGA
This sequence comes from Ruegeria sp. CE9, assembly GCF_056537425.1. Taxonomy (NCBI): domain Bacteria; kingdom Pseudomonadati; phylum Pseudomonadota; class Alphaproteobacteria; order Rhodobacterales; family Roseobacteraceae; genus Ruegeria; species Ruegeria sp. CE9. The sequence continues at coordinate 864,645 of NZ_JBQFRO010000001.1, read as the reverse complement.
TCGGAGCTGTACGGGGTCGCGCGAATGGAAGTGTATCCAGTACTCTCGTTCATCAATGCCTTCGGTTTTTTCGATAGTTCTGATCTCGATCTGGCTCAATTCCTCAAGCGGCACTTCAAAACCCTCTTCAGTCCCATGCGCATGTTTAGGGACGTGCCACAGCAAAGAATGATCTGTGAGGCGAAAGTGCCATTCACCTTTCGTAGAAATGGCGCGAATGGCAAAAATTAGTTCTTTAAATAGTCGGTAGAATCCACTGCCAATGCATACCAATCCTAAAAAAGACCAAGCCGACCAAGTTTCGATGGATTCAATGCGCAGCTGCAGAACCGTTTCTTCTGGGATGAGGAGAAACCCAATCCAGATCAGAACAACAGAAAGCAGAGGCGCTATGACGAGACGGAGGATGTTCCGCATTCGGACGGATTGTCGAACGTCAAAATACAAATCGCCTTGGTCGATCTCTGTCAACTTTTTCTCCCAGGCGACGATTGTAACTGTCGTCAATTAAGTATCCGAACAGGATGTTTTCCGAATGACCGATGTTTCACCTAACGTTGTATGATCATTCTAAAAATTGACTTCCGACTCAACTTAGCCTCTCGGGCTATTTAAGGAGGCTTGTCGCAGGTCACGATGGCCGGAATGTGGCAATTGCCAAACGCGCGCCAAATACCGCATATCGAGTTTTTTAATCGGTAAAATATGCGAATAAGGTGGCAACCCGAGAGGCTGCCACCTGTCTGGATCAGCTCAGTTGCACCAGCGCGTGGCGTTTCTTGCCTGCGCTCAGCTTGATCGGTGAGGACAATGCGCCTGCGTCGATCATCAGGCCCGCATCGGTCAGCGGGGCGTCGTCCAGCTTGGCGCCGTTTTCGGCGATCAGGCGTTTGGCCTCTTTGCCGGATTTGGCGAGGCCGGATTTGACGATCAGCTGGACGATGGACATGCCTTCACCCAGTTCCGAGGCGCTCAGCGTGAGGGTCGGGAGGTCGCCGCCTACGCCGCCCTTCTCGAATACCTCGCGCGCGGTGGCTTCGGCAGTTGCAGCGGAATCGGCCCCGTGCAGCAGAGTGGTGACTTCATTGGCGAGGCGGATTTTTGCCTCGTTGATTTCGGAGCCCTGCAGCGCGGCCATGCGGTCGCATTCGTCTACTGAAAGCTCAGTGAAGATTTTCAGGAACCGGCCCACATCGGCGTCGGTGGTGTTCCGCCAGAACTGCCAGAATTCGTAGGCGCTCAGCATGTCGTCGTTCAGCCAGACCGCGCCGCCCTGTGACTTGCCCATTTTGCGGCCATCGCTGGTGGTCAGCAGGGGGGTCGTGAGGCCATAGATCTCGTGATCCAGCACCCGGCGGGTCAGGTCGATGCCGTTGACGATGTTGCCCCACTGGTCCGAGCCGCCCATCTGCAGAACGCAGTTATACCGGCGGTTCAGTTCGAGGAAGTCATAGGCCTGCAGGATCATGTAGTTGAATTCGAGGAAGCTCAGCGACTGTTCACGATCCAGCCGCGATTTCACCGATTCAAAGCTCAGCATCCGGTTGACCGAGAAATGTCGCCCGATATCGCGCAGGAAATCGAGGTAGTTCAGGCTGTCGAGCCATTCGGCATTGTTCAGCATCAGCGCGCCGGTGTCGCTGTCATCGTAAGACAGGTATTTCGAGAACACCTGCTTCATGCCCGCGATATTGGCATCGATCTGTTCAGGGCCCAGCAGGGGCCGTTCGTCTGACCGGAACGAGGGGTCGCCCACCTTGGTGGTGCCGCCACCCATCAGGGTGATCGGTTTATGCCCAGTCTTTTGCAGCCAGCGCAGCACCATGATGTTCATCAGGTGACCCACGTGCAAAGACTGCGCCGTGGCGTCATAGCCGACATAAGCCGTCTGCACCCCAGAGATCAGCGCGTCGTCAAGGCCCTGATAATCGGTGCAGTCGGCGAGAAAGCCGCGCTCGATCATCGTGGCGATGAAATCCGATTTGGGGTGGTAGGTCATGACGCTCAATAGGCCCTGTATTCTGGCCCTCTCTGCAAGGGCTGGTGTAAGTCATAGGTCAGTAATTTCAAAACCAGACCCGCTTGGTTGCACGACGGTAGTTACATTCATGCGACTGGCCTTCTAATTCCCTAAGTCTCGCAGAATGTCCAGTCATTGCAGAGCAAGTGCAGTCCGCACCTAAACCAACGGGCGGGTAAGCTTTGGAAAGGAAACATAAGGAGACAACGCATAACGTAGCGCAGGATGTCGATTCGATCTTTGAAGCGCAGAAAATCCTGCCGGAGAACCTCTGCTTCTAGCGTTCAGTGTGTCCGGACAGAAGCGGTTTTTCATTCTTGATGTGGCGTTCAATCAATTGCTTTTGCAGCTTCGCGGACGGGATCGGGCAGGCGGGTCTGGGGGTAAACTCCAGTTCTGCGATCTCGGGAAAGATGCTCAGGATTTCTGTTCGCGCTTCTGCACTGATGGCCTTGAGCACTTCTGGTCCGGTAAACAGGCTTTCCGATGGTGCGCCTTCGGCATAGATCACCTCGTGCTGCCCGAAAAGGAGATGAAAATACTCGACACTCCGGGCATCGTGATCGATGAAAATACCGGGCAGTGAAGTCAGATTGACGGCGGGTACCAGAACTTCGGAAGTCCTGAACATACGCTCGACGATCTTTGAAGACACCAGCATCCGGTGCTGCCGGGACACCACAAGATCACGCTGAGGCAAGCCCAGACCCAACGCTCCGGCACTGATGCGAACCGGGCGAAGCTTGGGGTTCGAGGCCAGTTCAGAGGCAGATATCGTGCGACGAAACACCCGCAGCAGGGTGGCAAATCCGGGTTCCTTACCTGCGGGATCAAACACTTCGACCTCATCGCCGGCTTGCAGATCCTCGACCGCCTTCTGACCGCCCCTTACCCGAATATTCGAGCCACTGGTGAAACAGGGAACAAAGTCGTCAACGGGCAGATTTACGACTGGACTGGTGAAGGCACCGTCACCCAGCGCCGTGATCGTAAGTGTTGTGTTGAGCGGAGGGACATCCCCCAAAAAGCCGATGAAGAACCCTTGCTCGGCTCCGCCGCCAAACGCGTCGTCGCCGCTGGAATCATAATCGAAAACGCCAATCGTATAGGTATTGGTGCCATCCGTGACTATGTAATTGTAGTCCCAGGCAATTGCATTCCCCAGATAGGTTTGCGTGGGGTCGTCGGGGAATTCGTTGGTTACGCCGTCTCCCTCGATGGTGTTGGGATCAACACCATCAGTAATTTCGATCGTATTGTATGCGGAGATCTCAAATGTCGTTCCAACGCCGCCGAATTGGGCCTGGTTCGTGGTCAGAGTCGTGTCCGTCCGAAATGCACCGTATATGTTTGGCATAAACCCTGTTCAGGCCAATTCACTGACGCTTTTTACTAAGCGGTATGAATCTACTCACCTGTCCTCAATTTGTTGTCTGTGCTTTGCTGCATGTTAGTATCTCATCTATAAGCATTGGTGCAACATCTGCGAATGTCCGGGGTTTTGAGCCTGCGCTTTTATTGCAATCAACATCCCAAAGTACCCGCCGTTATTTAGTCGCTATGTTTCAATGCAAATCTGTCGAAGCTGAATTATATGGAATGATCGAAGGTGCGTCAGATCAAGCGGAACATTGAAATCGGCGACGGACATTCTTGGGAGAGCTTGGCACCCGCTGTAAGGATCTGTGAACATATGGTAATGGACTTTGTACAGCTCTTTCATCAGCACACGGAACTGCGCTGCTTTTGAGAACGCCCAGTTGCCGTCATTCGCGGTCTAATGCCTTTCGGAACGCTGTAGCGAGGCACGGTACAGGCGCGAGCAGGGGCAAGGAAAAGGCACCATTTCCAAGAAAAGTGCCGCTCGCGCGTGATGTGTCTTGCCTTGGCTTTGTATTACCGTGCAGGTTGTGCCCAGAGCCCGGCAGAACGGGTGGAGAGACGCAATACGAGGTCAGCGTGGGCAGGGTCATCAGCAAATCGGGGGCGATCAGGTCGTTGGGGGCCATGTCAGGCACATCTTTGGACGGTGTGGATGCAGCGGTCGTTGAAACCGATGGGCAGCAGATATTCGGATTTGGTCCCAGTGCTTACCGTGCCTATTCCGATGGTGAGCGCGCCACATTGCGCGCGGCATTGGGGCAATGGCATGGACCGGATGTCGATATCTCGGCTGAGTTGGTGACGCATGCGCATGCCGAGTTGCTTTCAGAGTTCGAAGAGGTCGACCTGATCGGCTTTCACGGCCAAACATTGGCGCATGAGCCGCGCGGGCGTGGCACATTGCAGGTAGGTGACGGTCTGGGTCTGTCTCAGGCATTGGGGCTGCCGGTGGTTTGGGATTTCCGCAGCGATGATGTGGCGCTGGGGGGAGAGGGTGCGCCTCTGGCCCCGTTTTTTCATTTCGCCTGCGCCAAATGGATTGGCGCGGAAGAGCCGCTGTGTTTCCTCAATCTCGGGGGCGTGGGGAATCTGACCTATGTTGATCCGTCTTTTGACGGGCCTGAAGCGCCGGGGGCGTTGCTGGCCTTTGATACCGGGCCGGCCAACGCGCCTGTCGATGACCTGATGCAGGCGCGGCTGGGGCTGCTGATGGATCGGGAGGGCGCGCTTGCCCGGGAAGGTACGGTCGAGACCGGCGCGCTGGAGCTGTTTCTGGCTGAGCCTTATTTCAATCGGATGCCGCCGAAATCGCTGGATCGGAATGATTTCTCGGAAATGATCGGTTTGGTGACGGAACTGAGCGATGCGGATGCGGTTGCCACACTGACCGGAATGAGCGCAGCTGGCGTGCTGCAGGGGATGGAGCATTGTCCCAAGCCACCCGCCCGCATGCTGGTGACCGGGGGTGGACGGCACAATCCGGTGCTGATGGAAATGCTGCGTGTGTCGCTAGATTGTCCAGTGGAGCCGGTTGAGGCGGTTGGGCTGGATGGCGATATGCTGGAGGCGCAGGCCTTTGCCTATCTCGCCGTGCGTGTGGCGCGGGGATTGCCGACTTCAGGCCCCGGAACAACTGGTGTGAGCGCCTTGGTTGGGGGCGGTGTTGTCTCGTCACCGGCGCGGGGTGCTGTGGTGACCGGGTAGGGGGCTCTGCCCCCGTCGCTTTGCGACTCCCCCGGGATATTTTTGGCCAGATGAAGTAGCGGATCTAGTGCCGGAGGGTATGCGTGTAATCCTGCGTGAATTCAGTGTAGCCGTCAGAGGTGGATCTCAGGTGCGCTTGTGTCCAGCGGTGGAACGCTGGGAGGTGGTGGAATGGCACGTTCGGGAAGGCGTGGTGTTCTGCGTGGTAAGGCATGTTCCACGCCAGAAATCGGACGATCCGATTGGTGAAAGTGGTGCGCGAGTTTTCCAGCATATTGGCGACGGGTGGGCAGAGGCCGTGTTCGGCAAGCAGGTAGAGTCGTAGGAACGGTTGGCCGACAATCACGGGCAAGAGCCAGAGCCAGAATATTGCGGGTGTGAAGAACAGGCTGAACCCAGCGAGGGCATATAGGGCGAGCAGAAGTCGCGCCTCGGTCCGGATGGCGCGATGCTGTCGGGCGGGCAAATAGTCGGCATCGATCTTTCCCCGCGCGTTTCTGACCAGAGTGCTTGCCATAGCGGACCAGTAGAGCCAGCCGGTCAGGTAGACGGCAAGGCTGCGCCAAGTGTCGGGGCGGGGTTTGCCATCAAGCTCGGGGTCTTTTGTCGGGTGGTTGGTCCATTTGTGATGCGCCAGGTGGAAATAGCGAAACCAAGTGAACGGCAGGCAGATGGGGATTGAGACCAGATGCCCGATCACATCGTTCAGCCAGCCCGTTTTGAACGGCGTCTTATGAGTGCATTCGTGGCTGAGCGTGAACAGGAAGACCAGCAGCAGGCCTTGGGGTAGGATCAGCAGGGGCCAGAAGGGAACTTGCAGGGCGAGGCCGGTTGAGGTCGCGGCCAAGGCTCCGAAATAGATCGCGAGATGTTTTAGGCCCGCGAAGTCTGATCGCTGTTGCAGCTTGTCCTTGGCCTCGGGCGGGATTTCCGCGATCAGAGAGCGGTGGTCCATTTGACTACTTTCCCGGAATGTCAAAGCCGGGTTCGGCCAGTTCAAACCCGTCAAATTCAAAGCCGGGCGACACTGTGCAACTGACCAGCGTGTAGTCGCCGCTGCAGCGGGCGGCTTGCCAGTGGCCTTTCGGCACAATGAGCTGTGGCGCGCCTTGCGTCAGGTCGGGTGTCAGCACGTGGTCCTTGGCAGGGCCGGTATCGCTGGCGCTGAGCGAGAGGATCAGCGGAGCACCGGAGTGGTAGAGCCAGATCTCGGTCGCGTCGACCTTGTGCCAATGGCTGCGCTCGCCTTCGGCCAGCAGGAAATAGATACATGTGCCCGTGGCGCGACCGGGATTGTCGGCGCGCCAGGTTTCCTTGAACCAGCCACCTTCGGGGTGCTGTTGCAGGTTTAGCTGCTTGATGATGTCTTGCGCAGTCATTGTGCCCTCGGGTTGATTGCCGGGATTATGCACGGGCGGGCGCGATCTGCTATGGCAATTATGCGGGCAACACATATGTTTGCCGCATGACCTTGATGATCCCCTTTGACAATAGCTATGCGCGGCTGCCTGATAGCTTCTTTGCGCGGCAGGACCCTGTGCCTGTGCGCGCGCCAAATCTGATCGCCTTCAACAGTGACCTTGCGCAATTGCTGGGGATATCTCCCGGTGATGTGGAAGAGATGGCACATGCCTTTGCGGGCAATGCCGTGCCCGAAGGTGCGCAGCCCTTGGCGCAGCTTTATTCTGGGCATCAATTTGGCACCTATAACCCCCAGCTTGGCGATGGTCGCGCGGTGCTGCTGGGTGAGACGGTTGGCACCGATGGGAAACGCCGGGATATCCAACTGAAGGGCTCAGGTCAGACGCCGTTTTCGCGGCAAGGCGATGGGCGGGCCTGGTTGGGGCCGGTGCTGCGTGAATATGTGATGTCCGAGGCGATGCATGCGCTGGGCATTCCCACGACGCGCGCTTTGGCGGCGGTCGAGACCGGAGAGATTGTGTTGCGCGAAGGCCCGATGCCCGGTGCGGTGCTGACCCGCGTGGCGCAGAGCCATCTGCGGGTGGGCACGTTTCAGGTGTTTGCAGCACGGGGGCAGGTGGAGAACCTGCGGCAGCTGACCGAGTATGCCATTCAGCGCCATTACCCCGAGGTTGAAGGGCCGATGGGCTTATTGCGCGCAGTTCGGGATGCGCAGGCGCGGTTGATCGCACAATGGATGAGCGTGGGTTTCATTCACGGGGTGATGAATACCGACAATAGTTCGATCGCGGGGGAGACCATCGATTACGGGCCTTGTGCGTTTATGGACAGCTATCACCCCAATACGGTCTACAGCTCGATCGATCGGATGGGGCGCTATGCCTATTCCAACCAGCCCGATATAGCGGTCTGGAATCTGGCGCAGTTGGCGACGGCCCTGATTCAGCAGTACGAAGATAAAGAGGCGGCTGTCGAAGAGGCCACCGAGATTGTCCACACCATGCCGGAGTTGATGCAGGAGCATTGGCTGCAGCGGTTCCGGGCCAAGATTGGATTGGTACGGGCGGAGGAAGGGGACCTTGAATTGATCTCGGACCTACTCACCCGGATGGCGCAGAATCAGGCGGATTTCACCAACACGTTCCGTACACTGGGCGAAGAGCGTGCGCGGGATCAGTTTACCGATCCGGCCGCTTTTGACGAGTGGGCCACGGGCTGGCGGGTGCGACTGGCGCGTGAGGATGCGCCGTCAGATGTGATGGCTGAAGCCAATCCGGCTTTCATTCCGCGCAACCACCGGGTTGAGCAGATGATTCAGGACGCTGTGCAGGGGGATTATGCACCGTTCCATCGGCTCAACGAGGTGTTGGCGCGGCCCTATGAGGATCAGCCGGAGGCAGCTGATCTGAAGCGACCTCCGGCAAAGGATGAGGTTGTGCATGCGACGTTTTGCGGGACTTAGGATGCCGGGATGAGTCGTTTTCTTGAAAAGAAACCGGGCCTGAAACTTTGAAAGTTTCAGGTTCCTTAAGTTAATTGAGTCACAAAGTGGTATTTGCTCTAGATTTGAAAGCACAAGAGGCCCAAGGCCCGTCTGCGTTTGCTTCGGCTTGCACTTGCCCTGTCAGTTGGCGATCTTGGGGCAAACCAGTATTAGTGTGCCGATGACCAATCACCCGACGTTGCGACTTGCCAGTTACAACATTCAGAAATGCCTTGGCCTTGATTTCCGGCGCCAGCCGCAGCGGATTCTGCAGGTCATTGAAAACATGCAGGCCGATATTGTTGTGCTGCAGGAGGCGGACAAGCGTCTGCCACCGCGTCCCGCTGCCTTGCCGCACTTTATGCTGGATGAAGCTGGTTGGCAGATCGTTGATCTGGGTGGTGCAGGCAGTCTTGGGTGGCACGGTAACGCAGTGATCTGGCGCGGGGATTCCATTCAGGTGCGCCAGACCGGGCATCATGATTTGCCGGGGTTGGAGCCGCGGGGGGCCGTGCGGGTGGAATTCGATACCCCTATCGGGCCATTGCGCGTGATGGGGATGCATTTGGGGTTGTTCCCCGCATCGCGTCGCCAGCAGATCACCCATATCCGCCGCTGTGATTCTGATCTGGACGAGATGCCCACCGTCTGGGCCGGGGATTTCAACGAGTGGTCGCGCCAGCCGGTGTTGGATCATCTCGCACCCAATATGCAGTTCTTGCCACCTGTCCCAAGTTTTCCAGCAGCGCAGCCCCTTGGTGCGCTGGACAGAATCGCGCTGGGTCAGGGGCTTGAGGCGATATTGCATGGGGTGCATGATGCGCGGCCTGCGCATATCGCGTCAGACCATTTGCCGGTCTGGGCGGACCTTCGCCGCGCGGCCTGAAGTAAAATCGTCTGTGGCGCCGCGCGCATGGACATATTAAGACAGAGGTCCGAACAGATCCGGGGGTCACCATGTCCGATACGATTATCGCCCGTTGCGAAGCCAAGGGCTTGCGCATGACCGGCCAGCGCCGGACCATTGCTCAGGTCTTACAGCAAAGCGCGGATCACCCGGATGTGGAAGAGCTGTATGCGCGCGCCTCGGCCGAGGATGCGGGCATCTCCATCGCTACCGTATATCGCACTGTGAAGCTGTTCGAAGAGGCAGGCATTCTGGAGCGGCTGGAGTTCGGTGACGGCCGTGCGCGGTACGAGGATGCTGAGCGTGATCACCATGACCATCTGATCGATATGCAGTCCGGCGCGGTGATCGAGTTTGTTGATCCCGAGATCGAAGCACTGCAGGAAAAGATCGCGGCCAAGCTGGGATACAAGCTGAAAGGCCACCGGCTGGAGCTTTATGGCGTGCCGCTGGAGAAAGACTGACCTATCACGAAACGCGATAGATCAGCACACATGAATTCATCAATCTTGTCGCAATAGCGCTTGCGACGTCGGCTGCGTTACGATTTTGCTGCAGGAATGCCTGAGGGCGGAATATTCCAACGGAAACGCGCATGAACAACGTACACGGCATTTTGCTGATCATCGGCTCGATGGCGGCCTTCGCGATCGAGGATATGTTTATCAAATACCTCTCGGTCAGCGTACCGACCGGTCAAATTCTGATTGCTCTGGGCGTCGTTTGCGGCCTGAGTTTTGCCGTGTTGTCGGTAGCGACGCGCAAACGGATATTTGATCCGGCGGCGTGGTCGCTTTTGCCGCTTGCCCGTGCGGCAGCTGAAGGTGTGGGTGCGGTTCTGTTTGTGACCGCGCTGTCCCTGATCGATCTGTCCACCGTTGCCGCGGTGTTTCAGGCCTTGCCGCTGGCGGTGACAATGGGGGCCGCGCTGTTTCTGGGCGAGATGGTAGGGTGGCGCCGCTGGAGCGCGATTGGCGTCGGCTTCATAGGCGTCCTGATGATCATTCGCCCGGGTTTGGAAGGGTTTCAGCCTGAAACGCTGCTGGTTGTTGCGACCGTTTTTCTGATCGCCGCGCGCGATCTGATCACACGCAAACTGGATGTGCGGGTGGCATCCACAGTTGTTGCGATGCAGGCCTATATCGCTGCGATCGTGGCAGGGGTTGTTTTGATGATCACCACCGGCCAGTCTGTCGTGCCCGTGCAATCATCGCAGGTTCTGCCTTACCTGGCTGCGTTTGTCTTCAGCATGTTGGGCTATTACGGAATTGTCGCCGGAATGCGGTTGGGCGAGGCCTCGGCCATGATGCCGTTTCGCTATACGCGCCTGGTGTTTTCGATGATCGCAGGTGTGCTGATGTTCAATGAACGCCCGGATGCGATGACGCTGGCAGGGGCCACGCTGATCATTGGGTCTGGTCTTTACACCTTCGTCCGTGAACGTCGTCTTGCGCGTGAGATGGTTCCGGCCTGACCCGTGTTGGCGCAAACAGTAAGCTGTTAGCCCTAAAGGTCGGCCAATACGCGTGTTAGCGATAACGGTAGCGGTTTACTTTTCGTCGCGTGCTGCTATGAGGCATGCAATCGTTGCCATATTGGGACCCGTATCATGAGCACCATCATCGACATCCACGCACGCGAAATTCTGGACAGCCGGGGCAACCCGACTGTCGAAGTGGACGTGATCCTGGAAGACGGCACCATGGGCCGCGCCGCAGTACCTTCGGGGGCGTCTACGGGTGCTTATGAGGCGGTTGAAAAGCGGGACGGCGACAAATCCCGTTACATGGGCAAAGGCGTGCTGGAAGCGGTCGCTGCGGTGAACGGAGAAATCGCTGAAGAGCTGGTCGGCTTTGACGCGACCGAGCAGGTGGCCATTGATCAAGCGATGATTGAACTCGACGGGACCGAGAACAAGGGCCGTCTGGGCGCCAACGCCATTCTAGGCGTCTCGCTGGCCACCGCAAAGGCGGCGGCGGATTTCACCACGCAGCCTCTGTATCGCTATGTTGGCGGCACATCGGCCCGTGTTCTGCCAGTTCCGATGATGAACATCATCAACGGCGGTGAGCACGCGGATAACCCGATCGACATCCAGGAATTCATGATCATGCCCGTTTCGGCCGCGAACATCCGCGAAGCCGTGCGCATGGGGTCCGAGGTGTTCCACACGCTGAAGAAAGAGCTGTCGGCGGCGGGTCTAAGCACAGGGATCGGGGACGAGGGCGGCTTTGCGCCAAACATCGCCAGCACGCGCGAGGCACTGGATTTCATTCTGAAGTCCATCGAAAAGGCGGGCTACAAGCCGGGTGAAGAAATCCATCTGGCATTGGATTGCGCTGCAACCGAATACTACAAGGATGGCAAATACGTTCTGTCTGGTGAGGGCAAAACACTGTCATCCGAAGAGAACGCGGACTATCTGGCGGCGCTGGTCAATGATTACCCGATCATCTCGATCGAAGACGGTATGTCCGAAGACGACTGGGACGGCTGGAAGGCCCTGACCGACGCGATCGGCGACAAGGTGCAGCTAGTGGGCGACGATCTGTTCGTGACCAACCCCGCGCGTCTGGCCGAAGGGATCGAGCGCGGCTGCGCCAACTCGATGCTGGTCAAGGTGAACCAGATCGGTTCGTTGACCGAAACCCTGCGCGCCGTCGATATGGCGCATCGCGCGCGGTACACCAACGTGATGTCGCACCGCTCGGGCGAGACCGAGGACGCCACGATTGCCGATCTGGCGGTTGCGACGAACTGTGGTCAGATTAAAACCGGCTCGCTGGCGCGGTCAGACCGGTTGGCAAAGTACAACCAGCTGATCCGCATCGAGGAATCGCTGGGTGAAGTCGCAGAATACGCGGGTGCTTCGATCCTAAAGCGCTGATCTGCGCCAATAACGAATCCAACCCGGTCCCTGCGCAGGGGCCGGGTTTTTTCATTGTGCCCGGCAATTCACCTGTTTCGCTTAGGCGTGAATCCATCTTAGGTTGCGTTGACACATTCAACCACGGACAAACGCTTTGCTTTCAAGACATTTTGTTGCCGCCGGTATTTTACAGATTTTGACCGTGCCCGCATGGGCGGACTACAGATTGACTGATGGCAACGAGGTCTCGGACCTGCAGGTGTTTCAGGAATGCGACGTCTGCCCCGAGATGATCGTGTTGCCTTTGGGGGAGTTCATCATGGGTGGACCGCCGGGAGAATCGCACCTGAACATTCACTTTGAGGCAGGCAATATTCGCCCCGTTACACCTGACGATCCGTATATCGCGCATCATGAAGGGCCATTGCACCGGGTTGAGATTGATATGCCAGTCGCCATGGCGCGGAATGAAATCACCTATGATCAATGGATGGCCTGTGTCGAGGATGGTGGGTGTGGCGGCTATACTCCGCAAAACTATATTCTGCAGAAAAATGCACCTCGTGCCACGGTGGAAGGAAACCATCCGGTCATAACGGTCTCGTATCTGGATGCGGTGTCTTTTGCTGAGTGGCTGAACATTAAGGTGGGCGCAGATGTCTACCGCCTGCCAACTGAGGCAGAGTGGGAATATGCGGCAAGAGCGGGGACTCAAACTCCATTTGCGCAAGGCGAAGAAGTAAACACTGATCAGGTGAATTTCTTGGGCGCACCAACCGAAGAGATGCTGGGCAAGAAACGCCCCGACCTTCTTTCTCGAGGCAAACCCGTTCCTGTCGATGAGCTTGACGCTGCAAATGCTTGGGGCCTGCGACACATGTCGGGGAATATATCCGAAGTTACCGCGTCTTGTTGGTCGGAGAGGCATGCAGGCTGGGAAACTTCCAGCATACATCTCGAGAAAACTGTACAGCCCACATGCCCGCGGAGGGTGGTGAAAGGCGGTGCATTTTGGACCGCCATGGATTTCTCACGCGTTGCCGTACGTGGGCGCACTAGAGAAGCTGCGCGCACTACAACAGGTGGGTTTCGGGTATTACGAGATTTAGTGGGCAATTCACGCTAGTCTGCACCGAGAGAATGAGAATCTGAGTATCTTAACAGGCGGTTTGATACTTGTAGTTAGACAGTGAGGAGATTCTAATGACCACATTCAAACCCATCGCAGGCGCGGTTGCGCTGATGATCTTGCCTCATCTCGCCTGGGCCGACCGCCCACCTGAGGCTGTGTGCCAGAAGATGGTCGAAGGCGATCCCAGTGGGCAGATCACGATGGAGGAATGCCTGTGCACCTATAACGTCGCCGATACGGTGCTGGACGATGACATCAAGACGCTCTTGTTCGACTCCTGGTACACGGGCGAGAATATCACCGAGAAGTTGAACGCGCTGCCGCAGCCCAAGCGGGTGCCGAGGCAGTTTAAGACCATGGAGAGGACCTTCAACAAAAACTGCCTCTAATTTCGAAAGCCACCGACATAAAAATCGTTATGTGTGAACTTGTTCCTTTAACGGAACCGTGATCCCCGATAGTCTGCATGTATTGCAGAAAGGGGGACGATATGTCTGCTTCAAAGGTCTTTCTTGTAATTTCAATGCTTTCCGCAGGGCTGTTGGCCGCTTGCTCAGAGCCGGGGACCTATCCGATCACGGGAATGCAGGTCTCACAGGATGATCCGGTGCAGGAAATGGCCAATCCGGCTGTTATTTTCCGGGGAGAGTCTCGTTAAAGCGATTTGCTCATCAGCATGTAGCGATCGCGCGGTTTGAAACCTGAGCGCAGATAAAGCTTTTGCGCGGTTTCATTGGTGCGGTCGACCTCAAGATGCAGGGCGGCCAGACCAGCCTCGGCCAGCGCTTTGGGGAGATCATGCAGGACTTCGGTGGCGATGCCACGGCCGCGAACGGCGGGGCGGATGTAGATTTCATCGACAAAGGCATCCATGCCGCCGAACTCGATAGACCAGCCGAAGGTGAGGATGACATAGCCCAGCGGCGCACGTCCCGGCCCGATCAGATATACGCACCCATGCGGTATGCCGTCCAAAAGCGGAGCCAGCGCGTTGCGGCGTTTCTCGTCATCCTGCGCAATCCCGGATTCCGAATGAAACGCTGCAACCAGCGTCATCAGGCGGTCCAGATCGTCGGGGCGGGCAAGGCGGAGTGCGGCGGTCATAGGCGGGCAAGTCTTTCTGTGAGCAGGTCGAAGAAACCCTGAGCGTCCACATCGCCCATGAACATGGCATTTGGCGCGCGATCCGTGACCCGCCACCAGTCGGCCACTGTCATGCCCAAGGTCAGTTCTGACTGAATTTCGATCTCAACATTGATGTGGCGGCCCGAGAACAGATCCGGCCGGATCAGATAGGCGGTGACGCAGGGATCATGCAGCGGTGCGCCTTCTGATCCGTATTTTTCCTTGTCGAAGCGTTCGAAAAAATCGGTCATCTCGGCGACGGCATGACCAACCTTGCTGTCCAATGCCCGGAACGCATCGTTGCGATGGGGCGTGACCAGTGCGTCATGGGTCACATCCAGAGGCATAACCACGATATGCGCGCCGGATTTAAACACGATATCAGCCGCTTCGGGGTCTACGTAGATGTTAAACTCGGCGGCAGGCGTGATGTTTCCAACCTCGAAATACGCACCACCCATCAGCACGATTTCCTGCACGCGCTCGATGATGTCGGGCGCTTTTTGGAAGGCGGAGGCGATGTTGGTCAGCGGCCCCAGCGGGCAGAGAGTTACTGTGCCGGGCTCATGTGCGCGCAGGGTATCGATGATGAAATCAACCGCGTGGCCTTCGGACAGCGACATTTCGGGGTCGGGTAGAACGGGGCCGTCGAGCCCGGTTTTGCCATGCACATGTTCGGCCGTGACCAAAGGCCGATTCAACGGGCGATCGCACCCGGCGTAGACTGGAATTTCGGTATGGCCCGCCAATTCGCACACGATGCGCGCATTCTTGGCGGTCAGTTCTAGCGGCACGTTTCCGGCGACAGCAGTGATGCCCAAAACCTCGATCTCTTCAGGGCTGGCAAGGGCCAGTAGAATAGCGACGGCGTCGTCCTGGCCGGGATCGGTGTCGATGATGATCTTGCGGGGCATGGGGGTCTCCGGGGGCGGTGAAGGTCGGACACTCGCAAGTGTCGAGCGGCTTGTCTACCAGTTTTACACGTCCGCCGGGACATCCACCGGCGGGAGTTTGCCATTGGCGCGGTGTTCTTCGATTTTCACCTCATCCCACAGCGCATCCATTTCGGCCAGATCGCTTTGGGTGGGGGTTTTGCCGCGCTCCGCGAGCCGTTCTTCGACTTTTTCAAAGCGGCGAGTGAACTTGGCATTGGTGCGGCGCAGAGCGGCCTCGGGCTCGATGCCCAGGTGGCGGCCAAGGTTGACGATGACGAACAGCAGATCGCCGAATTCATCTTCGAGCGCGTCGGCATCCATGCTGTCGCGGGCCTCTTCCAGTTCGGCGGCTTCTTCGGTGATCTTAGCAAGCACATGGCTGGCGTCAGGCCAGTCAAAGCCAACGCGTGCGGCACGTTTCTGCAGTTTATGCGCACGAAGCAGGGCGGGCAGGTTGGCGGCCACGCTATCCAATGCGCCTTTCTGTTCCTTACCCGCGCGTTCTGCGGCTTTGATTGTTTCCCAGTCTTTCGTCTGCTGATCTGCGGACTTGTCGCGGGATTCGTCACCGAAGACATGCGGATGACGGGCGACCATCTTGTCGGACATGGTGCGCACTATGTCCTGAAAGGTAAAATGCCCAGCCTCTTCAGCCATTTGCGCGTGGAAGACGGATTGGAACAGCAGGTCGCCCAGCTCTCCCTTCAACTCGTCATAAGCCTCGCGTTCGATGGCATCGGCAACCTCATAGGCTTCTTCGATCGTGTAGGGGGCGATGGTCGAAAAATCCTGTTCGATATCCCACGGGCAACCGGTTTGCGGGTCGCGCAGGCGGCGCATGATTTCCAGCAAACGCTCGATACCTGCGTCCGTGTCGTGGATCAGAGGATTTTCGGCCATTGCGAACCCTTTCGTTCCGGTGTCAGATGCATCCATCCCGCAGTCAGGATCAGGAGTCCAGCCCAGATGCCCGTCGTCAACCGAATTGCCGATTACGCCGCCGATATGGCCAAGTGGCGCCAGCACCTGCATACGATCCCCGAATTGGAGTTCGAATGCTATGAGACCGCCGCTTTTGTGGCCGAGCGACTGCGCGAGTTTGGGGTGGATGAGCTACATGAGGGGATCGCCAAAACAGGCATGGTCGCGATCATCAACGGTCAGGGCGAGGGGCCGACCATTGGCCTGCGTGCCGATATGGATGCGCTGCCGATCACCGAGGAGACGGGCGTAGAATACGCCTCAAAAAACCCCGGCAAGATGCACGCATGCGGCCATGACGGGCACACCACCATGCTGCTGGGTGCTGCGCGCTATCTGGCCGAGACGCGGAATTTCGCAGGCCGCGTTGCGCTGATCTTTCAGCCCGCCGAAGAAGAGGGCGGCGGCGCAGGCGTGATGGTCGACGAAGGTATCATGGATCGGTTCGATATCGCGCAGGTCTATGGAATCCATAACACGCCGGGCCGACCTGAGGGCTTGTTCGAGACCACTCCGGGGCCGCTGATGGCGGCTGTCGATACGTTCGAGATCCATATTCAGGGCGTGGGCGGCCACGGGGCCATGCCGCATGAGACGCGCGACCCGGTGATGGCGGCTTGCGGGATGGCGCAGGCGATCCAAACTATCGTCAGCCGCAACCACTATGCGCTGGACGATCTGGTGGTGTCGGTGACGCAGATACACACCGGAACAGTGAATAACGTGATACCTGATACCGCTTATCTGAACGGCACCGTTCGCACCTTTGATCCGGCCGTGCAAAGGATGGTCAAAGAGAGAATGGCGCAGATCGTGGCGGGGCAGGCGGCCTCGTACGGTGTTGAAGCCAAACTGGACTATCAGGAGGGTTATCCCGCCACTATCAACGACGCCGACAAGGCGGCATTCGCGGCTGAAGTGGCGCGGGATGTATCCGGCGCGGAACGCGTGAAAGATGATGCTGGGCGTGAGATGGGGGCAGAGGATTTTTCCTACATGCTGCAGGCCCGACCCGGTGCTTACCTGTTTATGGGGCAAGGAGATGGCGCGGGGCTGCACCATCCGAAATACAACTTCAATGACGACGTCGCGCCGATCGGAGCGTCCTTCTTCGCACGGATCGTCGAAAAGGCACAGCCGTTGGGCTGACAGGGAAAAGACATGGCACTGGAAGATGCAAAGAACCAGGTGGATGAGGCATTCACCAACCCCGATCTTAAGGGGCTGTCCTATGAAAACACCTTTGGCGGCGCGACTTCATTCCTGCGGCGGATTTATACCAAAGACCTGACTGGTGCGGATATTGCTGTAACCGGCGTGCCTTTCGATCAGGCGGTGACAAACCGCCCCGGAACCCGGCTTGGCCCTCGCGCGATCCGTGAGGCGAGCGCGCTGCAATCGCCGGATGCGCCTTATGGCTGGCCTTTTGATGCTCTGAGTGAGCTGGCCATCGTGGATTATGGCGACATGGCCTATGACTACGCCAATATCCCGGCCTTTCCCGACACGCTGACCGACCACATTCGGACCATTCTGAAGGCCGATGTCGCTTCGGTCACGCTGGGCGGGGATCATTATATCAGCTTCCCGATCCTCAAAGCTTATGCCGAGAAATATGGGCCGATGTCGCTGCTACAATTTGATGCGCATACGGACACCTGGGCCGATGACGACATGTCCCGCGTGGATCACGGGACGATGTTCTACAAGGCAGTGAAATCGGGGTTGGTTGATCCGAAACGCTCGGTTCAGGTGGGCATTCGCACTACAAACGAAGACACGTTGGGCGTCAACATCATCGACGCGCGCGAGGTTTACGAATCCGGCCCAGCCGCCGTGGCGCAGAAGATCAGGGGTATTCTGGGCGACAGCCCCGTGTACCTGAGCTTCGACATCGACGGTCTGGATCCTGCTTTTGCGCCCGGTACTGGTACGCCGGTCTGGGGTGGGCTGAGTTCGATTCAGGCGCAAATCATCCTGCGCGACATTGCCGGGATCAACCTCAAAGGTGGCGACGTGGTCGAGGTTTCTCCGCCCTATGACACCTCTGGTGCGACGGCGATTGCGGGGGCTCATGTGGCAACACAGATCATTTGCCTTTTGGGGTGGAACAAGCTGGTGAAGCCTTAACCTTTGGTTAGGCATAATCCCGGTATCTGCTTGGTGAGGCACCGGATCGGAGACATCACATGACCCAATACAACCAACCGATTGGCGGCAATGATCTGGCACGGTTTTCGGGGCCGAACACGTTTATGCGGTTGCCACAGGCGTCGTCGCTGGACGGGCTGGATGTGGCGATCCTGGGGGTTCCGATGGATATCGGCACTTCGTGGCGGTCGGGCACACGGTTCGGACCCAAGCAGATTCGCAGTGAAAGTGCGATGATCCGGCCCTATAACATGTCCAATGGCGCGGCGCCGTTTGACCATCTGCAGATCGCGGATATCGGAGATCTGGCGATCAACACCTTCTCGCTGGCGGACAGTCTGGAGATCATCAAGGACAGTTATGACGGCATTCTGGCGCAGGGCGTGATCCCGGTTGCTATGGGCGGGGATCATTCAATTACCCTGCCGATCCTGCGAGCCATAGCGGCCAAACACGGGCCGGTGGCGCTGGTGCATGTGGACGCTCATGCGGACGTGAATGATGAGATGTTCGGCGAGCGTGAAACTCACGGCACGGTTTTTCGCCGCGCCTATGAGGAAGGTCTGATTGTCCCAGACAAGACCTTCCAGATCGGAATTCGTGGTTCGGGCTATGCCGCGAGCGATTTCACCGAGGCGCAGGCTTGGGGATTCCGCCAGTACCCTGCATGGGAGCTGTGGCAGCAGAACCTGACCGAGATCGGCTCACTGATCCGCAAGACGGTTGAGGATCACCCGGTCTACATAACTTATGACATCGACAGCCTCGATCCGGCTTATGCACCCGGCACCGGTACGCCCGAGATAGCGGGTCTGACCACCCCGCAAGCGCTGCAACTGATCCATGCGCTGGCGGGCATGAACGTGGTGGGCTGTGATCTGGTCGAGGTGTCTCCGCCCTATGATCCGTCGGGGAACACGGCTCTGACGGCGGCGAATCTGCTGTTCGAAATGCTGTGCATTCTGCCCGGCGTGACGTCACGATAGGGGTGATGGCTGCGCCCGTCACGGATAGGGTTGACGCGAGTTGAACTGGACGGGCTGATGAAAATGGCGCTTTGGCTTTTGATAGCAGTGGTGATCGCGGTAGGCGGATATATCCGCTTGGCGCCGTCTGACCCCACGCGTTGGCATGTGGCACCGCAGGGGGCTGAGCAGGACATGCGGCGCGGTGTCGTTCGAGTGGTCGAAACCGGCCCGGACGGGTTGGCACGGCTGGATGCGATTGCTCGTACGGCGCCGCGCACCACCGTGCTGGCCGGGTCGGTCGGTGAGGGGATGATCACGTATATCACCCGCACAAAACTGTTCGGTTTTCCCGATTACACAACGGTTCAGCAGGACGCTGAAACGCTGCGCATCTATGCTCGGTCAAGATTTGGTCGGAAAGATTTCGGCGTCAATCGGGACCGGATCACCCAATGGCTTGCTGTGCCCCAACCCTGACGACAAACATCCCTCTTGCACCTCGCGCCACATGGGTACGTTCAGCGACATTTGGCACTGGGCCATGAACATGCGGCCGTCAACCTGCAGGCAGATCATCTCTCCCAACTCAACGCGGCTGCCGGATTTGTCGGTGCAATAACAGTCTTGCACCTTGCCTCCGGGGCCGACAACGTCGGCCATACCGGGTGCGGCGCAGAGGGTCAGAATAAAGATCAGACGTTTCATTCGTCAAACCTAGCACAAGGCGGGGCCTTGACCAAAGCCCCGGATTGTTAGACACCGCCCGGATGATCCCCGAAGAACGCCTTGAACAGATAACCCAGCGATTCCAATACCTCGAAGCCGCCATGGCAGATGGTGCCTCGGGCGGCGATATTGCGGCTTTGGCCAAGGAGTATTCCGACCTCAAGCCGGTGGTCGATCAGATCATGGCGTGGCGTCAGCTGGTCGGTGATTTGGCCGAAGCCGAAGCGATGCTGTCTGATGCCGATATGAAGGAACTGGCCGAGGAAGAGATACCTGAACTGCAGGCGCGTATCCCCGAGGCCGAGCATGCGTTACAGCTGGCCTTATTGCCCAAGGATGCTGCAGACGCGCGCCCTGCGATGCTGGAAATCCGGCCCGGCACAGGAGGGGATGAGGCCGCGCTGTTCGCGGGGGACCTGTTGCGCATGTATCAGCGATACTCTGAGGCGCGCGGTTGGCAGTTTGAGATCATCGAAGAACAGGCCTCGGACCTTGGCGGGATCAAAGAGGTGGTGGCCCATATCAAGGGCGATAACGTTTTTGCGCGGTTGAAGTACGAATCCGGTGTGCATCGGGTGCAGCGCGTGCCCGAGACGGAAAGCGGCGGGCGCATTCATACATCGGCGGCGACCGTGGCGGTTTTGCCCGAGGCTGAGGATGTCGACATTCAGATCGACGCCAATGACATTCGGATTGATACGATGCGCAGCTCCGGCGCGGGCGGGCAGCACGTGAATACGACGGATTCGGCAGTACGGATCACACACCTGCCTAGCGGCATTGTGGTAACCAGTTCCGAGAAATCCCAGCACCGTAACCGCGAGATCGCGATGCAGGTGCTGAAAACGCGGCTTTATGATCTGGAACGACAGCGGATTGACAGCGAACGCTCGGCAGACCGTGCCAGCCAGGTGGGATCCGGTGATCGGTCGGAACGGATCAGGACTTATAACTTCCCGCAAGGCCGCATGACGGATCACCGCATTAACCTGACACTCTATAAGCTGGATCAGGTGATGCAGGGCGATCTGGATGAGGTGATTGACGCGCTGACGGCGGATGATCAGGCCCGGCTGTTGGCCGAGATGTCCCAATGATTGCGGCGCTGACAGCCGCTCAGGCCATGGTTGCCGCGACCGCGCGTTTGCGGGCGGCGGGTGTACCTGATCCTGCGCGGGATGCGCGGGTTTTACTGGCCCATGCAGCGCGGATTGAGGCCAGCCGGGTGACCCTGATCGCACCCGAGGAACTGCCGGTTGATATCGCGGAACGCTATGATCAGTTGATCTCACTGCGGGCAATCCGAGTGCCGGTGTCGCACCTGTTGGGTGAGCGTGAATTCTATGGCCGCCGGTTCCGAGTCAGTCGCGATGTGCTGGACCCACGCCCCGAGACGGAAGCGCTGATCGAGGCAGCGCTGAGCGAGCCGTTTGACCATGTGCTTGATCTGGGAGTGGGTTCGGGCTGTATTATGATCACACTATTGGCGGAACGGGCCAGCGCCTCGGGCATCGGGGCGGACCTGAGCGAAGCGGCGTGCCTGCAGGCCAGCGCAAATGCGGTTCAGCATCAGGTGCAGGCGCGGGCGGAGATTCGGCAATCCAACTGGTTTGAGAACATTGGGGGTCATTTTGATCTGATTGTTTCGAACCCGCCATATATCTCGGCAGAAGAGATGGATGCGCTTTCTCCGGAAGTGCGCGAGCATGAGCCGCGCATGGCGCTGACGGATGAGGGCGATGGGCTGGATTCCTATCGTCAAATTGCGGCATCAGCCCCCGATTTTCTGATCCCCGGCGGGCGTATTTTGGTTGAGATCGGGCCAACGCAAGGTGCTTATGTCTCGGCGTTATTTGACGCGGCGGGCCTGACCGGTACGCAGGTGATCCCCGATCTGGACGGACGGGATCGCGTCGTGGGGGCCAGAATGCCGCCATCCAAAGGAATCTGAGGCTGAAAAGTGCCGATAGATGTAAAAAAGCTGCGACAATTGTGAGAATCCCCTTGTCTGAGCGCTCAGGACATGTTTACTCAGGATTAGTCGGCGAGGTTGACGCTGTTTCAGCGCACCCCTGACGCCAAGCCCAAAAAGTCGATAGCGCGTAACGGCACAAAGCCACTGAGCAGCGTTAGATACGGGCTGATCGACAGTGAATTGATAAGGCTGACGTAAAGTAAGATGAGATCTTCCAAATCCCGTTCGCGGGCCAAGAACAACCGCAATCGCCCTTCTGGCGGCAACGTCGTTAACCGGGTTTTTGACAGCTCGGGTCCCGAAGGCAAGGTGCGTGGCACGCCGCAGCAGATAATTGATAAGTACAATCAACTGGCCCGTGACGCGCAGTTGTCGAACGACCGTGTCGCGGCTGAGAACTTTCAGCAGCACGCCGAGCATTACCTGCGCATGCTGAGCGAAGCGCAGCGCGAGATTGAAGCGCGCCGCGAAGAGCAGGAGCGCCAGAACCGCGAACGCCAGGCCGAGCGAGACCGTGAACGCGCCGAGCGTCAGGAACGCGAAGCGGCCCGTCAGGCGGACCCGGCAGAGGCTCCGCAGCCTGATGTGATGGATTTTGCCGCGCCTGAGGTCGCGCCTGAGAGTGGCCTGGTCGAGACGCCGGAAAGCAAGGAGGCCGAGGCCCCTGCGCCGGAGAAAAAAGAAAAGCCTGCACGCAAACCACGCGCGCGCAAACCGAAGGCAGCGCCTGCGGCTGAGGAGACGCCCGCGGATACAGGTGATGCGCCTGAGGCAGCTGAATAAGTTTACACAAGAGTATCGTGAAACAACGAACCCCGGGTATTGGCCCGGGGTTTTTCGTTCAGGTCTTCCGAACTTCTCGGGCCAGCGCGCAGAAGGCCTCGAGCGATATCTGCTCAGCCCGATCGGTTGGTTTGATGCCCGCAGCCAGCAGACGGTCTTCGATATCCGGTGCGACCCCTTTGAGCGAGGCGCGCAGCATTTTGCGGCGCTGATTGAATGCGGTGGCAACGACGCGCGATAGGGTGGCAGCGTCTGCCGGGTAACGCGGCTCGGGCAGGGCGGTCAGATGGACCACGGCGCTGGAGACTTTGGGGGGCGGGGTGAAGGCCCCGGGTGGCAGAGACATGACAATGCGCGCCTCTGATCGCCACTGGGCAAGGATGGCAAGGCGGCCATAGGCCTTACTGCCGGGTTGTGCGACTATACGTTCTGCCACTTCGCGCTGGAACATCAGCGTCAGGCTTTGCCAGAAGGGCGGCCATTCGGGTGGGGTGAGCCATCGGACCAGAAGTTCCGTCCCGATATTGTAGGGCAGGTTGGCGGCCACGCGGATCGGTGGTGTGAGGTGAGTCAGCGGATCGATTTCCAGCGCATCGCCATTGATTACCTCAAGCCTGCCCGGATAGGCGGCGGCGATGTCGTTCAGGGCAGCGATACAGCGGGTATCCTTTTCCACCGCCACCACTTTGCGGGCACCTTCTGACAGCAGCCCTCGGGTCAGGCCGCCGGGGCCGGGGCCGATTTCGAGCACATCGCACTGGGTCAGGTCCCCAGCCTGACGCGCGATTTTGGCGGTCAGGTTCAGGTCGAGCAGAAAGTTCTGGCCCAGCGATTTGCGGGCCGAGAGCTGGTGGGTTGCGATGACTTCGCGCAGCGGGGGAAGGGAGTCGATGGCGCTCATGTTCCTACCGTCGCGCGGGTTGTGGGGAGAGCGCCAGAGATTTCTTGCCTCTGGCGGGGATATTTTTGGCCAGATGAAGCATTAGCGGGATTGGGTCATACGCTGGGCGAGTTTCAGGGCTTCGATCAAGCTGGTTGGGTTGGCGATGTCTTTGCCTGCGATGTCCAGGGCGGTGCCGTGATCTGGCGAGGTTCGGACGAAGGGCAAGCCCAGCGTGACGTTGACGCCGCGATCGAAATCCAGCGTTTTGATCGGGATCAGCGCCTGATCATGATACATCGCTATTGCGGCATCATAACGGGTGCGAGCGGCTGCATGGAACATGGTGTCTGCCGGGTGGGGGCCCGTCACCGTATAATCGGTGGAATCAAGACCGGCGATCAGCGGCGCGATCCAATCAAGCTCTTCCGTGCCCATCTTTCCACCTTCACCCGCATGGGGGTTGAGGCCTGCGATGGCGATCCTGGGGGTGGGGATGCCAAATTGGTTGCGAAGGCCATTTGCTGTAATCTCGATGGTCTCGAGCAGCAGTTCCGGGGTCAACGCACTGGGGACTTGCGACAGCGGGATGTGGATGGTGGCGGGAACCACGCGCAGTTGATCGCTGGCCAGCATCATCACCACACGCGACCGGCCTGCCAACGCGGCAAGAAACTCAGTATGGCCGGGAAAGGCGAATCCCGCGCCGTCGATAAGCGCCTTTTTGTGAATCGGGGCCGTGCTGAGCGCTGAGGCCGCGCCGGATTGGACCAGTTCAACGCCTTGTTCGATCGAATCGATGACCGCCACGGCATTGGCTGGATCGGGGGTGCCCGGCGTGTTCGATGCAGGAAAGTCGACATGCAGAACGGGCAGGGCCGAAGCGCTGGCTGCTATTGCTTCGGCGGGTGTGCCAATCCTGACGATTGGAGTGCCGGTGGGTAAATGTGATGCGTCACCGATATAGAAAAAGGGGCAGGTGTCGCGCAGGGCTGCCCAGGCTTTCGCCGCAATTTCAGGACCGATCCCGGCGGGTTCGCCGCAGCTTAGCGCAATTGGGGCTGTCATTGTTCGATGATGACAGCATCAGCCCTCAGCTGTTCCAGCAGACTGTCGGACAGGGCTTGTAGCCGCTGTTGCGTCAACGCGTTTGCGATGTCGACGCGGGTGGTGTCCTCGCCCAGATCGCGGGTCCGGTTGCACAGCATCAAGTACATCAAGGTCTGACCATTATTCCGAGTGAGCGTCGCCGATGCCTCGTTAGGATCAAGCTTGGCCAATTCCAACGCCACATCACGTGGGATTTCGGATGGGCTTGAGGTGATGCGGTCCAACACATCAGGGGATTGATCCTTGGCGAGGCCGTAGAGATCATCGCAGGTATCAATCTCTTCCTTCAGCTTTTCCGCCCTGGCAAGCGTGTCTGCACTGCGGCCACCAGGCAGGTAGTAGATGGCATAGTCGATCTCGGAATAGGTCGGGGCGCCGGCAGGAGTTTCGCGGATGCCGCGCATTTGGAAGAGGGCCACGGCATTCGGTAGGGTCAGCGGCGTCGTGATCTCACCAATGTTGAGGCCCAGAAGCACGGGTTGCAGCGCTGGAGGAAGATTGGTGAGCGGCAGCCATTCCAAGCGACCCCCATCTTCGCGCGTTGCGGCAGCGGAATATTGAGCTGCGGCGGACGAGAAGCTTTCTTGATCCTCAAGCAGAGATATTTCTTCGGCTAAGGCCTCGGCCTGCGCCAGCGTCTCGGGTGTCACCGGAATAATGATTTCGGACAGCAGAACCTGCAGCCCGCCGCCACCACCCTGACCCAAGGCGCGATTGATCTCATCTTCCGAGGGGCGGGCCTGGGACAGGAAACGCGCGCTGACATAATCGCGCCAGGACAGTTGGTCGGCCACGAAATCGCGCACAGTCTCATTCGAAACGCCCGCCTCATTGAGCAGTCGCAAGAACTCTTCGCTGCTCAGGTCACCGCGTGAAGCAAATTGATCGATCCCCGCCTGGACATCTTCTGGCGCGGCCTCAATCCCGGCATCGCGCATGGCCTGTTTGCGCAGACGATCGTCGATCAGCGCCCGGCGCACGTCGGTTTCCGAGCTTCCAGGAACGCCGAGCAGTTCCAGAAACTGCTGGCGTTGCTGAAGTTCATACCAGGTAACGATGTCTTGATTGACGCGGATTGCAGGTGAGAAAAGGCTTTGTGCAATCGCCTGAGGTGCGGCCATAGCCATAAGTGCGGTGGCCAGCAACGGTAGGGCCGATCTGCGGCAACCCGAGCGAAGAGATTTTGTGAAACCTGAGATCAACTGCATCTTCTCTTAAACTTCTGTCCATCGCCTTCGACGGAATACCCTGTCAGGGCAACGGTAAAGCCGAATTCTGTCGAAGGCTCAATACTTGATGTTGAGGTAAACCGCCGGTTGACGTTCACATTTACCTGCACACACTCGTTTTCGTAGGTCACACCGAACCCAAGGCGGAGCGGTTCGGATTCGCTGAAATCATAACGTCCGCTGGCGCTGGTTAGCCAGTTCTGATCGACTCGGTAGCGCCCAGCAACCCGAAATTCTGATATTTCGTCGTTGTTTGCCTCGGCCGGATCGGGTTCCAGCCAGATATAGCCACCGGAGATGGCAGTGTCCCCATTGGACCAAGACGCACGAAGTTCGGCCTTGGTAAAGCTGAAATCACTGTTCAGCAATCCGCGGGCGGCAAGGCTGAGCCCCTTGCCGTTGTTCAACTGCCCGGCAAGCAAAAGATCTGACGTGGTGCCCTGAAGCCCCGACGTTAGTGTGAAGTCCGGATCAGCGTCTGATCGGAAGACTTGTCCGATGGTCGCCAGAGCACGCCAGCCATCGGCGTTGTAGCGCAACCAGTTCAACCCAACCACAGCCGTTGTTCCATCTTCCCGACGGTCGGGGGCAGGGAAGCGCGACAGGGCCAGAAGGTTTCCCTGATCAAATTCCTGAAACGTGCTTTCGTCGTTGGGCAGGTCGTTGTCGGAAACATGCGTCCAGCCAATTTGTGCAATTGGTTCAAGAATCTGCGTGGCACCACTCTGCTCACGCCGCAACATGGGATAGCGCAGCGTGAAAGCCGCACGCGGGGTCGAACGTGTTACGTTGTTCGGGAAACTGCTGTCATTGCGAATATTGAACGTGTCAACCGAGGCACCAACCAGCGCTTCGGCGCGCAACCCTGTTGCGAATGTCCAGTTGCGCAACCATTCTGCATCGAATGTGGCACGCGCGACGTCGCGGCCCACAATATCCTCGTCGCTGGTACGTGTATGGGTGTGGCCGTCAAAGCTTAGCTCTACTTCACCGCCTAACGCATTGGGAAAGAAACGTTTGCGGTAGTTGATATCAAAGATGCGGGAGGGGATTTCGTCCTGATTTTCGCTGTCGCGGAGGGTTTTGTAGTGAATGAAGCTGGTTCTGAAGGCGGTATCGCGCTTGATCCGTTCAAGTGCGATTTCACTGCGCAAACGGTCGAAATCAGGCAAGCCATAGTCGGCGAGATAAGAATCGTCCGAGGTTGTCTTGATATCGAATGTCAGCCGATAGCCATTCCCAAGGGCAAATCGCCCGTCTGCGAAGAAATATCCGCGATCCCGACCGGGTTGAACATCGTCACGCGTGAAGGCCCCTTGCAATCGGATGCGCCCCCGTTTGAAGGCCTGTCTGTATCGGAGCCCAAGTGTCCGGGTTTTGGACGAAAAATAAGGCGTTACGGTCAGGTCCTTGTGATCGCCGATCTTGAAGAAATACGGGACCTGAAGGCCAGTACCCAGCTGTGAAGTGGTGCGGATAGACGGCACAAGAAAGCCGGTCGCCCGCTCAAGCGTTGGATCAGGCAGGCGCAAGGTGGGAAAATAGAAGACCGGTACATCCAGAATCCGGAACTGCGCACCCTCAAAATATAGCTGCCGCTCTAACTGGTCGTGGGTCACTTTTCGGGCACGGATCTGCCAGAGAGGCGGGCGGCCATCCGCACAAACGTGGCATGAGGTTGCCGCGACCTTGCTGAACTGGGTGTATCGCCCCGCTGCGCGTGTGGCTTGGACGGACGCGATCTGAACCTGCTGATCGAACACCATCCGTGCGCCCATCAGCAATCCGTTCTGAATGCCACTATCCAGCTGTGCGGAATCGGCCAGCAGCGTGCTGTTACCGCCCTGATCGATACGGATGGGACCAACAAGGGTCAGCTCGCCGGTTTCGCGATCATAGGTGACGCTTTGTGCCGTAAGCTTCACGTCACCTTGAAAGGCTTCGACATTCCCCTCGGCGACCAATTTGCGATCCGGTGTGATGAATATCTCATCAGCGACCAGCAGGGCGGGTTGATTTTGTTCTGCCTTGGCAGAGCTGTCGCCAGCCCCGACGCTGGTTGATTGCGCTGCCCCAGTCATTGGCAGTGAAAAGACCAGAGCGCTGGAAAGCAGCAATGAAAGGAGGGGGCGCATCAGCCATCCTCCGCGTGTAACAGCAGGCCCAAAGACAGTAGAATCCCGGCAAATGGTGGCGCCCAGGCGGAAACGAGAATCGGTAATTGTCCGTTTTCGCCAAGGATTTGCGCAAAGTTTCGTATAAAGTAGATACCGAACCCCAGCAGAACGGCGGTCAGTACAGCGACACCGGTGCCGCCAAACCGGACGTGGCGCATGGTGAAGGCAGCCCCGATCAGGACCATCGAGACCAGAAACAGCGGCCGCGCAAGCTGTACTTGCAGCCAGACCTCGTATTGCTTGGTAGAAAAGCCGGCCTCGCCCAAATCCTGAATCAACTGTGGTAAATCATAGACCGATACCGAATCCTTCTGGCCGAGCGTGTCGAGAATCCGATCGCGGGTGAGCGTTGTGGGCAGGTTCAGAATCTCGTGGGTTGTCGCGTTTACTTCGGGGTTGAGATCATCCTGAATGGGCCAGATTTTGGCCTGATGCAGGGTCCAGAATCCATCCTCAAGATCAGCTTGCTGCGCCGAGATCTGTTGTTTCGGCTTACCATCAGACGAAAACGTGGTGATTGTCACATCCTGCAGTGCAAACCGGTCGCCGTTGACTGTGCCGGTGGCATGAATCACGGACTGGCCATTTTCTGAACCCTGACGCAGCCACAGCCCTTCGCGGCTGATCGACAGGGCTGAACTGCCCTGATTGCGGTAATCGTCGGACAGCCGCTGAAATTCTTCCGACGTCGCAGCGGCGATGGGATTCAGCAATGCAACCGCAAGCCCGCCGATGACCAGCGCCAGCAAAACAGGTGCTAACAGGGCGCGAATGCCTGAGCGTCCGATGGCGCGGGTCACCACAAGTTCGGAGCTGCGCGCAAGGCCCACGAACAGCGCGATTGTGGCAAGGATCATCAGCAAGGGCAGCATCTCGCTGATCGCGGCGGGTATATTCAGCAGTGTCAGCTGCAGCAACTGACCGAAGGACAGGCCTATGCCATCGAAACGACGCACCTGTTCGATCAGATCGATCAGGACCATCAGGGTCAGAAAAATACCGCCGATCACAAGAAAGCACTGGATAAACCGGCGCGCAAAGTAGCGGTCGAGGATCACGCGAAAATCCCCATCAGACCCCGGCATTCGAGAATCACGACCGGGCATGGAATCATGCGCGACGGCCTGTAGCTGCCGATTGATCTCACGTTCTCTCCCCCGAGGCCTGCCGTTATTTTCGCGCGACCATAATGCAATTGCCCGGCGGGGAAAACTGCTATCTGGTCAATGGGGGCTGCGCGGGCTAGGTCTTGGGCAACGCATTTTTCAGGAGAATGATATGAGCAGTCTTGCGCCGGTCCGTTTCACCCCCTTTGATCTTGATGCGATGGCGCAGGCCGAAGGGCGGGTGGCCATTCTTATTCCCGCCGATGGCAAGATGAGTCCCGCCGCGCGTCGGGCCAATCGCCTGACCAAGGGCGCTGTTGCACGGCTTGTCGAAAGCGAGCGGTTCAGCAAGGCCAAGTCAGGTAATGTGATCTCGCTGGCTTGGCCTGCCGGAATGGCGGCCGAAGCGTTGGATATTCTGGTCCTGCCGCGCCGTCCTGATTCTGACGAGGCGCGCAAGGCTGGGGCCAATCTGGCGAAAGCTGCAGCGGGCAAACCTGTTCTGATCATGGCCGCCAATCACGCGCGCATCGAAGAACTGGCCTTGGGAATGGTGCTGCGGACCTATGATTTTGATGTCCACAAGACCAAGGAGGCCGATCCGGCAGGCGAGATCACCATCGGTCATTCTAAACCGGAAGAGGCCGAGGCCACATTTGCCCCGCTCTATGCCGTTGCAGATGGCGTGCGCATGACACGCGATCTGACCAATGAGCCCGCGAACGTGCTGACAACAACCGAGTTCGCGGACCGGCTGGTTGAGATGGAATCGCTGGGCCTGAAGGTCGAGGTTCTGGAAGAGGACAAGCTGGCCGAACTGGGCATGCGCACGTTGCTGAGCGTCGGGCAGGGCTCGGTCAGCCCGTCGAAAGTTGTGGTGATGCAGTGGGATGGCGGCGACAAGGATGATGCGCCGCTGGCCTTGGTCGGCAAGGGCGTTGTGTTCGATACTGGTGGTATTTCGCTGAAACCTGCGGGCGGCATGGAAGACATGACCATGGATATGGGCGGCGCCGGTGTTGTCGCCGGAACCATGCGGGCGCTGGCCAAGCGTAAGGCCAAGGCAAACCTGGTGGGGCTGGTCGGGCTGGTTGAAAACATGCCTTCGGGTAATGCCACCCGTCCTGGTGATGTGGTCACTTCGATGAAGGGCGACACGGTCGAGATCATCAACACCGATGCCGAGGGCCGCTTGGTTCTGTGCGATGTCATGTGGTACGCGCAGGAGCGGTTCCAGCCTGTGGGCATGATCGATCTGGCTACGCTGACGGGCGCAGTCATCATTGGTCTTGGGCATGAGAATGCCGGGGTCTTCTCGAACAACGACACCTTCTGTGATGCGTTCCTGAAATCGGCCAAGGCCGAGGACGAGGGCGCATGGCGGCTGCCCCTGGGGGAAGGCTATGATAAACAGCTGAAATCGCGCATCGCGGATATGAAGAACGTGGGCGGACGGCCTGCGGGTTCGATCACCGCGGCACAGTTCCTGCAGCGGTTCGTGAAGGAAGAGACACCGTGGATACACCTGGATATCGCAGGCGTGGCCTCGGTTTCATCCGAGACGTCTTATGCGCCGAAAGGGGCCACCGGCTGGGGCGTGCGGGCGCTGAGCCGGTTTGTGCAGGACAATTTCGAGTAAGCACATGGGGGCCGTCTATTTCTACCACCTGACCCGTCAGCCGCTTGAGCACACATTGCCTGTGCTGCTGGACAAGGCGCGGCAGGCCGGGTGGCGGATTGCCGTGCGGGGTGTTGATCCCGCGCGGATGGATTGGCTGGATGAAAAGCTGTGGTTGGGGCCGGAAGAGGGGTTCCTGCCGCACGGGCGAGAAGGCGGTGCGCATGATGCCGCGCAGCCGATCTTGCTGACGACCGGGCCAGAGGCCGCAAACGGCGCAACCTGCGTCATGGCGGTTGATGGTGCACGAGTTGAGGCCGAGGAGGTCTCGGGCCTTGAGCGCGTCTGTATTCTGTTTGACGGGAATGATCTGGATGCGGTTCAACGTGCGCGCGGGCAGTGGAAAGAGCTGACCGGCGCGGGCTGCTCGGCACAATATTGGTCAGAAGAATCAGGACGTTGGGAAAAGAAGGCCGAGGCGTAATCGGCAAAGTGATTTTAAGGGAGATTTAAGATGCAAATGAAGCCTTTGGGCCGAACAGGGATTATGGTGTCTGACTTGTGTTTAGGCACGATGACATTTGGCACTCAGACCTCGGAAACCGAGGGGCATCGCCAGATGGATATGGCGTTGGCAAATGGGATCAACTTTGTAGACGCGGCTGAGATGTATCCGGTCAACCCGATCTCGGCCGAGACGGTGGGGCGGACCGAAGAGATCCTGGGCAATTGGAATGCGGCCAACAAGTCCAGACGTGGGGACTATGTGCTCGCAACCAAGCATTCGGGCGAGGGGTTTGTGCACGCACGCAATGGTGCGCCGATATCGAAAGAGACGATTCCCGAGGCCATTGAAGGCTCACTTCGGCGGTTGCAGACGGATTGCATCGACCTTTATCAATTTCATTGGCCTAACCGCGGCAGCTATATGTTCCGCCAGAACTGGGATTTTGCGCCGACCGGGCATAACCGCGATGAGGTTGTGGCCGAAATGCAGGAGAGCCTGATCGCGCTGCAGGCACAGGTTGATAAGGGTAATATTCGCGCCTTTGGCCTGTCGAATGAAAGTGCCTGGGGCACAGCGCAATGGTTGCGCGCATCCGATGAGGTTGGCGGGCCGCGAGTCGCGTCGATCCAGAACGAATATTCGTTGCTCTGCCGGTTGTTCGATACCGATCTGGCTGAGTTGTGCCTATTCGAAGATGTCGGATTGTTGGCCTTTTCGCCGTTGGCCGCCGGATTCCTGACCGGCAAATATCAGGGTGGCGCGGTACCCGAGGGATCGCGCATGTCTCTGGTCCCTTCGATGGGCGGGCGCAATTCCGATCGTGTACTTGATGCGGTGGCGGCCTACCTGGAGATCGCCGAACGGCACGGGTTGGACCCGGTGCATATGTCATTGGCGTGGTGCTGTAGCCGTCCGTTCATGGGCTCGACCATTTTTGGCGCAACGACTGTGGCGCAGTTGGAGCATATTCTGGCAGGCAAGGACCTGGTGTTGTCACAGGATGTGATGGACGAGATCAGCGCGGCGCATCGAGCGTTTCCTATGCCTTACTAAAGGCGCGGGGGCTCTGCCCCCGTCGCCTTTGGCGACTCCCCCGGGATATTTATGGCCAGATGAAGCTGGATCCCGTTAGTGATGGGTGGGTTGTGTTCGATCTTGCCGGAGATCGCGCGCCGAAAGGCCATGGGCGGTGCGGAAAGCGCGGGCGAAGCTGGATTGCGAGGCAAAGCCAGTGGCTAGAGCCACATCCATCAGCGGCATGTCGGTATCGGTGACCAGACGGCGGGCCTCGGCCAGTCTGAGCTGCAGGTAGTGGTCCTGCGGGGTTGTATTCAGACGCAGGCGGAATTGTTGCTGCAGGGTGCGCGTGCTGGTGCCAAGGGTGTCGGCGATATCAGCCAGTGGCAAAGGCTCGTCAAGCGAGGATTCCATAAGCGAGTTGGCCTTGGCCGTGAGTGCTGTGTGGCGGTGCGGGGCGCCGGTGCGGCTTTGCGGTTTTGAAGGCTGCGACGCACCCTCGTAGAGAAACAGCCCAGAGACACGCGCGGCAAAACCTGCACCATGGCGGGCCGCGATGATGTGGAGCATCATGTCGATGGCCGGGACCGCCCCGCCCGAGGTTAGGCGGTTTTCAGAGACGGTGAACCGGTCTGGGCGCATATCGACATTTGGGAAGCGGGCGGCGAAGTTTTCCAGATCCTCCCAATGGGTGGTCGCGGCATGGCCGTCGAGCAGACCGGCCTCGGCCAGAAGCCAGGGGCCACCATCGATCCCGGCGATGGCAGCGCCGGTGGCGGCGATGCGGCGCAGTCCGGCGAGAAGGCTTGGTGTTGCGTGGCGCGCCAGTTGGAACCCCGCGACGACGATCAACAGATCGCATCCCTGAAGACGGGCCAGCGGAATGCCTTGGACGTTCAGAGCGCTTGTCAGCATCGCGGGCTCTGCCGTGGCGGTGACGTAATCCCAGTCAAACGCGGGCCGATCCGCCAAGCGATTGGCCGCACGCATCGGATCGACAGCGGCGGCAAAGCTGAGCGTGTTGCATTCATCCAACACCAGCACTGCCGTTTTGAGGGCGCGATGTTCGGGTTGCAGTATGTTTTTTGCGGATTTCATCAAGTCTGATTCGCATTCTGCCAAGTGGTTTGGCCAAGGCTGCGCCAGAGTTGGGATTGACGCAAATCGGAATCCGGGGAGAAGCCTGGGGAAAACCCATGGAAGAACCGGGTATAAGCTGGGGATAACACCATGCCTTTGGAAATGAACCGCGAAGTCTTTATCACATGTGCCGTGACCGGGTCGGGCGGGACGCAAGATCGCAGCCCTCATGTGCCGCGCTCACCCGAGCAGATTGCCGACAGCGCGATTGCCGCCGCCAAGGCGGGTGCAGCGGTGGTGCATTGCCATGTGCGCGACCCCGAGACCGGCGCGCCGTCTCGCGATCTGGCGCTGTACCGTGAAGTCACGGACCGCATTCGCGATGCCGAAGTAGACGCGGTTCTGAACCTGACCGCAGGTATGGGTGGTGACATGGTGTTTGGCGGAGTTGAAAATCCTCTGCCGTTGGCCGAGGCTGGAACTGATCTGGTGGGCGCGACCGAGCGGGTTGCGCATGTGGCGGAGTGTCTGCCAGAAATCTGCACGCTGGACTGTGGCACGATGAACTTTGCCGAGGCCGATTACGTGATGACCAATACGCCCGGTGCACTGCGGGCGATGGGGCAGATGATGACTGATCTGGGTGTGAAGCCTGAGATCGAGGCGTTTGACACCGGCCATCTTTGGTTTGCTAAGCAGTTGGTGAAAGAGGGCGTGCTGGACAGCCCCGCCTTGGTTCAGCTTTGCATGGGGGTGCCCTGGGGTGCGCCCGATGATCTGAATACGTTTATGGCTATGGTGAATAACGTGCCTGAGGATTGGACGTTCAGCGCGTTTTCGCTGGGGCGGAATGAGATGGCGTATGTGGCGGCCTCGGTTCTCGCAGGCGGCAATGTGCGGGTTGGATTGGAAGATAACCTTTGGTTGGAGAAGGGCGTTCTGGCTGAGAACTGGCAATTGGTGGAACGCGCGGGCAGCATCATCGAGAATATGGGCGCGCGCGTGATCGGGCCGCAGGAAGTGCGTGAGAAACTGGGGCTGGTGAAACGGGCGCCGGCTGCGAAGTAAGTGCGGATTGGGGGCCAGCCCCCAAACCCCCGGGATATTTTTGGCCAGATGAAGAGGCGGATCGTGGGCGAAGAGCAACAAGCAAAAACAGCTGCAATCATAGGTGGCGGTGTTATCGGCGGCGGATGGGCTGCGCGTTTCCTTCTGAATGGGTGGGACGTTCGGGTGTTTGATCCAGACCCGGAAGCTGAGCGGAAGATTAGTGAGGTGTTGGCCAATGCGCGGCGGTCCTTGCCGGGCCTAAGTGATGTGCCTTTGCCGCCCGAGGGCGATTTGACTTTTCACAGCGAGATGGCGGATGCAGTTCAGGGGGCGATCTGGATTCAGGAGAGCGTGCCCGAGAGGATCGACCTGAAACTGAAGGTTTACAATAGCTTGCAAGAGGTCTGTGAACCAAGCGCGATCATCGGGTCATCGACCAGCGGGTTCAAACCGTCCGAACTGCAGGAGGGCGCATTGCGGCCCGAGCAGATAGTGGTCACGCATCCGTTCAACCCGGTATACCTGCTGCCTCTGATCGAGTTGGTGCCGACTGAGAAAAACCCGGCAGAAATGGTCGAACGGGCGCAGGAGTTGCTGAAGTCGGTTGGATTCTTTCCGCTGCATATCAAAAAGGAAATCGACGCGCATATTGCGGACCGGTTCCTTGAGGCGGTCTGGCGCGAGGCTTTGTGGCTGGTCAAGGACGGTATCGCGACCACCGAGGAAATCGACGAAGCGATCCGCATGGGCTTTGGCATCCGCTGGGCACAGATGGGGCTGTTCGAGACCTATCGCGTGGCCGGAGGCGAGGCTGGGATGCGGCATTTCATGGCGCAGTTTGGTCCGGCGCTCAAATGGCCCTGGACCAAGTTGATGGACGTGCCCGAGTTCACCGATGAGCTGGTTGATCTGATCGCCGATCAATCGGATGCGCAGTCGGGAATGCATTCGATCCGCGAATTGGAACGTATCCGCGACAACAACCTCGTGGGCATGATGCGTGCGCTTAAGGCGCAAGATTATGGGGCGGGGGCGGTGCTGAACCAGTATGATGCGGCCCTGAGACCGGGGGCGCTGCCGACGCTGGATGAGGCGGATCTGAGCCAGCCGATTCTGACCCTGGCGCGCGCAGTGCCGCTGGATTGGACCGACTACAACGGCCACATGAACGAGGCGAAGTATCTGGAGGCTTTTGCCGCGGCCACGGATCGGTTCATGGAGATCATCGGCTGCGATATGGACTACATCGCCACGGGCGGCAGTTATTTTACCGCTGAAAACCACATCCGGTATGTGCAGGAAGTGCATGCTGGCGCGCGGATTGAGTGCCGTACGCAGATGCTTTTGGGGCAGGGCAAGAAGTTGCATGTCTTCCACAGCATGTACGAAGGCGAGACTTTGCTCGCCACGGGTGAGAGTTTCCTGCTGCATGTCAGCCTTGAAACGCGACGCCCCAGCCCGCCGTCGCCCCAGATCGAAGCTGCGATGGCCCGAATTGCAGAGGCCCAGGCCGGGCTGCCTTATCCAGACGGTGCAGGTGCCGCGATCCGTAGGCCGGAATGAGAAACGGATTCAGCCCCCGTCGCGAGGGATCGCGCCGGGGGTTAGGTCACTTAGATTTCGCGGTTCAGCCCTGATTGGGTCCGCGAATCTGGCGGATTGCGCCGCGGACGGCTTGCCAGTCCTGTGCCTCTTGCTGGTTTCCGGCGGCTTCGCATTCGCGCATCTTCTGAGCGGCTTCGGCTTCGGCGCGGTCGCCATGGGCCGTGTACAAGGCACGTGCGTATTGAGCGGTTTTGAGAGCATCCATTCCCGTCATCCTCCGTTTGTGATCGGAATGTCTGTGGGTTCGCGCTAATGGACTATACTACAGCTTATGGTTCGGGTCATGCCCCAGAGATTTCGCCCCGCAATTGGCGCAGATGAGCGGGGAAATCGCGTGCAGTCATGTCTGCCTCGCGCACCAGACGGTCGAAATGGAGCGTAAACACTTCGATCCGGTCGCGGTCACGGAAGGCCATATAGTGACTGCCAGCATAGAACACACATAAGAGCGGGCCAAATATCGTTACAGGGGCCGAATAAAGCCTTTTTGCATCAAAGAGATAGATGCGCAGGCGCGGGTAAAGTTGTTCGCAAAGTTGCAGCAGGTGATCGATCTGATCCAGCCGGTCCTGAAGGGGCAGGTCTTCGTAATATCCGGTCGCATGCGCAAAGCTTTGGATTTCGAACAAGGGCATCGCGATTTCATAGTCGGACTGCGCACTGCGCATCCAAGCAAGGCGGTCGGCCGAGGCCCCGATGGCCTGATCCGCTGTGCGCCCCAGATGCGGGGCATATTCCCATTCCAGCACCGCGCGGGTTTTGAGCATGTCGGGCAGGGCAGCGGGGACATGGCGGATCTTGTAACCTGCGGCTTCCTGATGCCATTCAAAGATACGCTCATCCACCAGCGCGCGGGCGGCCTCGGTCAGGGTCAGCGAACTGGCCAGCAGTTCCGCCGCACTTTCTGGCCTGTCCGAGAGCCCAAGCAGCCAGTCGGCCGAGACCCCAAGCGCCGAGGCGCAGCTGCCGACCACATGGGCATTCGGCAGGCGTGCACCCGCACCGGTCAGCAATTGCGACACGGTGGAGCGATCAACACCGATGCTGCGCGCCAACGCGCTTTGACTGATGCCTTGGTCCTGCATGGCGCGCGTCAGTCGCTTGCGGAAGCGTGAAGATCGGTCGCGTTTGTCGATTTTTTCAATCATGTGGTGATAAATAACATCATTGTTGAGAATTGTTAATCATATTCAGAATTCCCGACCCATGGGTCTGTCTGTAACGCTGATGTTACAAAAACAAGAATGGGGTCTGGAATGGAAACGCGACGCAGATCGGTCGTGAAAGCGCTGGTGTGGAATGCGATGGGGCTGGCGATGATGACGCTGGTTGGTTTGATCGCAACGGGTTCAGCCGCGCTTGGGGGAATGGTGGCACTGGTCAATACGGCCATAGGCTTGACCTTGTACGTGATCTATGAGCGCGTTTGGGCCGGAATTTCGTGGGGCCGGAATGGCTGAGCCGGTCACACCCAAATCACCCGAATGGGTGACGTTTGCCCTGATCGTGGCGTGTTATTCCGCTTGGCTTGGTGCGATATATTGGCTGGCGGGCATATCATTGTGGCTGGCGATCCCTTTCATGGGTCTGGTGGCCGCGTTGCATTCATCGTTAACGCATGAAGCGTTGCATGGGCATCCGTTCCGTCAGAAATGGTTGAATGAAGCGCTGATGGCGCTGCCGCTCACCTTGTTCATTCCGTACAACCGGTTTCGAGACATGCATTTGGCGCATCACTGTGATGCCAACCTGACCGATCCTTACGATGATCCTGAATCCAATTACCTCGACCCACAGGTTTGGGCATCTCTGGCAGGGTGGCAAAGGCGGATGTATAAGGTGAACAACACTCTGCTGGGGCGGATGGTTCTGGGCCCCGCAATCGGGCAGGTGGCATTCTTGCGGGATGAACTGCGGGGAGCAAAGCGTGGAGATCGGGAGATTCTGTTGGCGTGGGCGCTGCATATCCCTGGCGTTGTCGCGGTGCTTTGGGTCGTCGCGCTTTCGAACATGCCGATCTGGGCCTTCGTCTTGTCAGCCTATATCGGGCTGGGGTTGGTCAAGATCCGCACGTTTCTGGAACATCGCGCGCATGAGAAATCGCGCGCTCGGACGGTGATCGTCGAAGATCGGGGTCTACTGGCATTTCTGTTTCTGAACAATAACCTGCACGTAGTTCATCATATGAATCCGTCAGCGCCGTGGTACAGATTGCCTGCGCTCTACCGCATGGGCAAAGAACGGTATCAGGCCTGCAACGAGGCGTATGTTTACCGATCGTATGCGCAGATTTTCAGGGAGTACTTCTGGCGCGCCAAGGACCCGGTAGAGCATCCGCTCTGGCCAAAGCCTTGATTTCACGACAAAAGGGAAACCATGAGTTTATGGATTCCCGTCACCATCGCTGCCGCATCGTTCCAAACGGTGCGGTTTATGCTGCAGAAATCGCTGAGCAGCGCCAAGCTTTCAGCCGCCGGGGCGACATTCGCGCGATTTGCCTATTCGATGCCGTTAGCGTTGCTGGGGCTTTTCATAGCGTTGGGCGCGACAGGGTACGAACTGCCGACACTGAAGGCGAAGTTTTGGATCTTTGCTGTCATCGGCGGAACGTCACAGATATTGGCCACGATCTGCGTTGTGGCCTTGTTCAAACAGCGTAATTTCGCTGTCGGGATAACGTTTAAGAAAACCGAGGTAATTCAAACCGCTATTGTGGGGTTCCTCATCCTTGGCGATCAGGTTTCGACCGGGGCGCTTGCAGCAATTTTGCTTGGGCTGATGGCTGTCCTGTTGTTGTCAAAAACACCCGGTGGCAGGGGGGCTTGGTGGCAACATCTGACAAACAAGGCCTCGCGCCTTGGACTTGGGTCAGGTGTGTTGTTTGCCTTTTCCTCGGTCAGCTATCGCGGTGCCTCACTACAATTGGGCGATATCGATGCGTGGTTCCGGGCGCTTGTGACACTGGCTGCGGTGGTGACGTTTCAATTCCTCAGCATGTGGCTTTGGTTGCTGTGGAGGGACAGGGCCGAGCTGCGCGCGGTGTGGGAAACACGCCGGACCGGCGTTTTTGTCGGCCTGACCAGCCTTTGTGGTTCGTTCTGCTGGTTCTTTGCTTTCACGTTACAGAACGCGGCCTACGTAAAGGCCTTGGGGCAGATTGAGCTGATCCTCAGTCTGTTGGCCTCGCTGCTGTTTTTCCGTGAAACCATCACCCGGCGCGAGATTGCCGGGATGACTTTGCTTGGCCTGTCGATACTGGCGCTTGTTCTGACGATTTAGCTTGCGCGACGCTCGTCAAAGCTGAGTGCGATAAAGCTGGGCATGTGATCGCCCATGCCCACAACAGCCGGCCCGCTATCTTCACGACGCCCACGCCCACGGGATTTGGGCTCACGCTCTTTCCGGTTTTCGCTTTTCTTGCTGTCTGCGGCCTTGGCCTTTTTCTCAGGCTTTGGCGCCTCGGGCTTGGGCTCGTCTGCCTTGACCGGATTGTCGATGCGCGGAATGTCTTTCTGAATCAGGCTTTCGATCGCGGCCAGCGCCTTTTCATCGCGGCCCGAGCAGATCGTGATCGCCTTGCCCTCGCGCCCAGCACGACCGGTGCGGCCGATGCGGTGGACGTAATCCTCGGCATGGCCGGGAACGTCGAAATTGAACACATGGCTGACCGAGGGGATATCCAGACCTCGTGCCGCCACGTCCGAGGCCACCAGCAGCCGCAGTGATCCATCGCGGAATCCGTCCAGTGTTTTCATCCGCTGCGACTGGTCCAGATCACCATGAATCGCTGCGGCGTTATAGCCGTATTTCTTCAGCGACTTGGCACAGATATCAACATCCGTCTTGCGGTTGCAGAAGATGATGGCGTTGGTGCATTTGTCACCTTCGGCATCGATCAGCGCGCGCAGGGTTTTGCGTTTTTGGCTGGCCTCACGATCCCGGCGACCGCCTTTGAACATCACCACGCTCTGTTCGATGGTTTCCGAGGCGGTGGCTTGACGCGCGACTTCAACCCGGGTTGGGGCTGACAGGAAGGTGTCGGTGATCCGTTCGATCTCGGGTGCCATGGTGGCCGAGAAGAACAGGGTCTGGCGGGTGAAGGGCGTCAGCGAAAAGATGCGTTCAATATCGGGGATGAAACCCATGTCGAGCATTCGGTCGGCTTCATCCACCACCATGATCTGCACGCCGGTGAGCAGCAACTTGCCGCGTTCGAAATGGTCCAGCAGACGGCCCGGAGTGGCGATTAGAACATCAACACCGCGGTCGATCAGAGCATCCTGCTCCTTGAACGAAACACCACCGATCAGCAGCGCTTTGGTTAGCTTGAGATGCTTGGCGTAGGTGTCGAAGTTTTCGGCCACCTGTGCCGCCAGTTCCCGCGTCGGGCACAAGACCAGCGAGCGGGGCATCCGCGCCCGCGCACGCCCGCGTGCGAGCAGAGTGATCATCGGCAGGGTAAAGCTGGCGGTTTTGCCGGTGCCGGTCTGGGCGATCCCCAGAACATCACGCCCCTCCAGCGCGGCTGGAATAGCGCCTTCCTGGATCGGGGTCGGAGTTTCGTATCCGGCTTCCTCAATGGCTTTGAGGACCTTCGGGTTCAGGTTCAGTTCGTTAAACTTTGTCATGTATGTCCGGTTCATGCGGACACTAGACCTAGCCCGCGCGTCTGAAAATGCCGGGCCCGGATGGCCATGCGCCCCATGCGCGTTTCGGCTGTGGCGCGGGCATAACAAAAACGTGGGGCAGGGTCAAATGAAGTCGGCTTAACCTTTTGGCATATCCGCCGGTAACAGGGATTTCCGCAACAATTCAGATGGTTCCGGGAAAGTGTTTCGCGACTTTTTGGTCCAGATCCAGCGGGCGGTGCCGGATCATGTCGTTATCTTCAAGTCGCTCCAGCACGTCGGGATCGACTGCGCTGATTTCATCATAGAATTCCTTCAACCCATCAAGCCCGAATTCAGCCTCCAGAAGGCTGAGCAGTTCGAACTTGTTCAATCCACCAATTTTCCTTGGGCGGTTGGGCGTCTGGCTTGCTTGGTACGAACCGCGTTCGAGGCGGAA
Organism: Ruegeria sp. CE9; assembly: GCF_056537425.1. Taxonomy (NCBI): domain Bacteria; kingdom Pseudomonadati; phylum Pseudomonadota; class Alphaproteobacteria; order Rhodobacterales; family Roseobacteraceae; genus Ruegeria; species Ruegeria sp. CE9. Next base: position 823,634 of record NZ_JBQFRO010000001.1, on the reverse strand, counting down.
ACGATAATGCGCCAGCCAGTGTTCCCAATCCGGGGCGTGGCGGTGGCACAGGTCGATTTGCGGCAACTCGGTCCTGACCGGCAGAAATTCGCCGTGCTGATAAAGGTTGTGTATACGGTCGCTTAGTTTTTTCAGGCCACGGCGCACGAATAGTTTGCCCTGAATGTGGCTCATGAAACCGGCCAGAACATAAGCGCCGAAATTCGGGTAGAGCGTCTCGACCAGCTTTTGCCGGTTCGCGCTTTCGGGAATGAAGGCTTTGTAGAGGTCCTCACCCCCCGCCAGAGCCTCGATCGGGCGGACGCGGACGGCAGGGATGTCATCGGGAATGTCGCGCAGCAGCTCTGGGATCGGGGCCATCGGCCACAGAAACTCATCGACGTCGATATGTGCGACCCAATCCAAATCGGTCCGATTGTAGATCAGATTTGCGTTCGAGGATTGCCGGACCTGATGTTTGTCCGGCCTCTCGCGCCCGCGCCGTTTCCAGAACGCGGCATCGCAGGTGCGCACCCGGATCCGGGGGTGTTCGCGCAGGCCGGTGATGTCGCCTTGGACCGGCTCGTCCAGAAAGATGTGAATCCGGTCCGCGCCGATATCGAGGTGGTGGGCGGCAAAGCGCAGAATATCCTCACGCGGGGCGCGGATCGTGGACACAATCCCCCATGTGGTCATTTCTGGATTGGCCTCAGAATCCGTCAGGTCATCATTTCCTTCGTCGCGGTCAGGTTCAGCGCTGGATAGTCACGAACCACCCGGTCGATATCCCATTGCAGACGCGTCAGATAGACGATGTCGCCGTCATGGTCATGCGCGATGTGCTGCTTGTTGGCGTTGACGAATTTGTCGATCTCGGCCTTGTCGCCGCTGACCCATCGGGCCGAGGTGAATTGAGACGCCTCAAACCGAACCGGCAGGCCATATTCCATTTCGATCCGGCTGGCGAGAACTTCGAACTGCAGCGCGCCAACGACGCCGACGATAAAGCCCGACCCGATCGAGGGCTTGAAGACCTTGGCCGCGCCTTCCTCGGCAAACTGCATCAGGGCCTTTTCGAGATGCTTGGCTTTCATCGGATCGCCTGCGCGCACGGTTTGCAGCAGTTCCGGCGCGAAGGACGGGATGCCCGTGACGCGGATCGCTTCGCCTTCGGTCAGCGTGTCGCCGATGCGCAACTGGCCGTGGTTCGGGATGCCAATGATGTCTCCGGCCCAGGCTTCTTCGGCCAGTTCCCGGTCAGAGGCGAGGAACAGTACGGGGTTCGAAATCGCCATCGGCTTTTTCGACCGCACATGGGTCAGCTTCATACCACGTTTGAAATGTCCCGAGGCCATGCGGACAAAGGCCACCCGGTCGCGGTGCTTGGGGTCCATGTTGGCCTGCACTTTGAACACGAAACCGGCGACCTTCTTCTCATCCGGCGCAATCTGGCGCGGTTCGGCGGATTGAACCTGTGGCTGCGGGCCATAAGCGCCGATGCCTTCCATCAGTTCCTTGACGCCAAACGAGTTGATGGCCGAACCAAACCAGATCGGCGTCATGTGGCCTTCCAACACCGCCTGCGGGTCGAGCTTGGGCAGCAATTCGCGCGCCATCTCAACCTCTTCCAGCAGCTTATCCAGCAGTTCGGCAGGCACGTGCTCGGCCAGTTTGGGGTCGTCCAGCCCGTCGATCTGAATGCTCTCGGCCACCTTGTTGCGGTCGGCGCGGTCCATCAGTTCCAACCTGTCGCGCAGCATGTCGTAACAGCCGATGAAATCGCGACCCACGCCAATCGGCCACGCGGCGGGCGTGACGTCGATCGCCAACATCTCCTGAATCTCATCGATGATTTCAAACGTATCGCGGCTTTCGCGATCCATCTTGTTACAGAAGGTCAGGATCGGCAAATCGCGCAGACGGCAGACCTCGAACAATTTCTGCGTCTGGCTTTCCACACCCTTCGCGCCGTCGATCACCATCACAGCAGCGTCTACAGCGGTCAGTGTGCGATAGGTATCCTCGGAGAAATCCGAGTGGCCGGGTGTGTCCACCAGATTGAATCGAAAGTTGCCGTAATCAAACGACATCGCCGAGGCGGAAACCGAGATGCCGCGATCCTTCTCCATCTGCATGAAGTCCGAGCGCGTGCGCCGCGCCTCACCCTTGGCGCGGACCTGACCGGCCATCTGGATCGCGCCGCCGTACAGCAGGAACTTTTCTGTCAGCGTCGTTTTGCCTGCATCTGGGTGCGAGATGATGGCGAAGGTCCGGCGCCGGGCGATCTCGGGCGGCAGGGTGGGTTGGTTCGAGGTATCAAGCATATTCGCGCGTATAGGCGGGGAATTCTGCCGAGGCAAGACAAAGGGGCTGGTTCGAATCATGTGGCTATGGCAATAAGAACATATAGTGAACAAAATATGGAGTGGACCAATGAATTTGAATGAAATCGCTGACGAACTGGTCGCAGGATGCCGAGAGAACAGGGCCAAAGAAAACCTTGAGAAACTTTATGCAGCTGATGCTGTCTCGGTCGAAGGGCAGGACTATGCGGGCATGGGGCGCGAGACGCACGGCCTTGAGGCTATTCGCGGCAAGCATGACTGGTGGGAAGGGGCGCATGAGGTATCGGGCGCGTCGGTCAGTGGTCCTTATCCGCATGGTGACGACCGTTTTGCCGTGATCTTTGAGGTTCAGGGCAAGGTCAAGGAAACCGGTGAAAGCTTTGATATGAAAGAGGTCGGTGTCTATCACGTTGCCGACGGCAAGATCGTCCGGGAAGAGTTCTTCTATTGATTTGACAATCCCATTCTGGCCTTCCTTGCCGGGCCGGTGCTAGATGAGTGGCAAGGTTAGGGAGTGTCAGAATGGACTTGGGAATTCGCGGAAAACGTGCGCTGGTTTGTGCCAGCAGCAAAGGGCTGGGCTTGGGGTGCGCCGAAGCGTTGGCCGAAGCAGGTGTTGACCTTGTGATGAACGCGCGCGGTGCCGAAGCGTTGGAGGCCGAGGCCACGCGCCTGCGGTCGTCATATGGAATTGCAGTGCAAACTGTGGCTTGTGACGTCACCTCGTCAGATGGCCAGGATAAGGTCATAAACGCTGCGCAGAATATTGATATCCTTGTGACAAATGCGGGTGGTCCCCCTCCGGGCCTGTGGTCGGACTGGGATCGTGAGGATTTCATAAAGGCATTGGACAGCAATATGCTGACACCTATCGCGTTCATGAAGGCGTTGTTGCCGGCGATGATCGACAAAGGTTGGGGGCGCGTGGTGAACATTACTTCTCAGTCCGTCCGTGCGCCGATTCCTGCCTTGGGATTGTCCAATGCCGCACGAACCGGTTTGACCGGGTATGTTGCGGGCACCGCTCGGCAGGTCGCGCCGTTTGGGGTGACCATCAACAATCTGTTGCCGGGTATTCATGCGACCGATCGTGCGGATGTTTTGGACGGTGGTGTATCTGCGCAAACGGGGATTTCCATCGACGAGGCGCGCGCGCAACGCGCAGCTACGATTCCGGCCCGGCGCTATGGGACGCGGGAGGAGTTCGGCGCGACCTGCGCGTTTCTTTGTTCGCAACAAGCTGGTTTTATCGTCGGGCAGAATATTCTGCTGGACGGTGGATCAAACAATCTGACGATGTAGTTATGTCTCAAGGGTTTTCGCTGAAAGATCAGCTATTTAATGCGGAAAAAACGAGCTACCTCAGTGGGTTGTTCGCAGAGGCTGATCCTAGTTTCGATAGGTCTGCGTTCGATTCTCAGGTGATCTCACGCCTGCCAGAGCTGGAATTGAAAGAGCGTATGGCCTGGATCGCGGAATGTTTGCAGCAAGCCTTTCCGGGTGATTTGCCTGTGGTTGCTCCGGTGATCCTACGCGCGCTTCCTGAGCCGCTGGATCCCAATAAAACAGATGACGATTTTGGCGATTTCATCTTTGCACCGCTGGGGGATTGGGTTGTCGCGGTTGGGCTTGATCATCCTGCGTTGGCATTGGATGTTCTTGAAGAACTGACCCAGCGATTTTCGATGGAATGGGCGATCCGCCCCTTCTTGAACCAATGCCCAGAGCTGGTATTGGAGCGGATGTACGACTGGTGCGCGCATCCCAGTTACCATGTGCGCCGTCTGGTCAGCGAAGGCACGCGGCCGCGCTTGCCCTGGGGGCAGGCCGTTGGTCTGGGCATGTCAGACCCATTGCCTTTGCTGGATCGCCTGCATGGGGATAAGACACGTTACGTTACGCGCTCGATCGCCAATCATCTTAACGACATCACAAAGAAAGAACCCGATATCGTGCTGGAGCGCCTGCATGCTTGGGGCGAGGCCGGGCAACAGGATCACGAAGAGCTGAACTGGATGACCTCACACGCGCTGCGCGGCCTTGTGAAATCGGGGCATCCGGGGGCGATGAAAGCCCTAGGGTATGATCCGGACGCCGATATCGCGGTCGAGGTTCGGGTGAACGGCGCAGCGCGGATCGGGGATGCGCTGGAGTTTGAGGCTGATCTAAGCGGTGTAAAAGGCCAACCTGTATTGGTTGATTATATTATACATTTTCAACGGCCTGGCGGGAAAATTTCACCTAAGGTGCATAAGCTGAAACAGTCTGAGCTGAGCGATGGTCAGCTGACGCTTGGCAAACGTCATAAGCTCAAGGGCAATGCGACGACGTTCAAACTAGTCCCTGGGCCACACCGGCTGGAGATTCAAGTTAACGGACGGGTGCGCGCAGGCGTGGATTTCGAACTGCTCGCCTGAGCGCTGTCACGGTTTCGTTAGATCGGGTGCTGGTGGATTGCGCGGTGCGACTTGCTGCACTAGCTCAAATCAACCAGTGACAAGAGGATTGCCCCGATGAAGCATGAAGCTGTGCAGAATTACTATGGCGAGGTGCTGCAAGGCAGTGCGGACTTGCAAACCAATGCCTGCTGCACCCCGGACGACATGCCAGACCACCTCAAGAGAATTTTGTCGCAGATTCATGATGATGTGCTGACGCGTTACTATGGCTGCGGATTGATCGCGCCGTTGGATCTGGAAGGGATGCACATCCTTGATCTGGGCTGCGGTGCGGGGCGGGATGTCTACGCTCTGTCCGCGATGGTCGGCGAAACCGGCCGCGTAGTCGGGGTTGATATGACGCCGGAACAACTGGATGTCGCGCGCGCGCACCAGGACCATCACGCGCAGGTCTTTGGACACTCTAAAAGCAATGTGGAGTTCCATCACGGCTATATCGAAAAGCTGGATGAGCTGGAGCTTGAGCCCGGTTCGTTCGACATCATCGTCTCGAATTGTGTGATCAATCTGGCAACTGACAAGGCCGCTGTACTGCGCGGCGCGCATCGGTTGCTGAAAGAGGGCGGAGAGATGTATTTCTCGGACGTCTATTCCGACCGGCGGGTGCCCAAACACATGGCTGAGGACGAGGTGCTGTATGGCGAGTGCCTGTCGGGTGCGCTCTATTGGAATGATTTCCTGTCGATGTCGCGCGCAGCTGGGTTTGGCGATCCGCGCCGGGTCACGCATCGGCCGTTGACCATCGAAAACCCGATTCTTGAGGAAAGGGTCGCGCCGCTCAGTTTTATTTCGGCCACATACCGACTGTTCAAGCTGCCAGAGTTGGAGCCCGCATGCGAAGATTACGGACAGGCCGTGATCTACAAGGGCACGGTGCCGCATGCGCCGCATGAATTCGTACTGGACGATCACCATGCCATCGAGACCGGTAAGGTGTTTCCGGTCTGCGGAAATACCTGGATGATGCTGCAAGACACCCGGTTTGCGCGGCATTTCGAATTCATCGGTGATTTCGCTACCCATTACGGGATTTTCGAAGGATGCGGCGGGGATAGCCCCTTTGTGGTTCAGGGTGAGGCGGCGTCGGCCGGGTGCTGCTGATCTCTTGCGCCTGATGGGCGGGGTTGATATCCCCGCTCAAGCCCGATGGATTTGATCGGGAAAGGCAACGGGGCCCATCGGTGACAGCTACGACAACTCCTCCTCGGCTGGAAATTCGCAATCTTGTGGCGCGCTTTGATGGGCGGGCGGTTGTGGATGACGTGTCGCTGAGCGTTCAGGCGGGGCAGGTGACCTGTCTGCTGGGGCCATCGGGTTGCGGCAAGTCGACCACCTTGCGCATGATCGCAGGGGTCGAGATGCAAACCTCGGGCGAGATTTATGTCGATGGTAAACTGATCTGCGACACAGTGTTTCGCGTGCCGCCCGAGCGGCGCGAGATTGGGCTGATGTTTCAGGATTTCGCGCTGTTTCCGCACCTCAGCGTGGCAGACAATGTTGCCTTTGGCTTGAAAGGCAGCAAAGAGCAAAAGCGCGCACGGGTTGAAGAACTGCTGACCAAGGTCGACCTGATGCGCTTTATCGATGGATATCCGCATCAGTTATCAGGCGGTGAGCAGCAGCGGGTGGCTTTGGCGCGGGCTCTGGCGCCACGCCCGCGGATCATGCTGATGGACGAGCCATTCTCGGGCCTGGATAACCGTTTACGGGACGGCATCCGGGACGAGACCCTTGCCGTTCTCAAAGAAGAAGACGCAGCCGTTTTATTGGTCACGCACGAGCCGGACGAGGCGATGCGGATGGCGGACGAGATTGCGCTGATGCGGCGCGGCAAAATCGTGCAGCAAGGGGCGCCGTACAACGTCTATACCAGGCCAGCGGATAAGGCTGCGGTGGCATTCTTCAGTGATGTCAATGTGTTGAAGGCGCAGGTTAATGGCGCTTTGGCCGATACGCCGTTCGGTCGGTTTCTTGCGCCGGGCGTGCCAGATGGGACGGACGTTGAGATCGTGTTCCGACCTCAGCACGTCAAGCTGGACTTTGATCGCAATGGCAAAGGACCAATGCCAACGCCCACTGATGGCGTCGCCGCCCGAGCAGTGGTCGAACGCGCGCGTTTTTTGGGCAATGAGAGCCTTGTTGAATTCCGCATGGATTACGATGGCTCGATCCTAAAGGCGACGGTTCCAAATGTGTTTGTTCCCAAAGAGGGCCGGGTCATGTGGCTGACCATCCGCCGCGACCGGTGTTTCGTGTTCCCGGCCTGACGACCTGATCTCGTCGTTTTCGTCCAAGTGGTGCGTGAAAGCCTCAGATTGCGCGCGTGCATTGCTTGTCGCAGCGCAGAGGCGGGTCTATCAAGGGCAAAACGAGGGGTGGACCGGGCATGCGAATTCTTCTGACCAATGATGACGGCATCAATGCGCCGGGGCTGATCGTGCTTGAGGCGATTGCCGCAGAGTTGGCAGGTCCGGACGGCGAGATTTGGGTGGTTGCCCCGGCTTTTGAGCAATCGGGTGTAGGCCATTGCATCAGCTATACGCACCCGATGATGGTCGCCAAATTGGGCGAGCGTCGCTATGCCGCTGAAGGATCTCCTGCAGATTGCGTCTTGGCAGGTCTGCACGACGTGATGAAAGACACACCGCCTGATCTGGTGCTGTCGGGGGTGAACCGGGGCAACAATTCGGCTGAGAATACGCTCTATTCCGGAACGATTGGCGGCGCGATGGAGGCGGCTTTGCAGGGCGTGCCCGCGATTGCCCTGTCGCAATACTTCGGGCCACGCAATTTGGGGTTGGACGATCCGTTTGAGGCAGCCGCCCGGCATGGTGCGGCGCTGGTGCGTCGCATTTTGGATGCAACGCCAGCCGAACAGGGCGATTACCGATTGTTCTATAACGTGAACTTCCCCCCGGTTCCGGCAGGCGAGGTGCTGGGTACACGGGTGGCACCACAAGGGTTCCGGCGCGATACGCATTTTTCGGTCGAACCGCACAGCTCCCCCTCGGGCCGCCGGTTCCTTTGGATCAAGGGCGGCTATCAGCACAACCCGACGGCACCGGGCACCGATGCGGCAGTTAATCTGGAAGGTTATATCTCGGTTACGCCCATGCGGGCAGACCTGACGGCCCACGACACGCTTGAGGCGATGAAGGTCATCGAATGACGGGACCAAGCGCCGAAACCCTCATGCAATTCCTGTTCGCCCTGCGATCGCGTGGGGTGACGGATGCGCGTGTTCTGGCCGCGATGGAGCAGGTTGATCGGGGACGGTTTGTCAAAGGCCTGTTCGCAGATCGGGCGTATGAGGATACTCCGCTGCCCATTGCCTGTGGTCAGACGATCAGTCAGCCCTCGGTGGTAGGGCTGATGACGCAGGCGCTGCAGGTGCGCCCGCGCGATACGGTGCTGGAGGTCGGTACGGGCTCGGGCTATCAGGCTGCGATCCTGTCCAAGCTGGCGCGCCGGGTCTACACGGTTGAACGTCACAAGCGCCTTGTGCGCGAAACGGGTGAGCTGTTCCGCGAGCTGAGGCTGACAAATGTGACCGCCATGCTGTCGGATGGCTCGTTTGGTTTGTCCGAACAGGCGCCGTTTGATCGTATCATTGTGACCGCTGCCGCCGAAGATCCTCCGGGCCCGCTCTTGGCGCAGTTGAAAATCGGCGGTATCATGGTGTTGCCGGTGGGACAGTCGGATGCGGTGCAGACCCTGATCCGGGTCACACGCACCGAAACCGGTCTGGACTACGACGAATTGTTGCCGGTCCGTTTTGTACCCCTGCTTGAAGGGCTGGGAAAAGACGGAGCGTAAAGGTATATTCAGAGGCGCCGGAACCCCGGAGAACAGGGGCAGGTGTTGAGGACAGTAAAATGAGAGCAGTTTCCAAATCCACAATGCGCCGTTGTGCAACGGGCGTGGCGGCGTTGGCAATTTTGGCCGGGTGCGAAGGACCGTTAGATTATGACCTGCGGGGAAATGTCGGCGGGTTTTCAACAACGGATGCCGCCCTTGCGGCGACCGCAAACCGACCGACGCCAGATGCGCGCGGCGTTATAACCTATCCCAACTATCAGGTGGCCGTGGCCCGCAACGGAGATACCGTGGGCGACGTTGCCGCCCGTATCGGAATGCCCGTGGCCGAGTTGGCCCGGTTTAACGGTTTGCAGCCCAATGACTCGCTGCGCGATGGTGAAATTCTTGCTTTGCCGCGCTCGGTTGGTGGAACAAGCAATGTCGATATCGCGACGATTGCGGGAACCGCGATTGATGAGGCCCCGGACACAGGCGGCGTGCAAACATCGACATTGGAACCCGCACAGCCCGCAGCGGCACCGGCCCCGGTCGCGTCTGGCCCCGAGCCGATCCGGCACAAGGTCAAGCGGGGTGAGACGGCCTATACAATTTCGCGCCTCTATCAGGTGTCCGTGGAATCGCTGGCCGAATGGAACGGATTGGGATCGGACTTTACCGTGCGTGAAGATCAATACCTTCTGATCCCGGTCAAGAACCAGCCCGCACCAAGGGCTGCTGCGCCAGCGGCATCAGCGACCGGAGTGACCCAACCGGGCGAGGGGTCTCCGACGCCCACGCCGCCAAGCGCGACGCAGCCGTTGCCGGATGAAAAAGTGGCGGCCGCAACACCCGCGCCCGATGTCACCGCCGAAGCCCCCACCAATACAGGCAGTTCAGCTTTGGCGAGTCCGGTCAACGGCACAATCATTCGAACCTATAAGAAGGGGAAGAATGAGGGCATCGATATCTCTGCAGCGCCCGGTGCGCCTGTCAGCGCAGCTGAGGCAGGCACAGTCGCCGCGATCACAGCAGATGCGGATCAGGTTCCGATTATTGTTGTCAGGCACAACAATGACCTGCTGACTGTTTATGCCAATGTCGACAATATCACCGTGAAGAAAGGTGATCGGGTGCGGCGCGGTCAGAAGATCGCCGCGCTGCGCGGAGGCGACAACTCTTATGTACATTTTGAGGTGCGCAAAGGGTTCGAATCTGTTGATCCCGAGCCCTATCTGAAGTGATCAGATTGGCCCGTTCCGGGCCATGCCTCCGGCGGGGATATTTTTGGCCAGATGAAGGGCGGATCACCCGTGGGGGTCGTAGTCGCTCAGCCGTTTGCCGGGTTCATCTGTGAAGAGTTCAGGCAGAGGGGTGATGGATTCGATCAGGTCGATCCGGAAGACGCGGAATCCGTCGCGGAGTTCGCACCATGCGGTCAGCGTCCAGACGCGACCCCAGTATTCCATATGAAGCGGTCGGATGGTGCGTTCGGTCAGAGCGCCGTCAATGCGACGGTAGCCGAGATGGAGTTTCTGGCGTGATTTGATCGCGGCGCGGATGGGGGCCATATGGGCCAGACCGCGCGCGGCATCGGCAAAGGGGTAGACCGCGAATTTCCAACTGTCGGCTTCAGCGATGACCTGCGTAGGCAGAACGGCGTCAATCTTTTCGGCCAGAGATTCGGCGGCGGATTTGAGATCGGGATCAGCGGCCTCGGCCACGATGGCCATGCCGAGGTTCAGCGCCTCAAGCTCGGCCGGTGTCAGGTTTAGTGGGGGCAGGGTGATCTGTTCGCGCACCATATAGCCGACGCCACGCTCGCCCTCGACCGGGATGCCCGAAGCCACCAGCGTGTCCATGTCGCGGTAGATCGTGCGGACCGACACCTCGAGCCGGTCCGCGATATCCTGCGCGCGGTGCAGTTTGCCGTCGCGCAGGATTTGGATGATGTCGAACAGACGATCAGTGCGGCGCATTCTGCGCTGCCCTGACCGCGATCAGGCGGTCATTTTCCATAGGATATGCTCGTGGCGCATTTGAACGCTGTCTGGATTGATTGCCGCCATCAAGGCAGGTGCAAAATCCTGTTGAGGGAACTTTGCTGCAACGTCTTGTGCGGCTTTCATATCTTTCCAGATTACATAATCTGTCCAACGCCCATCTTCGCCTTGGCTAAGCTGCCGGTGGGTGAAGCCCGGGGCAGCACGAACGAACGCCTCGGTGGTTTCGCTGAGTTTGACGAACTCTTCGGGCGTGGTGCCGTCGGTGAGCGTGAAGGTGACGATTTCTGCAACATGGGTCATGTGAATCTCCGTTGGTCTGGTTTCGATACCCACTGCCTATTGCTTTCCAACTGGCATAAACCTGTCAGTTGAGAAAAGCCAGTCCGGAAAAAATGCGTAGCACCCGCAATTTTAAACCCGTATTTGGCCTGACTCACTTTTTTGATCGCCTTGGCGCGCGTAGACACGGGGGCAGATCATATTCCGGGCGTTCTGCGCCGACGTAGAAGGAGACAAAGACATGCTCAACAATATTGGACTTCCGGGCATCCTGCTGATTGCTGTTGTGGTTCTGGTCCTGTTTGGACGCGGCAAGATCAGCTCGTTGATGGGCGAAGTGGGCAAAGGCATCACCTCGTTCAAGAAAGGCATCAAGGAAGGTTCGGAAGAGCTGGAACAAGACGCGTCTGAGCTGGCCAAGGACGTCACGCCTGAGACTGACAAAGACAAGGTCTGAGCCTAGATGTTTGATCTGGGCTGGACCGAGCTTCTGGTCATCGGCATCGTCGCTCTGATCGTGGTGGGGCCGAAGGACCTGCCTGTGCTGTTTCGCAATGTCGGGCGGTTCGTCGGCAAGGCGCGCGGTATGGCGCGCGAGTTCAGTACGGCGATGAACGAGGCTGCGGATGAGGCTGGCGTTAACGAGATCAAGAAGGGCTTGAATGCGGCGACCAATCCGGTCGGCTCTGCCATGGACGGGATCAACGAGGCCGCGCGCGATGTCGCAAAAAGCCTGGACCCAACCAAGTTCGACCCTGACAGTGAGACCGGCAAGCTGGCAGCCGAGCGCGCCGAACAGGCCAAGAAGATCCAAGCCACCACAGCCCGCGCCGCCGCTGAACGCAAGGCCAAAGAAGCCGCTGATGCGCTTGCCAAGGCGGAAGAGGCCGAAGCTGCGTTGAAAACCGAAAGCAAAACATGACAAAGACCGACGAGATCGAGGACAGCTCGGCCCCACTGATCGAGCATCTGGCCGAGCTGCGCACACGGCTGATCCACTGCGTTGTGGCGTTTCTGATCGGCATGATCATCTGTTTCACCGTGGCCACGCCGATCTTCAACTTCCTGACGCAACCTTTGTGCGAGGTGCTGACCGAGCGTGGGCAGGACTGCGGCCTGATCTTTATCTCTCCACAGGAAGGCTTCTTTGTCGCCATCAAGGTCTCGTTGCTGGGCGGGTTCATTCTGGCCTTTCCCTATATTGGGATGCAGATGTGGCGGTTCGTGGCGCCGGGTTTGTACAAGTCCGAGAAGAACGCATTTCTGCCGTTCATGCTGGCCTCGCCTTTCATGTTTCTGCTGGGCGCGAGCTTTGCGTTCTATGTTGTCACACCACTGGCCTATGACTTCTTTCTTGGGTTCCAGCAGTTCGGGGCCGAAGGTGAAGCCGTTGCCGATGGTGCAACCGCAGCGCCGCTGAGCGTTGTGTTCCAGGGCTCGGCGCAGGAATATCTGAACCTGACGATCAAGTTCATTGTGGCCTTTGGCCTGTGCTTTCAGCTGCCGGTTCTGTTGACCCTGATGGGCAAGGCGGGTCTGGTCAGTGCCGAAGGTCTGGGCGCGGTGCGCAAATATGCCGTGGTTGGCATTCTGGTGCTGGCGGCGATTGTCACTCCGCCGGACGTGATTACGCAGATTATTCTGTTTGTGGTGGTCTATGGTCTTTACGAGATTTCGATCTTCCTCGTCGCTCGTGTCGAAAAAAAGCGCGAAGAACAGCTGCGCGCCGATGGTTACTACGACGATGAAGAGGCCGAGGCCGACGCAGACATGATGCGGGATTACGAAGAAACCAAGTAATCCGATCCAAACTCAGAAAAGGCGCGTTCTGATTTGACGCGCCTTTTTCGCGTGTTGCCCTTGTTGTGCTGCTCGGAACATGTTTGAACTCCGCCGGAATATCCCGGAGGAGCCGATGGACGATCAAGCCTTGAACCGTATCGCCGACGCGCTGGAGCGCACGGCGCCCGCGCCCCTGGCAACACCCGATTTCAACGCAGCCCCGGCCTTCGTCTGGCATGTCGAGCCTGACCGGTTGGAGCCGGTCACCCAGGTCAACCGGGTCGATCTTGATCTGCTGGTGGGGATCAACCGATCGCGAGATACTCTGCTGGACAACACACGCCGCTTCGCTGCTGGCTACAAGGCTAACAACGCGCTGCTTTGGGGGGCGCGGGGGATGGGAAAGTCGAGCCTCGTCAAAGCGGTGCATGGGACATTGCAGGATGAGCATCCGGACCTGAAACTGGTCGAGCTTCAACGAGAAGACATGTCGTCTGTTGCGCGGCTCCTGAACCACCTGCGCGCAGCCCCGCATCGGTTCATCCTGTTCTGCGACGACCTGTCGTTCAGCCATGATGACCAGCACTATAAGTCGCTCAAGGCGGTTTTGGATGGCGGCATCGAAGGCCGGCCGGAGAACGTGGTTTTCTATGCTACATCGAACCGCCGCCACCTGATGCCGCGTGACATGATCGAAAACGAACGCTCCAGCGCCATCAATCCCTCGGAGGCAGTGGAAGAAAAGGTTTCGCTTTCGGACCGTTTCGGCCTGTGGCTGGGCTTCCATCCCTGTGATCAGGACGAATACCTAGCCATGATTGATCGCTACTGCGCCGCCCATGGCGTCAAGGTTGACCCAGAAACCCTGCGTGCCGAGGCTATCGAATGGCAAGCCACCCGAGGCGCGCGATCGGGTCGCGTGGCCTGGCAGTTCTTTGTCGATCTCGCCGGTCGTAACGGCGTTCACATTGGGTAACCCGCCCGCTTCATCTGGCTATAAATATCCCCGCCGGAGGCATGGCCCATCAGGGCCATCCCGTCAAAGCTGCGCCAGAATCCGTGCCGCCGCATCCGCTGTGCTGGTCAAAGCATCACGGTCTTCGCCGGGATGGAACCGTGCACGCACGGCTGTCGGCATCGGGGCAGGTTCAACAATCGATACCCGCGGGCCTGTGCGTGCGGTTTCGGCCGCCCAACTCCGCGCCAGCGCCATCTGCGCCGCTTTGGTGGCGCCGTAGATGCCATAGAACCGCTCACCGGCCTTTGGGTCGTCGAAAAAGACCGCATGCCCGGTCTCTCCAAGCAATGGCGTGACATACGGAATCAGAACCGAAGTGGCGGTTGCATTTGTGTTGAGCGCTTTGGTCCATTCCTTGGGGTCGACAAAATGCACGGGCGTCAGGGCAGAAGTATGGACCGCCGTATGGAGCCAAAGATCCACCTTGCCCCAGCGGTCATGAATGCCGCGGCACAGCGTTGCCATCGCATTGGGATCGGTGATGTCCATTGGGGCCAGAGTGGCCGAGCCGCCCTTGGCCTGAATGCGATCGTCCAACTCTTCCAGCCCGCCTTGGGTGCGGGCGACAGCAACGATGTGATACTCCGGCGAAAGGGCTTCGGCCAATGCCGCGCCCAATCCACGTGAGGCCCCGGTAATCAGGGCAATTTTGGTCTGATCGGTCATGAGAGGGGTTTGAACCTGTCCGCGCAGAGCGTCAAGTCAGGATCAACCGCCGGGAATGTCGATCCGGCGGTTCTGGCCGCTTTGTCGCAGCACGATGCCCGTTTCATCAATTGCAACCACCTGGCCAGAGGCCACGCGGCTGCCCGGTTTCACTTTTTTCACTCGCCCGGAGGACAAGCGTACCAGCGCCTTTAGCTCGGCCTTGGGGCCAAATACGCCCAGGACTGAAACCGAGTTCTTCTTGAGCGCACCCGCTTGCGTGGCTGCGCCTTTGACTGTTGTGTTTGGCATGATCTGTGGCCGGGCTTCTCGCCCGTACCCCGTTTTTGTGAGTGGTTGTGGACGTCGCGTATCACGGCATCTAAGCGGCCTGAAGTGATCCACAAGGGTGCCGCAACGTCGTAAAAAACCCAGCCCGCAAGGTATTCCATAATCAGCAGAATTCGTCGGCGGATTTTTACCGATCAGTATGACCGTCCTAGGTCAGAACCAGCAGGGTCAGCGCGTCACGAATCGCGTGCTGAAAACTGCCTAGCCCGAGGCCAATTTCGCCGCGTTCCACGAACTGCCGACGACCTGCATATCCTCACGCTTTTTGCTGACGCGGCTGCTGTTTTCAAGGCTGCCCAGATATTCTTCGTCGACACCCGTGACGTAGTTGCCGTCGAAACAGGAACAATCAAAGGCCTCGATCTCGGGGTTGCCTTCTTTGGCTGCCCAGATCAGGTCATCTAGATTCTGATAGAACAGTGCATCCGCGCCCAGTTCTTCGCGGATTTCCTCGACATCTTTGCCATTTGCAATCAGTTCGGTCTTGGTGGGCATGTCGATGCCGTAGACATTGGGGTATTTTACCGGCGGTGAGGCGCTGGCGATATAGACTTTCTTTGCCCCAGCCTCGCGGCACATCTGAACGATCTTTTTGATCGTATTGCCGCGCACGATCGAGTCGTCGATCAACAGCACATTATGCCCATCGAATTCCAGCGGCACAGCGTTCAGTTTGCGGCGCACAGATTTCTGGCGTTCGGCCTGACCGGGCATGATAAAGGTCCGACCCACATAGCGGTTTTTTACGAGCCCTTCACGATAGGGGATGCCGGTGAGCTTGGCAGCCTCAAGCGCGACGGGGCGGGCGCTGTCGGGCACGGGAATGATCCGGTCAATTTCCAATCCTGAATCCTGAATCTGCTTGGCCAACGTTTGGCCCATGCGCATCTGGGTTTTGTACACCGATACGCCATCCAGCAGCGAGTCGGGTCGTGCGAGATACACATATTCAAAAATGCAGGGAGTCAGTTTGCCTTCAACGGCCTGGAACTCGTGCATATTGCCGTCGAGATCAATAAGGATCGCCTCACCGGGGCGCAGATCGCGCAGCTTTTCAAAGCCGTTGATGCCAAAGGCCACATCCTCGGACGCAAATGCATAGTCATCGCCATCACCCGGCGCTTCGCGCTTGGCGACTGAAAGCGGGCGGATTCCATAAGGGTCACGGAAGGCGAGCATACCGACACCCGCGACCAGACAGATCACGGAATAGGCACCCTGTACCCGTTCCATTGTCATTTTGACGCCAGCAAACAGGTTGCGGATCGGATCGGCATTGCCATTGACCTTGATCGCATCCGCCACCTTATCGGCCAGGACGTTCAGCAACACCTCGGAATCCGAAGTCGTGCGCAGATGTCGGCTGTATTTCGCGGTGACCTTTTCGCGCTGTTCTTCGGTATTGGTGATGTTGCCGTTGTGGACGAGGTAGATGCCATAAGGCGCGTTTACGAAGAATGGCTGGGCCTCGGACGCGCTGAGCGAGCCTGCTGTGGGATAGCGAACATGGCCCATGCCCACCTTGCCCAGAATGGTCTCGGCATCACTGGCATTGAACACGTCTTTGACCAGTCCGTTTGCCTTCTTTTCACGGAAAAACTCACCGTTATAGGTTACGATCCCCGAGGCATCCTGACCCCGGTGCTGTAGCATCAGCAAGCCATCATAGATTTCCGCAAAGACATCATGTGTCCGGCTTGCGATCCCCAAAATCCCACACATACACGGGCTCCAATTTCTATGATTTGTTCTGGCTGCTGTTTCGGTCGGATCGGCTGCAGACGGGTATCTGAATGGCGTGTTTCAGGCCGTTTGAACGGCACAGAAGCACAAGCGCAGGCACGGCAAGTGCGAAGAAAAACAGATACAGCAAGGTCGGCGGCTCCGATTCCATGTCGGTACGGCCCCCACATACTGCCTAATGTCGCGCGTGTCATCAAAGGATCACAATCGTGAATTGACGCAGGCCAAATTCCTGCGTGAGCCGGGTAACTAATGACAAAATGGACGACCTGTGCTGTCATTGTTCTCAGGCGTTAGGATCATATGCGCCAGCAGGTTTGGACCGGAGGCAGCCATGTGGCAACACAAGCAGAACTCTCCAAAGGAACAACCGGTCAAGCGGCGGTGCCATCGGTGCCGCGGGGCAGGGCGTGCGCCCTGCGAGATCTGCAAGGGCACTGGAGAAGTAATCAAGAGCCGCGATCAGTACGGTAAACCGGTTTCAAGTCGGTGTGACGGGTGTTTCGGCCTGAAGACAATCAGGTGCAATATCTGTGGTGGCGAAGGGTTCATTTAGCCATTACATGCCAAAAACGAAAAAGCCCGGCTGAGACCGGGCTTTCTTCTAAAACACCGCTTTGTTTCAACCTTCCGAAGCGTTGTCGGCGGTGCAGCTTGCAACCAGTGCTTCGTACTGAGCAGTGACCCAACCCAGTGCCGCCTCGGGGTTTTGTTCTTCGATCTGTCCGCTGAACTGTTCGAACACTTTGGCCGAGCGGCTTTCATCGACCATGGTGTAAGACTGACCGGTCATCACCGTGTCGTAGACAAAGAATGCGATGGCAACCAACAGGATGCCGCGGGCGATGCCGAAGAAGAAGCCAAGCGCCTGATCCAGCCCGCCAAGCGCGGAACGCTGCACCAGCGACGAAAAGAGCGGTGTGAAGATGCTGACCACGATCAGCGCAATCGCAAATACTGCGGCAAACCCGGTAATGACCGAAAGCTCGCAGCTATCACGCAGGAATTCTCCAACCACTGGGACCTCTTTGACCAGTGGTACGGCCTGCGGTGCGAAGATGAATGCCAGAACGGCGGCGGCGACCCAGCCAGCGATCGCCAGCACTTCGCGCATGAGACCGCGCGAATAGGCCAACAAGCCCGACAGCACGATGATCAGGGCCACAACCCCGTCAATTATTGTAAAACCTTCCATGGCCCTCGCCTGTTCGTTTCTGCCCCTCAGGGCGCGACCTTAACCTGCTCCGAAGGTTTCGCCAACAAACCCCACCAAATCAGAGGGTCGGGTGAGTGTCAGACCTGCCACAGTGCCGGTTTTTCCACCCGCCGGAGCAATTGCCGCTGTGAAACCAAGTTTTTGCGCTTCTTTCAACCTGTTTTCTGTCTGTGGGGCCGGTCTAAGTGCCCCAGATAGCGAGATTTCTCCGAAAACAACGGTATCGGCGGGCAGGGCGGTATCTTCCCGCGCGCTCAGCAGTGCGGCGGCTACTGCGAGGTCAGCGGCGGGTTCGCTGACTTTCAGCCCTCCGGCGACGTTCAGATAGACATCGAGCCCTGCGAAGGGGATGCCGCAGCGGGCCTCAAGCACTGCGAGGATCATGGCGAGCCGCCCGCTATCCCATCCCACAACCGTGCGGCGGGGCTGAGAATGAGGGGACGGGGCAACCAAAGCTTGTAGTTCGACCAGCACGGGGCGGGTGCCTTCGATGCCCGCGAATACGGCTGACCCGGGGCTGGGTGTGCCGCGTTCCGACAAGAACAGGGCCGAGGGGTTGGTGACTTGTGCCAGCCCTTTGCCGGTCATCTCGAAGACGCCGATTTCATCCGCCGGGCCAAAGCGGTTCTTGACCGCGCGCAGGATGCGGAACTGGTGGCCACGTTCACCTTCAAAATAGAGCACTGTGTCGACCATATGTTCGACCACGCGCGGGCCAGCGATCTGGCCTTCTTTGGTGACATGGCCGACCATGATGATCGATACCCCATGTCGTTTCGCGAACGTGGTCAGTTCATGGGCAGCAGCCCGGACCTGACTGACCGAGCCCGGCGCGCTGTCCACATTGTCGGCCCACATGGTCTGGATCGAGTCGATAATGGCGAGGCCGGGTTTTTCCGCCTCCAGCGTCGTGAGGATGTCCCGAAGGTTGGTTTCAGCGGCCAATTGCACCGGCGACTCTTCCAGACCTAAGCGGCGCGCGCGCATCCTAACCTGCGCGCTGGCCTCTTCGCCCGAGACGTAGATGGTTTTAATTCCATTGCGCGCGAAACGCGCAGCAGCCTGAAGCAGAAGGGTCGATTTGCCGATGCCGGGGTCACCGCCCACTAGCAGCGCCGATGCTGGGACAAGGCCGCCGCCGAGGACACGATCTAGCTCTTCAACCCCGCACAAGGTGCGGGGCGGGGGTGTTTCTTCGGTCGAAAGGTCGGTGAGCGCGATGGATTGACCGCGCTTGCCGCCGAGCGATTTCTTGGCAGGTCCTGCCGAAAGCGGTGCTTCCTGAACGATAGTGTTCCATTCACCGCACGCATCGCAGCGGCCCGACCATCTGGTGTGAGAGGCGCCGCAGGCCGAGCAGGAGAAGGAGTGTGTCTTTGCCATGTGGCCCTTCGTGCCCGAGGAAGGGCGGTTCTTCAAGCCCTTGCGGGCTTTCCTCACCGCCGGTAGTGCGCCGCGTCGTCAGGCCCTTCGGGCCATCCTTCGCAGCGGGCGCTGAGAGCGCTTATTCCGCAGCGCGCGGTGGTGTCATGGCGACGACGCTGGCAGGTTTGGATTCGTCGGTCGAAGATTGCAATTGCGCCGACAACTCGGGCAGCAGGTCAAAGAGTTCGTCCCTGAGGCGCGCGAGCTGGGATTTGGCGATGGATTCCTCGATCTCGATATCGCGGGTCCATTGGCGCAGTTCATGCTGGATGATCTGGGCATCTTCGATTCGATGCTGGAATTGCTCAATCTCTTCCTGCCGTTGCTGCAGGAAGGTCCGGGCGCGGGTGACCTTGGCCTCGCCATAGGTTTCGGCAAGCTCCTGGCTGATTTGGCTCATTTGAGCGGCAAGTTCCAGCACCTGCGGCTCGAGCGATTGCAGATCGGGGTGATCACGCAGAAAGGCCATGCGTTCCTTGACCGCATCGAATTCGGAGGACAGCGCAAAGGCCCCGCTGCGGTCGGCGGCATGGGCGACCTGATAGGCCCCTGCAACGTCCTGCATGTTCATTGTGAACTTCCGATGGGTATTCTCAAGCGCCATCATGCGGGCGTTCGAAGGCAGATAGAAGGCCAGCATCAGGATCAGGGCGGTCAATCCGACCTGGACGTAGATGCCCGCGTCAACCGTTGTTCCGTTGCTGAGACCGGCCTGCAACGAGAGCCAGGGGAGGATGCCAAACGCGGATAAAATGGTGGTCGTCACCGCGAACAACGCTGCGGCGCAGATCAGGAAAAAAGTCAGTCTTAATAATGCATTCTGAAATTGCAATGTTATTGTGTGGAGGGCGGCCATGATCGTCGTTCTCCTTCTTCAACCGGTACTGGACCGGGCCGGAAGCGGAGGAAATAACAGACTTAAGGTGATCCGCTGCGGACCCGAAAACTACAAACTTTACTGCTCGAAATATTAAGATGATACTCAGAAATCTGTTTTCAATCAATTAGGTCTGAGGTTTCGTGATCCAAATGTCATCTCTGTAATATGACCTAAGGTCAACGAAGCAATGATGCAGCCGGTAAACAGGTAGAGACCCCATGCGGTTTCGATGGTGGCGTATGAGATGCCTTTGGCCAATGTGATGTAGAGCGCGATGAGGAAGATATCGGCCATCGCCAGTTTGCCGAGGATGTTGAGCGCAGGTTGCACGCGCGGGTCCAGAAGGTTCCACTGGATCAGCGCGGTGCCGATGGTTTTGATGTAAGGCGCGAAGAGGGCGAAGACGGTGACGATCAGCGCGAGGAAGATGTCGGATTTCCACAAGGACTGGAGCCCGGTGATGACGCTGATTTCGCTGAGGCCGAAGATCGGGAGGAGACCGGCGCGCATCAGCGGGGCGAACCACGCGATGGGGTAGAGGATCAGGAGCGAGAGGGTGGCGAGGCGGAGCATATGCTTAGATTGGTTAGAGATGTCAGGAATCCAAGTAGAAACTCAATGTCATGTCTGATTGGTGCAACCTTGAATGACCAAGACCGATCAGCCAAATAATTCTGCTGACCACACAAAAAACAATCGAATAACCGGTATACACAAGAGAATGGTCATGAAGGCATGAACTGAGTAAAGCCTCTCAGAGATGGCGAATGCAGCGGCACCAATTGTCGCGACAGCGCTGAAAAAAACCGGTCCGATCACTACCGCTTCCAGCCAATTTCCGCTCAACATCTTTTCTAGAAAGCTTTCTGGGTAGCTTGCTGCGTTAAATATCACGACTATCGATAGCAGTATCCAAGCACAGCAAAAAAAAGGCGTCCAAATCAGGATCAGACCAACGTTTCTGTGTGTGGAGTTATCCCTGATTTTCATTCCTAGCGTTACAGCGACCCATGCAGCTGAAATTGGAAGAAATAAGAGCACTGCAATCAAGAAAACCATTGTTTCGACTCGGTTCTAGTCGCCAATTCAACTGTTAATTTAAGAGTTAGCGCACCGCCTCAATCGGCCCCTCTGCACTCCCGCTGATGAACTGCTCCACATAGGGATCACCCGAGGCGTCCATCTGTCCGACCGGACCGGTCCACTGGATCACGCCTCCGTGCAGCATGGCGACGTTGTCGGCAATGGCGCGGACCGAGCTCATGTCGTGGGTGATGGTCATCGCGGTGGCGCCCATCTCGGTCACGATTTCGCGGATCAGATCATTGATGACGCCGGACATGATCGGGTCGAGGCCCGTTGTGGGTTCGTCAAAAAAGATAATCTCGGGCTCGGCGGCGATGGCGCGGGCGAGGCCGACGCGCTTTTGCATCCCGCCCGACAGTTCTGCCGGGAACCGATCGGCGACGTTGGACTTAAGGCCCACGCGGCGCAGTTTCTCGATGGCGATTTCGCGCGCCTCGTCCGCAGGGCGTTTCAATGAGCCGCGCAGCAGGCGGAAGGCGACGTTCTGCCAGACGGGCAGCGAGTCGAACAGCGCCGCGCCCTGAAACAGCATCCCGAAGCGGGCCAGGAACGCATCGCGGTCGCCTTTCTGGGCGTCTTTGCCGTCGACATAGATCATGCCGCTGTCGGGTTTGATCAGGCCGAGGATGCATTTCAGCGCCACCGATTTGCCCGTACCCGAGCCTCCGATGATGACCATCGAGGTGCCCTTGGGAATCTCAAGGTTCATGCCTTGCAGGACGTGGTTGTCGTCAAAGGCTTTCGTTACGTTCTCCATCCGGATCATAGCGAGAAGAACACCCCTGTAAGAACGAAATTGGCGGCGAGGATCAGCACGGCGGCGGCCTCGACCGAGCCTTTGGTAGCGCGGCCCACGCCTTGTGCGCCACGGCCCGAAGACATGCCGTAATAACAGCCCATGATGGCGGCGATGACGCCGAAGGCGGCGCCTTTGACCAGTGACGAAACTATGTCTCGCGCTTCAAGGAAATCGACGGTGTTTTTCAGATAGGCCGCCGGATTGAAGCCAAGATTTTGCGTGGCGACGGTGTAGCCGCCTGCGATGCCGATGATATCTCCAACCGCGACAAGCGCGGGCACTGTGATCAGCGCCGCCAGTACGCGCGGAGCGGTGAGGTATTTCATCGGATGCGTGGATAGCGTGACCAGAGCATCAATCTGTTCGGTCACTTTCATAGTTGCGATCTCGGCTGCGATCGAGGAGGTCACGCGGGCGGCGATCATCAGGCCGACCAGAACCGGCCCAAGCTCACGTACCATGCCGATGGCGACGATCTGTGGGACCACGGCTTCGGCGTTGAAACGCGCACCGCCTGCATAAATCTGCAGTGCAAGCGCGCCGCCGGTGAAGATGGCGGTCAGGCCAACCACAGGCAGAGACAACCAGCCGATATTTAGCAGGGCGATGCCAAACTCGCGCGGATAATATGGAGGCCGGAAAATATGCGAAAATGCGTCGAGCGCAAACAGCGCGACGCGGCCAAATGCGGCCAGCATATTCAGGATGGTCCGCCCCAGCTCACCCAGCAATGAGATGGGGTTCATTCCACGTAGCCCCGCGAATAGCGGTTGCCGAGCGAGGTCAGGATTTCATAGCCGATTGTTCCGGCGGCCTCGGCCAGATCATCGACGGTTTGGTGTCCGTTCAGGATACGCAGGCGATCAGGTTTGTACGGCAAGTCAGTCACATCCACGGTGATCAGGTCCATTGAGATACGTCCTACCACTGGGCAGGGCTGATCACCAGCGAATGTGTCGATGCCGCCTCCGATGGCACGATGCAGCCCATCGGCATACCCCGCAGCAACGGTTGCAATCTTTGACGGGCGGCGCGCGGTCCAGCTGTTGCCATAGCCGACAGTCTCGCCCACGGCGACGTCTCGCACCTGAATCACGGGCAGATCAACGGTGACGACCGGTTTGGCCCCCGCGAACGGCATCCCGCCATAGAGACCAATCCCCGGGCGGCAAAAGTCAAAATGGAACTCTGACCCAAGCAGCGTACCGCCTGTTGCGGCTAATGAGCGGGGCACGTCGACACCGTCGGTCATCTGTTTGAACGTCTGCAGTTGCTGCCGGTTCATCGGGTGCTCGAGCTCGTCCGAGCAGGCCAAATGTGACATCACCACCAGCGGGTCCAACGCAAGGGCTTCGTGGCGTATCTCGGCCCAGTCCGCCGGTTCGAGGCCAAGGCGGTTCATACCGCTATCAAGCTGAATACCGAACTGGTGAGCGGGCAGGGCTTCGCGATGACGTTTGAATTGCTCGGCTGAATTGATCAGGGGCGTCAGCTCGTGTTTGCGCAGCAGATCCGCATCACCGTCCATATGGCCCGAGAACACAGCGACCAAGGGTCCGGGGCCTACCGCCTCGCGAACAACTGCACCTTCTTCAGCGGCGGCAACGAAAAACTTGCGCACGCCTTCTTCGGCCAAAGCCCAGGCGACAGGCTCGGCGCCCAGCCCATAGGCATCCGCTTTGACCACCGCGCCGGTTTCGACTTTGGTTTTCGCGTCGAGCGCGCGCCAGTTTTGGGTAAGCGCGTGCAGATTTATGGTAAGATGTGCCGTCGTCATGGCTTTTGTTCAAGCCACTGCACTTTGCGACGTCAAGAGGGAAAAAGGTGTTTGGGCCTTGGTTTTATGGCGTTGGACGGCAGAAACAGACTGGATTCGTTAAAAATTGAGGGATTCTGGCAGTTTGTCGCGTTTTGATACTTTGCTTCAGATTGTATTCACTTGGGTGTTAAACGCGGCAATCCGGGCGTATCGTTCTTGGATATGAAGCGGCTAAAATGCTGCGTTGCTGCCCGAGTATCGGAGGTCACATGGAGTTCGTAACGGGATATGCACAGCAAGAGGCTGAAATCGTGGACCTGTTTCGCGAGGTCTTCGCCGCTTCGGAAGGCCCAGAAGAAGGCGCTTTGATTGAAACCCTGACACGGAACATGTTGGCGACGCCTCAAAAGGACGATTTCTATGTTTTCTCAGCGCGCGACGGTGAGGTGCTTTTGGGCTGCATCATCTTCTCGCGAATACGTTTTGCCGAAGATGACCGACAGGTCTTTATCCTGTCACCTGTGGCCGTTCGGACGGACCGGCAAAGATCGGGTGTGGGGCAGAGGCTGATCCAATTCGGCCTGCAAAAACTGCGTGAGGACGGTGTGGATTACGTACTGACCTATGGCGATCCGAACTACTATTGCAAAACTGGTTTCCAGCCCATCACAGAGGCTTTCGCGCAAGCGCCATTGCCGCTGAGCCATCCGCATGGCTGGCTTGGGCAAGCCTTGTCGGAACGCGGGGATGCGCCGCTGAATGGTGCGTCTCGCTGTGTCGAGGCATTGAGCCAGCCCGAGCTTTGGTAAGGGTCAGTACCCTTCGATCTGACCGTCCTGTTGCCAGGGTTTCACCAGATTGCCAAAGCGGGTGAACTGGGCCTCGAACGAAAGCTCAACCGTGCCGATGGGGCCGTGGCGCTGCTTGCCGACGATGACCTCGGCCTTGCCATGCAGGCGTTCCATCGCCTGCTTCCACTCTTCCATCTTTTCCAGTTCATGGTCGCCGGGTTTTTCGCGTTCTTTGTAGTATTCCTCGCGGAATACAAACATGACTACGTCGGCGTCCTGCTCGATCGAGCCCGATTCCCGCAGGTCTGACAATTGCGGGCGTTTATCGTCACGGTTTTCGACCTGACGCGACAGCTGAGACAGGGCGATCACGGGAATGTTCAGTTCCTTGGCGATAGCCTTCATGCCCATCGAAATCTCAGCGATTTCGTTGACCCGGTTGTCGGACATTCCGCGGCAAAGCTGAAGATAGTCGATCACTAACAGGTCCAGCCCATGGGTTCGCTTCAACCGCCGCGCGCGCGCTGCGAGTTGCGAGATTGGTAGGGCGGGAGTGTCGTCAATGAACAGCGGGCAGGCTTCCAGTTCCTTGGCGGCGTCCACGAAACGGCGGAACTCGGCCTCGGTCATGTCGCCTTGACGGATTTTGTGGCTGGAGATTTCCGATGCCTCGGCCAGAACACGGCCTGCCAACTGCTCGGCGCTCATTTCCAGCGAGAAAAACCCGACCACGCCGCCGTCAATCGCGCCCTCGCTACCATCCGGTTTCTGCCCACGCTTATAGGCCTTGGCGACGTTGAAGGCCACGTTGGTCGCCAGCGAGGTCTTCCCCATCGACGGGCGCCCGGCAAGAATGATCAGGTCCGATGGGTGCAGGCCGCCAAGCTGTTTGTCGAGATCGGCCAGACCGGTGGAAATCCCTGCCATTCCGCCACCGCGCTGGTAAGCCTCGTTGGTGACGTTGACGGCTTCTGTGACCGCTTTGAGGAAGGATTGGAAACCTTGTTCGGTCTGGCCCTGCTCGGATAGCTGATAGAGCTGTTGCTCGGCCTCGACGATTTGTTCTTTCGGCTCGCTGCTGACCTCGACCCGCGCGGCCTTGTCCGAGATGTCGCGACCCAGCCGGATCAGCTCGCGCCGAATGGCGAGGTCATAGATCATCTGGGCATAATCATGCACAGCAAAGGCACTGATCGAGGCTCCGGCCAGCTTGACCAGATAGGCGGGACCGCCGAGTTCTTTCAGACCGTCATCTTCGGCCATGAAGGATTTCAGGGTCACGGGTGAAGCCAGCGCATTCTTGGCGATGCGCGCGGCCGCCACCTCATAGATGCGGGCGTGGACCGGATCATAGAAATGCTCGGCCCCGATGATCGAGGCGACCCGGTCATACAGATCGTTATTGGTCAGGATAGCGCCCAATAGCTGCTGCTCGGCCTCGATCGAGTGCGGCATTGTTTCCGGATTCTGAATCTGTGCGGCGGCCTGTTCGATACTGCTGATCTCGTTCATTGCTGCTCTCTATGTCCCTTGGACAAACGCCATAGCGCAGCGCCGTGAGTCGGCGCAAATTGTATGTTTTCTGGGGATATGCTGTGCATATCTCACTGCCCCATCATATTGAAGGATGTGGCAGCCTTTCGTCAACATCTAGCGGATGGAACTACTGGCCCGAGGGCTAGTGTTTCCGTTCTGAAAACAGTTTGCGCAACGTCAGGCTTTGTGAGTTTCCTGCCATCCACGCGGGTCGTTCAGGAATGCTTCGACACCGTTAAGGGTTTCTTCGTCAAAGGCCTTTTGCGCCTTTGCCTCGGCTAGAACATCCCACCAGGTGCACAAGGAGTGCAGCTTCACGCCATGGTCGCCCAACGTCTTTTCAGTCTCGGGGAAAATACCGTAGTAGAAAATCACCGCCGTATGGCCACAGGTCGCGCCGGTTTCGCGGATTGCATCGACGAAGGACAGCTTCGAGCCGCCATCGGTCGTAAGATCCTCGACCAGCAAAACCCGTTCGCCTTCGCCCATCGCACCTTCGATGCGGGCGTTGCGGCCGTATCCTTTGGGTTTTTTGCGCACATAGGTCATGGGCAGGGCCATGCGTTCCGCGACCATGGCGGCGAACGGGATACCTGCCGTTTCACCGCCTGCGATGTTGTCGAACCCTTCGAACCCGGCTTCGCGCATCACGGTGACGGTCAGAAAATCCATCAAGGTCGAGCGGATACGCGGGTATGAGATCAGCTTGCGGCAGTCGATATAGGTCGGACTGGGCAGACCCGACGCCAGCGTAAACGGCTCGCGCGAGTTGAAATGAACCGCCTTGATCTCCAGCAGCATCCGCGCGGTCAGGCGAGCGATTTCGGTACTGTCAGGGAAAGAACTGGGGATCATGGTGCAAACCTCTGGGCTGAAAGGGTGTCGCAGGCTGATAGCCCGACGTCAGGTCCAGAGTCGAGAGGGCTGACCAAAAGAAAAGCGGACCCCCAAGAGGTCCGCTTTGCCCTTGCGGGCGTCAGAGCGCCAAGGTGGGCTTAGCTGCTCATGTCGTAGGCGCGCTCTCCGTGTACCGACAGGTCGAGCCCGTTTGTTTCGGTCTCGGCGTCTACGCGAAGCGGAGTGATCAGCGCAACCATCTTGATCAACACAAATGTGACAACTGCCGTAAAGATACCCACGATCACCAGCCCGCCCAACTGTGCCGTCCAGGTGCCCAAGCCAAACAGCGCGATCATCAACGTCCCAAAGATGCCCCCGACGCCGTGCACAGCGAAGACGTCCAGCGTGTCGTCGATGTTCAGCTTGTTGCGGATCACATTGACGGCCTCTTGGCATAGGATACCAGCAACGGCACCGATGATCAGCGCCTGAACCGGACCTACAAAACCCGACGCGGGTGTGATCGAGGCCAGGCCCGCGATGGTACCGGTGACCAGACCAACCATCGAGGCTTTGCCAAAGCGAATGCGTTCCCACAGGGCCCATGTCAGCGAAGCGGTCGCGGCAGACAGATGCGTCACGGTTATGGCCATTGCGGCGCCTCCGTCAGCGGCCAGTTGCGAGCCGCCATTGAAGCCGAACCAACCGACCCACAGCATCGCCGCACCCACCATCACGTATCCGGGATTGTGCGGGGGAGTCGTGCGATTGCGGCGCGGGCCGAGGGCCATCGCAATGATCAACGCTGCCAAACCGGCGGTTTCGTGCACCACGATCCCACCTGCAAAGTCGCGCACGCCGATCTCGCCCAGAATGCCGCCGTCGGCTAGCATGCCGCCACCCCAGATCCAGTGAACCACTGGCGCATAGCACAGCAGCATCCAGAGGGCCGAGAATGTCAGGACGAACCCGAACCCGACGCGTTCTACATATGCGCCGACGATCAGCGCCGGAGTGATGATGGCAAAGGTCATTTGGAACGCGAAGAACAGGATCTCGGGCAGGGTGCCTGCAAGGCTGTCAGCATCTACGCCGTTCAGGAACGCTTTGCCCAGCCCGCCCCAGAGGCCGCTTTCACCCGGGCCAAAGGCGATCGAATACCCAGCGACCAACCACAGAATGCTCATCAAACAAGCAATCGAGAAGCAGTGCATAAACACGCTGAGTACATTTCGGGCACGAACAAGCCCGCCATAGAACAGGGCAAGGCCCGGCAATGTCATGAACAGGACCAATGCTGTTGCCACAATGATCCACGCTGTATCGGCTCCGTTCATGGGCCGCTCTCCTTTCCCTGAGGGCGCCGGGCATGTAAACCCCACGCGTCGTGAGTGGTGTGCGGCGGGTTGAAGCCGAGCTATGTCGGGGAAAAAAGAGGCAGAGGTGCAAAAAGTCGCCTGTTTTGGCGGCTTTTTGTCAACTGGTGATCAAATTTGCGCCTATCCGGTGTTTGTGCTGCAAAATTAGGCGATCTGAGAAAGGCTAGTTGCCAGCATCTGCAGCGCATGGTCGCGCGCGGCAATACGGACGTTCTCTCGACCCAGTGCGCCGAATTCCACGGTTTCGGTGCGCGTAGGCTGATCAACCGCTGCGAGCCCAAAGCACACGCGACCTTCGGGTTTATGTTCGGACCCACCCGGGCCCGCGATGCCTGTGATCGAAACCGCCAATTGCGCGTGTGAATTGCGCAGCGCGCCCTTGGCCATCTCGCGCGCGACTTCTTCTGAGACAGCGCCATGTGCCTCGAGCGTATCGGCGCGCACGCCCAGCATCTCTTGCTTGGCGGTGTTGGTGTAGGTGACAAAACCACGTTCCACCACGGCAGAGCTGCCCGGGATGTCGGTCAGTGCGGCGGCAACCATGCCGCCGGTGCAGCTTTCGGCAGTGGCGATCATGACGCCTTGCGCTTTGGCGCGGTTCAGAAGGTCAGTCACATTCATAGGCCCATCACTCCGTGTGCGATCGCAGCAAGGATGATGACGCCGATCGCGGCAAAGATACCGGCGATCACATCATCCAGCATGACGCCCATCGGGTCTCCGCGCCGGTCAGCCCAGCCGACGGGGCCGGGCTTGGTGATGTCGAATAGCCGGAACAGCAGGAAACCTGCGATCCAACCGGGCCAGAGCGCTGTGATCTCGATCCCATGCGCCCAGGATGGGTAGGAAATCGCCCAGATTGCAATGAATTGGCCTGCGACCTCATCTATGACGATCTCGGACGGGTCATGGTCTTGCTGGCCTGCGGTCATGATGCGCGTGGCCCAGAGGCCTCCGAAAAAGGCTGCGAACGTTCCGATGACCAGCATGGGGAAGCCGCCCAGCGTATGTAGTACCCAAGCCAGCGGCAGCGCGGCGAGCGATCCCCATGTGCCGGGGGTAGGGCGCAGATAGCCGACCCCGCAGACAGTTCCGATCAGACGGGCTGCAGTCATGATTTCACCAAACAGGCTGTGGCGAGCGATGCTATGCCTTCGCTGCGGCCGGTAAAGCCCAGTCGTTCAGATGTGGTGGCTTTGACCGAGAGCTGATCGCTGCGCAGGCCCATGATCCGGGCCATTTCAGCGCGCATGGCGTCGGCGTGCGGGCCGATCTTGGGGTATTCGCAGACCAGCGTGCAATCGACATTCGAAATCGTATAGCCCATCTGCCCGGCCAGATCGACCGCGTGGCGCAGGAAGGTCTCGCTGGCCGCGCCTTTCCACTGCGGGTCGGAGGGCGGGAAATGTTGCCCGATATCGCCCCGTGCCAGCGCGCCGTAGATCGCGTCGGTCACCGCGTGCATTCCCACGTCCGCGTCTGAGTGACCTTGAAGCCCGCGATTATGCGGCACCTTCACACCGCAGAGGATCACGTGATCTCCATCGCCAAAGCGGTGCACGTCATAGCCGTTACCCAGCCTTACATCCATATCTTTACCCACTATGCGTTCAGCCCGGGCAAAATCTTCGGGCTGGGTGATTTTCAGGTTATCCGCCTCACCGGGAACAATCGCCACGTCTATGCCTGCTGCGCGGGCGACTTCAACATCATCCGCAGCTGCGCCGGGGTGGCTTTTATGCGCGTCGGCAATAGCATCATAGAGAAATCCTTGCGGCGTTTGCGCGGCGTAAAGACCGGACCGATCTTTGGTGCCAGTCACCAGCGATCCATCACCCGTCCAAAGCGCATCCGTCACCGCCAAACCCGGAGCGGCGGCAGGATACGTATCAAGCGCATCCAGAACATCGCCAATCACCTGCGCGCTGACGCAGGGGCGGGCGATATCGTGAATCAGAACCTTTTCAACGCCATACGGCTGCAATGCCTGCAGGCCGTTACGGACGGATGCCGCTCGGTCCGGGCCTCCCGGAGCGAGAATCAGATCAGTCGCGCTGAATTCATTCCACGCCGCGGTATCCTCTTCTGCAAGTACCAGAACCAAGTGATCAACCAAGCCCACAAAGCGGTCGATGGTCCAATCAGCGACCCGTCGCCCAGCCAGTGCGCGCCATTGTTTTGGCACGCCGCCTCCGGCGCGTTGGCCGCGTCCGGCGGCGACGATGATAGCTGCTGTGGTCAACTTCGGGTTCTCCTGATTGAGGCAATGTTTAGGGGGCGGTGAATGCAGAGGCAATCACCCGCGTCAATATGCCTAAAAATTAATCAAGTGATGATTTTGCAGGCTTGAACACCACCGATTTGTTGTTCATACGCTGCGATTTCGATATCAAATGCGCAACTGCTCAAGGATTAGGCACATTGACCCTGCGTCTAGCTGAAAAGGATCTGACCCCTCCGGTGCTGCTGGCACCCATGGCCGGAATCACCGACCGGCCATTCCGTGATCTTGTGATGCGTTTTGGTGTGGGCATGGTTGTCAGCGAAATGGTGGCAAGCCAAGAGATGGTGCAGGCTAAACCGGGCGTACGCGAACGGGCCGAACTGTCGGCGGATGTGGAAAACACCGCCGTACAATTGGCGGGACGCGAGGCACATTGGATGGCTGAAGCCGCCCGGCAGGTCACAGACCGGGGCGCTCGAGTAATCGATATCAACATGGGTTGCCCGGCCAAGAAGGTCACCAATGGCTATTCAGGTTCGGCGTTGCTGAAAACACCCGACCACGCGCTGACGCTGATCGAGGCCGTTGTGGAAGCGGTGGACGTGCCGGTGACGCTGAAAACGCGGCTGGGCTGGGACGACAAACTGCTGAACGCACCCGACGTGGCGCGGCGCGCGCAAGACGCAGGTGTTCGGATGGTCACCATCCACGGGCGTACACGATGCCAATTCTACAAGGGCCGGGCCGATTGGCAGGCGATCCGGGCGGTGAAAGAAGCGGTCTCGATCCCCGTCATCGCAAACGGCGACATCGTGGATACCGAGGCCGCTCAAACGGCGCTGGATCAATCCGGGGCCGACGGCGTAATGGTGGGCCGAGGGGCGCAGGGCAAGCCATGGTTGCTGGCGCAGATCTGTCATGATCTCTACGGCGCTGACGCTCCGACTATTCCGACGGGCGCAGATCTGGTCGATATGGTGCGGGGTCACTATCAGGCGATGCTGGAATTCTACGGCACCGATCTGGGCCTGCGCGTCGCGCGCAAGCATCTGGGCTGGTATATGGATGAGGCTGGATCGCCAGCCAACTTGCGGCGGGCGATCCTGACGTCGCGCGATACGGATGAGGTGTTGCGCCTGCTGGCGGATGCGCTGAATGGCGCGGCGGAGGCGGCAGCATGACTTCGGATCAAAGCATCTGGAGCTCGCTGCCGGTTCCGGCTTTCATCATCGATGCCGAAGATCGGATATCGGATGTCAATTCCTCGGGCGAGGGGTTTCTGAACGCGTCGCGCAAGGCGGTGGTCGGGCACCCGGTCTGGGATCAAATCGCGGTTGATGCGCCGCTGGAAGAGGCGTTCTTGCGTGCCCGTCAACAAGGGACACCGCTGTTCGTAAACGATGTGGATGTTGGATCGGGCAATCGCGCGCCGCTGCAATGTGCGCTGCAGATCGCACCGCTGATGGGGTATCCTGGGTCGATGATCATGATCATCTCACCCCGTGAGCTGGCGGGCCGGATGACACGCGGGAATACGGTGAAATCGGCGGCGCAATCTGCGATTGGCATGGCCGAGATGCTGGCGCACGAGATTAAGAACCCTCTGGCGGGAATCACTGGCGCGGCGCAATTGCTGAGCATGAATATCTCTCAGCAAGATCTTGAACTAACAGATCTTATCGTCGAAGAGAGTCGCCGCATCGTAAAGCTGCTTGAGCAGGTCGAGCAATTTGGCAATCTGTCTCAACCAGATTACAAGCCGGTCAATATTCACGACGTTCTGGACCGTGCCCGCCGATCGGCGCTGTTGGGCTTTGGCGCGCACATGACCATTATCGAGGGTTACGACCCCTCGCTGCCCTTGGCCTACGGGGACCCGGATCAGTTCCTGCAGGTGGTTCTGAACCTGCTCAAGAACGCCTCGGAAGCTGCTGAAGGCAATGGCGTAATTCGGCTGCGGACTTATTTCGAGCATTCGTTCCGTCTGCGGCGCAGCGATGGCTCGGGCCACTCGCTGCCCTTGCAGATCGAAATCATCGATGACGGGCCGGGCCTGCCCGAAAATATTCGAAGTGATATTTTCGATCCCTTCGTGTCGGGCAAAGAGAATGGCACGGGTCTGGGTCTGGCATTGGTCAGCAAAATTGTTTCCGACCATGACGGCTGGATTTCGGCGGAGTCGGTGCCCGGGCGCACGGTATTCCGCCTGTCCCTGCGGCGCGCGCCGCCGGACGCATATGAAAAGGAGAGCACCTGATGGATGGCACAGTTCTTGTTGCCGATGACGACCGCACGATCCGCACGGTTCTGACGCAGGCCCTGACGCGGGCCGGCTGCAAGGTGCATGCGACTTCGTCGCTGACAACGTTGATGCGCTGGGTGGCCGAGGGCAAGGGCGATGTGGTGATCTCGGACGTAGTGATGCCGGACGGGAACGGGTTGGAGATGCTGCCGAAAATCGCACAGGATCGTCCAGGTTTACCTGTCATCGTGATCTCGGCCCAGAATACAATCATGACGGCCATCCAGGCGGCTGAGGCTGACGCTTATGACTATCTGCCCAAGCCCTTCGATCTACCAGATCTGATGAAGCGGACAGCGCGCGCGCTGGATCAGAAGCAACGCGCGCAGGTAGAGCCAGTCGATACTGGCGAAGAGCGCCCGGACGAGCTGCCTTTGGTCGGTCGTACACCAGTGATGCAGGCGCTTTATCGACTGGTGGCGCGGGTGATGAATACCGACCTTTCGGTGATGATTTCAGGCGAAAGCGGCACAGGCAAGTCGCTGATCGCTCGTGCGATTCACGATTTCTCGGATCGTCGGACGCTGCCTTTTGTCACCGCAACCGCCGCTGATCTAAGCGATCTCGAAGGTCCTGCGCGTGTCATGGCGCGGGTGCGAGGTGGGACGCTGTTGATTGACGAGATCGCGGATATCGATGACGAGATTCAGGCCCGCATCGTGCGCATGATGGACACTCCGGGCGACCACGTGCCGCGTTTCATGGCGACCAGCCAATCTGATTTGACCGACGCGATGGAGAGCGGTCGGGTGCGGCAGGACCTGTATTACCGCCTCTGCGGTGCGACGATACACGTTCCGGCGTTACGGGAACGGGTCGACGATATCACCTTGCTGACCGATCACTTTCTGGCGCGCGAAGAACGAGAAAGCGGCACGCAGCGCCGCCTCAGCCCCGAAGCCATCGAACTGGTACGCCGCTATTCCTGGCCCGGCAATGTGCGTCAGCTGGAAAATGCGATCCGACGTCTCAGCTTGACCAGCCGTGCCGATGAAATCTCGCGCACCGAGGTTGAAATGGTGCTGGGCAGTCAGCCCGAGGCCGAGCCGGTGCTGGGCGATGGCGAGCGGGAAAAGCTGTCATCCTCGGTGGGGCGCCACCTACGCCGGTATTTCGATTTGCATGGGAATATTCTGCCGCCGCCGGGGCTTTATCAGCGCATTTTGCGCGAAGTTGAGGCACCTCTGATCGAAATCGCGCTGGATGCAACCGGGGGCAATCAGGCAAAATGTGCTGATCTTTTGGGGATTAACCGGAATACGCTGCGGAAAAAGATCACCGACCTCGATATTCAGGTGACACGTCGCCGCAAACTGATGTAATATCGCCACACAAACCGTGGCATTCGGGTTCGCACCCGGGAACGACCACGACATATGGCGGTAAGCCGCGCAAGCGGCACATCAGTAAGAGGGCAGACGGTGGCAACCCGGGCACAGAACGGGCCGATCCTATCGATCAACCGGTGGCGCAAGTCCCGGCGGATGCGCAATTTCAGTACCTTGGGCTTGGTTATGCTGGGCCCGGTTCTGGCGCTGGCGACTTATCTTGTCATTGGTCCATTCGATCTTGGCGCCGCGGCTCCTACGCTGCGGCTGATTTTGTTGGCCGATCTGGTTTACGTACTGGTCGTGGCCGCGCTGGTGCTGGGGCAATTGTTCAGCCTGATCGCCGCCCGACGCGCGAAATCGGCTGGGTCACGGCTTCACCTGCGCTTGATCGGCGCGTTCACGCTGTTGGCTCTTGTGCCCACCGTCACCGTTGCGATTTTCGCCGGGCTGACCGTGAATATCGGCCTTGAAGGCTGGTTCTCGGACAGGGTTCGGCAGGTTGTCGGCTCGTCTTTGACGGCGGCTGAAGCCTATGAGCAAGAGCACCGCGAAGGCCTGACGCAAGACGCGGTTGTTCTGGCGCGGTTTCTCGATAACGCACGCTCCTTAGATTTCTATATCTCCGATGCGGAACTGCGGGAAGTTCTGGCGCAAGGGCAGGCACAAATCCAGCGCGGGCTGCGTGAGGCTTATGTGATTGATGGGAGTGCAGAAATCCGGTCTCGCGGTGACCGGTCCTATCTGTTCGATTACGAGGCACCGACCCCGGAAGAGATGATTGAAGCCAATGATCAGGGTGTGGCGATTATCGCGGATTGGGAGAACAGCGAGTTCCGCGCGTTGGTGCCATTGCAAGCCTATCTGGACCGGTATCTCTATGTCAGCCGTGAGGTTGACGGCCAACTTCTGACGCTGCTGGATGAGACCAAAGAGACCGCCCAGTTCTATAGCCAGCTAGAAAGCGAGCGTGGTCGGGTTCTGTTCGAATTCGGGCTTTTGTATCTAGGGTTTGCCGTGATCTTGATTTTGGCTGCAATGTCCCTGGGCATGTGGTTCGCCGAGCGTCTCTCGCGACCGGTCGGGCGGCTGACAACGGCTGCACAGCGGGTTGGGGCGGGTGATCTGAGTGTTCAGGTGATCGAAGAGGCCAGCGACGACGAAATCGCAATGCTGGGTCGATACTTCAACCAGATGACCCGACAGTTGAAAGGGCAGCGCGACACTTTACTAGAGAACACGCGCCATATCGAGCGTCGAAGGCGGCTCTTTGACTCGGTCCTCAGCTCGGTGACATCCGGTGTTGTTGGTGTTGATTCAGAGGGTTGCGTGACCTTCGTAAACCGATCTGCCGAACGTTTGCTTGGATGGTCCGGCGGCGAACACAGCCTTGCCATTGGTATCGCTGTGCCCGAGTTCCTGCCATTGTTCGAAACCCTCAAGGATAGCGGGCAAGAGGCGGTTCAGGGCGAAGTGAAGGTGACCCGCAAAGGCCGACTGGAAAACTTGCTGGTGCGTATGGCGACGCGGCGTGGCGAGGATGGTGGGTTGGAAGGCTATGTTGTGGCCTTCGATGATGTGACCGATCTGGTCAGCGCCCAGCGGATGGCGGCGTGGGGCGATGTGGCCCGTCGCATTGCGCATGAGATCAAGAACCCTCTGACCCCGATCCAACTGAGCGCCGAGCGGATCAAGCGCAAATTCTCGCGCAAGCTGAACGAGCACGACAGCAGCAGTTTGGAATCGATGACCGATGTGATCGTACGCCAAACCAATGATTTGCGACGGATCGTCGATGAATTCTCGAAATTTGCACGCATGCCTGAGCCGGAGCGGCGAGAAGAAAATATCGTAACGTTGGTGCGTGAGGCGGTGCTGCTGCAGCAGGCGGGGCAGCCAGATGTCCAGATCGATGCCGATCTACCGGAACAGCCGATACTGGCGGATGTGGATTCGACCATGTTGAGCCAGGCCCTGACGAATCTGATCAAGAACGCGGGCGAGGCCATTGAAACGCTGAAAGAAAAAGGTGCGCCGGACAATCTGAAGCCCCAGATCAAGGTCGCCGTTTCCAGCGACGATGCTGGAACGCAAATCACCATAGCGGACAATGGCATCGGCCTTCCCGAAGATCGGGCGCGGCTGTTTGAGCCATATGTAACCACACGCGACGAGGGCACGGGACTGGGCCTGCCTATCGTCAAAAAGATTATCGAAGAACATGGCGGAGCGCTGACATTGGAAGACGCGCCCACATTTGACGGACAGGACCATTTCGGCGCGATGGCTGTCATTCGTCTACCCGGGGCCTCAGGCGGCCCGTCAATCGCGCCGGAAAAACAGGCGATTAAAACAAACAAACTGAAAGCAGGCCAAAGATGAGCGACATTCTGATCGTAGATGACGAACGCGATATTCGCGAATTGGTGTCCGATATTCTGGAGGACGAGGGCTATTCCACCCGGCTGGCGGCAAACTCGGACGAGTGCATGTCGTCGATCAATGCCGAACCTCCTGGACTGTTGATCCTGGATATCTGGCTGAAAGACAGTCGTATGGATGGGATCGACATCCTGAAAGCCGTTAAGCGTGATAACCCGGATGTGCCGGTCGTGATCATTTCCGGCCACGGCAATATCGAGATTGCGGTGGCGGCCATCAAGCAGGGCGCTTACGACTTTATCGAAAAGCCCTTTAATATTGACCAGTTGATGGTGGTGATCCGCCGCGCCATGGAAACCTCGCGCCTGCGTCGCGAGAATGCCTCGCTCAAGCGGCAGGAGGTTAGCTGCTCTGACATGATCGGAAATTCTGCTTCGTTCCGCGCGATGCAGGGTCAGCTGGATAAGGTGACCAAATCGAACGGCCGGGTCATGCTCAGCGGGCCAGCGGGATCGGGTAAGGAAATCGCCGCGCGCTATATCCATGCGCATTCGAACCGAGCGAACGCTCCGTTTGTCACCGTCAATTGTGCGGGGATTGAGCCTGAGCGAGTCGAGGAGGTTTTGTTCGGGCGTGAATCCTCGGAACGCGGGATCGAATCCGGCCTGCTGGAAGAGGCGCATGGCGGCGTTGTCTATTTCGATGAAGTCGCCGATATGCCGCTTGGGACGCAATCCAAGATTCTGCGTGTTTTGGTTGATCAGCAATTCCAGCGAGTCGGTGGTTCCGACAAGGTGCGGGTTGATCTGCGGGTCATTTCCTCAACCAACCGTGATCTGGAAGTGGAGATTGCAGCCGAGCGATTCCGCGAAGAACTGTACCACCGCCTGAATGTGGTGCCGATTGCAGTCCCGTCGCTGGAGGAGCGGCGAGAAGACATTCCGGTTCTGGCGCAGCATTTTATTGAGATGTGCAATGAAACACAGGGTCTGCCGATGCGCGATTTGTCAGACGAGGCCGTTGCCTTGCTGCAGACGATGACCTGGCCGGGCAATGTGCGTCAGTTGAAAAACCTGATCGAGCGGGTGCTGATCCTCGGCGACAGCTCTGGTCCGATCGAAGCCCGCGAGTTGCCCAACGAAGAAGAGAAATCCGACGAGTCCGGGCGCGTGGTACTGTCTGGCGCACTGGCGACGCTGCCGCTGCGTGAGGCGCGCGAAGCGTTCGAGCGTGAATACCTGCTGACCCAGATCAACCGGTTTGGCGGCAACATAAGCCGCACGGCCAGTTTTGTCGGCATGGAACGCAGCGCCTTGCACCGCAAGCTCAAGTCGCTGGGCGTCGTGACCTCGAACAAGTCGGGCGCGCGGGTGGCTCAGATTGACGAACCTGAACCAGCCGAGTGATTGCCGCGGCAAATACAAAGACCGCAGCCGTTTCCATTGGCTTTCCTTCCTTTGGTAAACGGTTGAAGCGGCTGCGCCGGTCGGTCGGGCTAAAGCAATCCGCTCTCGCTGATTTGCTTGAGGTCGACCAGACCACGATTTCCCGGTGGGAGAACGGGGGGCAAACGCCTTCGGCGCATGTACAACAGGCTGTATTTGCCACGCTTGGACCGGTTCAGGTGCAGGATTCAGCGTTGAAACGGCTGATCGTTCACTCGGCCGAATGCCTGCACCTTGTCGAAGAGGCCAGCCATACCTGCCTTGCTTATTCAGCCAGCCGTGCACTGGATTGGAAGACCTCACAGCGCGCCTTGCTGGGCGTGTCGCTTTGGCAGTTTGCAACGGATGAGATACGGCAGGCCGAGGCAGAACTACAGCAAGACGGCTGGTGGGATTTGCATTCACCTTCGCCCAAAGCGTTCCTGACCTCCGAGGCTGTGCATGATCAAATCAGGATCAGCGCCGGGCAGATCGTGTGGGAGCGTTTGTATCTGGGTGACGGCACCCCGGTCCGTCTGGTCAGCGGGCGGCGCGAAGCCTCCGCATAATTAATGCGTTCCGCTGGTCACACAGGCGCGATAGACCGGCTGCATGAGTGACTCTTTCCGAACATTCTTGCAGGTCATGCTGATCTGGTTCGCTGGCCTTGGTGCAGCAACCCAATTTGCAAAGATCGCCATACCATTTGCTGATGTAGGGCAATTGTACCCGGAAAACGCTGCTGTAATCGGCTGGTTGCTGTCCATTATCAGTCTAATGGGTGCCGCCTTGGGCGCGATATCCGGGGCGATCACGGCGCGCATTGGGCCAAATCGTCTGCTGCTATCGGGGCTTGTACTTGGCGGTGCGTTGTCTTTGCTGCAAGCAAGCTTGCCGGGGTTTCAACTGATGCTGCTTAGCCGGGTGATCGAGGGGCTGTCGCATCTTGCCATCGTTGTTGCAGCGCCCACGTTGATCGCTCAGATCACGACCGGTCGCGCGCGGTACAATGCCATGGTGTTGTGGAGCACATTCTTTGGCGTTGCCTTCGCGCTGAACGCTTGGTTCGGGTTGCCGATCGTCGACCGTTTCGGATTGCCTGTCTATTTTGCGCTGCATGGCGGATTGATGTTGCTGATCGCCGCGCTGATCGCATTCGGTAACCTGAAAGCTGAAATGGATCACACTCAGAGTTTTGGCTGGGGGTTGTCTGCGATCCTTGACGTGCATCTGCGAACTTACCGCTCTCCCTTCATTTCAGCGCCTGCGATCGGATGGTTTTTCTACACGCTCACCTTCGTTTCGCTGCTGGCTATCCTGCCGGGGCGATTGCCTGAAGGGCAGAGCGGGTCAATTGCGGCTCTGATGCCGTTGGCCGGGATTGTTCTGTCCTGGTTGCTGGTTCCAGTTCTCTTGACCGTCCTGTCCTGCGTCAGTGTCGTCAATCTGGGGTTTGCGTTGGGATTTGTGACGATTATTGCGTTGCTTCTTGGTGCACCGCTTGCTTTCGGGTGTATCGCGCTCTTCGCGGTACTTGGTCTTGTGCAAGGTGGCAGCTTCGCCGCAGTGCCCGAGTTGAACGACACAACTGAGGCACAAGCGTTAAGCTATGGCGCGATGGCGCAGATGGGCAATGCCGGAAACCTGCTTGGAACGCCGGTTTTGTTGGCGATTTTGCTAGGTTTCAACGAGGCAAGCATGTTCATCGCTGTAGCCACGTTCTATGGCATTGCCATCATAGCGCATTTGCTGCTGGCCAACCGCCGCAGGTCAGCCGGTTTGTCCGGGCGTGATGATTTGAAATGAGCCATCGTCGAATTTCACAAAACACGACGCGCTGTTCAGGGGCGGGAGCGTCGTGGTGCGCGTCGGAAGCACACGAGATTTGACACCCTGTTTGCAAGGCGGAAGGCTAACCGGACGATACCCTTTTTGCGCCATGCACTGCGCTTCGACCTTGTTTCTCAGCCCCTGATTCACATCGACGGTATAAACGCGTCCTGGTTCCCACCATCCGGGGTTGCGATAACAGCGACCTCGGCTATCGCAATAGGTGCGACCGGGCCAATAGACGGGAGGGCTCTGTCGGACCTGATTGGCAACGGGGGCGTCCTTGAGGGCCTGCACCTGACAATTTGTAGTCTCGGTCTGCATTCGCGAAACGCTCTCACCCTCGCGGTAATACAGCGAAAGCGGACCACATGCAGACAGTGTCAGCAGGCAAATCAGGGCAGGTAGAATTGATTTCATACACTTACTTTGACGCAGCTTGGGTCGCATGACAATTCAATTGACCGCTTTGGGGGCATCTGTCATTCAAAGATTTCAGGCAGAAAGGCCAAGAGTATGAAGGTCATCATATGCGGTGCCGGTCAGGTTGGCTGGCAGATTGCGCGTCACCTTTCGGGCGAATTGAACGATGTAACGGTGGTCGACAACAACCCCGATCTGGTACGCCGCGCGACCGAGACGCTGGATGTGCAAGGGATCGCAGGGTTCGCCAGTTATCCAGACGTACTGGACCGGGCAGGGGCACGCGATGCGGATATGATTATCGCTGCGACGCATTCGGACGAGGTGAACATGGTCACCTGTCAGATGGCGCATTCCGTGTTCTCAATCCAGCGCAAGATCGCGCGTCTGCGATCGAATTCTTATCTTGAGGCGATCCATTCAGACCTCTATCGCCGCGATCATCTGCCCATCGATGTGGTGATCAGCCCCGAACGCGAGGTTGCTGCGGCTGCGATGCGGCGTCTGTCGGCGCCTTCGGCCTTTGACACCGAGATATTCATGGATGGCAAAGCACAGCTTTTGGGTATTCGTGTCGAGGAAGACTGCCCAATCGTCAATACACCGCTGCGCCAGTTGACCGATCTGTTTTCAACGCTCAGTTCGATTGTGGTTGGTGTGCGCCGAGAAGGGACGTTGTTTGCGCCGGAATCCGAGGATCAGCTGTTTGTGGGTGACGAATGTTATGTCTTCACCAGCGTCAAAGATGTCGACCGCACGATGGAGGTGTTCG
This sequence comes from Ruegeria sp. CE9, assembly GCF_056537425.1. NCBI lineage: Bacteria > Pseudomonadati > Pseudomonadota > Alphaproteobacteria > Rhodobacterales > Roseobacteraceae > Ruegeria > Ruegeria sp. CE9. The sequence continues at coordinate 782,836 of NZ_JBQFRO010000001.1, read as the reverse complement.
GCAAGGCTCAACGCCAGCAGGACCGGGTTGTTATCGTTGGCGGCGGCAATGTCGGGTTGGAAGTGGCCCGCACGTTAGAAGAACGCGAAAGCCGTGTACGCGCAAAGATAATCGAGCGGGATCGCAAATGCGCCGAAATCGCTGCCGAAGCGCTGGAGCGGACGATTGTTCTGAACGGCGACGGTCTGGATTCCTCCTTGCTGAGCGAGGCCGGTATCGAACGCGCCGATGCGATGCTGGCGGTCACCGATGATGATCGCACAAACATGTTGGCTGCGGTGCGCGCAAAGGGCGAAGGCTGCGCGTTGGCTATTGCCTTGATTAATGATCCCAGCATGGTCGCGCTGATGGGCCCGCTGGGAATTGACGCCTATATCAACCCGCGCGCAACAACTGTCAGTTCGATCCTGCGCCATATCCGGCATGGTCGTGTGCGTCAGGTCTATTCCATTGGTGATGCCGAGGCCGAGGTGATCGAGGCCGAGGTTCTTTCGACCTCGCCCATGGCTGGGCAGAAGCTGCGTGATATCGATTTCCCCGAAGGTGTTCTGGTCGGAGCCGTGCGCAAAGGCGACGAAGTTCTGCGCCCGACGGGCAGTCTGCGCATCGACGAAAAAGACGTGGTGGCGATCTTTGCCATGGCCAAGGATGTGCCCGAAGTGGAACGCCTGATGCAGGTTTCCATCGATTTCTTCTGATGTTGCAGGCGCGTGGACAGCAAAGGATCGGGGTTCTGCGGCGATTGCCGCTGCTGCTGATGATCTGGGGTATCGTGTCACTGGCGATGTGGATTCCTGCGGCTTATGCGCTTTCGCTGGATGATCACCATACCTCGCGGTCGTTCTTTTATTCCGGGCTACTTGGAATATTTGCAGTCTCGATCATCGCGTTGGCGATGTCGAATCGAATGCCTCGGCGTGGTACGCTTGGCCAACTCGCGGTTCTGTTGGCCGCGTTCACTGTATTGCCGATTTTTCTGGCGATACCGTTTCATGACGCGCTCGGGACAACCAGCTTTCTGAATGCATACTTTGATATGGTCAGTGCGCTGACCACGACCGGCGCGGACTTGTTTCCCGATCCCGCGCGCCTTTCCGCTCCGTTGCACCTGTGGCGCGCATTGGTGGGCTGGATGGGCGGCTTGCTGATGTGGATATCGGCTGCAGCGATTCTTGCGCCGCTGTCGCTAGGCGGGTTCGAAGTGACTGCAAGGGGGCAACCGGGTCGACCTGTATCCGGCGTGGCGCAGAGCGAGAAGACAGATCCGCGCGGCCATTTGATCCGCGTATCTCGTACCCTGGCACCGGTTTATGCTGGGCTCACAGCTGTGATCTGGGTCTTGCTGCTGATCGCGGGAGAGCAGGGTTTGACTGCGGTCTGCCACGCAATGTCCGTGATGGCGACGTCGGGCATCTCGCCCGTCGGCGGGCTAGAGGGATCGACGGCTGGCATCACCGGCGAAGCGATCCTGTTCCTTTTTCTCTTCTTCGCTTTATCACGCCTGACCTTTTCGACAGATACCGCGACCTCGGGCTATACGAGGTTGGATAAAGACCCAGAGTTCCGGATTGGCATCTTTATCGTAGTCGCCGTTGCCGCCCTCCTTTTTGTGCGGTTCCTGGCTGGAACTGCTGAATTGGGCATCGCGGTTGAGGTGCAGCAGGCGCTTGGGGTGATCTGGGGCTTTGTATTCACGGCAATGTCTTTCCTAACTACCGCCGGTTTCGAAAGCGCCAACTGGAACGATGCGCAGCAATTGTCCGGCCTTGGCACACCCGGTCTGATCCTGTTGGGGCTCGCGCTGATTGGCGGTGGTGTTGCGACCACGGCCGGAGGTGTCAAATTGCTGCGAGTGTTCGCACTCTATCTCAACGGCAAGCGCGAGATCGACAAGCTGATTTATCCGTCCTCGGTCAGCGGTGAAGGCGGGGGTAACCGCCGTATCCAAAGTGATGGTGCCTTCATCGCCTGGATCTTCCTGATGATGTTCGCCCTGACGTTGGCTCTGTTTGATCTATTGCTGGCTGTGATGGGGGTCGGGTTTGAGCAGGCCATGGTTCTGAGTGTTGCCGCACTGAGCACGACGGGGCCGCTGATTGAACTGGCGACGGATGTTCCGATCCGATTGATTGACCTGTCGGGTGGGGCCAAGCTGACACTGTGTGCGGCGATGGTCATCGGGCGGCTCGAGACGCTTGCCATCGTCGCGCTGATTACACCTACGCTGTGGCGCGATTGACCCTGCGTCAGGCACCTGGTGTTACTGCCTGATTTTTCATCTGGAATATCTGTGCGCGGCACTCCATACTCTGCCGGAGGGAGCGCGTTGGTCCGCAGCGCGTAGCAAGAACAATGGCGAGATAATAAAATATGGCTTCGGACAGACAGAATCTGCAGGACGCGTTCCTGAACAATGTACGGAAAGCAAAGGTCCCGGTCACAATATTCCTGATCAACGGCGTGAAATTGCAGGGTGTGATCACCTGGTTCGACAATTTCTGTGTGCTGCTGCGCCGCGACGGACAGTCGCAGCTGGTTTATAAACACGCGATTTCGACCATCATGCCATCACAGCCGATCAACCTGTATGAGGGCGAAGACGCCTCTTGATGGAACATGAGAGGGCGCGCACCCGGGCTTGGGTGCTGCATCCCGAAATCAAATCAGATGAACAGCGCCGCGTCCCCGAACCGGCGCTGGAAGAGGCGGTGGCATTGGCTGCCGCTTTGCCCGATCTGGATGTGGTCGGGTCTGAAATCGTGCGCCTGTCGCGCGCGCAAGCCGGGTTGCTGTTCGGCAGCGGTAAGATCGAAGAGCTGGCCGAACGTCTGCATGACCATGAGATCGAGCTGGTATTGATCGATGGGCCAGTGACTCCGGTTCAGCAGCGCAATCTGGAAAAGGCGTGGAAGGTCAAGATCCTCGACCGAACTGGCTTGATTCTAGAGATTTTCAGCGACCGTGCGCGTACCCGCGAAGGTGTGCTGCAGGTCGAGATGGCCGCGCTGAGCTATCAGCGCACGCGTTTGGTAAGGGCGTGGACCCACCTTGAACGCCAGAGGGGTGGCCTTGGGTTTGTCGGCGGTCCCGGTGAAACGCAGATCGAGGCCGACCGGCGCGCCATTGATGAACAAATGGTGCGCCTGCGCCGTCAGTTGCAGAAAGTCGTAAAGACCCGGACACTGCATCGTGCGGCTCGGGCCAAAGTGCCTTACCCGATCGTGGCTTTGGTCGGATATACCAACGCTGGAAAGTCCACACTGTTCAACCGCCTCACCGGGGCCGAAGTGATGGCCAAGGACATGCTGTTCGCCACGCTGGATCCGACGATGCGGCGGGTGGAATTGCCGGACGGCCCTGAAGTGATCCTGTCGGACACGGTGGGTTTTATCTCGAACCTGCCAACGGAACTGGTTGCGGCCTTCCGCGCCACGCTGGAAGAGGTGCTGGGCGCTGATCTGGTTGTGCATGTCCGTGATATCAGCCACGAAGAGACTGAGGCGCAAGCGCAGGATGTCGAAACGATCCTGGCCTCACTTGGTGTCGAAGATGATCGGCCTCGATTGGAGGTCTGGAACAAGATTGACTTGCTGAGCCCCGAGAACCGCGAGGCGGCGCTGGCCCGGGCCGAACGTGATCCGGGGATCTTTGCTATTTCGGCGGTTACCGGTGAGGGCGTCGAACCGTTGCTGTCAGAAATTGCAACGATCCTGCAGGGTGCACGGCATGAAACGACGCTGTCCTTGAGCTTTGCCGAAGGCCAGAAACGCGCGTGGTTGTTCCGACAGGATGTGGTGAGGTCCGAAGAACAGACCGACGAAGGCTTTGAGATCAAAGTGCTTTGGACTGACAAGCAAGCATCTCGATTCGCGGCGCTCTAGTTGCCGTCGATTTGACGCTGATAGTCTTCGGCGTCGAACCAACCAAGGGAAGATTTGACCTTATTATCTTCCGATAGCTCCCACTCCTCCCAACCACGCGTTACAACTCGATTGCCGGTCTCACAATGATGGCCTTCAAGCGTCCAGACAAAGATGGCGTGACCTCCGGCCCACCGCATCATGTCACAACGTACCTCAAGGTCTGGGAATTCGGCATAAAATCCTCGGGCCATATCGGCGATAGCTGCGTGGCCTTGCAGAGGTTCACCACGATTGATGCTGATCTGGCCATCAGGAGCAAAAAAGCTGGCAACTGCATCGGGATCACCCGAACTCCAAGCGATAGCATAGTCGCGTGCGAGATTGTTTATGGTATCGCGAAAACTACCCATATTGCCCCCTGTTGCACGAATGCAGTAGCCAATTCAGTTTAGGCGAATATGGGCGGATGCGTCCACGCGGGGTAATAAAAGGGGCGAGGAATTGCCGATAAGGTCAGCGCGGGTTCAGCAGGGTGACACCGACAGCCGCTGCACGCGCCAGATCGATATCCAGAGACATCGGTATGTATTCACCACGTCGCCACAGTTGGGCTTGATCGTCATAATAACGAGACAGGAAATGACCCGATTGCCCCGTCGCAGTGATGAAGACCGAGCTGTCGGGGTCAGCGAAATCGTAAACGCCGCGATAGCCCGCACCATGGACGTTCTGGAACGGATCAGGGCCTTCGCCCGAGGTGCGCCCTCGTAGCAGGGTGTTGTCACCTCCGCTGGTGGATTGGCGGATATTGACGAAGAACCGCAGCACCGGAACTTCGCCCAGAACAGGATGGTCGTGGGTGGCCTGATGCGCATCGCCCCAACGCAAGGATTCAAGCGCGGTGCCATAGCGTTCGGAAATCCAAATGATTGCATCATCCAGCGCCAGCCGCGCCATGTCGGTGCAAGTCTCAACCGGAGCGCTCTGGCGCACGTCGCACCAGATCGAGGCCCCGTCGATGTCACGATACACACGCTCAATGAACAGCGGCTCGACATGCTTGTATTCAGCAGCCAGCGGACCAAGCTCATCCGAGATCAGGCGGATTTGTAACGCGCGCAACCACGCGGCATAGATCAACGGTTCCGGCAGATGTTCGTTCATCTCACCGTTCCAGTTGGCCAGCAGATCCAGAGCGATCTGTCTTTGCCGTTCCGGAGTGCCTTCGGGAGCGGATTCACCAGTGAACCAGAGGTCGGCACCGATCAGTGGCAGTAGCGAGCGTGCCGTGAAGCTGACGGTATCCAGTTGAGCTTCTATAAAGCTGTCGCGGGTATGAACCTCGCGCGACTGCATTAGACGTTCCCAGCGATTGATGCGCTGAGTGTCGCCCCATTCGTAAGAGACGTGATTGGGGAAGGGACGGTCGATGATCTTGTTATTGGTATTGCCCAGCACTCCGCCAGCCGGGGCTACGAATTCAGGATTGTCGGCATAGGGCAGGCGGCCTTGCCAGCGATTACGCTCAAGCCAGCCGGGGGTGGGAATGCGGCCACGGCTTTGATTGTTCAGATCGCGCCTTGGCATTGCGCCAATCAATTTCAGGCCAATGGTGTCTTTGTCGATCAGGGACAGGTTCTGCGACGGTGCGATGAAATCTTCTGCTACATCAATGGCTTCACGGACGGTGTCCGCATTCATCAGCGCCAATGACGCACTCATCGATGTATCGCGCGGGCTGAGTGCGCTCCAGGACAAAGACGCCACATGACCTTGGGGTGTGATGGTTTCCAGATCATAATGCGTACCCGGCAAAACGGGTCCATTCTCGGTCCAGAGCAGGGTCAGGGTGATAGGGGCAGCGTCTTTGATTTCGATGATCGAGGGGCGGGACTGGAATTGTTTGTAGCCGTCCGGCGTAAGGTATTCTTCTGGATTGTCCGGGTTCAGCTGTTCGATGTGAACGTCCTGATCGTCCAGATAAGATGATGTCAGGCCCCATCCCAAACGCTCACTCCGCCCTGCTGAAATCGCTGGAATACCGGGGATGGTCGCACCGATCACACCGCCTTTGGCCAATTCCAACCGGGCAAGATACCAGATGCCGGGGGCGGTGAAGCCCAGATGTGGATCATTGGCCAGCAACGTGCCTCCGCTGGCGGAACGCGACGGCGCTGCAGTCCATGCGTTTGATGCACCGGCCAAGCCGCGCTGGGGAAAGGGTGACAGGGCCATATCATGCATCGGCGCGCTTTGCGCATAGCGCGGCAGGTTGGGGAACAACGCAGCATATTCAGGCAGGGCAGCGATGCCGGGGCCGGGAACGTCGGGTAATATGTCGGCCAGGCGCGCAGGATCGTTCAGCATCAACGAAGTGCGCGCGCGCAATACTTCATCGGCAAGATGGCCGGAAAGTTGCAGGCTCATCAGCTTCATGATGGCCAGACTGTCACCCGGTTGCCAAGGCGGTACGGGTGCGTTGAACAGAAACATCTCGGGCGCGCCACGGCCCAACGCCTCTTCGTTGATTTCAGTCAGGCGCGCGTTGATCCCGGCGGAATATGCCCGCAATACGGCTTTGGTATAGTCATCCTGAACCTCGACCGAACGATGTGCGAGGCCGTAAAGATCCAGTCTTCGCAGCAGCTTGTCGATTGATACGGTTCGCTGGCCAAATACTTCGGACAAACGGCCTTGCACGGTGCGGCGCAGAACGGTCAATTGCCACAGCCGGTCTTGCGCATGGGCGTAGCCAAGGCCGAAGAACACATCGGGGTCAGATTGGCCCAAAACATGCGGAACATTCGCGGTGTCGCGCACAATCTCGACTGGTGCGGTTATTCCTTCAACCTCAAGGCTTTGGTTGTATTCGGGCAGGGACTGGCTGGCCAAAAAATAGACCAGCCCAACTGCGGCGACTGCCAATAGGATCAGGCCTGTCGTAAGCCTCACCAACCAGCGAAAAACCAGACCCATCTGTCCCCCAAGATTATAGCCTATTCGTTGGTGTTGACGTTATCGGAACCCCTGCTGAACCGAAAGAGGAATGCCACTGGAAATTGTGGAAAATCATTAAAACTCAAAGCCCCGCCACAAGATGTAGCGGGGCTCGTCAGAGGGGGGGAGGGTGGTATCTGACGTTAGGGGATAATGCGCGTGTATTTGGTGCCTTCGACTGTTGCGCCGAATTTCAGGCCCGCCTGCCCGAAGACAGCGGCCAGCACGGGTTTGCGCAGTTGGTTCGTATCGGTCGAAAGCGACTCGCCCGTCGCATCGACGACATAACCAATATCGGCCCCGGCGGTCCAACCGCTGGAGCGGCGGAAATCATTCAGGGCCTCTTCGGTCATGAAGAACAGGACGTGCGCATATTGCTGCGCACCAATCTGCAGCCCTGCGCTGCCAGAGATCGCCGAGTAATAATCGACTGTCGCGCCGTCAATGCGCAACGCACCCTGACCGTAGGCGCCGCCAAAGATAAACCCGGCATCGGTGATCAGCGGCATGACCAGCATGCCATTGGCCTTGTTGGCGATTTCTAATGTGTTTGGGTACTTGCTGTACATTTCGTTCAGCGTCGCATCGACGCGCGCGTCGAGCGTAACCGCGTTGGTGTTCCCAACGCCATTACCGCAAGCGGCGGTCAGCGTCAGCCCGGCCATGCCAAAAGCAAAACCGCGACGGCTGAGTCGGGGGGAGTTTGAACTGCTCATGTTTCTCTGTCTCTGTATATGTGCCTGATTTGTCGGGTATTCCCGATCTTGTTTGCAAGAATACGCCGATTGCGCCTGCCTGTCACGGGAAAGCTGTACTGCAGGCGCAGCAAATCGGCGAAAAATCGCGAAAATTTGCGGTGTTAGCTTTGGAGGACGCGCGCTGCCTCGGGGGCAAAGTAGGTCAGGATGCCATCGCATCCCGCACGCTTAAAGGCCAGCAGGCTTTCCAGCATTACCTTCTCGCCATCGATCCAGCCGTTTTGGGCCGCCGCCTGGATCATCGCGTATTCGCCTGACACTTGATAGGCATAAGTAGGCGCCCCGAAGCTGTCCTTCACTCGGCGGCAGATATCCAGATATGGCATGCCGGGTTTGATCATGACCATGTCAGCACCCTCGGTCAGATCGCGTTCGATCAGGCGCAGCGCCTCGTTCGAATTTGCAGGGTCCATCTGATACGTCTTCTTGTCGCCGGTGAGCGCACCAGAGGCACCCACCGCATCGCGGAACGGGCCATAAAAGGCACTTGCGTATTTGGCGGCATAGCTGAGGATCATGACATTATGATGCCCGGCTGCCTCAAGTGCGTTACGCATCGCGCCAATGCGTCCATCCATCATGTCCGATGGTCCAATGACGTCGGCACCGGCCTCGGCTTGGGCCAGCGTCATTTTAACCAGCGCTTCGATCGTCTGATCGTTCACGATCTCGCCATCGACCACATAGCCGTCATGACCGTTGATGTTGTAAGGATCCAGCGCCACGTCTGTCATTACCGCGATATTCGGCGCGGCTGCTTTGATCGCGCGGATGGCGCGGTTGGACAAGTTATCCGGGTTCCAGGCTTCGGCACAGTCTTCGGTTTTCAGGCTGGGATCGGTGTAGGGAAAGATGCAGATTGCAGGAATGCCAAGGGCTTGCGCCTCGACCGCGGCTTTTGCGATCAGATCAACCGAACGACGCTTCACGCCGGGCATTGAGGGAACAGGCTCTTCTATTCCTTCGCCATCGCGTACGAAAACGGGCCAGATAAAGTCATCCACCGTCAGCGTATTCTCACGCACCAACCCACGAATGGCCTGGGATTGTCTTGCCCGGCGAAAGCGGGCTTTGGGATAAGGGGCTATGGTGGGTTTCATGGCGCACTCTCCTTGAACAATTCCGCATTGGGTGGCATGAATTCCCGGTGGTCTCAAGGGTAACAATGGACGCATCGCTGCGATGACGGTCCCTGCGGACGTTGAATAAAGGGCAGACGCTTGGACATATACTCTTCGATCTTCGAACTCATCGACATGCGGAGCTTTTCGAATCTTTGGTATTGGATCGGGTTGGCCGTTCTTTGGTCATCTGCCAGCCACTGGGCGATGGGCGTGCCCTATGATCTGGTGATGCGAGCGCGTCGAACAGGGGGGCAATCCGAACAGGATTTGCTCGACATTGTGCGGATAAACTCAAACCGGCTGCTATATATTGTAGATACGTCGGGTCTGATCATTATGGCGATCTGCTGTTTTGTTTTGACCGGGTTGGCAACGCTTGGGTTCTATTATGACGTGGAGTTTGCCCAGGCTGTGTTTATGCTTTTGTTCCCCATGTGCTTCGTCATGATGATCAATGTTTCGGCCGCGCGCCGGTTGGGTCGGATGGAGGCGACGGTAGAAAACGTTTCAAAAACACTGATGCGGTGTCGAACATTTACACAGATCATTGGCATGTTCTCGATCTTGATTACTGCGTTCTGGGGGATGTATCAGAACGTTTCGATTGGCGTCCTGGGCTAGTAGTCTCTGAAAGGCATAATAATGACGGCTCCGAACCACGTAACTGTTGGCGGCGCCCCCGAGGGGTTTGATGCGCAGCTTGTCCTGAATGAGGTTGCACGCTCGGGCAGTCCGGTCTGCCATGTTGCGCGCGATGACAAGCGAATGGAAGCGATGCGGGCTGCGCTTGCGTTCTTTGCGCCTGACATGCCGGTATTCATTTTCCCTGGATGGGATTGCCTGCCCTACGATCGGGTCTCCCCCAACGCGGATATTTCTGCAGCACGGGTGGCGACATTGGCTGCCTTGGTGCATCAGATGCCGCAGCAATTTGTGCTTCTGACCACGCTGAATGCGGCAACGCAACGCGTGCCCGCGCGCGAGGTCTTGCGTGAGGCCGCATTCACCGCCCGCGTTGATCAGCGCATTGATGAGGACGCGCTGCGCAATTTTTTAGTGCGTATGGGCTTTACGCAAAGTCCCACAGTCATGGAACCCGGCGACTATGCAATCCGTGGCGGTATCATCGATATCTTCCCTCCGGGCGAGAGCGGGCCTGTCCGACTGGATTTGTTCGGCGACGTTCTCGACGGCGCACGCCGGTTCGATCCTGTCTCGCAGCGCACGACCGAAAAGCTTGAGGTGGTCGAACTTGCACCCGTCTCCGAAGTCATTCTGGACGATGCAGCGATCACCCGATTCCGCCAGAATTATCGTATCGAATTCGGCGCGGCGGGTACGGATGACCCGTTGTATGAAGCTGTCAGCGCAGGTCGCAAGCATCAGGGCATTGAACATTGGCTACCGTTCTTTCATGAAAAGCTGGAGACGCTGTTCGACTATTTGCCAGGGGCTACAATTTCACTGGACGATCAGGTGACACCTGCGCGCCTGGCGCGGTGGGATACGATTGCAGATCAGTATGAGACGCGAAAGCTGGCGCTGGAAAACCGCTCGCGCATGGATACGGTTTATAAGCCCACGCCACCCGGTCTGCTTTATCTTGACGATACCGCATGGGAAGGCGTGGTCGAGGATCGGCGCGTACTCCAGTTCAGTCCGCTGCCGCAAGCAAGCGGTCCGGGTGTTATAGACGCCGGCGGCCGGATCGGGCGCAACTTTGCCCCCGAGCGGCAGCAGGAAAGTATCAGCTTGTTTGGCGCACTGGCCAGCCATATCAGCGACAAGATGGCCAAGGGGCCGGTTCTGATTGCGTCTTATTCCGAAGGTGCGCGCGAGCGTCTGACGGGGTTGATCGAAGATGAAGGTCTGGCCGAGGCGATCCCGGTGACGGATGGAACCCGGATTGGCAAACGCGGTCTGCATCTTGCTGTCTGGGCTTTGGAGCATGGGTTCGAAGCGCCCAATCTGACCGTGGTCTCGGAACAGGATGTATTGGGCGACCGGTTGATCCGCCAGCCCAAGAAACGCCGCAAGGCCGAGAATTTCCTGACCGAGACGCAATCCCTGACACCCGGTGATCTGGTGGTTCACGTCGATCATGGGATCGGGCGCTACAAAGGCATGGAGGTTGTCACCGCCGCCGGTGCAGCGCATGAATGCCTTTTGCTGGAATACGCTGAACAATCAAAGCTTTATCTGCCAGTCGAAAATATCGAACTGCTGTCGAAATATGGCCATGACGAAGGGCTGCTGGACCGACTGGGCGGCGGAGCATGGCAGGCCAAGAAGGCCAAGCTGAAAGAGCGCATTCGCGAAATGGCGGACAAGCTGATCCGCATCGCCGCCGAACGCGCCTTGCGCAAGGCTCCGGTGATGGACCCGCCGCCCCACGCGTGGGAGGAGTTCAGCGCCCGTTTCCCCTATCAGGAAACGGATGACCAGTTGCGTGCCATTTCCGAGGTGATGGAGGATATGCACTCGGGTGCGCCGATGGATCGTCTGATCTGTGGCGATGTCGGGTTTGGCAAAACCGAGGTTGCGATGCGCGCGGCATTTGTAGCTGCCATGTCTGGCGTTCAGGTCGCGGTGGTTGCACCGACGACTTTGCTGGCGCGCCAGCATGCGGCATCGTTCAAGGAGCGCTTCCGGGGGTTCCCGCTGGAGGTGCGGCAATTGTCGCGTTTCGTGTCCGCGAAAGAGGCGCAGCAGACCCGTGACGGGCTGGCGCGTGGAACCGTGGATATCGTGATCGGGACCCATGCGCTGCTGGCCAAGGGGATACGGTTCAACAATCTGGGCTTGTTGATCATCGATGAGGAACAGCATTTTGGCGTAGGTCACAAGGAACGGCTGAAACAGCTGCGTTCCGATGTGCATGTGCTGACGCTGACCGCAACACCGATTCCACGTACTCTGCAATTGAGCCTGACCGGGGTGCGAGACTTGTCGATTATAGGTACCCCGCCCATCGACCGTCTGGCGATCCGAACTTATGTCAGCGAATTCGACGCCGTGACAATCCGTGAGGCGCTGTTGCGCGAACACTATCGCGGGGGGCAGAGCTTCTATGTCGTTCCGCGCATCTCGGACCTGCCAGAGATTGAAGAATTCCTGAAAGAACAACTCCCCGAACTGACCTATGTGGTGGCCCACGGTCAGATGGCAGCGGGCGAGCTTGATGACCGCATGAACGCCTTTTATGACGGCAAGTATGATGTGCTGCTGGCCACAACGATTGTGGAAAGCGGGCTGGACATCCCGACTGCGAACACGATGGTTGTGCATCGGGCGGACATGTTCGGCCTTGCGCAGCTCTATCAGATCAGGGGCCGGGTCGGTCGCTCGAAAACCCGCGCTTATGCTTATTTGACAACTAAACCGCGCGCGCGTCTGACCGCGACTGCCGAAAAACGCCTGCGGGTTCTGGGCTCTCTCGATACGCTCGGTGCTGGGTTCACTTTGGCGTCGCAGGATTTGGACATTCGTGGCGCGGGTAACCTGTTGGGTGAGGAACAATCGGGCCAAATGCGCGATGTGGGTTATGAGCTTTACCAGTCGATGCTGGAAGAGGCGATTGCCAAGATCAAAGCAGGTGAGATGGAAGGCCTGTCGGATGCCGATGACCAATGGGCACCGCAGATCAATCTGGGCGTGCCGGTCCTGATCCCCGAGGATTATGTGCCCGATCTGGATGTGCGTTTGGGCCTCTATCGCCGCCTGTCGTCCCTTTCGACGAAGGTCGAGTTGGAAGGCTTTGCAGCAGAATTGATCGACCGCTTTGGGGCGCTACCGAAAGAGGTAAACACCCTGATGCTGGTCGTCCGCATCAAAGCCATGTGCAAACGCGCAGGGATCGCCAAGCTGGACGGAGGGCCAAAGGGCGCAACGATCCAGTTCCACAACGACAAGTTCGCCTCACCTCAAGGGCTGGTCGAATTCATCCAGAACCAGCGTGGGCTTGCCAAGGTCAAGGACAACAAGATTGTGGTGCGGCGTGATTGGAAGAAAGACAGCGACAAGATCAAAGGTGCTTTCGCGATTGCTCGTGATCTTGCCGAAAAAGTCATGGCGGTAAAGAAAAAGGCAAAAGCCTAATCCCCGGTCACAAAAGTGCAGAGCTGCCAGTCACCTGAGTTGGATTTCACGAGGGCAGCGCGGTAGCCGGACATTGAGGTTAGAAAGTCGTTATATATGAAACCCGGGGTCCCATCTGTCAGCCTGACCTTTTGATAGGGATTGTCGGGTTGAAAATCGGGGACGATTACGACCTCGTGGCTAATTAGACCAATGATTGTTCCGCTGATGGATGGGGACTGACGCAATGATACCCGCTCGGCCGGGACGAAATATGCAGTGAATGGGTCAAGTGAGGCGGGCAGAGTAATCTGCCAGTGCGCTGGCATCCAGAATTCACCCTGATCATCGAAATACCCCGGTTGCGACAATGTATTTTGCAGGTCGGCCCAATAGGAGTCGCGGAGTTCGTCGGCCTCGTCCTTGAATTCGTCACCCAGCAATTCTGGCGGAACGGTCAGGTTCGTACGGAACTCATCAGGGCCTCCTTCGCTGCCATGGCTGAGGTAAATATCAGGGCAGGCCGCAGCCACCACCGCGTCGGTATCGCGCGCCTCAATATGTGCGCGCAGATCAGCTCTGAACGCCAGTAAAGAGGGGTCCTGTTCGGCTTCGTCCACAGGTGGAAAAGACTGACGCTGCGCATATGCCGGGCCACAGATCAGCAGGGCCAGAACCAATGGGAACAGTTTCATTCAGCAGCTTTCATCGCGGCTTGAGCGCAGAAGCAGGATGCTCCGACGGCCCGGTCTGCCCGGGCAAGAGCGAGATCCAGCCGTTGTTGAATTTGCTTGATTTCCACGTTTTCACCACGCGCTTTCAGGCAGTCATGCAGGCCCTTTAGGCTCCAGACGTTATCAGGATGGATTGAGGCGCGGCTGAGGGTTCCACCAAGGCCCAGATCCTCGCGATAGACGTCTTCGGCCTCAGCTACATGACCCTGTTCAAACAGCAGTGCACCCAGGGCGTGGCGGGTTGGTTGCATCCATCCCCAAGGCTCGTCATAAGGCAGCGTGTCGTCCAGCTCGACCGATCGGCGCAGATGGGCATAGGCAATCTCATAATTGCCTTTGCGATACTCGATCTCACCGCGCAGCATTTCGGCGGCGATTTCAAGCAGATCGATAACGCGGTTGTTATGCAGGCGGCGGGTTTCGGGCACGCAGGTCTTCGCGGCCAGAAACAGCTGTTCCTCGGCTTCGGCCTGCGCCACCTCGCCGGTGGCCGCATGGGCGACCGCTCGGGCGTAGTGCGTGGTCGCAGTCAGCGTACGAAAGAGATCAGGATTGTCGGGCAGTTCCAGCGCCTTAGCCTCTTCCCAGCGGCCAAAGCGAATAAGGATATGCGGGCCCATGGACATGTAGCTTTCGAAGTAGTCCGCCATGGGCGGGCTTTCGATCCGCAACATATCTTCGGGCGTGGTATCCCATAATCCCTGATTGGCACGTAGGGCGGGTTCCATCTGGCCCAGGAACAAGGCGCCATAGATCGTGAAGTGATAATTGTGCTGGCGATATCCGGTGTAAATGTTGAAGGCGCCTTCGCGTTCATAATACTTCAGGTCGGCCACCGAGGCCTCTTCGTTCCACTGAACTACATTGTGGTAGTGGCCGCACAGAACATCGATATGCGTTGGCATATGCACCAGATGCCCCGCATCAGGCACCAGAGTGCGTAGGATATCCCCTGCCTTGAGGGCCTTTTCAGGGGTTGGCGACATCTCCATCAAGTGGACGTAGAGGTGTAGAAGGCCGGGATGAGACATCGCTGCAGGGTCTTCGGCCATGGCGGTTTCTAACGCCTTTTGCGCCTCGAGCGTGGCAGCACCTTCGGCAGGTTGGCCGGATTTCAGATCCCACATCTGCCATGGGGTCAGGTTTAGGAGCGACTCCACATAAATCGTCCGCAAATCCAGATCGTCGGCGTGATCTGCAAAGGCTGCCCGCATGGCATCGGCATAGTCATAATCCCAACGATGCATATCCTCGATCGGGTCCCGCTGTGGGTAGCGCGCGGGCAGGGCGCGGATCAGCGCCCGTTCCACCGGGGTGCAGGTATCCAGCAGTGCAATCGCCCGTTGTGTTGCATCATAGGCAGTTGCCAGCGCTTTGGTTTGGCCTTGGTCATCACGCAAATCCCACGGCAGGTTGTAGTTTGGGCCGGCTGCATAAGCGACACCCCAATGAGCCATTGCGCAGTTGGGATCATGCTCGGCTGCCTTCTGGAAGCACGAGACCGCCTCGTCATGGTTATAGCCATAGGTCCAGACCAGCCCACGATCGAACCAAAGCTGCGCCTCGGGTGATGCCGTGGTAATGGCATAGGAATATGTGCCCAGATCATAGTAATCACTCATAACGCCCCCTCCCGACGAATTGCGGGAAGGTTAGCGTTTTTCAGGCGCTCTGCCCAGATCAGGCAGGCAGCCGGTTTTCGATACGTCCCATATGCAGCATCAGGCCGAAGCCAAGAATGCACATGATCAGCACGGCGGTTGTAAGCGGCGTGATCGAACCATCGAACAGCAATCCGACCGGGGCTGCGATGCCAGCCGCCAAGACGGTTGCAATCGATCCGATCACTGATGCCGCCATGCCCGCTATATGGCCCATCGGCTCCATCGCGATGGCATTCAGGTTGCCCATGGTCAAACCCGCCATGAAGAACACGGTGGTCTGCCACGTCACGAACAGTGCGAATGAGGCATCCGGGGGCAAAGGCATCAGGTTCAGCACTATGACACAGCCCGTTATCAGAATTTGCGCACCCAATGCCCAGGTCACGATCCGGCGCATCCCGAGACGCACCACAAGTGCGGCGTTCAAAAGGCTGGCCGAGCCAGAAATTAGAGCAATAAATCCGAACCAGAAGGGGAAGCTATCAGCACGGTCATGGATGACATCAAAAACCGGCTGCACCATCGTCAACATTGTGAACAGCAACCCCATGCACAGGGTCTGTACGAGGATCGACAGGCGGACGGTTGGATGTGCCAACATCTCGTGTACAGCCGCGATCATCAGCGGCAGGCGGAAGGGGCGACGGTTCTCCGCAGCTAATGATTCCGGCAGGCGCATCGTCATCCAAACCACGATGATCGAGGCAAATAGGATGAATGACACAAAGATGCCCCGCCAGCCGACCAATGCGATTACGCCAGCACCCAGCAACGGCGCAGCGGCGGGCACCAATGTAAAGATCATCATCGCGATTGAGATAATGCGCGCCATCTCGCGCCCGGCATACAGATCACGAATGATCGCCATGGCCACAACACGAGGTCCGGCAGCGCCAAGGCCCTGTACGATGCGCGCAGCGAGCACGAGTTCAAGCGAGGAACTGGCCCAGGCGACGGTGGATGCGAGAATATAAAGGGCAACGCCCCCATATATCACCGGCTTCCGTCCAACCGCGTCAGAGATTGGACCCGTGAAAAATGTACCAATCCCCATGCCCAGCACAAAAGATGTCAGGATAAGCTGCGCTTTGTTGACATCAGTCGGGCTCAACTCTGCGCCGATTTCGGGCAGTGCAGGCAGCATCGAGTCGATCGAAAAGGCAATCGTGGCGAACATCATCGCGATCAGAGCAATGAATTCGCCCCGAGACATGCGATTTGTCATGGGGAACTCCTTCCCAGCAGCGCTATCACGGCACACGGGGTTGGACTAGATCAGAAATGCACAGGGTTATGTGCTATTCTGCAGGGGAAGCCTCAATCTGAGACTTGATGTCTGAGATCACTTTTCCCCACAATTCAGGGGGTTGCGCGCCGGGAACCGCATGTTGGTTCGCAACGATATAGGTGGGGACCGAGTTCACGCCCATCTGGCGCGAATGACTGTCGCGGGTGCGGATATCCTCGCGGTCAGCGTCTGATTGCAGCAATTTCAGCACCACGGCGGCGTCCATACCGACACTGTCGGCGATGTCGGCCAGGACTTCATGATCGCCAATGTCACGCGCTTCGACGAAATAGGCGTTGAACAGCGCGTCGACAACGGCATTTTGTTTACCCTCGATCCCGGCCCAGTGGATCAGACGGTGGGCATCAAGCGTGTTCGGCGTGCGTTTCATCCCTTCGAAATCGATCTTCAGACCAGCATTCTCGGCATGTTCGACAACCGGCGCATAAGCGCGGACCGCACCGTCCTTGCCGCCGAACTTCCGCTCAAGATACTCGCGTCGGTCCATGCCTGCGTCGGGCATGTCAGGATTTAGCTGAAAAGGGTGCCACTCGATCACAAATGGGTGGTCTGACACTTCGGCAAGCGCTTTGTCCAGATGGGTCTTGCCGATATAGCACCACGGGCAAATCGGATCTGACATGATGTCGAGCTTTACAGTCTGTGTCATTCGGACGTCGCCTTGAAATAGGCCGGCAGGGCGCGGCGCAGGAGTTTGCCGTTGCCTCCGGTGGGCAGGGCGGACAGATGAACAAAGGCACGCGGCTGTTTGTAGCGCGCCAGCTTGTCAGACACATAGGTGTGCAACGCAGCCGCGTCCAGTTCTTCGGGGCCGGTGTAGAATGCAACAATGATTGAGCTGTCTTGTTTCACTTCAACCGCTGCCGCGCCAACTTGCGTGATGCCGGGATGGGTGGACAAGGCAGCCTCTACTTCAACAGGTGAAACACGGTAGCCGCCTGCGTTCATCATGTCGTCATCGCGACCCAGATAGATGATCTGCCCATCAGCGGCCATCGCGCCCTGATCTCCGGTCAGAAACCAATTTCCAGCCATCCGCGCCTCGGCTTCGTCCGGGGCGTTTAGATAGGTCAGCATCAGGCCAGGGTCGTCGCGGTGAACTGCAATCGTGCCTTCCTGCCCCTGAGGGACTGGTCCGTTGGGTCCGACGATTGCAACCCGGCGCCCCGGCTGTGGCTGACCCAAGGCCTCGCCGCGCGCAGGATGGCTGGGGCTGGACGAAATGAAGGTTGAGCATTCGGACATGCCATAAGCTTCATAGAGTTCGGTCCCGGTGGACTGCACCCATTTCTGATGAAGATGCCGCGAGAGTTTTTCACCGGCGCAAAGACCGTGGCGGAGATCGGGCAGGTTCAGCTGGGCATCTTCCTGCAGCATCTTTCGATAGACCCCCGGGGCCGCGGCAAAGATTGTGGCGCTGTGCTGTTTCAACAAGGCAGGCAGAGCGTTGATGCCCGTCCCCGGTTCAGGGATCAGAGCGGTCGCGCCAATTGTCCACGGGTCCATCAAACCCGTCCCCAACGTATAGGTCCAATTGAATGCGCCTGCATGGCACAGTCGATCCGAGGTTTGCAGGCCATACCAACCGTCCACCATCATTTGCCGCGCCCAAATGGCCCTATGAGCATGCGCGACGGCACGCGGCTTACCGGATGTTCCGGAAGTATAAACCACATAGGCTAGCCGCTCGGGGTCTCCCAACTCATAGCTCGCAGGGGGCAGTGCGCGCATTTCGATCAGATCACCCAGCAGTATTTGACGCGGATGCGCCGCGCAGGAGACTTCGGGATCGCGCAAGATCGCAGTAGGCCGCAAGTCGTCGATGATCTTTGCGGTCTCTCGCTCTGTCAGCTGTGATGAGGTCGGCACCGGCACCAGACCCACGGCGATCGCACCCAGATAGGCAATTGGAAAATCGACGGTGTTCCCCAATCTCATCAAAAGGATGTCGCCGGGGGTTAAACCGCGCTGCAGAAAACCGGTGGCGGTTCCCAAGATCGCGGATTGCAAGTCGCTATAGGTCCAATCAGTTGCACTATTGGGTCCAAGCACTGACAACGCAGTTTTCGCGGCAGATCCCTGCGCGTGACGCAGGACATGTGCCGCAAGATTAAATGGGTGCGGGCAGGCTGGTGGCGGCCCCTGATCAAAGATCGACAACATGGGAACTGGCTATCGCTGCGCGAGGCGCGTTGCAAGCGGGGCATGCTGGCCCTATAGAAAGACGCATGACCAAAAATGACCATAAATCCATCGTCAGGATCGCGCGTGATAACGGTTTGAAAACCGAATTGGAGCCGGTCGATCTGGGCGCGCGCGTGCGTGAATTGCGCAAAGCCCGAAATTGGACGCTGGAACAGGCGGCCAGTCAGGCGGGGTTGGCAAGGTCAACGCTAAGCAAGATCGAGAACGGTCAGATGTCACCGACCTATGATGCGCTGAAAAAGCTGGCCACGGGTTTGGAGATTTCGGTGCCGCAACTGTTCACGCCTCCGCAACGTGATCAGGTGATCGGACGCATGGCCGTGACAAAGATGGGTGACGGGACCGCACACCCAACTACAACGTACGAACATGAGTTGCTGGCCGAAACGCTGACCAAAAAACAGATGCTGCCCTATCGTGCCCGGGTGCGCGCACGGTCGATGGAGGAATTCGACGGCTGGGTGCGCCATGATGGCGAAGAATTCTTGTATGTTCTAACTGGTGTCGTGCGACTGTTTACCGAATTCTATGAGCCGGTCGAAATGCGCCGTGGCGATAGTGCCTACTATGACGGCAGCATGGGACATAACGTGATTTCGGTCAGTGATGAGGATGCGACGATCCTGTGGGTCACGTCACTTGCCTAGGGCTTGGGCCGCCTCGCGGTTCAAGGCTTCGGTGAAAAGGAAATCCTCAAGCTCTTCTCGCGCTTCGTTGACGGTCAGGTGGTGGCGCTCGGCCAAATAGGCTTCGAACTGTTTGCGATCTTCGCCGACGCGCGCCATATCTCCATCACGCAAGTTCGGAAACCTGCGTTTTGCGCGTGCGTATGACGCGTCCCAGTCTTGCGTCAGATCAGCCCAGTTTAGCATCTGCGAGCCTTCCTTGATTGGTGTTTCAGGACTGCTCTCCCCCAAGGACAGGGTAAGGAGCCGGGCGTAATGCTGCGGACATGACAAAATGTCGCAGGCTGAATGGGGGAAATTTGAATCAAAAAACCCGCTGCGGAGATACCGCAACGGGCCCACGGACCTGCTGTTTAGTGAGTGGCGGCCGGTCCGTTATTCTTCTGACTTGAACAGCCAGTTCAGTATTACGTGCCCGATAAATACAGCCACTATCTGCATTATTATGAACATCGGGATATGCGCAGGGTATATCCCCGCAAACCTATCCGTAAAGCCCCTTGCGATGGTAACGGCCGGATTAGCAAAACTTGTGGATGATGTGTACCAGTAGGTGCCGGTGATATAGAGCCCTACAAGCGCTGGTACCGTGTCAGGTTTGTGCCGAATTCCGCCGAAGATCACAAAGAGCAGGCCCAAGGTGGCGATGATTTCCAAGAACCACTGATTTGACCCAGTGCGATGCGGGGTTTCTGAGGTCTGTAGAAGCGGCAAGTCGAACATGTAGTGGCTGGCCCATACGCCAACGATCCCACCCGCAACCTGTACCAGTATGTAAGGCGCAACCGCGCCGCAGGGGTGCTCGCCACGCAAGGCGAAGGCCAGCGTCACCGCCGGGTTGAAGTGCGCGCCTGAAACTGGACCAAGCGTGGTGATTGGGGCATGACGCGATCAGGACTGGTCATAACGGGGTCCTCGGAGGGTTGCAGCTACAAATCCGAACGATTCTGACAGCACCCGCCCAACAGCTCGTCGAACAGACCGCGCACCGCAAATAGGTTGGCTGTAAATTACAACGCAGTCCCGGTTGGGTTCTGCTGGATTAGCCTAGCGGATTTGAGCGCGTTCAGATGGGTCGAGGCAGTGTTCGGCTTTAACGCTAATGCCTCGGCGATATGGCCCGCAGCGACGGTATCGGGATAGCGACGCATCAACAGCCGGAACAAGCCCAGCCGTTTGGAATGCGAGAGGGCGATTAACCGATAATGAGTCTATATTTTCAGATTTCACTAAAAATGCAGACGCAGCAGGCTTTTCAATCCTGATACCACCAGACCTGAGGCATATATTCAGGTCCATCGCCATAGATCGGCAGGGTGTCTGGTTGCTTTAGCTCTTTGACATGGGCAATGCGGCCGACGTCAAAGCTCCAGATCGGGATGACATAGCGGCCTGCGGTCAGAACCCGATCCAGGGCGCGTGTTGCTGAAACAAAGTCTTCGTGGCTTTCCGAGGCCAGCATCGCATCGATTAACCCATTGACGGCGGGCGACGTCAGCCCCATCACGTTTCGCGTGCCCGGGGTATCGGCATTCTCACTGCCCCAATACAGGCGCTGTTCGTTGCCTGGCGAGAGTGACAGCGCCCGACGGAAAGGGGTCATGTCAAAGTCTTGTGCATCGATGCGCGAGGTATATTGCGCGTCATCCACTTTCTCGACCGTGAGCTTTATGCCCAGTCGTTCAAGCGCGCGGGCATAGATTTCCGCGATCACGCCGACATCCTGAACCACATTCAGGCTGCCTTGGCTGATGACCAGATCGATCTCAAACGGCTCGCCCTCTGCATTGCGAAGTTGGCCATCCTGTATGGTCCAACCAGCCTCTTCCAGCAATTTAAGAGCTTCGCGGATGCTGCGTCGATTACGCTCGGTTCCATCGCCTTGGGGTAATTCGTACCCTTCCAGGGTGCCGGGGGGCAGTTCGGCGGCATATGGTTCCAGCAGCTCTGCAACACGTCCTTGGGCCTGTCCGGGCTTCATGCCCAGCTCCGAGCCCGAGAAGTACGAGGTAATTCTGGGCTGCGCCCCGCCGGTGATGGTGTCGTTGATGAACTCAAAGTTAAACGCCAGTGTCAGCGCCTCGCGCACGCGCCAATCATCGAATGGGGCTTTGCGGGTGTTCATGACGAACCCAGTCATACCCGAAGGTTTTTGATGTGGGATTTCTGTTTTGACCACATCGCCACGCTGAACCGCCGGAAAGCCGTACTGGTTGTTCCATTTGTCCGCGTTGAATTCACGCACGGCCGACAACTCACCTGCCTTGAACGCCTCAAACGCGACGGTGCCGTCGCCGTAAAACTCTATCCGCATGTCATCCAGATTCATGGTACCCTTGCGATAGGGAATATCAGCGCCCCAATAGTCAGGGTTGCGACGCAGGTTCACGTAACGGCCAGCCTCATAGTCATCGATCACATATGGCCCTGATCCGATGGGTACATCGTGTAGCTGAGCGTCAGCGAACGACTTCCCCTCCCACTGTGCTTTTTGCAGGATCGGGCGCATTCCGGCGAGTAGCGCCAATTCGCGGTCAGGTTCGTTAAAGGTGATCCGGACGCTGCGCGGTCCGGTCTGTTCGATGCTATCGATCTTGCCCCAAAGCCCGCGATAACGCAGGTGACCCTCGGTACCCAGCGTCTCATATGACCAGATCACATCATCAACGGTGACGGGCGTGCCATCCGAGAATTTTGCCTCTTCGCGAAGGGTGAATTCGACCCAAGTCCGGTCCGGATCCGTCTCAACTGATTCGGCTAACAACCCGTAAAGAGTGAAAGGTTCGTCCCAGGACCGGCCCATAAGGCTTTCATGTGTCCAAAATCGCAACTGCCAGGGCGAGGTGCCTTTTTGCACAAATGGGTTCAAACTGTTATAGCCGCCGGTATTCCCAAAAACGACCTTGCCGCCTTTGGGCGCATCCGGGTTTGCGTAGGGCAGCGACACAAAATCCGGTGGTAGGGCCGGGTCGCCATACATAGCTATGCCATGGGCCGATTCTGCCGAGGCCAACGAGGCTGTAAGAATCGAAGCGATTCCCGCAATTGCGGGGCGAAGCGGGCGGAGATAATCGTGGCTCATTTTGGAAACAATCCTGCTCTGGCCTTATTTTGTTTGGGATTCACCGTAGCCATGATTTTTCCTGTTTTCAAACTTTTAGCTTGGACGGATGCAAAGAATTGCTTATAAAGGATGCACTGCTCGATAGGTTTCTTGCCTGTATGAAACCTGCCTCAATAACTTAACGCCCGCTTCGTGCGGGCGTTTTTTTTGGCAGAAACTGACGGGATACCTCTGGCTGATCATTCCCCGTTTCCTTTGCAGGTGCAGCATGGCACTGTGTCCGCGAAACGAAATCCATTGGGAGAGTGTCATGAGTCTGTCGGGCAAAACAGCCGTCATCACAGGGTCGAATTCAGGGATTGGGCTGGGCATCGCCCGTGAGCTGGCCAAAGCTGGTGCGGATGTTGTGCTGAACTCATTCACAGATCGGGATGAAGATCACGCGTTGGCCGCCGAGATCGGGCAAGAGACCGGCACGAACGCCCGCTACATCAAGGCGGACATGTCGAAGGGTGATGAATGCCGTGCACTGATCGAGCGGGCGGGCGCTTGCGACATTCTTGTAAATAATGCGGGTATTCAGCATGTCGCCCCGATCGATCAATTTCCGGTCGACAAATGGGACGCGATCATCGCGATTAACATGAACTCGACCTTCCATACGATGGCGGCCGCTTTGCCGCTCATGCGGTCAGCGGGTTGGGGGCGGGTGGTCAACATCGCTTCGGCCCATGGATTGACAGCTTCGCCCTTCAAAGCAGCCTATATCGCGGCCAAGCATGGCGTCGTTGGGATGACCAAGACCGTTGCGCTGGAAACGGCGCAAGAGCCGATCACTTGCAACGCCATCTGTCCGGGTTATGTGCTGACCCCGCTGGTAGAGGCGCAGATTCCCAACACAATGAAAGAATACAACATGAGCCGCGAGGATGTGGTGAAGAACATCCTGCTTGAGCGGCAGCCGTCGAAGGAATTTGCCACTGTTGAGCAACTGGGTGGCACGACGATCTTCTTGTGCTCGGACGCAGCGGCGCAGATCACGGGAACGACGATTTCTGTAGATGGGGGATGGACGGCCTTGTGAGGGATCATGGGGGCTCTGCCCCCATATCCCCGGGATATTTTGGCCAGATGAAGAGGCGGAACCATGAAACGGATCAATCTGGCTTTGCAAGGTGGTGGCGCTCATGGTGCGTTTACTTGGGGTGTTCTGGACCGTCTTCTGGATGAAGAGGATGTTGAGGTCGCGGCGATTACCGGGACCTCGGCCGGGGCGCTGAACGGTGCCGCCTTCAAATCAGGGATGGTCCATGCCGGGCGCGAAGGGGCTAGGGCCTGTCTCGATGGTTTGTGGAAGCGCATGGGGGCTGTTGGCGACATGCGCGTGGCTCATTGGATGCGAGGTATTGAGCCCGCCCACGTTACGCGGGCCATCGAGTATTCGTTGCCGTATTCAATGGCCGAGACATGGTCGCGACTGGTGTCGCCTTATGCTTATGGGCCATTCTATCGCAATCCGTTGGAGCCGGTTGTAGATCGGTTCAACTTTGCTGAGATTTGCGCAGATGAGGGGCCCGAGCTGTTCGTTTGCGCCACCTGTGTGCGAAGCGGTAAGATCCGGGTTTTTACCGGCGAGGAGATTTCGACCGACGCCATCTTGGCTTCGGCCTGTCTGCCCAACCTGTTTCAGGCGGTCGAGATTCATGACCCGAAATCGGGCCGCACCGAGGCTTATTGGGATGGGGGCTATACCGGTAACCCCGCGCTTTATCCTTTATTTGGTGGTGATCTGCCCGATGACGTCGTGATCGTGAACATCAATCCGTTGGAGCGCGATGAGGTTCCTAAAACGCCCCAGCAGATTCAAAACCGGATCAACGAGATCAGCTTTAACTCGTCCCTGTTTCGCGAATTGCGGGCAATCAATTTTGTTCAGCGCTTGCTGGCAGATGGTAAATTGAAGGCGGGTGAGATGAGCCGGGTGCTGGTGCACATGATCGCAGATGATGAGCTGATGAATGATCTGTCTGCTGCGACCAAGATAGTACCCAATCCGGTAGTGCTGAACCGGTTGAAACAAGCTGGCCGCAGCGCTGCAGATCAGTTTCTAAGTGCTCATAAAGACGATCTGGGTGCGCGCAGCACTGTTGATCTTCCAGAAATGTTTGGCTGACTACTCGGGCGGTTGGGTCGGATCTTTATCGTTCGGATAGACCAGACCAGCCGAAATCACCAGTTTGGCGGCATCCTCGATAGACATATCAAGAAGGATCACGTCTTCGGCGGGGAAGAACAGCAGGAACCCGGATGTGGGGTTTGGTGTCGTCGGGACGAACACGCTCAGCAACTCGCCCCCGGTTTCTGCGCGCTGGCTGACTTCGCCGCGGGCAGTTGTTGAGACGAAGCCAATCGCCCAAATGCCGCGGCGCGGGTACTGGATCAGACAGGCTTTTTCAAAAGACCGTTCGGTTTGTGCAAACACCGTTTCCGAGATTTGCTTGATCCCCGAATAGACCGAGCGAACCACGGGCATGCGGTCGACGAGGCTTTCGGCGAGTTGGATCAGCGAGCGGCCCAGAATACCCTTTGCAATCCAGCCAACGATGATGGTGAACAGCAAGAAGATGACAACACCGACACCGCGCAGATTGACGCCGACATATTCTGACGGCTGAAACCTTTGCGGGATCAGCGGCAGGACCGCGCTATCGATCCACCCCACAACCGACCAGATCAGCCATATCGTCAGCCAAACAGGTGCGATGACGACTATGCCCGTCAGAAAAGACGCCCGCAATCGCGAGAACAGGCCCGGGCGCCGGTGGGGTTCTTCGTCAAACGGTGTGTTCATTACGGTCCTGAGTGGTTTGCGAATTTAGGTAAGCAGTCTGAGGCCTTGGTGCAATAGGGCTTTGTTACTGGGCCGAATTTACCAATTCACGTGCGATGGCGGCAGCCAGACGCGCGTTGTTGCGCACAAGGGCGATGTTGGCGGTCAGGGAACGGCCCCCGGTTCGCTCAAAGATGCGCTGCAGCAAATAAGGGGTAACACCTTTGCCTGTGATGCGATGGGTCTCGGCGTCTGCCTGGGCAGAGGCGATGATTGGGGCCAGTTCCTCAGCCGGGATCTGATCGTCCTGCGGGATGGGATTTGCCACCAGCTGGCCACCTGGCAAGCCCAGCGCGCGGCGAGTGGCGTGGGCTTTGGCGATATCTGCCGCCTTATCCATACGCAAAGGCGCAGCGAGCGGAGATTTGGCGGACCAGAACGCCGGAAACTCATCCTGCCCATGCGCAATGACAGGCACGCCCAGTGTTTCCAGAACCTCCAGCGTTTTGGCGAGGTCGAGGATAGCTTTGGCGCCCGCCGCAACCACGGTGACCGGTGTTTGGGCCAGCTCGTGCAAGTCGGCAGAGATATCGAATGAGGTTTCGGCCCCTTGATGAACCCCGCCGATGCCACCGGTGGCAAAAACCTCGATTCCGGCATAATGCGCCGCAATCATAGTGGCCGCGACTGTTGTAGCCCCGGTACCACCCGTAGCAAGACATGCGGCCATGTCGGCGCGCGACAGTTTTGCGACGCCCTGCGCCTGGCCAAGCGCGCTCAGTTGCTCGGCTTCCAAACCGATGTTCAACACACCGTCAATGACCGCGATCGTGGCCGGAACTGCACCTGCATCCCTGATGTCTTGTTCGACCTGCGCCGCGACCTCTATGTTCTGGGGATAGGGCATGCCGTGGGTGATGATGGTGCTTTCCAACGCCACGATGGGCTGGCCTGCATCCTTCGCGGTGCGGACCTCGGCGGAGTAGTGAAGGTTGATCACAGTGGGGTTTCTCCGGAAACATAAGTTGCAGCGGCATGCAGGGCGCGGGTGAGGGCCGCTTCATTTTCTGCGCCATTCGCCTCGGCGGCGATGTGGGCCGCCATGAAGGTATCCCCGGCACCGGTCACGCGGGTGACCAGAACCGAAGGGGGAGTTTGGGTAAGGACGCCGTTGGCATCCCCGACAGAGGCTGAGTTGCCGCCATCCGTCACCAGAACACGTAGTGCGCCACGGTCCAGTAGACCTTTGGCGGCGCTTTCGGAATCAGTGAACTCGCGTTGACAGAGCAGACCGGCTTCTTCGAGGTTTACATAAAGCGTGGCGCGTGCGTGTTTGAGGAAAGGAAGCAGCCGCTCGGCCTTGCCGGGAGAGGCGGGTGCGACGCGCAGGTCAGCCTTTGCGAAGGCGGGGCTTTGGGCGATCTCTTCCAGCAGCGTCAGCGTCAGGTTGCCATCCAGCGCGATGGGACCTTCGAAGGGCGTATTTTCATAGCCCAGAGGCCCGTGCATCAAAGGGCGCAGGATCTTGGCTCCGGCAGCTTCAAGCGAATGCGCGTCCGCGATGGCGGCGATCAGTCCATTTGCACCCTCTACCGCCATGTACCGGTCGGTGGGCAAGTCCTGCGAGCGATAGATGTGGTCGGTGACCATCCCCAAGCGTGCACAGGACCGGACCAGCTCGTCACCTTCGGGGTCGCGGCCAATGGCCGTCAGCAGCGTAGGGGTCATGCCAAACCGCACAAGGGTCATGGCGATGTTCATGGCGACGCCGCCCGGCAGGCGGGTAATTCGGCCCGGCACATCCGAGCCCTGCCGCATGGCGCTGGCCGAGCGTCCGATCACGTCCCAAAGGACCGAACCAATACACAGGATTTCGCTGTTTGTGTTCATGCCTCGTGTCATGCCGCAGCCCCGGCGCGGGCGCAAGGGTTAACGACCCGAGGGATCAGCCCATTGCAGCAATCAGGGAGTTCAACGCATCCAGCGGATTATCCTGCGACCAGATTTCGTCTCCGATGCCAAAGAAATCGGTGCATGGTGCAAGGTTTCTAACCAGATCTGGTGTCAGCCCACCTTCGGCCACAACAGGGACTTCGATCATCTCGGACCACCATTGGAACAGGTCTTTTTCGGCCAGTGTGCCGTCGCCTAACGTGGCAGAGCCAACCGGGCCGAAAGCGACATAATCCGCACCGTTCTCACCCGCTGACATGCCATCATGGCTGGAGGCTCCGCAGAAGCTGCCGACAATTGCGTCTGCACCCAATTCCTTGCGGGCCGCGCGGATCGATCGAGAACCGTCGTCCAGATGAACACCGTCCAGCCCCAGTCGCTGCGCCAACAGCACATGTTTGGAAATCACGATGGCCACGTCACGCGCATGGGCCACTTCGCGGCAAGCATCGGCGGCGCGAGAAATCGTGTCTTCGTCGCTTCCCGCAAGGGCAAGGCGAATGCAGGCAATGTCAGCCCCGTCCAGCACGCGGCCCAATTGGTCGGGGAATGAGCTCAGCGCGATGGTCGGAGGCGTGATCAGGTAAATCTGCGGCTGCTCGGGGGTGTCCATGGCGCGTCCTTCGGGTTTGTCTTCTTTCGCGCGGTTTAGCGGATTGCGCGGGGGAAGCAAACTTTTATGCCTGCCAAGCTGGGATTTGGGAACAGAAGCCGACGGGGCGACTTGCTCTTGATCCAAGCCGGCAGTAGAGCAAGCCAAGTTTTTTTCGGAGTAAGCCATGCCCAGCGATACGTCCCAACCCTCCTTTGTTCTGGTGCGCCCACAAATGGGTGAGAACATCGGTGCCGCTGCGCGGGCGATGTGGAATTTCGGGTTGGATCGGATGCGGATCGTCGCGCCCAGAGACGGATGGCCCAATCCCAAAGCCGTCGCAATGTCCAGCGGCGCCGGGCGGCTTTTGGATGAGGCGCAACTTTTTGACGATTTGGCGGGCGCTTTGGAGGATACAACCTTTGTCTTTGCCACCACAGCGCGACAGCGCGGTTTGACTAAACCGGTCTACAGCCCCGAACGCGCGATGCAGATCGCGGCAGAGAAGGTGGCGGCCGGAGAGAAAGTCGCCGTGCTGTTTGGCCCGGAACGGGCAGGGCTTGAGAATGAAGATATCGCCAAGGCCAATGCCATCATCTCTGTGCCGGTGAATCCCGAATACGCCTCGTTGAACCTTGGACAATGCGTTCTGCTAACAGCCTATGAATGGATGCGCCAAACCGGGGACGTTGTTCACGAAGCCACCGATCTGGGCAAAGGGGACTGGGCGACAGGGATCGAGGTTGAAAAACTGGTCGAGCATTATGAGGACAGGCTGGAAGAGGCGGGGTTCTTCTATCCCACTGAAAAGGCCGAAGGGATGAAGACCAATCTGCGCAATTTGTGGTCGCGAATGCGGATGACGCGCGCTGACGTGCAAATGCTGCATGGGATCATGCGTCAGATGGTCCGCTGGAAGGATAAGGGCTAAGGCTGGACCTCGGTCAGCCAACGCCCTAGCTTGCGACGAAATCAAGGATATGAGGCCAGCATGAGCGGCAAGCGCAGCATCTTCGAAGAGGTTTCGGGAGACCAGAAACAGGAAGCGGTTCAGCCCGGCATGATCGATCGCGGGCGCGGTGGCGCACGTAGTGCGATCCGTGTCTGGCTGATGATCCTGTTTGCGCTTGTGGTCATCATGATCGCCGTCGGGGGCCTGACTCGCCTGACCGATAGTGGGCTCTCGATCACCGAATGGCGTCCGATTACCGGGGCCATCCCGCCTATGAATGAGGCCGACTGGCAATCTGAATTCGACAAATACAAAGAAATTGACCAATGGCGCATCCAGAACCAGTGGATGGAGCTGGATGATTTCAAAACCATCTATTGGTGGGAATGGGGCCACCGTCAGCTTGGTCGGGTTATTGGCCTCGTCTGGGCGGTTGGTTTCTTTGGCTTCCTTGCAGCACGCAAGATCCCAACCGGGTGGACCGGCAAGCTGCTGATCCCCGGCCTGCTGGGCGGCGTTCAGGGCGCTGTGGGCTGGTGGATGGTCGCCTCGGGCGTCACGCAGGGCGAGGGGATGACCGCCGTCGCCAGCTATCGTCTGGCCGTGCATCTGGGTCTGGCCTTCGTGATCCTAGGCTTCCTCGGCTGGTATATCTTTGAACTTGGCCGCGAGGAACGCGACCTGATGCAGGCGCGCCGCGCGAAAGAGGCGAAACTGTTCTCTCTCTCAACCGGCCTGTTGCATTTCACCTTTTTGCAAATACTCGTCGGCGCGATGGTCGCCGGAATAGACGCCGGCCGATCCTATACCGATTGGCCCCTGATCGGCGGCCAACTCCTGCCGCCCGACGCCGCCGCGTTAGAACCAATGTGGCGTAACTTCTTTGAAAGCCCCGGTTTGGTGCAATTCATCCACCGCTGTGCCGGCTATCTGCTGCTCATCTTCGGCTTTGTCGTCTGGCGGCGCGGGCAAGCCAGCGCGCATTCGCAAACGCGTTTCGCTTTCAATGCAGCCTTTGCGGCTCTGTCGCTTCAGGTGGTCGTGGGCATCGTCGCCGTGGTCTACGCGGCCCCGTGGCAGATCGCTATTTTCCACCAATTCATGGCCGTCGTTGTCTGGACCTTGGTCCTGCGCGCTCGGTTCCTGACCGCTTATCCCATTGCAACATCTGTGCGCGGAGTTTGACCCTATGACTGCATTCAATGACCTGATGGCTTTTCAGCGCGAAACTTCCGCTCTGGGCCAGATTGCGGGGCGGCTGGGCTGGGATCAGGAAACAGTCATGCCACGTGGGGCAGCCGCGCAGCGCGCTGAAGAGATGGCCGCGATCGAAGCAGTGTTGCATGCGCGCCGCTCTGATCCACGCGTTGCGGACTGGTTGGAGCAAGCCGCGCCGCAGGATGAGGTCGGCAAGGCGCAACTGCGCGAAATTCGCCGTGCCTACGACCGGGCGGTCAAGGTGCCTGCGGATCTGGCCACCGCGATTGCCCGCGTCACATCCGCAGCGCAGGGCAAATGGGCGCAGGCACGGGCCGACGAGGATGTCGCCGCCTTTTTGCCGGTGCTGGAAGAGGTTGTTTCGCTGAAGCGTCAGGAAGGCGAGGCGCTGGCGCAAGGCGGCAACGTCTACGATGCCATGGTCGAGGATTACGAGCCCTATACAACCGGTGCCCAGATCGCCGCCATCTTTGATGAGATGCGCCCGCGTCTGGTCGCTCTGCGCGCCGCAGTTCTGGATCGCCCAGAACCTGCAGCGTTGACCGGCAGTTTTGATGAACTGACCCAAATGCGCCTGTCGCAAAAGCTGGCCGTCACGTTTGGATATGACTTGAACAACGGGCGTGTCGATAAGGCGGTGCATCCGTTCAGTTCGGGCAGCGGTCTCGACGTGCGCATTACCACTCGCACCAGCGAGACCGACCCGTTCAACTGTTTCTATTCCACCATTCATGAGGTCGGCCACGCCGCCTATGAGCAAGGCATCGACCAAGATTATCTGCTGACCCCTTTGGGCTGCGGCGTGTCGATGGGTGTGCATGAAAGCCAAAGCCGTATCTACGAAAATCAGCTAGGCCGCTCGCGTGCTTTCACCGGTTGGTTGTTCGACCAAATGAAAGAGGCATTCGGCGATTTCGGGATCACGGATGCAGATGCCTTCTATGCAACCGTCAACCGTGTTCACAATGGCTATATCCGTACCGAAGCGGACGAGGTGCAATACAACCTCCACATCATGCTGCGCTTTGACCTTGAGCGCGCCTTAATGGCCGGAGACCTACAGGTCAATGATTTGGAGGTTGCGTGGAATGACCGGTTCAAGGCCGACTTCGGCTATGCCGTCGACAAACCCTCGAACGGTTGTTTGCAAGACGTGCATTGGTCGGTCGGCCTGTTCGGCTATTTCCCAACCTATTCGTTGGGGAATGTCTATGCAGGTTGCCTCTATCAGGCGCTTCG
This sequence comes from Ruegeria sp. CE9, assembly GCF_056537425.1. Classification (NCBI taxonomy): domain Bacteria; kingdom Pseudomonadati; phylum Pseudomonadota; class Alphaproteobacteria; order Rhodobacterales; family Roseobacteraceae; genus Ruegeria; species Ruegeria sp. CE9. The sequence continues at coordinate 751,571 of NZ_JBQFRO010000001.1, read as the reverse complement.
GACTGCCGTGCCCGGGCTCAATACACAACTGGCCGACGGCGACACGTCAGACGCAACCCGCTGGTTGCGCGAGAATGTTCAGCAATATGGCGGACTTTATGCTCCGCGTGAGGTGATTGAACGGGCAAGCGGCGTTGCTCCTGGGCCTGAACCGCTGCTGCGCTATCTGGAGGCCAAGTTCGGCGCACTATACGATTTGTGAGTTCCCGGATGGGTCCGGTCGGGTTAGCATCGATGCACCGACACCATCGCCTGGGAGGCTACGATGACCGGAAACGCCCGCAAGAAAGCCAGTGATTTTGATCCCCGGATCCTCGAGATTTTCGACGGATATGTGCATGGCACCATGTCCAAACGCGAGTTTATCTCGAGGGCCGCGAAATATACCGCTGCCGGAATAACCGGCGCTATGATCCTTGATCAGTTGCAGCCCAATTACGGCTGGGCGCAGCAGGTTGCTCCGGATGATCCAGACATTGAGACAATGGTTGTCGAGTTTGATAGCCCGGATGGCCACACTGATACCAGCGGGCTAATGGCGATTCCGGCAAACGCCGAAGGCGAGCTGCCCGCAGTGTTGGTCGTGCACGAAAATCGCGGCCTCAACCCGTACATCGAAGATGTAGTGCGTCGTGCGGCCAAAGCCGGTTTTCTGGCCTTCGGTCCCGATGGGTTGTCACCGCTGGGTGGATATCCCGGCACCGATGAGGAAGGGCGCGAGATGCAGCGCTCGATGGATCGGGAAAAACTGATGGCGGATTTCTTTGCTGCGTATGAGTTCCTGCGCGATCACGACCTGTCGACTGGTAAGATCGGAGCGGTCGGGTTCTGCTATGGCGGTGGTGTCTGCAACGCTTTGGCCGTCGCCTTTCCCGATCTCGCGGCTTCGGTCCCGTTTTACGGACGCCAGCCTCCTGCCGAGGATGTGCCGTCGATCGTGGCACCGTTGATGATTCACTACGCAGGATTGGACGAGCGTATCAATGCCGGGTGGCCTGCTTATTCAGACGCGCTGAAGGCCAATCAAAAGAAATTCAGTGTGCATTTCTACCCGGATGTGAATCATGGTTTTCACAATGATACGACACCCAGATATGACGAGGCCGCGGCCAATCTAGCCTGGTCCCGGACGATTGCGTTTTTTAACAATTATCTGACTTGAACAGGCATTGCCTAAAATCAAAGGCCCCCGCCGAGAGGTTCGGCGGGGGCCTTTCTGTTTAGGCCGGATTGTGCGCTATTCCTCGTCTTCCGCGCCCTGATCCGCGATCCACGCAACGCTGACCACTTCCTCACCCTTGCCAGTGTTGAACACTTTCACACCGCCGGCCGAACGGGATCGGAAGGAGATCCCATCCACAGGTACGCGGATCGATTGTCCTTTTGAGGTCGCCAGCATGATCTGGTCGTCAATCTCAACCGGGAATGAGGCCACAAGCTCTCCGCCGCGCATGGCTTTGTCCATCGCGGCCACGCCCATGCCGCCGCGTCCGCGAACCGGGTAATCGTGGCTGGAGCTCAGCTTGCCCGCTCCGCCAGACGTGATCGTGAGGATCAGGTTTTCAGCGGCTGACATCTGGGCATAGCGTTCCTGTGTGATGACGCCGGGGGTCGCTTCATCCTCATCACCCTCACCGTCATCGGCAATTCCCGCCACGGCGCGGCGCATTTTGAGGTAGGCGGCACGCTCATCCGGTCCGGCCTCAAAATGGCGGATCACGGACATAGACACCACGCGATCTCCGTTGGTAAGTTTGATGCCACGCACACCGGTGGATTCGCGCGAGTTGAACACGCGCACATCGGTGGTACGGAAGCGGATCGCGCGGCCCGAATTGGTCACCAGCATCACATCTTCGTCTTCCGAGCAGATGCGGGCGTTTACCAGTTCCACACCCTCGGGCAGTTTCATCGCGATCTTGCCGTTGCGGCGGACATTGGTGAAGTCCGACAGGCGGTTACGGCGTACGTCACCGGCGCTAGTGGCAAAGACGATCTGCAGGTTTTCCCACTCTTCGTCCGGCACATCCACCGGCATGATTGCCGCGATGGATACGCCTGTCGGAATCGGCAGGATGTTGACGATGGCTTTGCCCTTGCCGGTTCGGCCCGATTGGGGCAGGCGCCAGGTCTTGAGCTTGTAGACCATCCCATCGGTCGTGAAAAACAGCAGTTGTGTGTGGGTGTTGGCCACGAAGAGGTTGGTCACAACATCCTCTTCTTTGGTCTGCATCCCTGACAGGCCCTTGCCGCCGCGTTTTTGCGCCCGGAAATCGGCCAACGGAGTACGTTTGATGTACCCGCCCGAAGTGACGGTCACGACCATATCCTCGCGCTCGATCAGGTCCTCGTCTTCCATGTCGCCTGACCAGTCGACGATCTCGGTACGACGGTCGACTGCGAATTGTTCACGGACACTGCGCAGCTCATCTGCGATGATGCCCATGATCCGCTCGCGTGAGGACAGAATATCGAGATATTCCTTGATCTTGGCTGCCAGTTCTTCCAGCTCGTCCGTGACCTCTTTGACACCCAGTTGGGTCAGTCGCTGCAGGCGCAGGTCGAGGATTGCGCGGGCCTGAACCTCAGTCAGGTTGTAGGTGCCGTCGTCGTTCATCTTGGACAGAGGATCGTCGATCAGACGCAGATACCCTTCGATTTCGGCGGCGGGCCAACGACGCGTCATCAGCTTTTCACGTGCCTCAGCCGCATCGGCGGAGGAACGGATCGTGGCAACCACTTCGTCCACGTTCGACACGGCCACGGCCAGACCACACAGGATGTGGCTACGCTCGCGGGCCTTGCGCAGATCAAACGCGGTGCGGCGCGCAACAACATCTTCGCGGAAGTCGATGAAGGATGTCAGGAACCGGCGCAGAGTCAGTTGCTCGGGCCGTCCGCCATTTAGGGCCAGCATGTTGCAGCCAAAGGACGTCTGCATCGGGGAGAAACGATAAAGCTGGTTCAGCACCACCTCAGGCGTTGCATCACGTTTCAATTCGACAACCACGCGCACGCCATTCCGGTCGGATTCGTCCTGAACGTGGGCCACGCCTTCGATCCGCTTTTCACGCACCGCCTCGGCAATCTTTTCGATCATCGACGCTTTGTTTACCTGATACGGGATCTCATCCACAACGATAGCATAGCGGTCTTTGCGCAGTTCCTCGACACGGGTCTTGGCCCGGATGATGACGCTGCCGCGACCTTCCAGATAGGCTTTGCGCGCACCGGATCGGCCCAGCATTACGCCTCCAGTCGGGAAGTCGGGGCCGGGTACGTATTCGATCAACTGCTCAGAGGTCAGGTCCGGGTCGTCGATCAATGCCAGAGTTGCGTCTACCACTTCGCCCAGGTTATGCGGCGGAATGTTGGTCGCCATACCGACGGCAATACCACCGGCACCATTGACGAGCATATTAGGGAAACGCGCGGGCAGGACCGTAGGCTCTTTGTCTTTGCCGTCATAGTTGTCCTGAAAATCGACCGTCTCTTTTTCGATATCGGCTAGCAGTGACGCGGCGGGTTTGTCCATCCGCACTTCGGTATACCGCATGGCCGCCGGGTTATCGCCGTCCATCGAGCCAAAGTTGCCCTGACCATCCAGCAGAGGCAGCGACATCGAGAAATCCTGCGCCATCCGCACCAGCGCGTCATAGATCGCGCTGTCACCGTGCGGGTGATACTTACCCATTACATCGCCGACCGGACGCGCCGATTTACGGTACGCCTTGTCATGGGTGTTCCCGGTCTCATGCATCGCGTAGAGGATGCGCCGGTGCACGGGCTTCAATCCATCACGCAGATCGGGGATCGCACGGCTGACGATGACCGACATGGCATAGTCCAGATAGGACGTGCGCATTTCGGATTCGATTGAGACCGTCGGGCCGTCATAAACAGGGCGCTCCGGTGGGGTTTCGTCCATGTTTTCAGGGATTTCTGGCGTATCGCTCACGTAGGCTGCCCGTGTCTTGTTCTTGATCTATATCTTGTGGATGCACCTTATCAGACCCGGCATATAAGGTGCAAGCAAGCAACCGTTCCCCAACCAATTTAGGTCGGTAACATCAGAGTAACATATTGTTATCTAAGTATTAGGAGAGTTCCGTGTTACCCTGAGGGGACCTTGCAACAAGTTTGGAGGTCTGCATGGCGCAAAGTGAAACGGAACTCATGCTTAAGGGGTACGGGCTGACCACGGCGGAATTCTTCTACCATATGCCCGACTATATTCACGTTCTGAATACGTTCATCTGGCAGGATTACGACCTCGCTCCGGATCATCCGAAGCTGTTCGAGTTCGTTGAATTCTGGCAGAAAGAAATTGAAGGGCCATTGCACTCGGTCCGGTTTACACACCGCAAGATGATCGCACCCGGAGAGTGGCGGAACATGGTGGGTGAGTTTCGGGTGAACTAAGGCGCGAAATTAACCAACGCGCCAGGCGTAAACCGAGCATCCGGTCGAACCGGAACTGGTAAAGCTGTTGCCATCTTCTGCCAGACGTCCACGCCATTTGACCGTAATACCGGGGAAATAGTCGGTTCCGGTCAGTTGCTGATCATTCAGATATACCTCGGTATTTGCATTTTGACCCAGTGAGTCTGATAAATGACCCGAAAATTTGTTCGCGCCCGATTTAATGTAGTTGACCGAGCCGGTCACTTTAACCACCAGCGCACAGGTCGCTTTGTACCGCCAATTCCCCACAAGAGACTGGCCATTTGCAGCAGATTGCGTCGAGGCGGGGGCGATGGCCTTGCAGATTGTGCCATTTTTACCTTCCAGCTCTTCCAGTGCATGTCTGGTCCCCAGATCATCCGGCCCCAATTGAGAGGCACTGGCCGTAAGGTAGTTTGCGAAAGCACGCTTGGTTCTGGGCCCGGCGATGCCATCCGCACCACCTGCGCTGCATCCCAGCGCGTTGAGAGCAGCCTGCGTTGATCGCATCACCTGAATGTCGTCTGTTACAACCAGAATATCATTTGCGATGACAGGGGTTTCGCGGCTCCGGGGGCTTTGATCTGTGTCAGTTGGCGAAGTGTTGGCGAGTGCAAGACTGTCACGTATCTGCAGGGCGACCTTGTAGCTGTAAACATCTGACTGGTCGGAGTATTTATCGAGAAACGTATCGAATGCCTCGATTGTTCCAACAGAACGTGCCAAATTCAGATCAGCGCGAATATCGGCGTTCTCTACCGATGCGAAGTTTGTTTGTTGCGGGTCCAGTACCGCGGGGGTGAAGTAGAACTCCCCCAACAATTCATCGTAATAGGCCGGTATCTGGTCATGTTGGACGGTGCGCGACAGATCCCGCACTTCGGTTCGAAGCCCTGCAACCATGCTGCGTAGTTCCAAACCCGGTTCGGACAGACGGGGTAGCAGTGCGCGGGTAAAGACCGAGTTCTGCGCGGCGTCATCATCGCTTAGCCGATCCAGCGCCATCTGACCGGCCCCGGCAGAGAATATGACGAACATACCCTGTGGTGCATTGATCCGGCCAAGACCGCGTGTTCCACCAATGCTGCGTCCGTTGTTTGATTTGAACGGGTTGTCGCGGCACGCGTCAATGATGGCGATTGAGGTCCGTGCTCCGGTCGCGCGGACCCGATCCAACAGGTCAGACAGGGCGATAGACTCGGATTTGATGAAATCAGACTGACCGGCCTTCGGGGTCTCGATATCGGTCGGCAACAGATAGTTCTCGCCGTCGATTTCCACGCCATGGCCGGCAAAAAAGACAAAGGCGGTATCACCTGCTTCCAATTGGGCAGTGAATTCAGAAATGCGCTGGTTCATTCCGCGCCGGTCAAGATTTACGCCCTGAAAGGTTTCAAACCCCAAGCCCTGAAGCTTTTGGGACACAGCTTCCGCATCGGCGACCGCTTTTTGCAAATCAATGACCGAGTCGTAGTCGTCATTTCCGATGACAAGCGCCAGCCTGTCTTGTGCCCAAAGCGGGGCAGCGAGGACCAGGAAGCAAATACCAAACAACCATTTCATTAGAACGGCCCGTTTTTTGAACACCACATGTATTCATATACGGGAAATCAGCGAACATGCGCAGTGAATTTGGTCACTTAGGCAAAATGATCAGGCCGAACAGCTTGCACCACCTAGTACACAGAACTTAGCGCAGTGCGGGTGGTTCAGATGCACGTCAGCCTCAGCTTCGGCAAGCGTTTCGCCGAGTTCAAATTCCGGCGAATAGGGCAGTAGAGTGCAGGCCAACACAGCCGGCCGTTTTGCCCCCTTGCGTTTGACCACCATACGCGAGCTAGCGCACATAACTGCATCGGGGGACTTGTTCAGAATACCCCAGCACGCGGTTGTAATTTCAGGAACTTCTACGGTTTCGTCCATCTCGGGGAACAGCACGGTCTGCGCTGGATTTTGTGCATCAATGTCAAAGCCGTGTTCGGCAAAAAACGTAGCATATCCTGCACGGCTTTCTGCGTCGCTATCGCCCCAGACACTGCGCCCGGCGATGGCCATCTTGAAGCCGTTATCCCGAAGCCATTCCATTCCCGTCAGAGTCTTTGCAAAGCTGCCTTTGCCGCGTTCCTCGTCATGCAATTCCGGGCGGAAATGATCGACAGAAATCCGCAGGGTCAGTTTGTCTGCGAAGTCGCGCTGCAATTCCAGTAAGCCTTCACGCATTTTACGGCGCATCATCGGTAGCATTGCGTTGGTCAGGATTAAAACGTCGTACCCGCGTTCAAGTGAGGCTCGGGTCATCTCGATCATTTCAGGGTTCATGAATGGCTCACCGCCAGTAAAGCCGATCTCACGAATGGGCCATTGGCGCTGTTCAATCTGATCCAGATAATGGCGGACCTCGTTTGCGGATATGTAGACCAACGCATCATTGGTCGGGCTGCTTTCGATATAGCAGTTCACGCATTCGATATTGCACAGAGTGCCGGTGTTGAACCACAAGGTCTCTGGATTGCTCAGCGAGACCGACGCGCGCGTTTGCCCGTCCGCTGTCACCAAACTGTCCTGAAACTTTCCGATATTCGCGGACTGAGGGGCGTTGTCTTTCATTCCCGTATCCGGTTTTGTGCCTTTGCCCAATCGATTTAATCGTTTGCGACAGTTTAGTTAAGTGCGTTTGCCCTTAGCTGACAGAGTTTTGATGTTGGAAGAAAATCGCCAACTGATTGCGCTAACATTGGACATGCCTCAAGTGGCAAGGTAAGGAAAAGCCATGGTTTCTCGCGTCATACCCGTAGACCCATTTGATTTGGTCATTTTCGGCGGAACCGGCGATCTGGCGCAGCGTAAGATCGTTCCGGCTTTGTTTCGCCGTTACTGCGCCGGTCAATGGCCCGAGGCTACGCGGATCATCGGCGCAGCGCGCGGAGATCTGAGCACACAAGCGTTCCGCGACCTTGTATCCGATTCGTTACGCCAGCATGCACCCAGGCGGGCAAAGGATTCTGAAGCGGTTGACCGCTTTTTGCAGCGTGTCGAATATGTTCGGCTGGATGCGGTGTCAGATGAGGGCTGGACCAAACTGGCAGAAATGCTGAGCGCAGATCGTATCCGGGCCTTCTACTTCTCGGTTGGGCCGCGACTGTTTGGGCCGCTGGCCGAGCAGATCAGAGCCCACAATTTGGAGACGCCCCAGACCCGTATCGTCGTCGAAAAACCCTTCGGGCACGATCTTGAAAGCGCGCGGGCGCTAAATGCAACGTTGGCCACCCATTTCGACGAGGGGCAAATCTATCGCATCGATCATTATCTGGGCAAAGAAACGGTCCAGAACCTGATGGCAGTGCGGTTCGGGAATATGTTGTTCGAGCCCCTCTGGAACAGCCAATATGTCGATCACATACAGATCACTGTGGCCGAGACGGTCGGCATCGATGGGCGGGAAGACTATTATGAGCGTGCAGGCGCCATGCGCGATATGGTGCAGAACCACCTGATGCAGCTTTTGTGCCTGATCGCGATGGAGCCGCCCGCAAAATTCGACCCTGACGCAGTGCGCGATGAAAAGCTGAAAGTGATCCGCGCGTTGGATCAAGTCGAGCCGCACCATATCGTTCGTGGCCAGTTTGCAGGTGGTCCTAATGGCCGGGGATATCGTGACGTGGTGGGAAATCCGCGTTCGACAACCGAGAGTTACATCGCCTTACGCGCGCATGTCAGTAACTGGCGTTGGGCGGGGACTCCGTTCTATTTGCGCACAGGTAAAGAACTGGTGGCGCGATCTTCGGTCATCAATGTGATGTTCAAGGACGCGCCGCATTCGATTTTCGGGGAAGAGGCTGGACGACATGCAAACGCGCTGTCCATCCGTCTGCAGCCAAATGAGGGCATTACCCTGAAGGTGACCATAAAAGAGCCGGGGCAGGGTGGAATGCGACTTGTCGACGTGCCGCTGGATATGAGCTTTGCCGAGGCTTTGGGCCCCGAGAATCAGGACCCGCCCGACGCCTATGAGCGGCTGGTGATGGATGTTATCCGCGGCAACCAGACGCTGTTCATGCGCGGTGATGAGGTTGAGGCCGCTTGGGCCTGGACCGATCCAATCATCGAAGGCTGGCAGGCGCGAGGCGATGTTCCCAAGCCTTATGAAAATGGCAGCACCGGACCGGGTGATGCCGAGTTGTTGATGAAACGAGACCACCGCCGCTGGCAAGGAATAAACCCATGAATATCAAAGACTACGCCGACCGAGATATGCTGGCCATTGATGTCGCGAACGCTCTGGCCGGAGACCTAGAGGCCGCGTTGCTGCATCATGACACGGTCTCGCTGGCTGTCCCCGGTGGCACCACGCCTGGGCCAATTTTCGATGGCCTTTGTGCTGCAGATCTGGAGTGGGAGCGGGTGCGCATTATGCCGACCGACGAACGGTGCGTGCCGGGGGATCACGAACGCTCGAACGATCGCTTGATCCGTGAACGGTTGCTAACAAACCGCGCCTCTGTCGCGCATTACATTCCTCTGTTTGCCGCTGGCCATGAGCCCGAGGCGGTTCTGCCTGAGATTGAGAGCATGATTAACCCAGTGCTGCCTTTGTCGGTGCTTGTCCTGGGCATGGGGGAAGATATGCACACGGCATCTCTATTCCCAGGGATGGATGGCTTAGCTGCAGCGTTGGACAGTCATGCACCGACGCTGGCGGTGGCGCGCACGGATGTGCAGCCCGAAGCGCGGATCACTCTGACGGCACCGGTGTTGGAGGGCGCATTGTCCAAGCATCTTGTCATTTTTGGTAAAGCCAAACGTGAGGCGCTGGACCGCGCCATGTCACTGCCGCCCGAAGAGGCACCGATTGCAGCTGTGCTGAGCGGCATGACGGTTCATTGGGCGGAGTGATCATGATGAAATTGGATCAACTGAAGTCTCTCGCAGTAGCAGCAGATGGCCGTCGGATACTGGACCTGTTTGACGCTGATGCAGACCGAGCAAAGGGCTTTTCCGCGTCAACCGGCGACCTGCTGTTTGACTACTCGAAGACACAGATCGATGCCGATGTTCGGGATGCGCTGATTCAGCTCTGCGATCAGGCTAATTTGGCCGAGCGTCGCGAGGCGATGTTTGACGGGGAAATGATCAACGAAACCGAAGGGCGGGCGGTTCTGCATACCGCATTGCGCAACCTCGACGGAGGTCCTGTCGAAGTTGATGGTCAGGATGTGATGCCGGATGTGCTGGAGACTTTGCAGCGCATGCGCGTCTTTGCCGAGGAAGTGCGTGGCGGTGCGATCAAGGGGGCAGGTGGTACCTTTACCGACGTGGTGAATATCGGCATCGGCGGCTCGGACCTAGGGCCGGTCATGGCGACGCATGCGCTTGCACCGTATCACGATGGGCCAAAGCTTCACTATGTGTCGAATGTGGATGGCGCGCATATCGCCGACACGCTGCGCACGCTTGATCCAACCCGGACTCTGGTCATTGTAGCCTCGAAAACTTTTACGACGATCGAAACCATGACCAATGCGCGCACGGCGCGGGCGTGGATGGTTGATGGCGGTGGCGACCCCACGCAGCAGTTTGCGGCCGTCTCAAGCGCGGTAGACAAGACTGCCGCCTTTGGTATCCCAGAGGCGCGCGTATTTGGTTTCGCCGATTGGGTTGGCGGGCGCTATTCGGTTTGGGGTCCGGTCGGCCTGCCAGTGATGATTGCTGTCGGCTCAAACGCGTTTGATGCGTTTTTGCGCGGCGGGCAGGCGATGGACTTGCATTTCGGCTCGGCGGAATGGGTTGAAAACATGCCTGTTATGTTGGCTCTTGTGGGCATCTGGCACCGACAGGTTGTGGGCCATGCCAGCCGTGCTGTATTGCCCTATGATCAGCGCCTTTTGCGGCTTCCGGCCTATTTCCAACAGCTTGAGATGGAATCAAACGGCAAGTCCGTCGCGATGGATGGCAGCACTCTTGAGTTGCCCTCAGGACCTGTCGTCTGGGGAGAGCCAGGCACCAATGGACAGCACGCATTTTATCAGTTGATCCACCAGGGTACGGATGTGATCCCTTGCGAATTCATGGTGGCCGCCGAAGGGCATGAACCGGAGCTGGCACATCATCACCGGCTGCTTCTGGCCAACTGTCTTGCACAGTCAGAGGCCCTGATGAAGGGCCGGTCATTGGATGAAGCCCGAGGGCGCATGGCCGAAAAGGGACTGACCGGAGACGAGTTGGAACGTCAGGCGCGGCACCGCGTCTTTTCAGGCAACCGTCCCTCGACCACATTGATGTATCCGCAGCTGACACCCTTTGTTCTGGGCCAGATCATCGCGCTGTATGAGCATCGGGTGTTTGTCGAAGGGGTCCTGCTTGGCATTAATTCTTTCGATCAATGGGGCGTTGAGCTTGGCAAGGAACTGGCGACATCTTTGGGTCCCATCGTCGATGGCGAGAGCAGTGCCGAGGGCAAGGACGGCTCGACCGCTGCTTTGGTGGGATACGCCCTGCGCCATCGCGGTTGACGCGGCACCCCGTCGCACTCTCTTATTGTCAGACAATTGAAATCTTGGCAGGGTCATTGCCAAGGTGGAACAGCGCGGCCAAGCGCTGACGATGGGAGGAATGTCCATGCTGGGACAGATGATGACGCAGCCGTTGTTGATATCGTCGCTGATTGATCACGCTGAACGCTATCACGGTCAGACCGAGATTATCTCGGTCGAGACCGATGGATCCGTGACTGAGACCAATTGGGCCGGGATTGCGCAAAACGCACGACGATTGGCTTCTGCGCTGGTGAAGCTTGGGCTGCAGCCGCAGGATCGTGTGGGCACGCTGGCTTGGAACAACCGTCGGCATCTTGAGATTTACTATGCGGTATCAGGTGCAGGCTTTGTTTGTCACACAGTCAACCCGCGTCTGTTTCCCGAACAGCTAACCTATATCATCAATCACGCGCAGGACCGGGTTCTGTTCTTTGATGCGACCTTTTTGCCCTTGGTTGCCGCGCTGCAAGAGCATCTGACCGAAGTGCAGCATTATGTACTGATGGGCGCGCGGGATGAGGCTGCGGTGTCTCAGGTGCCGGGGTTGGTCTTCTATGATGAGCTGATTGAGACCGGTGATGTGGACTATGCGTGGCCCGTCTTTGACGAGAACACTGCATCCAGCCTTTGTTATACATCAGGGACCACGGGCAACCCTAAGGGCGTTCTCTATTCTCACCGGTCTACGTTGCTGCACAGCTTTGCGTCTAACACGCGTGATGTGATCGGATATTCGGCGATGGATGTCGTTATGCCGGTTGTGCCGATGTTCCACGTCAATGCCTGGGGTTCACCCTATGCAAGCGCCATGTCCGGGTCGCGCATGGTCATGCCGGGGCCGGGTCTGCATGGCGAGGCGCTGGTTAATCTGATCGATACATATGGTGTAACATTGGCGATGGGCGTACCGACGATCTGGCAAGGATTGCTGGCCCATGCGGCGACATGCGGAACCAAGCTGGAAAGCCTCAACCGCACCGTGATCGGTGGCGCGGCATGCCCGCCCTCGATGATCGAAACCTTCCGTGAAACCTATGGGGTCGACACCGTCCATGCCTGGGGCATGAGCGAGATGAGTCCCTTGGGAACCACGAATTACCCGATGGCCAAACATCTTGAGATGCCTCTTGAGGCCCAACACAAGCTGCGTGAAAGTCAAGGCCGTCCGCCCTTTGGTGTCGAGTTGAAGATTGTCGATGATGACGGCAACGATCTGCCACATGACGGTGAAACACAGGGCGATCTGATGGTGCGCGGTCATTGGGTGTTGGACAGCTATTTCCAAATGCAAGACGAGAGCTTGCTGCAGGATGGCTGGTTCGCAACGGGCGACGTGGCAACGCTAGACCCGGATGGCTACATGACGATCCGAGATCGGTCAAAGGACATCATCAAATCGGGTGGTGAATGGATCAGTTCGGTCGAGTTGGAGAATATCGCCGTCGCGCATCCTCAGCTGGCCACCGCTGCCGTGGTCGGTGTGCCGCATCCGAAATGGGATGAGCGGCCGCTATTGGTTGCCGTCAAGGCCGAAGGCGAAGAGCCAACCGAACAGGACCTGTTGTCCTTCTTTGACGGTAAAATTGCCCAATGGCAGGTTCCGGACAAAGTTGTGTTTGTCGACGCATTGCCATTGAACGCGACGGGTAAGGTCCTGAAACGCAATCTACGCGCAGATTTCGGCGATGTGCTGATGGGGTGAATGCCAGTCAAGGAAGAATGGCTCCGGCGGTAGGGATCGAACCTACGACCAATTGATTAACAGTCAACTGCTCTACCGCTGAGCTACGCCGGAACGGTCCGCGCCGTATAGCAACCTCAATTTACGGCGTCCAGAGGATAAGACGCATTTACCAAACAATTCTCGCACAGGTCCAAAAATCAACAGACCGCGCGAATTTATATCCTGAAAAACGATCCATTCAGTTGCCGGGTTGGACGCCTAAATTTGAAACGCCAAAGGACGACTTACGCCTCAGACGCGTTTGCCTGCTGAGCCGCTTTTTCGGCCTCTCGTTCTTGTCGCGTAAATATGGGCGCAGCGGCCGTGTCGATATTATGTTTTTCCAGCAGCTGCTCCATATAGCTGCCGGGTTCTGGAACACCACCAATGGTCGAGAGAAATTGTCGGACTCGCCGCCCATAGAAGTGGACGGAATATGTGTCGTCGGTGATAGATCGGCGAACTTTGCGAGCCCACTTTCCGCGCATCAAGAAACGTCGATTTTTGAAGCTTATTGGATACAAGCTATTTGTTGGAAGCGCATATTTGGCTTCACCTGTTTTCTTAAGATAGTGCGAGATCGCGTGTGGACCCCATACACCCCAAGGTAGGTCGCCAGCATGTGCCGGGGTTCCGGCGTCCCTCAGTTCTTCAAAGTGTTTCCGCACCTTCGGTGCAAACCATTCAGGTATTCCGTATTCGTCCTCAGTCATTTCGATAAGTTGACCAAGCGCATCACTGTCCGAAGGCAAGCCCAAGACCCCCCCCGCGATTTGGTTTTGAGTCTCCCACGCGTAGAAATGACCCGTGTCCGATTTGAAGGTTTTCAAGCAATAAGCGTCAAGGTCGGCCCAGATCATCCGATCGTTTTGCTGCAGCAGGTGGTATCGGAAAACATCTGAAAACAAAGCAAAACTACCGGTCCGTCCATGTGTAACGAAGCGGTTGCTGCTTAGGACAGTTTCACCACTGATTAGTTCAACGCCTTCTGGCACGTTTTGTATATCACCGTAGTGATAAAGCTTTACATGATGCCCCGCGTCCAAGAATGACTGAGCGCAAAGGACTTCAACGTAGCTGAGCGGGCCTTCGACCCATAGCATGCCAATTTCATATTCACGATTCATATGCTGACTTGTTCCTGCGCGCCTGCTGACTGAGCACTTGCCAGCCATAATCATCTTTGAACTTCAGTCCTAAATGTCAATTCCGACTGCGACAAGGCGATCTATGGTCAAATTTGTATCGATGTTCGCCGTTACACTGGAAATAGGATCGGATCGCCAAGTCGCGAATATTAAGCAGATCTTACTCACCTGAATAGGACAGGCGTCATTCTGCTCAATATGCGAAGCGCGCCGACCAGTCATATCATCTAAGGGATTTGGCTCCGGCGGTAGGGATCGAACCTACGACCAATTGATTAACAGTCAACTGCTCTACCGCTGAGCTACGCCGGAACTGAGGGGCGTATAACAACAGCAATTTTCGCCGTCCAGAGGGGAAGCGCATGAGCGTGTAAAATTTTTTCTGTTTAGACGACGCGTCTGAAACGCGCCTCTGCTGACAGTTTATCTTCAGGCACAACTTGCGATTTTCCGGTCAGATCAATCAGATGGGCAAAGACGTTGCGTTTAGCGGCGGAAAGTAACGAGACTGGGGTTTCTACATAAATTTCCTGGGCAAGTTGTTGTGCGGTTTGGGGGCCTCTCTCTAACGCTGTTAGAATCTGCATTTCTCGCTGCAATCGATGACCAATAAGCCAATCCAGACGCTCGGCGGGTTTGGTGATCGGTGCGCCGTGGCCAGAGTGGAATGTTGTCCAGTCGCGCGCGCGCAGGCGACGGCAGGCGGCCATGAAATCCGTCAAGTCGCCATCTGGGGGCGAGACCAGAGAACTGGCCCAACCCATGACATGATCGGCGGTAAAGCAGATATCTCCCCAAGCCAGCGCAATATGGTTGCCAAGATGGCCTGGCGTGTGGATGACCTCTAGCTGCCAGCCTTCTGCCGCGACATACGCGCCATCCTCAAGTTCGATATCCGGGCGGAATTCTGCGTCAATGCCTTCACCTCCACCGGCAAGCCCATCTTGGGCCAATTGAGTCATGACATCGCTACGCCCGGCTTGTGGCCCTCCAAACGCCAGAACCGGCGCACCCGTCTGGGCTGCGAGCGGAGAGGCCAAAGGCGAGTGATCCAAATGTGTGTGCGTGACGAAGATATGACTGATCCGCTGGCCGGGATTCAGCGCATCAAGGATGGCCTGCAGGTGTGCATCACTCAAAGGTCCCGGGTCGATGATTGCGATGTCTGATTCGCCTAAAAGGTAAGTGTTTGTACCCCGATAGGTCATTGGCGAAGGATTGGGTGCAAGCACGCGCCTGAGGCCCGGAGCAAGCTGGTCTACCTGTCCGGGGCGTGGGTTGAATTCGTCGGGGGCTTGCATTCTGACCTCTTCCTCTTACCCGGGCAGCCCGCTAGGTTTAGCGCATGTCGACCCAATGGCTCAAACCCTATATGCCGCGCAGTTTGTATGCGCGTGCCGCACTTATTCTGGTGCTGCCGGTGATCGTTGTGCTTTTGGTTGTCGCGATTGCATTTCTGCAAAAACACCTTGAGGAAGTGACCGCCCAGATGACCCGAACCGCTGCGCGCGAGGTGAATTTGGTGCTGGATGTGATGCAAGGGTCTGAAACTCAACAGCAGGCATTGGCTGCCGCGCGACGAGACTTGTCTGTTTTAAACATGACCGCCCGGTTTTTGCCGCCAGATGAAGAACCGCAGAGCAGTTCTCGGCGTTGGTACGATTTCATTGCACCTCAGGTGGATACAGAAATGCGAACACTACTGCCAGAGACGCAGTACGTGGCGCTGCCAAACGGGCAGGATGTGCATCTGTTCCTAGCTACGAATCTGGGAATGCTGGAGCTGGGGTTCGACCGCCGTCGTCTTTCGCCCACGGCACCGCATCAGCTAATCGTGACAATGGTGTTCTTCGCCGCGTTGATGACGACGATCTCGTTTCTCTATATGCGAAATCAGTTGCGGCCAATCACGCGTTTGGCGGACGCGGCACAGGCCTTTGGGCGCGGACGTGTGGTGCCGTATTCGCCCGGAGGGGCGATTGAAGTGCGCGCCGCGGGGAATGCCTTTGTCGACATGCGCGCCCGAATCGAGCGGCAGATTGAGCAGCGCACACTCATGCTATCTGGGGTTAGCCACGACCTGCGTACACCTCTGACGCGCCTCAAGCTGGGATTGTCTATGCTGCCTGCAGACGAGGCCGCGCCGTTGCTGCAAGACGTGGACGAGATGCAATCGCTGCTGGACGCATTTCTGGACTTTTCGCGTGGCGCAGCGGAAAGCGCACCCGAAGAGGTCGAGCCCGAAAACTGGCTCAGCCAGATTGTTGACGATGCGCAGCGCGCTGGCCAGCAAGTTGAGCTGATTTCGGTCGAGGGGCAGGGGACAGCCATGCTGCGACCGTCTGCCATGCGACGGGCTGTTGAGAATCTGATCGGCAATGCGATCCGCTATGGGTCTCGCGCTGAGGTGAGCTTGTCGATGACGCCGAAATCGCTGCGCATTCGGGTTGAAGATGACGGCCCTGGTATTCCGGTCGAACACCGTACCGAAGCTGTTAAGCCATTCACACGCCTCGATCCGGCGCGGAACCAGAATCAGGGCAGCGGCGTGGGATTGGGCCTTGCGATCGTCGCCGATATCGCCCGCGTGCACGGGGGGATTCTGCGGCTGGGCAGCAGCGAAAGACTGGGCGGACTATGCGCGGATATCGTCATCGGGCGGTGATTTGGTAGGCCCGGAGGGACTGCCGGGAATGAGGTTTTCCCCTTTGTTATCAACGTGGGTGTCCCACGCCGGAATACCTCTTGGGACACCTTCATTTGTTTTCCAGGTACCTTCTGGCCGCCTTTCGAGCGTCTTTGAACTGCCCGTTCAATACAAGTGGTTGGATGTGCGTGAGGTATTTATAAAACTCCGGTCTCGAATATTTGCCAGACGTAGGATCGAAATATGGTGACGGAATTCCACGTTTATTCAGTTTCCGCAGAATGTTTTGGTGGCTCGTGATTGTATCAATATCTGTTTCGTTTGCACCATAGGCCCGAGGGTTTTTGAGCCGATGAGCCATCTTGTTGACGTGCCTCTCAAATTCACCCTTAAAATTGAGATCTGAAACGTACTTGTTCGACGAGCGGGTATTAAGCTTTTTGATCGATTTGGACCACGCCATACCGACCGTACAAAGAGAGCCGTGCAATAGGAGCGCGATCATTGCGAATTTTGACAAGGTCCCCCAGAGAGGGGGGACTACTTTAGTTAACTCGGGCAGCATCAAATAGAGCGCAAACCCGATCGATAGTGAGAACACGGGAGAAAGCTTCGACAGCTTTTCTAGGGCAGTAGCCAAACCATCAAAAGAAAAAGGATTGCTCATTAATCACCAGTCCATATTGGCCAGTTTCGAAGCCCCCATCTCGGCCAATTTCATGCGTTCAACGCTCTCGGTATAGACCTCAGAGGTGCTTGCTTGAGCATGTCCGTGAATGGCCATGATTTCGTATTGCGTGGCTCCGTGAAGGGCGAGAAGGTGTCCCGCTGCCTTGCGTATACCGTGGCTGGATCGATCCGGAAGTCCCGCAGCAATGCACCAGTCTTTGAACTTATTTCTAAGAGCCTCAGCGCTTGCGAAAGGTTTGCCGTGGTCATTTAAAATGTAGGTTGGCCCGATAACCTTCTGTGCGCGTGTGGCGGCATAGAAGGGCTCCATCATTGGTAGCTCGACATACTTTGAGCCTTTCTTGCTGGGCTGCCATCCGAGCCACTGTTGACCGTTCACAGTCTTCTCTTCGCCCCGACCGAGCCAATAGGCGTCACCGATCCGGCAGGCCGTGAACATAAACACCGTCAAAGTCAGGTGCGCCATGGTCCCCGGCGGATGAGCTTCTCGGTATTTCTTGAGGTCTTCGAGCGTCCACGGGGTCGCACCGCCCTGGCTCTTGTAGTCAACCTTGATAGCAGCAGCGGGATTTGTCTGGCAGTGACCGCGTTCACCGGCCCATTTGTACATGGCTTTGAGAAATTTGAAGACGTTCTTTGCCTTACCAGGCGTGGACATGAGGCTATCGCGGAAGAGTATCAGTTCGTGTGCTGGGATCTCGGCAGGTAAGCCAGCATAGACACGACCGATACTCCTGCCGGTGGTGCTTTTGTAGTTGAGCAACAATGGCCGGTAGCTCTTTCTCTGCTTTAGGGTTTTGATATCGGTTTGACCGATCTCGACCTGTCGCTTGAGATGGGCAAGGTACTCATCCACCAACCACTCGACGGTGCCTTGGCTGGCCTCCGAAACTGACACGCTCGGAGTGAGTTTGATGCCTTCGCGGGCAGCCAGATATACTTGATGGAACTCAGGGCGATCGGGGCCAACTGCAAGGGTTATGCGGCGTCTCTTGTCGCCGCGAACTCGGACACGGTATCGAGTATTTCCAGAGGGCAGGGGCTCTATAACTAATCCGTCATAACCAAGTTTGACCACGTCACCACTCATTTAGATTCTCAGGCTCGCCTTCATAGGGCAGGGTGTCAGCATATGCGTCAAGGTCTGCCTTATCATATACCCGTTTCGCTCCAAGCTCCCTTCTCGGCAATTCCAGGCTTCGAAGTGTGCTGGCTGAAACACCCAGGTAGTGCGCGGCCACTGGTGCAGGCATTAGTCTGGGAGGGAAGTCTCGCTGTTGTGGCACGTCAAACCTCCCTCAATGCAAATATTTAGGCGCTTGGGTTTGCACGTTGATGGGCAGTTGATTTCCGAGTGCTCTGTCAAAGTCGAAAAGACCAAACATGTGCATGTTGTGGATGTTGTGCAAAATATTCTGGAGGACATGAGATACAGCCAAGGCTTTAGTAACGTTCCAAGGAGCCCGGCGGGATTCAACCATCGTTGAATGGTCCAAAAGACCCTCAAGTGCATCGAACCCATTGTTCACTAGGTGAGATGCCAAAAGCCTTGGGAATCGCGTCAGAACGTTGCGTCTCGCCAGCGCAACTTCACGCCTGAGTAACCATTCGTGTGGCACACTTTCTGGGCGCTTGGCCATCATCGTGCGGATCTCGAAAAACGCATGTCCAAGATCGTAGATCGAAAGGCTGAACTGCATTGCCCCGCTGGTCTCGTCGATTTCACTTGCGTTGAACATGTGAAGCCACATCAATGCAGTTTCAGCTCGTTTCTCTGCTGGCCGATTGAACGACTCTTCGTTCGTGAAAAACATCTGCTCGCCCCTTTCGGCTGTTCGCTCTTGGCGAATCATTCGCAGATGAAAAGTTGGAGAAAAATAGGGAAGTTGGGGGCGGTTTCTCGAAGGTTGAGTGCCCGTGTAGCCGACACTTAGGACAAATTGTAGGTATCAGATAGGTATGAATTCGAAAACTCGAATTGCGTTTCAATGAAGTATCTCGCTAATGCTTGCAAAATCGGAGCAGCATTTTTCAATCTTCTAATTTCCGGTGAAGCGTCTCCGTCGGACGGCACATCTCTTGCAGCATGGGCTGTAGCAACTCGGCAATTTCGATAAACATAGTCGCCTACTGACTGCTCGCCGCAATCCTGATCAAAGCTTGATAGATCCCGCTCCGAGACTAGACTACATGCTTCTTCAAAAACATCGGTAACCCATCTCTTGACTGGCCCACGAGTCGAATACTTCACTTCCACGACTTTATAAAAACTTAGTACCTCGAAAGCTGCCAAACCGGCTTCACGGGCATTTAGGCCTTCTCGATAGTATGCAAGGCATCGCAATAGCTCTTCGTTATTTGGGACAGAACGACGAAAATCCCAATGGTCAAACGTAACCAAAGCTAGATCTCTCTTGGGAACCGGTTGCGGAATGTGCGAACCCGACCATCCGCCGCGCAATAACGCATGGCGGTTGTCACACCAACTTAGCATACTAAGAAACCTGTTGATGAGCGTCATCGCCTCGTTTTCGGTCATCCTGTTTTCATTCAAATCGATGCTGATTGAATGAGAGTTTTGCTTGGTTTTTGGAAACAGAACGAGCTTCTTTCCCGAGAAACTCAGTAGATGGGGTTCGGTTGGCCAGGCCACTTGCGTTTCAACACCTAAATTCATGAATCTAGAGTGCCTAGACGCGCCCAATCGCTTGAAAAACGCCTTCCTCTCTTCTTCGTTTTCGTACTCCTGCCAGTTAGTCTTGAGCGGCAAGTTGAGCAGTCTCGAAACTTCTACGTCCCTACAAATTTCGAGAAGCAAATCACGGCCGAGGGCAACTTGCCGCGATAGCGGAGAGAGTTCAATTTCGCTATCGAATGACGTCTCTGCGCCTTCACGATGTTGCGTCAACGCGTGTTTTGAAACAAAATAAGCTGCTTTTCGGTCAGTCTGGTCTGTATACAAAATTCGAGCAAAATAGTTCTCATCGTGGTCTTTTTGGATGATGGACAGGGTGACGCTAACGATTTGTTGAGCGGCCTCGGATTTGCCGATTATTTCTGCAATTGCTTCGCCCAAGGATTGTGCATTGCAATAAGACGCCTTTTGGCCTCCAACTGGCATTAACGAGGACAAACCCAGAGCAACATGGCCCGCAGATCCAGACAAGGCAGGCACGAACCCCAGAATCGCATTTGCGATCTGCAAATCACTCAGACGGGCGCCCGCATTTTCACGTCCACGAGGCAGTAGACCGTATCCGCGTAGCGCCTCGAAGCGTTGCAATGAGGTTTGGTAATTTCTGTGCGTCCCAAGCTTACGATGGAGTAGGTTCATCAGGTTCAGAGCAAACATAGTGGCCTTGTTTACTGAATTCACGTCTGCATAGCGATTTCGTATCCACTATGAGATTAAGCGACAAAACTAAATTCGAAAGTTCTAGATCCACGCATTTTTCTACGCGGCCGGTGCGCAGGCTTTTGGCGCAAATTTGGTCTATACCCCAGGGGGCGGGGTCCGAATTTCCCGGGCCCCGCACGCTGTCAGAGAAGCCGGAGCCTCTTAGACTTTGGTCAATTCCAGCGCCAATCCGAGCGCCCCTTTCGCCTTCGCACTGATCTCTTCGTTCTCAGATTTTGCAAGCCTGTCTAGCTCTCTGAAAGATTTGATCATGTATTCGTGGCTCCCGTTGATTGCGATACCTTCTAGATCGTCGATCCACTCTAGCGACGATGCCGTCTCTTCGGTTTCTTTGTAGGCGCGTGCTCCAGTGACCGCCCGGCGGAAATAAGTCTCTTCGTTTTCTGGCATTCGGTTCTCCTATTATTATTGCTGTGTGTGAATCTTAGACAGACGAGAACCTTCAAGTCATGTAGTTTGTTGTTTGCTGACAATGGCTTACAGCGACATACAAAGCAGACATTGTATTGCGTTTGTATCCCACCAAACGGATATGCGACTGAAATTAATACTTCGAACCAGCCGACAAACCGGACAATGGAATACAAGCCGGCAGACAACGCCGTACACATGGGCAGAAAGTTTTTTGAAGAAAGTTGCTACGCGCCGGTCTCGTTAAGGTACACCCCACCAAAACGAAGCGATGAGACACCAATATTGTCTCAATTAAATGTCTTGTAATTACTGAAGTGATTCTTACATCGACTCTAGAGCCAAACGAGACACGGTGTGGAAATGAAAGTCGGATATCGCAGAGTAAGCACAACAGATCAGAACTTGGACCGGCAAGAGTTGGAGGGGTGCGAGAAGGTCTTTGAAGAGAAACTGAGTGGAGCGAACAGGGATCGGCCAGCGCTTCGAGACTTGATCGACTTTGCCCGGGAAGGTGACGAGGTGATTGTTCACAGCCTCGATCGCTTGGCCCGGGATCTGCGCGACCTAAAGAGCATCGTTGACGAAATGAACGACAAGGGCGTCACGGTTGAATTCTTGCAAGAGCGGCTGCGCTTCTCGCCCGATGCCGACGATCCGCTCTCAAAGCTGCAACTGCATCTGATGGGCGCGTTCGCCGAGTTCGAGCGGTCCATGATCCGCAAGCGGCAGGCCGAAGGCATCGCACGTGCAAAGGCCAAGGGCGTCTATAAGGGACGTAGAGCGTCGATAGACCGTGAACGTGTTGCTGAGTTGCATGCAGGGGGCCTAGGCGCCACGGAAATAGCCAAGGCGCTCGGTATCGGGCGTGCTTCGGTCTACCGTGTTCTAAAGTCTCATTCTGACTAGCTGCCTAGGCGGTTCGAACCTCTGGCATAGGATCACGCTTCATCTCGTCTAATACACTCTGAAGTTCAGGATCGATCTCTATGAGTAGTCTTGAAACGCGATGAGCATTTTTTCTCACAAGTGTTAACTCGGCCATTGATGGAACCGTCAAATGCTTTTGGTCGTAACGGTACTCTTCAAGGACATTGGGAAGCGTCATTGAAACGCGTTCCATTTCAAGTTTGCTCATCTTCCCTGACGTTACCAAATCGGCGAGCAAATCAAGCGCCATACTCAAACCCGGTTGAACGCGATGTTCACACGCGTGAATAAGAATTTCCGTGATTTCAGATGGTACTTCCTCACTAAATTCCGAAGAATTAATAAACTGCATAATGGCTATATAAGCCGGAAATACACGATCGCTATCGCGACTCGCTATTGCCGCACGCACACTTTGTAATGCGTGCGGTAGTTGGTCAGGCCAAATGCGGTAGATTTGATAAGCGGTAGCCACAAGTGACGGAAGCCGATCGAAAGTCTTCGGGTTGCGTAACTGTCCGACGACGTCTTTTGGAAAATCTTCATATTGCAGTCTCGGCAACACACTTCGAGCAAGGGTCTCACCAATCTCGCGCTGTACAGCTCGATTCAGCCCTTCGTCTCCACTTAATGCCAAACTGACTTGATTCCGCCCCTCTGTCGGCACCGGCTCCCATCCCAGTAGACTTGTTACGCAAGCAACAAGAGTAAACTTTGGTATTTCGTCTTCCAAAAGTTTCAAGCCAATGCGTAAGTTAATAAGAACCTCGTAGTTGAATTGCCCATTTGAAACGGCTTCAACAATATTGGCAACGAAAGGCTCCACAGCACGTCGCCGTCCTGGAAGCTCAAGGAATATCCACGGATGTAGTTCTGTGTCACTTGGCCACCCGACCTCGCCGCAACGATTCCAAATGGCGATTTCGAGTGAATCCTTCTGCTTCTCGTCTAACTTGTCTGCGACGTAGAGCGCATGCAACCTCCGCAATGCACGGCCGCGATCTACTGCAGTACCGTCTTTGACCAATGCTATCAGCGCCGATATTCGTGCAGTGTCCTGCGATGTCGCCTCAAAAGTTTGAAAATCAGACTTATAGAATGACTCAAACAACTCAGGCCAATTGCGTTCGATTTTCTGTGCGTTGGCTTCGCCAGGCGTTTTTAAGTGCAACGCCGACCGCAGTGCCTTTTGGCGCTCTCGCGGCTCCATCGTTTCAACCGCAGCGGCCAATACCGAACCACAAGCCGAATAGCAGCCCCACCAAATTCCGGGGGAATGGAGTAGATTTGCCACCCAATCGAATGTTTGTAATGCCTGCTTTGACTCCAGCCGAATGACTATCCTCGCCAAAAGTTCAAGCAAGAAAACGATGTGCTCCGTGCCATCGCGATTGTCCCCTATTGCCAGAAGACGTTCGATCCGTTTCGGTAGCATTTCACATAGCATTCGAACATTTTCTGGCTGCAGCCGTGCAACTTTCATCCTCGGCAATATCCAGTTAAGTGCCTTTTTGTTCGTCCCTCTGTAGCGTGCTAGAAAGGTGAGCAAGTCATTCTCGTCTTGAGAAGAAATCGCTCTGTAAGAATTCTCCAAGCGTGTTGAAAAAACGTTAAAATTAGCGATATGCTCTGGAGCACCCGTGCGCTCAATGACATCAAGAAGCCCATAGAACGGGCATTCATCGTCCCCAGTTCGTAGCGTTCCACCTGGTTTGTATCGTCCTGGCTGGAACAGAAGTTCCCAGGGCTCTGAATCCCTGCGATTACGATCAATTCGGTTTGAAGCGAGGTTTTCTAGCCTTGAAATTATGTCCCATGGTTCAGCCTTCGCTCCAATGTATCGCAACCGAGTTTCTTCACTATCGTCTTCTGGAAATGCAAATAGGTCATCGCTAAGCGCAGAAAATGAGACACGGTAGAAAATCGCGGCCCATCCTTCCAACGAAATTAACCAAGCTGACTTTGGAGCAGTAAGCAGTTTTTGTCTAACGCTGAGCAGCGCCGCTTCGTACAACTCTGCTGCCTCACGATGCAGAAAAAGCGTCGCCAACAAACTAGCACGCCTCATCAACCAAATGGGCTGCTCGCTTTTCAGAGATCGTGACAGACGAAGAACTTCTTCGTCATCCCAATCCAAAAGCGCTCTCTGTGCTTTCTCAAAAACAGAGTGAAGGCGCGCCTCTTCGGTATCAATTGCTTCAAGACGAAGCATCCAGCGCGACCAGTGCTCCCATTTTTGATATCGGCGCCATTCAGTAGCTGCCGCAACACATAGGTGGATACGCATTTGAATCGATAAGACGCCCGCCGTATCGTCAAAATGTGAGTCGACACATTGTAGGTCCTGCTGATTCAACCAGATACCCGCAGTTTTGTGTCGCCAAATTCGTTCACACGCGAACCTGAATTTATCCGTTGCAGATTGATCAGCTTGACTGAGCGTAGGAAAACTCAGACGCAACTCTTGTGTTTCGTTACGAGGTGCTACAATCCATCCCGGGTAACAGTCACGATCTGCCGCCCAAGCGTCCGCAACATCGGCATAGGTAGCTTTTTCGCACTCTGGAGAATTCGGCGATGAGTGAAAAATATCTGAAGAAGTTTTCCAGACAAATGGAGAAGGGGGCTTGGCTTTCAAAAGAGCTGCGAAGAATATCTCCAGAGCTTTTTGATGCTGTTCGCTACTTGGCAGGGTTGAAACTAAGGGCGCTAGGTCAATCGGTGTGACATTTCTTGCTTCTAGCAACGATCTGGAAACGGGCGATAAATTCAGAACTCCCACAAGGCGAATTCGACGCGCAGAAACGCTAAGTGTATCTCGCACCCATCCGCTCCAAGCTAGAAAGTTGGGGTCGGTGCCTGAAAAACCAATGAGGCACAACTCGTTCTCCAGCATGACTTGCTGGGCCAGATTTACAAAGGGTGCAAATCGGACTGGATAGGTGCGGAAATCGTCTTCAGTAAAAATGAAAGGTTTATGTGAGGGCAAAGATCCGTGGAGCTTCACGATGCGAGGTCGAGTTTGATGGGCAATGTCTTGAACAGTCCGTATGCAACCGTAGACTCGATCGGGTGTCGGGGGTTTAGTTCGCTCAAGTAAAGTATCCCAATTTGTCGTAAGAATGTCCCTCCATGGCAACTCCAACAGTTGCTTGTGAAGTTCACCTGGTTCCCATTGTTCGTCAGAAACTAGCTTACTAATCAACCTAGTTAGACCGTCGTCGCCATGGAGAGTTTGATATTCTTGAGCTAGCCGGAGCGCGTCAGGCCCGTCTTCCTTTAAGTACCCAAGAGCCGACTTCATTTGGAGCTCAAAGTCACTCCAAAGCGGCGGGGCAGGGCTTCCACTTTCACGCTCACAAAATCGGCTAAAGCCCGCCCCAACCATGACGGCCGCCTCATCGCTCCATAGCGCTTGGCTAAAGGCATCAAATGCGGGGTAATCCGGTAGAGTGAAAAACTGTGATGGTATCGGGTAAGTAGAATCTTTCTTCATTCTTTGCAGTGTAATAGTTTGCGTACGGGCAGCAATATCCCGACTTTTGAAACCTGATTAGTTGAATACCGTAGTACGTCCAGAACTGCAAAGGACGACGCCGAGGCCGATCGCATGACATCGCATGATAGTGGCTACGAAAACACCCCATCCCCATCAGACCCAGTCGCCGCGGTCCGTAATGACCGCTCCAACTTTCGGATATGACCGTTGAGCTGCTCAGGCGTCATCTCGTGAGGCTCTGGCTGTGTTTCGTCGTCTGTGCGGCCAAAGAGGCCCGATGCGCGGTATATGGCGTTGATCGTGGCGCTCTTGGCCTGTGCTGGCGCTTTCGGGTCTCTCAGAAGCTTTAGGGCCGCGTCTGTGGCCGCTTCAAGGCCCTCTGTCTTGATCCGCACCTGAGTGCGGGTCAGAGCTTCCTCGGGCGTGATATCGTCTCTGTCGGTCATTTGAACACCTCGGGCAGTTCGTCTTCGTCGTATTGGTCGAGTTGCAATTGATTGGCACGTTCTTCCAGAGTCTGGATCTGCGCCTCTAACGCGCTGACTTCATCGCTGATCGGCCTTTGGTCTTCCCGGAGATCCTCGATCAGCTTTTTGGCTTTCCGGTCTTCTCGGGCTTGTTGCCGTTCCGTCGGCGTTCCTGGTCGGTTCGCTTTGCGCCTCTTTTCATGCGTAGCGCGTTCCTCCGGCGACATCGTGGCCCGGCGTTCTTCGGCTTTCCCGTCCCGTTTTTTCAATTCGCTGAGTTTCTTTTGTAGCTTCGAGAGCGGGGCGCCCTTTTTCGGGAACTGCCGGCGATGCCAGTTTTTACCCTTGGGCGTTGCGCCACCATGAAGGCGGCACCGTTGCCCTTCCTCGGCCACGGGGTTTCTGCAAGGTGCATCATCTGCGCGAGTCTTTGCCCCGCACTTGGGGCCGTTGGCTTGTTTCGCCCAAGCGTTCTTCAAGCCCCGAATTCGCGCTTCCTTGAAATGCGCACTGTTCAGATAAATCAGCTGCTTCTTCGTTAGCGACATTTTAGGTACCCCCGCATGGAGTAGCGAAGAGCAGACATTTTGTCTTTCCGTTCACACTCCGCCTACCGGCGGGAGCGCGGCATTGGACGGCCAGCGCCTCCCCGTAGGGGTCCGACTTCGTCCGACGTCTCACCGTTGATTCTAAACGATTTTTTCGGATGCCGGACGTCGGACGCCCGTCCCACCGTCCGACAACACCCTTTTCGGGGTATAGGGCATTGAAATCATGCGTAATATTTGTCGGACCGTCCGACGCTCGTCCGATCTCGTCCGATGAAATTGCCATCATTCCGCCTCCTGCGGTTCGTCTACAATTCTGACCTCGAACACCCACGGAGCGTTCGGACTGGAGCTCTTCTTATTGAACGACAAATTGACATTTTGTCCGTCAAGCGCGAGATCGACGCCAAGTCCGGAAAGCCGTTTCGCCACTTCGTCGCGCACCCTTCTGGGTGTGTTCTGTGTGACCAGCCCTTCCTCTCGCAGTCGCTCTCCGATCTCAGAACAGAGATCCGTCCACTTCACCCGATCGAGATCGCCCAGAAGCGGGATGATCATCTTCGCGAACTGCTCGGCCTCTTTGGCTGTCTTACGGTCGATCTCGACCGAGTTGACGCGTTTCACGATCAGCGATGACGACACCTTTCCGGTCTTCTCGTCAGTTCCCAATGTCACGGGTTGCAATACATAGGACTCATTCCAACCATCCGGACCGTCTTTCTGCTTTTCGCAGATCAGATTTTTGCGATCGGAGTCTTTCTGTTTTTCAAGCTTGAAGACGAAGTCGCCAGCGCCCCTGAGAACTGACGAACCGCGCATATCACCCGATTTGGCGGAATGGTGCACACCAAGAACGATACACCCGAACCTGTCTTTGAGGTGATCGCAGGCGCTAACGAAGCGCGTCATCTCTTTTTGCAGGTTCTCGTCAGCCCCGGGCATAACGCGCGACACCGTGTCCACCACGACCATATCGATGGCCCTGCCATTGGCGGCGCCTTCCACTGTTCGCTCCAGTTTGCCGATGTCACCGTCGTGCAAAAAGTCGATGGCCTGCCGAATGAACGAGAACCGCGGTTCACGGTCCACCGGCACCAGATGCGATTTTCGCCAAGCGCTGATCCGAGCCTTAAATCCAGACGAACCTTCGCGGGCCAGGTAGACGACCTGTGCATCGGGACGCGTGATGATCTTGTCGCCATGCCAATCAGGCAAGCCGTAGGCCATGTGCAACGCCCAATCCAAAGCAACGAAGCTCTTGCCACACCCTGGTTCACCATAAAGGAAGCCCATCGATTCTTGAGGCAAGTGCCGATCAATGGCGTAGTCCGGATCGGGTAGTTCCATGATGTCGTCGATCGACAGGCACTCAAACCTGTCGTCGGACTTGCCGCTGTCCGCAAACATATCTCTTAGTTTGTCATCTTCAGTCAGTTGCTCAACCGAGACCGGCTCGAAGAAATCTTCCGGTCGAGAAAGCGGCCTATTATTCTGCAACGCACTCGCGATCGTTCCGTGGCAATAATTCTCATCGCCACCGCGCATTCCTTTCTCTGAGATTTTGTCAGGAGAGACCGCAAAGGTGATCGACGCCAGTTCTGTCGGATCTGTGATCCTGAACTCGCGGATCAGATAGGCAGCAATCCGGTAGTCTCGCGAAGACCGGTCTGTAGCGTCACCCACAGCCTTTTCGACATCTTCCGAAAGCGTCCGAGCGATCTCCGCCAAGTGGGTCGGTAGAGCATCGATGTCTCCGATTGCACACTCAACCTGATAATAGTCGATATCCAGTTTGGCTTTGGCCTTCGCGGCCTGGTCACGGGGCGGGGCGATCAAGCGCAGGTCACCTAGTTCATGCCGCTCGGCAGAGAACTCCAACAAGCGCGACAGGGCTTCAACGCGACCCCTGGCGCGCTTCCGTTCGTCTGGCAGGTTCTGTGTGAACGGAAGCCGGTAAAGCCTGTCCAAGTTGTTTACCGGATCAGAAGCGAGCATGTCTTCGAGCCCGCGGGCCTGTGCTTGAACAGCTCGCTTAGATTCTTCTGTGTGAGCCATCGGCTCGGGAAACAGCCAGAGCATTTGTACACCGCTGCCGGTGTCCGTGACGACGGAAGGTGCCCCCATTACATTGGCAACCTGTTGAACCGCTACAGCTTGCAGACGCTTCTTTTCTTCATCAAGAGGTCTGCCGTCTATCGGATCGATATCAACGCCGACACCCCTGATCCTTGAAACATCCTGTTCGGATAACTTGCCGTTTCGACCGATTAGTTCGGCCCCGGCAGTCTTTGCGTTCAACGAAAAATACAGGTTCTCGCGGCCATTGTATTTTTTGATCCAAGCAGCAGCTTCAACCCGTTGAGCTGGCAATTCGAATGTATTGCCACGAACCCTGCCGGAAGCGGGATCGATCCGCGCGACCGATACCGGCAAACCACCGGAAATCGCTTCAAGGAACTCTAATCCGTCGGACGGCCGAGTCGCCGTTGTCGGCGTGTTTAGTCTTGTCTTCAAGGCATCAGTATTGTATTGTTCCTGCACGATAATCTCTTTCTGGCGTGCTCGCGGTAACGACGCGACACGCCTTTTCTTTGTTCCCTAGTTGTTATTGACGACAAGCCGGAAAGGGCGCGTCTTTCTTTGACGCTTCGCCTCTTTTCCAGCTGTCAGTTGGATGGCCTCGGATCGCTCTATCAGTCGGAGAACGCTTTCGACCGTTATGACCGCCTGACTTCCGCCTGGCACGGTCCTTACATCCAGTTCATCGTGAAAAATTCGGTCTTCAAGCGCGTCGGGGTGCAACCCGAGAATGCGACCTGCATTTCGGATTGACACAAATTTGCACTCTTGCCACGGCACGATCGCTCGTCTCACTTCTCCCATTCGATGCTCCTGTCAACTTCGTAGATCGACTTTCGGCCACGAAGTTTTTGACAAACAGAGCGATCTTTTGCGTACTTTTCTGACTTTTTGTGCTCTTCCCAAAACTTGTTGAATTCCTGCCAGAGCGTGACGAGGCTCTGGAAGCCGGGTTGGTCCTGTACCTGATTGCGATATGTGTCGACGCCTCTGTCGTAGGCGCTGCGAACAAAACTAATACCGATATCAGGGCCGAGCAGTCTGACAACGTGTTTTAGTGCTCGGGTGTGTTTTATGGTCGGATCGAGTTTCTTTTCTTCGTTGACCAGAAACACAACGATCAAGCATAGCGCTCGATCAGTTCCCGGTCGCCCTATTCGTCTTGGCGGAAAATGCGTCTCGAAATCCGCACGTAGTGCCATCCCAGTGCACGAGACGAACATATCCATCATTGCATTGTGCAACTGGCCAATATCGCTAGTGGATTCAACACCCGAAGACTGGGCTTCACAATTTAGCGCAGCTTCGGAGATCAAATTCCACTGCCGTTCAGCGCGGGCACCAATTGCAAACTTTTCAATTAGCTCATCTAGAGTTGAGCGAATAAACTGAGGATGTGCCATAGGAATCCTTCCCGGTTGCCAGGCGATCGCGTTTCTACTCAATCCGCGAGGATGACATCGAGCAGTTCGTCTTCTTCGGAGGCTACGTTGTCGGGTTGCGTCTCGTTGATCTGCCGAAGCACTTCGAGAACCTGAGACGCCCGAACACCGTATCTCTGGGTGATCAAGCGGCTCGAATATGCCATCTCTGCGGGGTTGAATTCTTCCAGGATGTTGGCGAGCAGATCAGGATCATTGGCGACTGATGCCGTAAGCTTTTCAAGCGCTATACGACGCGTTTTCACACTCAAGTTGCGCAGACCATCTGCGACCCATCCAGTAAGCGCGACAGGCACCGCCATGCGACCCTGGCCAACAGCGCGAATATCAGCCGACGCGCGTCTCGCTGTGGTCGCAGCGCCTCGTTGCGCTTCCAATCGCGCCATAGACTGAGCAGTTCCCGATCGGCCTGCTGCAGTCGTGCGTCCCGGTGTTGCGGCCTCCAGTTGCCGGAAAATATCTTCAAGCACTTCGAAGGAGCGAAATTCCTCGCCGGACCAAAGTTCCTTGGCAACCTCTCTCACCTTCGGGTCATTGAGATTGTTGACCATCGCCTTTGCGTTCCAGCGCGGTTCGCCTTCAAGAGTCGTTGAGAAGCGTCCTTTTCCGGAGCCACCACCACTGCTGTCTATCCACTGCCAGAAACCGGCTCTTAGGTCCTGACGTGCTGTCTCGGTGCCTCCGGCACGTTGGATCAGCTGGCGCGTTCGATCGGCGACACTGCCACTGTCAGAGCCACGGACCAGGTTGTTGATACTGCCGACGGCATCCTCCGGTGCAAATCGGGTATATTGGCCTTCCGGCCCCTTGCCGCCGGGTGTGATATCGCGTCGAAGCGCTTCGGCATTCTTTGTGGCCGTGTCCAACATACTGCTAGACGCGCCTGCCTCTTCGAGTGCTCGGCGCGTTTCAGGGAACTGACCCAGCTGCACATTGTAGTCGGCTAAGAACCGAGACAGGGTCTCTGGCGATTTGAAAGCACCCCGACGCTGCGCTTCGGAGACAAGTTGATCTTGGAGCGCTCGACGGACTTCCGGCGCGTCACCGGCTTCCGCCATCAAACGCTCGAAATCCGTGTCGCCCGCATTGGCGCGTACAAACCGGCCGGGCACTGCCTCATCCGGAAGCTGGTAGCCCCGCAGATCCGTTGCGCTCGTGCCGCGGCCCGTTTCTGCCAACGTGCGCCCAATTGCATCCGGCTCTTCAAAACGGCGCCCGGCATCGGCCCGCAAACCCCGTGCTTCGTCGAGCGCCTCCATGCTCTCGCCGCTAAGCTCATCCCGCAGGAAATTCTCTGCTTCGTTCTCATAGGTAGAGAGTATGCGCTTTTCTTGCGGGGTAGCCGAAGGACTGCGTCTCGCCTCCGCAAGCCCTGAACGGACGCTGCCAACCTGAGAGGCTGGACCCATGACCGGCGATCCGTCCGCACCGTCTGACATGATCAACCCGACCAATTCATCGGTTTCATCAGCGGAGGGCGGTGCCAGTTCGTGAACCGTCTGCACCTCATCCGGCATGAAACGGCGAGCCGCGTTCAGTTCTTCGCTTTCTAGCCGCGCCGTCAGATCATCAAATCGTTGCCGCAGCCTCGAAAGATTCACCAGTTCACCGGAACTCTCGGCCCTTTGCATCAGATCAGAAACCTTCTGCAAAGCGGCGTCACGGGCGTTTTGAAGTTCGGCCCGGATAGCGGCTCCACGACCCGCAGCGGTCATTTCAGGAGTAATGGCCTGCAGCGCTTCGTCGAAACGGCGCTGTGCATTTTCGGCGGCTTTGATGGACTCTGTTAGAGCGGCCTCGACCCCCTGATCCAGATTGGAGCGGAAACGGGCGGGATCGCCGGTTGGTGCCAGTTCATCGACACGAGCGTTCACGGCTGCGTTGTTGTCTCTAAGACGCCGGTTCTGAGCTCCGGCATAGTTCGCGGACGCATCCTCGGCGAAAGTCTGGAGGCCAATATCACCAGTACGCTCGCCGATGCTTGCTCGATAGCCCGGAACGGTCTTTTCCAGATCGGTCTTGGCTCGCAGCCTACCGGCCAGATCTGACGTATCGATGGGCTGACCAGTATGATTGACGGATGTTGCAGCGTCGATCGCGTCTTCGGCGATCATTTGGCGTGCTGCATCGTCTGCAACTCGATGACTGGTAACACTGGCTATAGCGTTCCTTAGCGGCCTCGTGATTGTACCGAATGTCGGAACGCCCGCCGAAACGGCAACAGACCCGAGCAAATCAGATAGTGTAGTTCCCTTTCCATCCGAAGTGGCAATCTCGTTGGCAGTCTGCGCACCAACGCCCGCTGTCGCAGCCATCGCGACTTCCTTATTCGCCACTTTTGAAGCTGCACGGCTGATCGCGCCGTTTCCACGTTTCGCAAGATATGTGCCCAACGCCAACGGTCCAGCGGAGGTGCCTATTTCCTCGAATATCCTGCGGGTGTAGCGCTCACCGCGATTGCGCGGTTCAAGTGGGCCGTCTCTTTCAATCCCGATAAATTCGAGCGCGCGATCAAAGGCATCACCTGACACCTGATTGATGTTCTGACCACCACCACGGGGCACGATTGTGCGCTCGTCTGTCTCTACTGGGTCAGTCAGATAATCAATAGCGTCCCCAATTCCCGGGAGATAGGTCATGCCGTGCACAATTCCTGTCTCAAATGCACTCGCATCGGGGTCTTGTTTGATTTGAGAAATGGGCCTGAGGCCTTGTGTTCCTGGTGCAATATTGGGCAGCAATGGCAGCGCATTAATTGCATCGCCCGCGGCCCCAATCAGATTACCTACACCTTCTGCAGCACCCTCAAATGCTATCGTCGGATAGCGCACAACTGGCTCAATATTGTCCGACCAAATTGCTTCCCAAACGTCTCGGTTTATCCCCGCAGGTTGACCTTCCCGTATCCGAGCAATCTGCTCTGGATCGTTGGTCGAGTATGCAGGAGACACATATTTTTGTTCACCGTTTGGCGTCTCGTAGACGACACCTCCCTTGTCATCTTCCCTGAGGATACTGCTGCCCTCTGGAAGGCGTCGCTTTGGCGGTGCGGATTGCGGTAATACGGGCGTTGAGTCGCTTGATCCGGACATCGAACCGGCGATTTCAAGGAACCTTTTCGCTCCAGCGTTGTCCCCGGCCGCATCTGCTTGACGGGCCGCCTGCATCAGCTGCTCATAGGTAGCCATATCTCACTCCAAACCGTATTTTCGGAATAGTTCGGCGTCACTCAAAGACTGAGGTGCACCCGTGTCGGCTGCTGCTGTTGGAGCCGTTTCACCGCGTAGCTGCGCGCCGTATGCCATCCGGTCATGCAATTGCGGCTCCAGAGCATCCAGCACTGCAAGAACTTTTGAGTTGCCCGCAATGCCGCCGTCATAGAGGCCAAGTAGTCGCTCCAATTCGCGGACGTTAACCTCGCCACCCGGATCTTGAGCCTTGGCCTGTAGATAGGCCATCTCCAACGCATAGGCGGCTGCTTGTGCGAGGGCTGGGTCGTAGTTTTCTGATGCGCCTACACGAGCGGCAAGTTCCCGAGCTTCGTCGACAGAATCTATTGTTCCGTACGCCTCGCCGAATTCCTCGGCTGCTGCGACCAGATCCTGTGCAAGACCGCGGACCATGCCCGGAATTCCCATAATGCCGGGGTTCTGTTCCAAGAGATCACGGAACTCGCTAACTCTTTCGAGCCCATATTGTGCCTCTGCTATGATCGCGTTCCCTCGCGTGACGTTCGAGGTTGTCGCACCGAAACCTTCCGACGTATCACTGATTTTGCCGGTGACAGTACCTTCTGGCAGAACTCTTCGCGTCTGCGTATCGACCCACACCCGCTGTTCAACGTCGAATTCAGCCGTTCCGGTCTGACCGTCCGGGGTGCGATAGGTCTCCAGTTCCGGAGCGGCTTGGGCGCCTCGATTTATGTACGGCGCTTGGCCGATCGCTTCTGCCCGGGTCGCAATACGCGGCCCGTCGGGTGTGATGATGGTTTCGACATTGACGTCGCTTCGGCGTTCTTCGACAAGATCTTCTGCATCGAACAGGCCGTCTCGAATGGCTTCCTCGAATAATCGGGCTTCGATTTCATCTTCCGTTGGTAATGGGGCCGGGGCCCCGAGTTCCGCACCTGAGTGGGACGGAAATGACGGAATGTTCAGGGCCTCTGCAATCTCAGGAGATATGCCGGGCATGACTTCACCGTGCTCCAGTACGGTATCGCCAAGGTCAATCAACGCAGCCAGCTTTGCCTCTTCCAGAGCGGCAACGTTATCCGCCTCATTGTTCAGTCGAGACGTTTCGGCAGCGACGTCCTGGCCACGGCGAGCTGTGGCGTCCGCTGTATCTACGGCATAATAAGATTGGTTCGGATTCCACTGCCCAACGGCTATTCCTTGCTTGTCGAAATCATCCCCCGCGGCGTCCCACAGCTGGCTCAGACGTTGCCCTTCGGCGCGCTCGTTGTTGGCGCGTGCAAACGCGTACTGTTCGCTTGCGGAGGGTGGGGCGAATAGACCTTCCAAGGTGGTTGAGACGGCTGCCATTGCCGGATCGTTAAAGTACCGTCTTGCTGCGATTGGATTGAGACGAGTATTCATGACGCGCCCTCCAATTCAGATCGAGATTGCTGGCTTCCATTTGCGAGCCAAGCACGCACGTCTCCGACGCGATAACGAGGCAGACCTTCTATTCGGCGCGTTTTGGGGCCACGGTTTTGACGTTCCCACAAGGCAAGTGTGACAATTGCAAATCCCGAGATTTCACTGACTTGCTTTCGTGTCAAAAGACACGATTGCGGCATTTCATCAATATTCGGAATGGAAGACGGGTCGGCAATATCTGTGTGTTCGTAGCTCATAGGAATCCCTGGTGTCACGACGCTAGGTCGTTGTTTCCAGAACCTCGGCTACGAGCCCGTGCGATACATACGTTTTCTTTAGGTCCTGCTATTAAGATGGCATATGAAGCGATAACCTTCAATTAAAATATTCAATAAAATTAATGACATACATCTGCCATACAAGGATCAGCTTTGATCGGGAGGAACACGTGCAAGTTCAATCTGTTGTCATAGGTTGGATGTCTTAGGTTTTTTTTGCTGACCCATACAGGCCCGTCAGCTTCGCGCTGGCGGACTATTTTGCGTTTTGGGGCGGATGAGCGATTTTGTCCCAATACACAACTAAGTTTCTTGAAACCCATTGGTAGAATCAAATTAGTTTACTAATTGTTAAACAGCCTGTGGAAAAGCTGTGAACAATGTCGATCCTCAACGTAGCTAAATTCATTCTTGAGAAGTGCGGGCCAATGAGCGCCATGAAACTTCAAAAGCTCGCCTACTACTCGCAGGCGTGGCATTTGGTGTGGGACGATGAGCCGTTGTTTGAGGACTTTTTTGAGGCATGGGCGAACGGCCCAGTTTCGCCACGATTGTACGCTAACCACCGCGGTAAGTTTCAGGTGTCTGATAGTGACATCCCCGGCGACCCGAATGCTCTGACGAAAAGCCAAGTTGAAACTATCATGTCGGTCTTAAGTTTCTACGGCGAGAAATCGGCTCAGTGGCTTAGCGACTTGACCCATATGGAATCGCCTTGGCTTGATGCTCGGGATGGACTCTCACCGGGGGAGCGTTCTAATCGAGTAATCAAAAAGGCCTCTATGGCAGAATACTACGGCAGCCTCTGAACCATCATGGCAAAGAGAAGAGACAAGCGGCCCAAAATTGGAGCCGAGCCAAAACCGACGAAAACTCCAAAAATTGCGAATGAACCCCCCAAAGTTCATGGTGGGATTTTGGCTTGGCGCTTCAATGCCGTTGATAGGGGTGGACCATTTGCTTGGAGCAATTTGGACAGTCCGGAACAATACAAGTCTGTCATGGAAAAACTCATTGGGTACGAAACCATGTCAGAGCGGGATTTGATAGGTGCTGGGTGTCACCCGATTCCGACTGGGGACCTATGTAAAGACGCTCGAGACCGACTTCTTGAGCTAAGACTTGATGATTTGGATGAACTATACTCTTTCCGCTTGATGGGAGCAGTCCGCGTGTTTGGTGTTGTTCGGCCAAAGTATGTAAGGATTCTCTGGTATGATCCCGATCACAAAGTCTGTCCATCGAAGCTTAAGCACACCTAAACCTCACACCCCCGCAGCCCGATAAGACCGGCTTATCTTCGCCGGATGCTCACCACAGCGCGAACATGGCACCCGATTCAGTACGTCATGAAACGTCGGCTCTGGTCCAAGCAAGCCCACCAACTCAGTTGGTAGAAAGCTCCGACCGTAGGTGCATTCGTGCCTATTACAGCAGACATACAGGCTGAACTCGTCGGTTATCTCGCCTATGGGGAGCGGTAGGATCTGGGGCATCGGGTGAATTTTACGGCTGCTGTTAGATTCGACAACCGAACACCGAATTTCGTGGGACACTTCCCTTGTAACCCATTGGAATCATATGGGTCACACATAGAGATTCGTGGGACACCTAGGTGTTGATTTTAAAGGATAATTGGCGGATTTTGGTAGGCCCGGAGGGACTCGAACCCCCAACCAAAGCGTTATGAGCGCTCTGCTCTAACCAATTGAGCTACAGGCCCGCCTGAGGGCTTTGCCTATCACGATGGCAGCCCGCGTCAAGCCTGACCGTTGCAACATGGCTCACAATCGAATAACCCGCGCGCAAAGCACTCATGAGGGATTGGCCATGACAGCGGGCAAGAACGGAATCACCTATGCCGACGCAGGTGTGGATATCGATGCAGGCAACGCTTTGGTCGATCGGATCAAGCCTGCCGCCAAGCGCACCAATCGTTCAGGTGTAATGAGTGGGCTAGGGGGCTTTGGTGCCCTTTTTGACCTGAAAGCGGCTGGCTATCAGGACCCGATTCTGGTGGGGGCAACCGATGGCGTGGGCACTAAGCTGCGGATCGCAATTGATACAGGCGTTGTCGATGGCGTGGGCATTGATCTGGTGGCAATGTGCGTCAACGATCTGATCTGTCAGGGCGCTGAGCCACTGTTTTTCCTTGATTACTTCGCGACCGGCAAGTTGGACACCGACACCGCCGCGCGGATTATCGAAGGAATTGCCGAAGGTTGTGCTCAATCCGGGTGTGCGCTGATTGGCGGCGAGACCGCCGAGATGCCGGGTATGTATCCCGATGGCGATTTTGATCTGGCCGGTTTCGCGGTCGGCGCGATGGAGCGCGGCGCGACCCTGCCCGAGGGTGTGCAAGAGGGGGATGTGCTGCTTGGGCTGGCCTCGAACGGTGTGCATTCGAACGGCTATTCGCTGGTGCGCAAGCTGGTTGAAATGTCTGGACTGGGCTGGGACGCAAAGTGCCCCTTTGGCGACGGCACTTTGGGTGAGGCACTGCTAACGCCCACGCGGCTTTACGTAAAGTCTGCGCTGCAAGCGATCCGGGCAGGGGGCGTTCATGCGCTTGCTCATATCACCGGTGGCGGTTTAACCGAAAACCTGCCGCGCGTACTGCCCGAGGATCTTGGGGCTGAGATTGATCCGAGCGCTTGGGACCTGCCGCCCGTATTCAATTGGATGGCAGAAATCGGGGGTATTTCGCAGGCCGAGATGCTCAAGACATTCAATTGCGGGATCGGCATGATTGTTGTTTGCGCCGCAGATCAGGCCGATGATCTGACTGCATTACTGACAGAGGCTGGCGAATCTGTTGCGCGAATCGGGCATGTTTCTGCCGCGCCGGGTGTGACCTACTCAGGCAAACTGCTGTGAGCCACAAACGCATCGCGATTCTGATTTCTGGCGGGGGGTCAAACATGGTGTCGCTGGTCGACAGCATGACCGGGGACCATCCCGGGCGTCCCTGTCTGGTTCTATCGAATGACGCCGATGCCGGGGGGCTAAAGAAAGCCGCGGACCGCGGTATTCCCACTGCTGCCGTAGACCATAGGCCATTTGGCCAAGATCGCGCCGCATTTGAGGCTGAACTGATGAAGCCGTTGATCGAAGCCCAACCGGACGTCGTGTGTCTAGCCGGTTTCATGCGCGTTCTGACCGCAGAGTTCGTATCCCGCTTCCAAGGCCGGATGCTGAATATCCATCCGTCGCTTTTGCCCAAATACAAAGGGTTGAACACACATGCCCGCGCGATCGAAGCGGGCGATGCCCAACATGGTTGTACTGTTCACGAGGTCACGGCGGCGTTGGATGATGGGCCAATTCTGGGACAGGCGCGCGTGGATGTGCGGGCAGGGGACACGCCCGATGACCTCGCCGCCCGTGTGTTGACGTGGGAACATAAGCTCTACCCTGTGGTGCTGCGTCGGTTCTGTATGGGCAATAAAGACCCAGTTCTGTTGCCCTGATTTCTTGGGGTGATTTACACGCAATCGTTATTCGTCTTATGGTCGCATATCGCTCGGGACGAGGACGGCACGGGCAGTTACAATAACCAAAAGCAAGAACAGCACCGCGCATGAAAACCCTGACAACGACGCAAGAGCTGGCCGCATTCTGCACGGCTGCTGCGCAATATCCTTATGTCACTGTAGACACTGAATTTCTGCGCGAACGAACCTATTATTCTAAACTCTGTCTGGTGCAGCTTGCAGTGCCAAATGCGGAAGAGGATAGTGCCGTACTGGTCGATCCCATTGCCGAAGGCCTTTCGTTAGAGCCCCTGTATCAGCTGTTTCGGGATGAAAGCGTGGTCAAGGTTTTCCACGCGGCGCGGCAAGATCTTGAGATTTTCTGGGTAGACGCAGGGGTGTTTCCAACGCCGCTGTTCGACACTCAGGTCGCCGCGATGGTCTGTGGCTTTGGTGAGCAGGTCGGATACGAGACTCTGGTGCGCAAGATTTGCAAGGAAGGGGTCGATAAAACCTCTCGCTTCACCGACTGGTCACGACGTCCGTTGACGGATGCGCAAAAAACCTATGCTTTGGCCGATGTCACTCATCTGCGAAAGATCTATGAACACCTGGCTGCAGAGCTGAAAAAGAACAGTCGGGATCACTGGGTGGCAGAAGAGCTTCGTATCCTTACCCGCCCCGAGACCTATGACATACGCCCGGAAGAAGCATGGCGCCGTGTTAAGACCCGGACGAATTCGGCCAAGTTTCTGGCAGTTGTCAAAGAGCTGGCTCAATTTCGCGAAGCCTATGCGCAAGAGAACAATGTACCGCGTAGCCGGGTATTCAAGGACGATGCGCTGATCGAGATGGCATCGACCAAACCAAAATCGCCGTCGGACTTGGGTGGGTCACGGCTATTGCTGCGTGAGGCCCGAAAAGGGGCAATTGCGGATGGCATTCTGGCTTCGGTGAAACGTGGCGTAAACTGCCCGCAGGATCAGTTGCCCAAAGTCGACAACAGCCGAGATAAGCTGAAGGTCAATCCCGCGCTTGCGGATTTACTTCGGGTTCTTCTGAAGTCGAAAACTGAAAGCGCGGGTGTTGCTGCGAAACTGATCGCATCAAGCGCCGAGCTGGATCAGATTGCGGCCGGGGAACGCGATGTCGCCGCAATGTCAGGCTGGCGGTTCGAGGTGTTTGGTGAGGACGCGTTGAAGCTGTGCGAAGGCAAGATTGCGTTGGCTGCAAATGGACAAGCTGTTCAGGTTGTCGCGCTCTAACGCCGGCGGGATTCCAACGCGTTCTGCTGGCCTTTGACCCGGACCAGTCGAATACCTTCTAGTTCCTGTCTGCTGACATTAATGGCCTCTGACACCATTCGAGACCGCTCAGGCCCCTGTGCAGTGGCGTATTCCGGGTAATCGACGCGGAAGGTAAATTCCATAACGCCATTTTTTGTAAGCTCTTCGGACCTTACGCGCGCAAGCTGCGCATTGAATGCACCCTGTCGGATGGCTGTGCCGGTGGCGTATACGATCGCGCCGGAAGCAGTCGGATCGATCCGCAGTTCATTGATGACGGCGATTGGGACGCTGTTATCTTCCACCTCCGGACGCGCAAACAAGCCCCTGCCGTCGCCCTGCTGTGGAACAAGCGCGTTGGCGTCATCTGCAGGTACGTCTACCGGGCTGGGCGTGCTGCTGCCAAACCAATTCGATGGATTGGCACGAGAGTTGCTCCAGTTGCCACATGCGGACAGAGCCAAGGCAGAGATCATCAGAAAAGACAGAGTTTTGTGCATGGACCCAACACTTTGCGCAACTTAATTTGCATCGGGTTAACGTAATTTTGGCTGCTTGAAAAGCCACGCTGGGGACTGGACAGCCGGTTACGCTGGGCATAGTTCACAATTGTGAACGCGTAACGCAAGGACGACCCAACCATGGCCACGCCAGCCTTTGAAGAGATTGTCGAAGATTTCGAATTCCTAGAGGACTGGGAAGATCGCTATCGCCATGTCATCGAACAAGGGAAGGCGATGGAACCGCTGGAAGATGCGTTCAAAGTTCCTGCGACCAAGGTCAATGGTTGTGCAAGTCAGGTCTGGCTGCATCCGTCGGTCGAAAATGGTCAGTTCCACTTTGATGGTGACAGTGATGCCTTGATCGTGCGGGGGCTGATTGCAGTTTTGCGCAGCCTCTATAACGGGCTGCCGGTTGCTGAAGTCCCAAAGGTGGACGCAGGCGGCGAATTGGCCCGACTTGGGCTGCAAGAACAACTGTCAGCCCAACGCTCGAACGGGTTGCGCGCGATGATCGAGCGTATCCGTGAGGTGGCATTGGCCAACGCCTGACATTCAGGAAGGTGGGCGCGCTGCCCAATCCGAAAGCGTTGTTTCCAGATCGCCATAGCCGGTCAATCGACGCTCGAATGCCAACCCCATCCGTTCGGCGCATTCTTCGGCACGGCGGGTCAGTTCGGGATTGTTGGTTTGGGCTTGATAGACAAGTTTGGTGTAGTTCCCGAAATACATATCGCGCAGTTCAGGGTGCCGATCCAGGCCCAGCGGTTTCCAGACAAACGCATCGAATTGCCGCGCCAAGAAATCGGTCAGGTAAAAAGCGGTGGTTTCATCATCACCATGCGCGGCAAAGGCCAAATTGCCTTCGAAGAACGAATAACAATGCGGGCCTTTGATCATCTCGACCCCCAGCCGTTCGCACGCGGCCTGTAACAGCCCGCCAGTTCCGCAATCCGCGTAGACGACATAGATCCGATCGTAAGCGTCTTTGTGCTTTGCAACCGCATCCTCAACGGCCTGAGTGATCTTTTCCGGATGCACATGCAAGATGGCGGGCAGGCAGGTCAGCGCCATATGATCCCAACCGTTCCGTTCTTTCAGATCTAAAATCTCACGCGCCAGCGCACCGCAAGCGATCAGCAGGATGGACTCGGTCTGGCGCGCTGTTGAGTACCCTTGGCGGGTCAGGCTGTCGTCATCTGGTATCTGATTATCGGTCATCTGATCTCTCTGACTGCGAGCTGGCTATATCTGGGGCCAAGGTTCAGACAAAAAAGGCCGCCCCAAAATGGACGGCCTGTTTCACGATATGATCTCGTGCCTTAGCCGGCCAATTGGTTGTGCTTGCGGGACATGAAGTCTTTGGCCATCTCCACGGCCACGGCTGCGTCACGGCAATATCCGTCAGCACCGATCGCCTTGCCGAACTCTTCGTTCAGCGGAGCGCCACCAACCAGAACGGTGTATTCATCACGCAGGCCCTGTTCGACCAGCGTGTCGATCACAACCTTCATGTAAGGCATGGTCGTGGTCAGAAGGGCGGACATGCCCAGAATGTCGGGCTTTTCGTTTTCTAGCGCTTCCAGATAGTTTTCGACCGGGTTGTTGATACCGATATCGACAACCTCAAACCCGGCGCCTTCCATCATCATCGCAACAAGGTTCTTGCCGATGTCGTGGATATCGCCTTTGACGGTGCCGATCACCATCTTGCCAACACGCGGTGCGCCGGTTTCAGCCAGCAGAGGCTTCAAAATCGCCATGCCGCCTTTCATGGCGTTGGCCGCCAGCAACACCTCGGGAACAAACAGGATACCATCGCGGAAATCGTGGCCGACGATGGTC
This sequence comes from Ruegeria sp. CE9, assembly GCF_056537425.1. Classification (NCBI taxonomy): domain Bacteria; kingdom Pseudomonadati; phylum Pseudomonadota; class Alphaproteobacteria; order Rhodobacterales; family Roseobacteraceae; genus Ruegeria; species Ruegeria sp. CE9. Next base: position 709,613 of record NZ_JBQFRO010000001.1, on the reverse strand, counting down.
ATGCCACCCACCAGCGCTTTGGTCAGGATATCATAGGGCTGCCATCCGCGCTCGAGCAGGATGTTAACACCTTCTTCGATTTCTTCTTTCAGGCCGTCATAAAGATCATCGAACATCTGTTCGACAAGTTCGTCGTCATTCAGTTCGGACAGGACGATGTCTTCTTCATCAGACATGGGCATTTCCCTGAGCTGTACGGGCCATCGGCCCTTGGTGGCATTTTTTCCGTTTTGGCCATTTCGTCGCAGGTCTACTGTGACGATTGCGACCTAGGTCGTTCTGAGACCGACCTATAGGCCGATTAATTACCCTAAGCGACATTAAATTTTGCAAGATCATCCTGCATTCGTTTCATCAGCCACGGTAAATTCAATTTTTGCACTTCGATTTCTGCGCCCTTTCGGTTCGTAAATATCTGGATGGAAAACACTGCATTTCTTGCCATCTGGAAGGAATCTGATTATTCAAAGATGATGGAACATAAAGTGAACAAATGAGCGCCGCTGTCAAACATCCCGGGCGTGGTGCCGCCTCAAACGCCGCTGGGCGTTTTGAGCGGTTTGCGACAGAGACTGCCGAGGATGGCTGGGACTTGCTTGACGAACTGCCGCCTTTGCGGACAGAGGTCCGGGATGAGGCCGCGCGCAGTCTCATAACCTACAACAAGTCTCCGGATTTGCCCTTTGACCGGTCGATCAATCCATACCGGGGCTGTGAGCATGGCTGTGTCTATTGCTTTGCGCGACCAACCCACGCGTATCTTGGGCTGTCGCCAGGATTGGATTTCGAAACCCGTCTTGTTGCGCGCGCCAACGCGGCCGAAATACTGCGCCGCGAGCTTTCTGCGCGATCCTACAAAGTAGCGACGATTGCATTGGGTACGAATACAGATCCCTATCAGCCGGTCGAGAAAAACCGAGAAATCACAAGAGACTGCCTGAAAGTTCTGAGTGATTTCCAACATCCGATCGGCATTGTGACCAAAGGAACATTGATCGAGCGTGAACTCGATATTCTGGCGCCGATGGCACGGAATGGTTTGGTACGGGTCGGCATTTCGTTGACGACCTTGGACCCAGATCTTTCCCGGAAAATGGAGCCTCGGGCGCCGTCACCACAAAGACGGCTTCGCATGATTCGAAACCTTTGCGGGGCAGGGGTACCTGTTCGGGTCATGACGTCTCCGATCATACCGGGTTTGACGGATCACGAGCTTGAAAGCCTTCTGGAGGCTGGCAAGCAGGCAGGGGCAGACTCTGCCAGTTGGATCATGCTGCGACTGCCGCGTGAAGTGTCCGAGCTGTGGCGCGAATGGCTGGCCGAACACGAGCCGGGCAGGGCCGAGAAGGTGATGGCGCGGCTGCGCGAAATGCATGGTGGCAAAGAATATGACCCACGCTGGGGCCACCGGATGCGCGGCGAAGGAACCTATGCCGAGATGGCGCTCAACGCTTCAATGCGGCTGTGAATCGGCTTGGGTTATCGGTCAAGCTACCGCCTCTGAATTGTGCAGACTTTGCGCCACCGCCCCAGCCCGGAGATCAGCTGGCTTTGTTCTAAAGTGATCGCTCAGAAACTGATGCCAATCCCGGCCGAAAACCCATTCACCGTATCGCTGCCATAATAGCGGACCATGAACCGAGTGGTTGACACCCAGGGCACCCAGGTATCGGACAAATCAACCTCGATCCCGCCGCCGACACGGGCCAGCCAGTCGGTCCCAAGCACCAATGCCTGATCGCCAATCAGATAGGATAAAGACAAGTCTCCCACCCAGCGGACCGGGCGCCCAAACATGCGCTTTCCGGTCGGAAAGCGATATCGCGACCACAGGACGGCATTTGCAGCGGTGGATTCGACCAACAGGTCTTCGTTGTCGCCAATGGGCCAATATTCGATGTGGGTGTAACGAAGGCTCGCTTCGAATTCGCGATCATTCGACAATGGTTTTTCGTAAGAAACTGTCAAGGAGCCACCCGCACCCCCGGCCCAAATCCCTCCGCTGTCCAGGAAATCCCGGTCTAGGCCCAATCGGTTTGCGATCGCCTGAGCCCCGACTGACGCGTCGGATTGTGTCCGACCAACCGAAATGTGGGCCATCGGGGTGAGTTTCCAGAATTCTCCGATGTCGAACTGATATCCCACGCCGCCGGTAAGGGCGAGGCTCGTCCATTTCAGGGGAATACGTGTTGTTTCGCCCGTACCGCTGAAGGTTAGAACCGGGTCATAGCGGGCATAGCCGATATATCCCTCAAGGTAGATCGGCACACCTTCGGCAAGGCGAAAACCCCCTCCCAGCTGTGCAGACTTGAAGTCGTAATCTCGATTGGCGGTATTTGATTGCAGCGCAATCGTACTGGCTGAATCATCCGGGATTCCTGCCAATCCCAATATCGCAAGAGACCCGGCAGCGTTTTCTTCTTGTTGCTTCTCAAAAGCGCGTTCCAGAACGCTTTGAGCAGACGCAGCCTGAGCGAACATCAATGTGAGTAGCAAAAGTGGGAAACGCATGAGAACCAATTCCAACCGCGGGATACCGAGACCATAAGCGTACCGAAAGGTTACGGGAAGAACGATCAAGTCCATGGTTTGTGATTGGTTTTGCCGGGTTTCATTTTCGTAACGCTGCGCAACAAAAAAGGCCCCGGTTTTCCGGGGCCTTTGCGTTGAAGTCTGACTATTGGTCAGCGATTCTCGATGTCTACATAATCGCGGCTTGTCTCACCCAGATACAGCTGACGCGGACGACCGATCTTATTCTGTGGGTCGGCAATCATTTCTTTCCACTGGCTGACCCAGCCAACCGTGCGCGACAGAGCGAAGATCGGAGTGAACATCGAGGTTGGGAAACCCATCGCTTCCATAACGATTCCCGAATAGAAATCCACATTCGGAAACAGTTTCTTTTCGATGAAATAAGGATCTTCCAGCGCCTGTTTTTCCAGCGCCTTTGCGACCTGCAGCTTGGGGTTGTTTTCAATGCCAAGCAGGTCAAGAACTTCGTCCGCTGACTGCTTCATAACCTTCGCACGTGGGTCAAAGTTCTTATAGACACGGTGGCCAAAGCCCATCAGGCGGAATGGATCATCCTTGTCTTTGGCGCGTTCAATGAACTCTGGGATGCGGTCCACGCTGCCAATTTCTTCCAGCATTTCAAGGCAAGCTTGGTTCGCGCCACCATGTGCGGGTCCCCAGAGGCAGGCGATGCCTGCCGCAATACACGCGAACGGGTTCGCACCAGAAGAAGACGCCAGGCGTACGGTAGAGGTCGACGCGTTTTGCTCATGATCGGCCTGCAACATAAAGATGCGATCCATAGCGCGCGCCAGAATCGGGTTCACTTCATAGTCCTCAGCGGGAACCGCGAAACACATGCGCAGGAAGTTCGACGCATAGTCCAGATCGTTGCGCGGATACACAAAGGGCTGACCAATGTGGTACTTATAGGCCCAGGCCGCAATGGTCGGCATCTTCGCGATCAGACGATGCGAAGCAACCTCACGCTGACGCGGGTCAGAAATATCGGTCGAATCGTGATAGAACGCAGACATCGCCCCGACAACACCCACCATGATGGCCATTGGATGCGCATCCCGGCGGAACCCGCGATAGAAATACTGCATTTGTTCGTGCAGCATCGTGTGACGGGTGATCGTGGTCTCGAAGTTTTCGAGATCATTCGCGGACGGCAGTTCACCGTACAGCAGCAGATAGCTCAGCTCTAAGAAGTGCGATTTGGACGCAATTTGTTCAATCGGGTAACCGCGATGCAGCAGCTCGCCCTTGTCACCGTCAATAAAGGTAATTGTGCTGTCACAGCTTGCAGTCGAGGTGAAGCCCGGATCGTAGGTAAAGACGCCAGCCTGACCATAGAGCTTGCGAATATCGATCACGTCGGGCCCCGCAGTCGGAGAAAATACCGGCAGATCATAGCTTTCGCCGTGGACAGTCAGTTTGGCTGTTTTTTGGCTCTCGGTCATGTTTATCCCTTCTTCATTCGTGCACATGTCGGCTCGTTGTCCGACAAGCAGGCAACGACTGCGTTCAGCAGCGCAGTCCGTTATTAACGGAGCAGCGTTACCCTAATGTGAAATCAGGTCAGGTTCGCTGCATCAGAAAGCCGCGCCAGGGTTTCATCCCGCCCAAGCACAAGCATCATGTCAAATACCGAAGGTGTTACTGCTCGGCCCGCCAGTGCCGCACGCAGCGGACCAGCCAGTTTGCCGAACTTAACCCCATTCGCCTCTGCGAACGAATTCAGGGTCTCCTCCAGTTCGTTGCGAGACCAGCTAGCATTTTGCAGCTGCGGCGTCAATTCATTCAGTATACCATCGGATACTGATGCCAGCGCCTTAGCAGCCTTTTCATCCGGTTGAATTGGCCGCGAGGTGAGGATAAACTCAGCTTTTTCAAGCAATTCCGGGAAAGTGCGCGCCCGATCTTTGAGGCAATACATCGCACGGATCAAATCACTCGATTGTGTTTCAGACAGAGCCGGCAAACCAGCTGATTTCAGATACTCCTGAATCTCTTGCTGCAATGCGGCATCTTCCCCAACGGCAATATGCTGGCCACACAGGTTTTCCAGCTTTTTCATGTCAAATCGCGCCGGGCTTTTGCCGATGCCATCAAGGTCAAACCACTCTTTGGCTTGCGCATCCGTAAAGAATTCGTCGTCTCCGTGGCTCCAACCCAACCGCGCCAGATAATTGCGCATACCGGCTGCCGGATATCCCATGGCTTGATACTCTTGCGCCCCCAATGCGCCGTGGCGTTTGCTGAGTTTTTTGCCATCTGGGCCGTGAATCAATGGGATATGCGCCCAGACCGGAACGTCCCAGCCCATCGCCTCGTAGATCATCATCTGACGGGCCGCGTTGTTGAGGTGATCGTCACCCCGGATTACATGGGTCACGCCCATGTCGTGGTCATCAACCACAACGGCCAGCATATAGACAGGTGTTCCATCCGAACGCAGCAAGATCATGTCATCCAACTGATCGTTGCGAATGGTGACATCGCCTTGAACCTGATCACGGATGATAGTGGAGCCGTCCTGCGGGGCCTTTATGCGGATCACATAAGGGGCATCAGGGTGCGAAGAAGGTTCGGCATCTCGCCAGGGGCTACGAAATAGGGTCGACTTGCCTTCAGCCCGTGCCTGTTCGCGGAATGCCGCGATTTCTTCCTGCGTCGAAAAGCACTTGTAAGCCTCGCCCTCGGCCAGCAGTTGATGTGCAACTTCGGCGTGCCGGTCAGCGCCTTCGAACTGGCTGATGACATCGCCGTCGTGATCCAGCCCGAGCCACGCCATACCCTGCAGAATCGCAGAGGTCGCTTCGGGGGTTGACCGCTCACGATCCGTATCTTCGATCCGCAGCAGGAATTTACCCCCACGGCCCCGCGCATAAAGCCAGTTGAACAACGCAGTGCGCGCGCCACCAATGTGCAAAAAACCGGTGGGAGAGGGGGCAAAACGGGTGACGACCTGATCGGACATGGTGTGGATTAACCTTTTGGTAACCTTCGCGGGCATAGTTTGGCGACTATCTACCCAGCCCGAAGGACGGGGGCAACCATGCGTGTTCTGACACGGGTCGAGACCGCATTGCTGACCCAGCGGGGACATTTGTTTCCGTGGTCTCCGATTTGTCTGGCTGTCGGCATCGGCGGGTATTTCGGCCTGGGGTTCGAGCCCGCAGCTGACCTGTACGTTGGCGTTCTGGCATTTGCGTTGCTTTCGTTGGCGGCGGCGCGCTGGATCGAAGTCGCCTGGCGTCCGCTGGCCGTCGGAATGGCGCTGATCGCAACAGGATTTCTGTTGGCAGGCGCGCGGGCACACACGGTTGCAGAGCCGGTTCTGCAATGGCGCTATTACGGCCCAGTCGAGGGGAGGGTCGTGGCGCTGGACCGCTCTGCGTCGGATGCGTTGCGGGTGACACTGGATCAGGTGCGGATCGGGGACGTGCCTGTTGACCAGAGACCACAGCGCATCCGGCTATCTATTCACGGTGACACCGTGAACCTTTCGCCAGGCCAAAGGATCATGACCACCGCCCATCTTTCGCCGCCGCAAGGACCTGTCGAGCCTGGTGGTTTTGATTTCCGACGCCATGCCTGGTTCCAGCAGCTTGGCGCTGTCGGATACACCCGCGTCCCGGTTTTGACCTCGGCCCCGGCCCAAGGTGGGCGTGACGGCGTTCGTATAACGGCCTGGCGCATGGCCATCTCGGACCGGGTGCGCGCGATCCTGCCTGGCGAGGTCGGAGGGTTTGCCGCCGCCGTCACCACCGGAGATCGTAGCGGCATGGGGCAATCCTCGCTTGAGGCGCTGCGTGCATCTAATCTGGCACATCTTCTTGCGATTTCCGGTTTGCATATGGGATTGCTGACCGGTTTTGTTTTCGTGGCTTGTCGCGTTGGGTTTTCGATGATGCCAACACTTGCGCTGCGTGTGCCTGTTCGGAAACTGGCAGCGATCTGCGCCTTGTTTGCCGCTACGATCTATTTGTTCCTCTCTGGTGGAAATGTAGCAACCGAACGGGCATTTGTTATGGTTTGCGTCATGTTGGGGGCGGTGCTGCTGGATCGCCGCGCGATTTCACTGCGTGCGGTGGCAGTTGCTGCACTGATCGTTCTGGTGTTGCGACCTGAAACCTTGCTGAGCCCGGGATTTCAGATGTCATTTGCTGCCACGACCGCGCTTGTTGCAGCGTTTGGGGCCTTGCGCAACTACGGTCCAATGCCCGGCCCAAAGTGGTTCCGACCGGTGCTGGCTTTGCTAATGTCTTCAGCCATTGCGGGGATCGCAACCGCGCCAATTGGGGCCGCGCATTTCAATACCGTTTCGCATTACGGCTTAGTGGCGAACCTCGTTTCGGTGCCTGTTATGGGTACGCTTGTTGTTCCCAGCGCCGTTGTTGCAGCGCTCCTTGCACCCTTCGGGCTTGAAGCAATCGCGCTGCATGTGATGGGTTTGGGATTGAGATGGATACTCGCCGTTGCACATTGGGTATCGGATCTCGAGGGCGCGCGGGGATTTGTCGTCAGCCCATTGGGATTTGTTCTGCCCGTTCTGACAATGTCGGTCCTATGGTTGATCTTGTGGCAAGGTCGCGCGCGATGGATCGGCGTGGCTCCTGCGGTGGTGGCTATTGCGATGTGGGGGCAGGGCAGCCGGCCTGATGTTCTGATCGCTGATACCGGGGGTCTTGTCGGCGTCATGACCGAACAGGGACGTGCGCTGAGTAAACCCAAAGGTAGCGGATTTGTCGCATCGGTCTGGTTGGAAAATGACGGGGATGGCGTAGATCAGACCAAGGCTGCGCTGCGTTGGCCCGAGCCTACCGAAGGTGTTCAGCGTTACCTGATGGGTGGCAAAGAGCTTGTGCACCTGACGGGTAAACGCGCAGCGCTTGCATTCGATGAGTGTGATCCAGATCAGATCGTAATTGCACCAGTCTCTCTGTCGCTGAAAGGGGCATGCAGTGTCTATGATCTTGAGACACTGCAAAAGACAGGCAGTCTTGCGCTGTCAAAGGGTCGGGTATTGACCAGCACCTATGTCTCAGGCCGTCGCTTGTGGTCGCCTAAGTCGCGTCAGTAGCTGCGGATCAGACCGACCAGACGACCCTGAACCTTCACTTTATCTTCAGGCAGAACGCGGGTTTCATAGGCTGGATTGGCTGCTTCTAGCGCGATGGCCTGACCGCGGCGGAAGAAGCGTTTCAGAGTAGCCTCCTGATCCTCGACCAGCGCAACCACGATATCACCATTATCAGCAGCTGTGGTTTCGCGGATGACCACCACATCGCCATCATTGATCCCCGCTTCGATCATGGAGTCACCCCGAACCTCGAGCGCATAATGCTCTCCACGGCCCGAAACCATTGATCCCGGTACAGCAACGCGGTGTGAGACATGGCTGATCGCTTCGATCGGAACACCTGCTGCGATCCGGCCCATCACAGGCAATTCCATCGCATCAACGGTGACAGGTTCGAAATTGGCGGGGCGAGGACCTTCTGGACGGTCGCCTTCGATCACGCGAGGTTTGAAACCCGCCGTGGGTTCACCGCCCAAACTTTCGGGCAGCTTCACGATTTCTATGGCGCGCGCCCTGTGGGCGAGACGGCGGATAAAGCCTCGTTCCTCCAGCGCGGTGATCAGTCGGTGGATTCCGGATTTGGAACGCAGGTCCAACGCCGCCTTCATTTCATCAAAACTGGGCGGAACACCGTCCGCTTGCACGCGTTTGTGGATGAATTCCAGCAAATCCAATTGCTTCTTGGTCAGCATCGCTCGCACCTCATCGCTCATGCGTTTTCTTTTGTTCTACGCATGTTCACGTTTTGTGTCAACGGATTTGCTAAATCGGCAGGTAGGTGACGTCTTCACCAACGGTGCGCGCTGGATCGTTGGGCTGGCGTACAATCAACGCATTTGCCTGCGCCAGAACGCTAAGCAGCGAGCTGTCTTGATCACCACAAGCGCGAATACCGCCGCGGTCTACAACTGCGCGCATGTAATGTTCGCGCCCACCGTTTTGAGCAAGCGGAGCCGTCAGCCGGGCCTGTTGCAGAGGCGAAAGCACATGATCTATTCCCAGCATGTGGCGCACCATCGGAACCAGAAAAAGATAACCACAAACCATGGCGCTGACAGGGTTGCCGGGCAGGCCAACCATTGCGGCATCGCCCAAGCGCCCGGCCATCAGCGGTTTGCCGGGGCGCATGCGAATCTTGTAGAATGACTGTTCCAGACCAAGACCTTCTGACACATCTGCAACCAGATCATATTCGCCGACCGAAGCCCCGCCAATGGTCACGACAAGGTCTGCATCCTGCGCCAAGCCAAAAGCGGTTTCCAGAGACGCAACAGTGTCTTGTGCAATCGGAAGCATGCGTACATGCGCGCCATTGTTTTCAAGCAGCGCTTTCAAGCCAAAGGTATTCGAGGCGATGATTTGATCAGGCCCGGGCGTTTCACCGGGCATCACCAGTTCGTTGCCAGTTGAGATCAATGCGACGATAGGTTTGCGGGCCACAGGAACTGATGCGACGTTCATCGCCGCCATCAGCGCAACGTCTTCCGGCCTGATCCGGCGGGGAGCCTTGATTTCTGTACCAATGGCGAAATCGATGCCAGCTGGGCGGATATTGGTCTTTTCGCCGGGGGTGTCTGTTATTGTGATTAGATCGCCGCGCCGGTCGACATCTTCCTGAATGACCACGAAATCCGCACCATTAGGGACGGGCGCGCCAGTGAATATCCGCACCGCCTGTCCTGGGCCGACGGTTCCTTCAAAGCGCTGTCCGGCGGCAGACTCTCCCACAACCTTGAACATCGCGTGCAACTCAACCTCGGTCGCCTTAACCGCGAATCCATCCATTGAGGAGGCCGCAAAAGGGGGCTGATCACGGGTTGCGGTGACACCTTGAGCCAAAACACGACCGCCTGCGTCGGAAAGGCCGACGGTTTCTGCAGGCAAAGGGGAAACCAGATCAAACAGCAGCGCGCGCGCTTCTTCTACCGATATCATGACGCCTCGTAACGACCTGATTTTCCGCCATCTTTCAGCAATACACGAATGCCGCCGATTTCCATCGCCTTATCAACGGCCTTGGTCATGTCATAGACGGTCAATGCTGCTGTTGAGACTGCAGTCAGCGCCTCCATCTCGACACCGGTCTGCCCCGAGGTTTTGACGGTTGCTTCAATCTGCACACCGGGAAGATCGGGGTCCAGAGTAAGCTCAACAGCGACTTTGGTGACGGGCAATGGATGACAGAGTGGTATGAGATCCGGCGTCTTTTTGGCGCCCATGATACCCGCAAGCCGCGCCACACCCAGAACATCGCCTTTCTTGGCGCGCCCTTCAGAAATGATATCAAATGTTTCCTGCGCCATCTTGATGTGACCGGCGGCGACCGCAACCCTGTCGGTGACGGCCTTGTCGGACACATCCACCATGTGGGCCTCACCTTTGGCATCAAAATGCGTCAGCGGCATCACATCACCCCGGGGATTAATGGATTGGCCAGCAGTGAACGGGTGGCGCTGGCCACATCATCCTGACGCATTAGGCTTTCACCAATCAGGAAGCAACGCGCGCCAAAACGCGCGATATCGGCGAGGTCGGCCGGAGTGCTCAGACCGCTTTCGCAGACGATCGTGCGATCCGCAGGAACCAGCTTTGAAAGATGACGCGTCGTATCAAGACTTGTCTCGAAGGTTTTGAGATTGCGGTTGTTTATCCCGATCAAAGGGCTTTTCAACTGCGTCGCGCGTTCCAATTCCTGGGCATCATGTACTTCGATCAGAACATCCATTCCCCAATCGAAAGCAGTTTGCTCAAGCTCTGCCGCCTGCGCGTCATCGACCGAAGCCATGATAATCAGGATACAGTCAGCACCAAGCGCTCGGGCTTCGACCACCTGATAAGGATCGTACATGAAGTCCTTGCGCAGTGCGGGCAGCGAACACGCCGCGCGCGCTTCGGTCAGGAAGTTTTTCGCCCCCTGAAAGCTTGGCGTGTCTGTAAGAACCGAAAGGCATGCGGCCCCTCCAGCTTCATAGGCTTGGGCCAATGCAGGCGGATTGAAATCTTCGCGGATCAATCCCTTGGACGGGCTGGCCTTCTTAACTTCTGCAATCAGCCCATACCCAGTGCGAGTCGCTTTGTGCAAAGCTTCTGCAAATCCGCGCACCTCTGGTGCATTACGGGCCTCGGATTCTAGTGTTTCCAGAGACTTATTTGCCTTGTCTAAGGCGACTTCTTCCAATTTGTAGGCTTTGATCCTGTCCAGAACGGTCTCGGTCATGCGGCTTCCTGTGTAATGCGTGCCAGCGCGTTAATCTTGTCGCGGGCCTTGCCGCTGTCGATGCTTTCAGCAGCCATCGCGACCCCTTCGCGCAGATCGCTTGCGGCGTCTGCGACGACAAGGGCAGCGGCAGAGTTCAGCAACACCGCGTCGCGATAGGCCGAGGGGTGGCCATCAAGCAATGCGCGGAATGCGACGGCGTTTTCTTCCGGCGTGCCACCGACGATGTCTTCGAACGGATGTACGGGCAAGCCAGCGTCTTCTGGGTGAAGCTCGACTTCCTTCACTGCGCCATCTTCTACCGAGGCGACCCAGCTGATGCCTGTGATCGTCAATTCATCAGTTCCGTCAGAGCCATGCACCAACCACGCATGCTCAGCACCCAGCAGGCCCAACGTTTCAGCCATCGGGCGGATCAGGTCTTTGCTGAACGCTCCGGTCAGTTGCCGCTTTACCCCAGCGGGGTTGGTGAGTGGACCGAGAATATTGAAGATTGTGCGCGTCCCAAGTTCCTGCCTTGATGGCATAACATGGGCGATCGCAGGGTGATGCATCGGGGCCATCATGAAACCGATACCGACCTCTTTCAGCGCTTTTTCAACAACTTCCGGCCCGACCATCACATTGATGCCAAGCTGGCCAAGCGCATCTGCCGCGCCGGATTTCGAACTGAGATTTCGGTTGCCGTGCTTGGCGACCGTGACTCCAGCACCTGCAGTCACAAAAGCGGTGGCAGTCGAGATGTTCAGCGTACCCTTGCCGTCACCCCCGGTTCCAACGATATCCATCGCACCAGCCGGGGCATTCACCGCATTGCATTTCGCCCTCATCACGGCGGCAGCCGCCGCGTATTCATCTACCGTTTCACCCCGAGTACGCATCGCCATCAGCAAACCGCCGATTTGGCTGGGTGTTGCAGCGCCATCAAAAAGAATGCCAAAGGCCTGTTCAGCCTCGGCGCGGGTCAGAGGTCGGTCAGCCGCAGCACCAATCAGCGGTTTCAGAGCGTCGCTCATGCTGGGACTTTCATTTCATTCAGGAAATTCTTGAGCAAGGCGTGCCCGTGTTCAGAGGCGATGGATTCCGGGTGGAATTGAACGCCGTGAATCGGCAGCTCTTTGTGTTGCAACCCCATGATCGTGCCGTCTTCAAGCTCGGCGGTGATTTCAAGGCAGTCGGGCAGGCTTTCGCGTTCAACGACCAGCGAATGATACCGGGTGGCCTCGAAGGGTGAGGGCAGACCTGCGAATACGCCTTTTCCGGTGTGCTTCATCGTGCCCATCTTGCCGTGCACAATTTCATGGCAGCGCACAACCTTTCCGCCAAAAGCCTGACCGATCGTCTGATGGCCAAGGCAGACGCCCATTAGTGGTGTTTGGGTCTCAGCGGCTGCTTCGGTTAGTGCCAGACAGATGCCCGCCTGATCCGGGTCACAAGGGCCAGGGCTCAGCAGGATACCAGCCGGGTTCATCGCCATCGCTTCCTGCACATCCAGCGCGTCATTCCGGCGCACGACCATCTCGGCTCCAAGCTCACCCAGATAGTGAACGAGGTTGTAGGTAAACGAGTCATAGTTGTCGATCAGCAGCAGCATTTGAGCACTTATCTTCTTATGGCCATTTCGGGCTGGCGATGCAGGCCTCAGGCGCGGTATGATGTCGGGACATACATGCTCAGGCTTGTGCGGCAGCGTCAAGAGGACATACCCAACTTGACACGGTACAAGAAAGCGCCACGAAAGATGGTGTCCGGGCGAAAGAGGCACGAAATAACGCGAGAGGCGAGAATTCGATGGGCGGATTTTACGGTGGATTGATCGCCGGGGCGGTCTCGGTATTGGCACTGGGCGCGGTTTTGTCGCTGACCACACCTTTGACGCGCAAACCGGAAGTGGCGGCGACAGCCCCTGAAGTTGCTGACGCGCCCAAGCCCGTCGAGCCTGCGAAGGTTGACGAAAGCAGTGTTGATGCTGATCTGGTGGAATTGCCGCCGTCTGGGCCAGAGGCCCCTGAAGTCTCGTCAGATTCCCTGGATGGGTTGGCTGGCATAGAGTTGGAACCGGGCACGCGCCCCGAAACAGCTGCGACGCCGTCTGAGACTTCCGCGCCCGAAGGCATTTCCGCTCCGGTAGTAACTGTCCAGACGCAGGCCCCGGCCGCGCCGCCTGCGCCGCTGGCTGAACCAGATGCGCCACAGCAAGAGGCCGAACCCGCAACACTTGCAGATGCTCCACCTCCGCCAGAGCCAGAGTTGGTCCCTGAACCGGAAGTGGTGGAAGAAGAACCTGAAGAACAAGCACCTCAGATCGCGGCGCTGCAGCCCGAAACCGAGGCCTTGCCAAATGTGCCTGTCGAGACGCCGGAAGTTGAACTTGTACCGGAAGACAATCCGATCGCTGTTGAGGGCGAAGAAGATACGCGCCCGGTTCAGCAGCCTCGTGTCCTGAAGCTGCCGCAGATCGGTGGCGACGGGGATACCGCATCGAGCGGCTCGCTGGCCGGTAAACGCATCATTCCACTGACCGAACGAGATGATGCACCGGCAGAGCAGGTTGAGGTCGTGCCCGAAATAGAGGCAAAGCCAATCGAGGCCCATGCGGCCAGTTTTGATAACCCGGACTCCAAACCGCTCATGTCGATCATTTTGATCGATGACGAAGGGGCCTTTGGGGCCGAGGCGCTTCAGGATTTCCCATATCCACTTAGCTTTGCCATCAGTCCGTCAGACCCGGAGGCGGCTGAGAAGATGGCGCGTCACCGCGCAGCAGGGTTCGAAGTTCTGGCGTTGATTGACATGCACGAAGCGGCCAGCGCACAGGATGCCGAAGTGTCGCTGTCGGTTTGGTTGGATGAATTACCCCACACGGTTGGCATTCTGGAAGGTGTAGGGACCGGCATTCAGGGCAACCGAAAGCTGGCCGATCAAGTCGCGGCGATTGCGGGCGATACCGGGCGAGGTTTGGTGACGCAGGACAACGGCCTGAACACCGCGCAGAAACTGGCCGCGCGAAACGGGATTCCTTCAAGCGTAGTGTTCCGCGATTTCGACGGCGCCAGGCAGGATCCCAAGATCATGCGCCGTTTTCTTGATCAAGCCGCATTCCGAGCCGGGCAAGAGGGGGCCGTCGTCATGCTAGGGCGACTGCGCCCCGAGACGATTTCGGCCCTACTGCTGTGGGGCCTTGAGGACCGCGGCAGCCGCGTGGCCATGGCGCCAATCTCAGCGGTCATGATGAAAGTGGTTCAGCAGGACAATCCTGAAACCCCGACGGATGGCTAGCGGCAGTTACCTGCCGTCGCCTTATTAGCTGTTTCCGCTACCGGTAAAACGCGCTGCATCCGCTGCCGCGCGGCGGATGGCGTTGGATTTATGGACCGTCTCCATATATTCCGCTTCGGGATCGCTGTCATAGACAACGCCTCCGCCAGCTTGGATATAAAGCTTGTGGTCCTTCACAATGGCTGTGCGTAAGGCGATGCACATATCCATGTCGCCACCAGCGCTGAAATAGCCGACGCCGCCGCCGTAAATGCCGCGCTTTTCAGGCTCCAGCTCGTCGATGATCTCCATAGCGCGGACCTTGGGCGCGCCTGAGACGGTCCCGGCAGGCATCCCGGCAAAGAAGGCATCCAGCGCGTCTTTATCTTCGGCCAGCTCTCCGACAACGTTTGACACGATGTGCATCACGTGGCTGTAGCGTTCGATTATGAACTCTTCGGTGGGTCGTACGGTGCCGATCTTGGCAACGCGACCAGTGTCGTTACGACCCAAATCCAGCAGCATCAGGTGCTCGGCCAGTTCTTTCTTGTCGGCCAGAAGATCGACCTCGTTGGCCTTGTCTTCCTCGGGCGTCGCACCGCGTGGACGGGTGCCAGCGATGGGGCGGATCGTGACTTCATCACCAAAGACGCGAACCAGAATCTCGGGGCTTGCGCCTACAACCTGAAATCCGCCAAAGTTGAAGTAGAACATAAATGGCGACGGGTTGGTGCGCCGAAGCGAGCGGTAGAGCGCAAAGGGGGGTTGCGGGAAATCCTGCGTCCAGCGTTGGGCTGGAACGACCTGAAAGATATCACCTGCTCGGATGTATTCCTTGGCCTTTTCGACCGCCTGCATATAGCCAGATTTGGTGAAGTTCGAGGTCGGAGGGCCGACCTCGATGGCGTCCCCTAGATCACGGGTTTCGGCGGGCATAGCGCGTTCCAGATCGCGTACGGCGTCCATCACACGCTCGGCCGCTTGAGCATAAGCTGCTTTGGCGGTTTGGCCTTCGCTGACCCAAGCTGGTGACACAACGGTCACCTCACCTTTGACGCCGTCCAGAACGGCGATGACCGACGGCCTCAACATGATCGCATCGGGCAGGCCCAACGGATCGGGGTTCACATCCGGCAGATACTCGACCAACCGCACCATGTCATAGCCCAGATAGCCAAACAGTCCGGCGGCAGCTTGGGGCAGATCATCCGGCAGCGCGATGCGGCTTTCGGCCAGCAGGGCGCGCAGGTTGTCCATCGGGTTGCCATCCTGGGGCTCGAACGCCTCGGCATCGAACCGGGCAGATCGATTCAGGGCCGACGACTCACCGTTGCACCGCCAGACAAGATCGGGCTTCATCCCAATAATCGAATAGCGCCCGCGCACTTCGCCACCGGTCACCGACTCGAGCATGAATGCGTCTTTCTGCGCGCCGGTCAGCTTGAGCATCAAGGACACAGGCGTATCCAGGTCCGCAGCAAGGCGTGTGTAGACAACCTGATTTTCACCCGCGTCATAAGCGCGTGCGAAGGTTTCGAAATCCGGGGTCAGGGCCATGTGCGGTCTCTTTAGTAACTTGCCCGTACTGCGTTCAGCGCTTGCTGATCCAGCACAGGGCGCGCGCGGGTCTGGGCGTCGCGCACGTAGATATCAAAGATGTTTTGTGCCAAAGCCTGATCCAATTGCGCGGCCAGCGCATCCTGCATCTGGCGTTGCTCATCTGTTTCGGCTGGCGGCAGCTCTTCATCCAGACGCACAATCAAGGCTGTGCCATTTCCGGGTATGACCCGCAGCTCACCCGGTTCCATTTCAAAGACCTGTGTCATGAATTCTATCGGAACATCCTCAAGGAAAGCCGTGCGGGTCAGGGCGTTTTCCACCCGGAAAGGCAAACCCGTGGTCGTGAAGTCACCATCGGTCGCCAGCTGTGTCAGAACCGTATTCGCTTGATTTTGCAACGCTTTCGCGGTTTCGACCTGAACCCAGGCATCGGCGACACGGGCGCGGGCACTGTCCAGAGGCTCTGGGCGCGGTTCCAGAACCTCATTCAAGCGCATGGCAAAGATCGAACCGTCTTCGAGGAATGCAACCTCGGGAAAGTCACCTTCCTGAACGGCAAGTGCAGCTGCGCGGAAGCCGTCATACGCGGCGACGCCTTCATCACTTTGCTGGGTCCAGTCGATCTGGCCCAACTCCATTTCGGTCTCACCGACCAGTTCTTCCAGCGTTGCGCCACCTGCAAGCAGGTCGTTGATGTCTTCGGCCTGTGCCTCGATCTGACGGCGCGCGCGGTCGGCAGCAAGCTCTGCGCGTAGTTCAGGCTCGGCATCTTCAAATGTGACGTTGTTTTCGGCCAGCGATCCATTGATCCGGAACAAGGCAGGGCCGAATACAGTGGGAAGCGGGCCCACCACGTCGTCAATCTCAGCTGCGAACACGGCGTCGGCAGCGTCGCCCAGATCTTCGCGGGTGACGTCGCCCAGATCGACATCGCTCAGCTCAAGCTGTCGATCGCGGACCAACTGTTCGAAATCTGCGCCGCCGACTTCCAACTGCGCCAGCGCCTCGGTCGCGGCCTCTTCGCTGGGATAGGGCAGGCGTTCGACCAGTCGACGCTCGGGCTGAAAATACTGATCCACCCGCTGATCATAAAGGCGGCGCAGGGAATCCTCATCAACTTCGATTGTATCAAGCAGCATGTCTGGCGACAGAATCGCATAGGTCAGTTGCTTGGTGCGGGGCAGGGTGAACTGATCGGAGTTCTCGTCGTAATAGTCCTGAACCTGTGCGTCCGTTGGTTCCGCAATAGGTGTCTCCAACACATCGCCAGACAGGGTGGCAACGGTAAAGCTACGGCGGGCCAAGACATAGTTTGACAGTGCTTCGGTCAACGTGCGGGGCATCTCGACCCCGCCCATGACTGCGCCCTGAACGATGGTGCGGGCAGATTCTTTACGCAGATCCGATTCGAACTCGGAATCGGTGATGCCTACTTGTTCGAGCTGAAAGCGATAAGCTTCACGGTCGAATGTACCGTTGACGCCCTGGAAAGCGGGGATCTGCACGATCTCGTTCTGCAGGTTCTCGTCGCCGATCGAAATGCCAAGCTGCCCAACCTCATTGTCAAGCGCGGCCAGTGCGATCAGGCGCGACAGGGCCAGTTGGTCGAGACCAAGATCATGCGCCTGAGAAATCTGCATGGCCTGACCGGTTTGCGCTTCGACGGCACGAATTTCGCGCTGCAACTCGCGGAAGTACTCATCGACCGAGACGCTTTCGTCTCCAACTTGGGCAACAGTGCGAACGGTGCCGGTCAGGCTAGTTGCGCCAAAGCCCGCAAGGCCCAGCATCAGAAGACCCATGAGAATCCAGACAAAGGTTTTGGATAGGTTTTTCATGCCTGCGGCCATGGTGCCCTCTTGGTTTTGTCGGCAAGTGTCTGCCCTGTTGGTTGCGGCCCTGAATACGATGCGTGCAGCCGGGGGGCAAGCTTAGAAGGACAGGGCCTTCAAACGGTCGAACAACTGCGCGATTCCTGCGCGATCGAGATTTGCAAATGCGATCCGGACCTGTTGCTTTCCGGCGGGGTCGCGCGTGGGCATGAACATGGTTCCGGGCAACAGTAGAATGCCGGATTTGGGCACCAATTGCCGGGCCAGTTCGTCCGATGAAATCTCAAAGGGTTGTTCGAGATAGGCGAAATACGCCCCCAACCCCAAAAGACGCCAGCCCTTGGCCTCAAGCACCGGCATCCCTTCGGATATGGCAGCGCGCCGATCGAGGATCTCTTCGCGCTCGCCCGCAACCCATTGCGACAGGTTCTGCATTCCCCAAAGTGCTGCGAACTGCCCAATCTGGCCGGGGCAGATTGCGACCGTGTCCAGAAATTTCTCAATCTCAGCTAATAGCGGAGCGCCCGCAGCAATGGCACCCACGCGATGTCCGGTCAGCCGATAGGCTTTTGAGAACGAATAGAGATGCACGAATGTCTCATCCCAGTCCGGTTGCTGAAACAAGTCATGCGGAGCCCCGGTTCGGCTGTCGAAATCGCGGTAGGTTTCATCGACCAACAGCCGAATTCCCGCCTCTTGCGCGAGGTCATAGAAGCGCCGCACCAGTTCTGAAGGATATTCCACGCCGCCGGGATTGTTCGGTGTTACCAACGCAATTGCCCGGGTCCTATCGGTAATCAGCGCACGCGCCTGCTCCGGATCAGGCAACAGATCATCCCCGGTGGGCAAATCAATCGCTTTGACCCCGGCCATATCCAACCACATTTTATGGTTGAAATACCAAGGAGTTGGCAGAATGACCTCATCATCCTGATCCGTGATCGCGGATATCACGGCCGAGTAGGCCTGATTGCAGCCCGAGGTGATCGCAACCTGATCTGCCGAAACTTTTGCAGCATAGTGCGCGCTAATCTGAGCTGCGAGTTCAGATCGCAAATCATCATTGCCCAGAACCGGACCGTAAAGATGAGCGCTGTCTTGACTGACCGCGAACTCAGCCATGGCGTGCCGCAGCGCGAGCGGCGGAGGATCAACAGGGGCGGCCTGACTGACATTGATCAACGGGCGATCGACCGGGAATTTGACCCCTTCAAGCCAACGACGCGCCTCCATCACCGGAGGGGCAAAGGTGGCAGCAGTGCGGGTCATTGTCATGGTGAGTCCGTGATTTCAGAATGCAAGCCAAAACGCTTGCTCAATCGGTGCCCCGATAGGGTTCGACATATTGCAGTGCCATGTCCCATGGAAAGAATATCCAGGTGTCCTGGCTGACCTCGGTGATGTAGGTATCCACCATCGGACGCCCCTTGGGCTTGGCATAAACCGTCGCGAAATGCGCATTGGGATACATTTCACGCACCAGTTCCAGCGTTTTACCACTGTCGACAAGGTCGTCGATAATCAGAATGCCGGTGCCATCCCCCATCAATTCAGCGTTGGGGGCCTTGAGAACCTCGGCCTCGCCTTGCGACTGATGGTGGTATGATTTCACGCTGACGGTGTCGACGGTACGGATATCCAGCTCGCGGCTGACAATCATCGCAGGGGCCATACCGCCACGGGTAATCGCCACAACCGCGCGCCATGCTCCATCATCTGGTCCTTGCCCATCCAAACGCCAGGCCAGCGCACGTGAGTCGCGATGAATCTGGTCCCAGCTGATATGGAAGCCTTTTTCGTGGGGCAGGCGGTCCTTGGCGCTCATGGTTCTTATCCTTTTTCCACGTCCGGCGCATCAACGGCCTTCATGCCGACGATGTGATATCCCGAATCTACGTGAAGATTCTCACCGGTCACCCCGCTGCTGAGATCCGACAGCAGGTAGAGGGCTGATTTACCGACGTCATCGATGGTCACATTTCGGCGCAACGGCGAGTTATATTCGTTCCACTTCATGATATAGCGGAAATCGCCAATGCCGCTGGCGGCCAGCGTCTTGATCGGGCCGGCTGAAATCGAATTCACTCGAATGCCGTCTTTGCCTAGATCCTCGGCCAGATACTTGACTGACGCCTCAAGGGCAGCTTTGGCAACACCCATCACATTATAATGCGGCATGACCTGCTCGGCACCGTAGTAGGTTAGGGTGACCGCACTGCCACCTTCGTTCATCATCTTCTCCGCGCGTTGCATAACGGCAGTGAAAGAATAGACCGAAACATCCATGGTAAGGTTAAAGTTCGCACGCGAAGTATCAACGTAGCGCCCGCGCAGCTCGTTCTTGTCGGAAAAACCGATGGCGTGAACAACAAAGTCCAGCTTGCCCCATTTCTCTTCAAGCGCGCTGAACAGTTCATCGATAGATGTTTCGTCGCTGACGTCGCAGGGCAAAACAATCTCGCTGCCCAATTGTGCCGCCAAGGGATCGACGCGTTTTTTCAGAGCATCCCCCTGATAAGAAAAGGCCAGTTCGGCCCCGGCGTCGGACAAGGCGCGGGCTATCCCCCATGCGATTGATTTGTCATTGGCCAGTCCCATGATGAGGCCGCGTTTTCCGGCCATCAACTGATTTGACATCTTCGGTTCTCCGCCTGTCGTCGCATTGTGTTTGGTTGGTTTATGCCATTGATTGTCCTGCTTCAAGGCCATGCGCTCTTGCCCGCAGCGGGTTCTCGCCTTAGGGTCGGGTTAATTATTTCCAGGGGATGGAAATGAACGAGCATATTGGCATCTTCGCCGGGGCGGATCCGTTCGAAATAGCGGGTCGGTGGCTGGCTGAGGCAGAAAAAAACGAACCGAATGATCCGAACGCGATTGCGCTGGCAACCGTGGATTCGGAAGGTTTGCCAAATGCGCGCATGGTTCTTTTGAAAGAGATCGAAAAAGACGCATTTGTCTTTTATACAAACTATCACAGCGCTAAGGCGCAGGAGTTGGATAGTGCCCACAAAGCTGCATTTGTGATGCATTGGAAATCTTTGCGGCGTCAAATCCGTGTTCGTGGTATGATAACCAAAGAGGATGGGCCGAAGGCCGACGAATATTATACATCGCGCTCGCTCAAAAGCCGTTTAGGTGCGTGGGCATCGCGCCAGTCAGAGCCCTTGGATAGTCGCGCGACGTTGATGGCTGAGGTGGCGAAGGTGACTGCAAAACTTGGAACCAATCCACCGCGCCCCGATTTTTGGGGAGGATATAGAATCTCGCCTGTTGAGATAGAGTTCTGGGCCGATGGCGCCTTCAGGTTGCATGACCGGTTTCAGTGGAAACGGCCGAGTGTTGATTCCGACTGGCAAGTGCAGAGGTTGAATCCATGACGTTCGCGTGTCGCGAAATGCAACTGGTTGCAGATAAAAGCTTTTTTCGGCTTGAATTTGCGGGCCAATACCATAAACAACAAACCCTTAACGACCTGCGTATCATCGTAATGGGAAAACAGTGCCAGAAGATCTGAACAGCATGTATCGCGTCCGTGGACACGTTAAATGGTTCGACCCCGCTAAGGGGTACGGATTTGTTGTGTCCGACGAAGGCGGCCCGGACATTCTGTTGCACGTCAATGTGCTGCGGAACTTTGGTCAAAGCTCGGTTGCTGATGGCGCTGGCATTGAGATCATGACGCATAAAACTGATCGCGGCGTTCAAGCCGTTGAGGTGATCAGCGTCGATCCGCCTGTGCGTGCAGAAACGATGATGCTGGCCGATTTTGCCGAGCTTGATCCAACCGTGATCGGCAGCGCTCCACTTGAGGCCGCGCGCGTCAAATGGTTCGACAAGGGTAAGGGTTTTGGCTTTGCCAATGTGTTTGGCAGCAGCGAAGATGTGTTCCTCCATATAGAGGTGTTGCGGCGTTCGGGCCTTGCGGATCTGCAGCCTGGCGAGGCGTTGGCGATGCGCGTCATCGACGGTAAACGCGGACGGATGGCTGCACAGGTTCTGGCCTGGGAAGCGGCCCTTAACGATTAGGTTTCGAATGATCAGAACGACTTTGGCACTGGCGTTCCTGTCGTTTTTGTTAAGTGGGATTGCACAGGCCGAATGCCGACCTGACCGCGTTGAGTTGCGAAACGATCTGGCCCAGGTCCGTTTCGACATCGAATTGGCGGTAACTCCGGAAGAACGCTCACGTGGGCTGATGTTTCGCGAAAGCATGCCCGGTAGATCCGGGATGTTGTTTATCTTCGATCCCCCGCAACGCGTTGCGTTTTGGATGAAGAACACCCTGATTCCCCTGGATATGATTTTTGTTGATCGCGTAGGCACCGTGACCCGCGTTCATGAGGGTGCGGTTCCAGGAGATCTGAGCCCGATTGAAGGCGGAGATTCGGTTTACGCGGTGTTGGAAATCAATGCCGGTCTCGCTGAGCGCTATGGTATTCGGCCCGGAACGCAGATGCGTCACGAAGTTTTTTCGCAAGGTCCTGCAATTTGGCCCTGTTAGGGCTTTTCAAATCAGATCGGCGCGTTTAGGAAGGCGCACGGTCCGGGGCGTGGCGCAGTCTGGTAGCGCACCTGTTTTGGGTACAGGGGGTCGTAGGTTCGAATCCTGCCGCCCCGACCATACCTTCTCTTACACTGGCGTACCGCCATAGTCAGTGTAGAGGCGGGAAAAATCCCTGTCCAATTCTTCGCTTTCGATGGGTATCCTCAGGGTTGAGCCATCTTTCTGCGGAACCAAGAAGAACAGATCGGCATCGACACGGTATCCCGCTTGATTCTTGGTTGAACTGAGCCGCGTCACGATTTGCGGCAGGTCTTGCGCATATCCATTGAAATTGAGAATCAAATAGGCTGTTGTCTCGGGCGAAAGCGTTTCGCGGCATTCAAAGCTGCTTGCTGCGTTTTTAATGTACTTGTCGCCCGGGCCTGCGCAGTCGGTTTTGAATGAATTGAACAGACTCTGTGGGTATCCGGCAAACTGGGCGCTGCGTGACCCTTCGGGGGTTTCCTGTGCTGTACAGGACACGATTAAGCCCACAATAGTTAACAACGAAATCAAACGCATGTTGAATAGTTTTCCCATCCAGAAATGTCGTGGTCTTCTGACTATGGCATGCGCTTTGTTGTCGTGACGATGATTCTCTGAACATGCCCTAAACGCCTGACTGGATGATCAATTGCCTCTAACTATGGCGGAAAAAACGAAAATTTGTCCTGACAGGCCAAATGCAAATTGTGTGTCGCACGGGGACATCTCTGTGGAGGAATCGTGATCCGGCGAATTTCCGCCGGTTCGTCAAAAAGGGTCAAGCTAAAAGAATCCGAAAATGACCAAAAAAGCCCGTTGACCAACTATGGGAATATACGCCAGATTGTATGGGCCAAAACACGAGCCACTAAATCTGGTAGGTAATGACCGGAAAAGGCATCGGACGAGGGACGGATAGCAAATCAGTATGACGTGAACCCGCAGTTAGGGTTCTGCGCGGCTTAAGGCGGCGGCCGGTCTCTTACGTCTTGAATTATTTGGGCAAAGCGGGCGGCACCCCGAGACATCGAAATTCAGTGCCGAGAATGAAGATTTGGACAGATCGAAGCTGGGGCAGCGGACATGAAGATTGAAAGAAAATTCACCAAACCGGGACAAGATGCATATGCCGAACTGGATTTTGTGTCCGCGACCTCTGAGATTCGGAACCCCGACGGCACGATTGTTTTCCGCCTTGATGGAATCGAGGTTCCTGCGAAGTGGAGCCAGGTGGCCAGCGACGTCATCGCGCAGAAATACTTTCGCAAGGCAGGCGTTCCATCCAAGCTGAAGAGAGTTAAGGAAAAAGACGTTCCTGAATTCCTGTGGCGCTCGGTTCCTGCAGACGATGCCGAGTTTGATGGCGAAATCTCATCCAAGCAGGTGTTTGACCGTTTGTCAGGTGCCTGGGCCTATTGGGGCTGGAAAGGCGGTTACTTCTCGACCGAGGAAGATGCGCGGGCTTATTTCGATGAGATGCGCTATATGCTGGCAACTCAGCGCGCAGCTCCGAATTCGCCGCAGTGGTTCAACACTGGTCTGCACTGGGCTTATGGGATCGACGGTCCGGCGCAGGGTCACCATTATGTCGATTACAAAACCGGCAAGCTGACCAAATCGAAATCCGCCTATGAGCATCCGCAGCCGCATGCATGTTTCATCCAGTCCGTCGATGATGATCTGGTGAACGAAGGCGGCATTATGGATCTGTGGGTGCGCGAGGCGCGCTTGTTCAAATACGGCTCGGGTACCGGGACCAACTTCAGCCACCTGCGAGCAGAAGGTGAGGCGCTGTCGGGTGGCGGCAAGTCCTCGGGCCTGATGGGCTTTCTCAAGATCGGCGACCGCGCCGCTGGCGCGATCAAATCAGGCGGGACAACCCGTCGGGCAGCAAAGATGGTAATCGTCGATGCAGATCACCCCGATATCGAACAATTCATCGAATGGAAGGTGATCGAAGAGCAGAAAGTGGCCTCGATCGTTGCCGGATCGAAGATGCACGAGAAGATGCTGAACGGCATTTTCGAGGCCATTCGCTCATGGGACGGCGCTGCTGATGACGCTTATGATCCGAACAAGAACGACAGCCTGAAAAAGGCCGTTCGTGAGGCGAAAAAGGTCGCCATCCCCGAGACTTACATCAAGCGGGTTCTCGATTATGCGCGGCAGGGGCACGACAGCATCGAGTTCCCAACCTACGATACTGACTGGGATTCGGAAGCGTACAGCTCTGTCTCGGGTCAAAACTCTAACAACTCGATCCGCGTAACCAATGCGTTCCTGACCGCCGTTGAGAAAGACGCCGATTGGGAGTTGATCAACCGCACCGACGGCAAGGTCGCCCGCACCGTTAAGGCGCGCGATCTGTGGGAGAAGGTCGGCCACGCCGCTTGGGCCTGTGCCGATCCGGGTATTCAGTTCCACGACACTGTCAACGAATGGCATACATGCCCCGAAGATGGTGAGATTCGCGGCTCGAACCCGTGCTCGGAATACATGTTCCTCGATGACACGGCCTGTAACCTGGCGTCGATGAACCTGCTGACCTTCCTTAAGGATGGTGAGTTCCAGGCGGCAGACTATATGCATGCCTCGCGTCTGTGGACGCTGACGCTGGAAATTTCGGTAACGATGGCGCAGTTCCCGTCTAAGGAAATTGCGAAACTGTCTTACGACTTCCGCACCTTGGGTCTGGGTTATGCCAATATCGGCGGGCTGCTGATGAACATGGGCTATAGCTATGACTCGGACGAAGGCCGGGCCATCTGTGGCGCGTTGACCGCGATCATGACTGGTGTGGCTTATGCAACCTCGGCGGAAATTGCGGGGGAACTGGGTGCCTTCAAAGGGTACAAGCGCAACGCAGATCACATGATGCGTGTCATCCGCAACCACCGACGCGCGGCGCAAGGTGTGAACGACGGTTATGAGAAACTGGCGGTAAAGCCGGTGCCTCTGGACCACGGAAACTGCCCTGATAAGCGTCTGGTAGATCTGGCCATGTCGGCATGGGATGAGGCGCTGAGCCTCGGCGAGAAGAACGGCTATCGCAACGCGCAGGCCACCGTGATCGCGCCGACCGGTACCATCGGTCTGGTGATGGATTGTGACACCACGGGGATCGAGCCGGATTTTGCTCTGGTCAAGTTCAAGAAGCTGGCCGGTGGCGGTTACTTCAAGATCATCAACCGCTCGGTGCCTTCGGCGCTGGAGAAGCTGGGTTATTCCTCGGCTCAGATCGAAGAGATCGTGGGTTACGCAGTCGGTCACGGCACCATCGGCAATGCGCCAGGGATCAACCATACCTCGCTGACCGGCCATGGTTTTGGGCCCAACGAGTTGGCGAAAGTGGATGCTGCGCTGGAAAGCGCCTTTGATATCCGGTTCGTGTTCAACCAGTGGACCTTGGGCGAGGATTTCTGCACCGGCGTTCTGGGCATCCCGGCAACTAAGTTGAACGACCCGACCTTCGACCTGCTGCGCCACCTCGGCTTCACAAAAGCAGATATCGACGCGGCCAACGACCACGTCTGCGGAACCATGACGCTGGAAGGTGCGCCGCATCTGAAGGAAGAGCACTATTCGATCTTTGACTGCGCCAACCCGTGCGGCAAGAAAGGCAAGCGTTTCCTTGGGGTTGATAGCCACATCACCATGATGGCCGCCGCGCAGAGCTTTATCTCGGGCGCGATCAGTAAAACGATCAACATGCCCAATGACGCGACCATCGAGGATTGCCAGAAAGCCTATGAGCTTAGCTGGTCGCTGGGTGTGAAGGCGAACGCGCTCTATCGTGATGGCTCGAAACTGTCGCAACCGCTGGCGGCGGCGCTGGTCGAGGATGATGATGAGGCGGCGGAAGTGCTGGAAAGCGGTTCAACGCGGGAAAAAGCCGTCGTTCTGGCCGAGAAGGTGATCGAGAAGGTTGTGGTCAAGGAAATGATCCGCAGCCACCGTGAGAAGCTGCCGCATCGCCGCAAGGGCTATACCCAAAAGGCAATCGTCGGTGGCCACAAGGTCTATCTGCGCACCGGTGAGTTCGAAGATGGCAAGCTGGGCGAAATCTTCATTGACATGCACAAGGAAGGCGCTGGCTTCCGGGCGATGATGAATAATTTTGCCATCGCGGTCTCGGTCGGCCTGCAATATGGGGTGCCGCTGGAAGAATTCGTCGACGCCTTTACCTTCACCAAGTTCGAACCGGCGGGGATGGTTCAGGGCAACGACTCGATCAAGAACGCGACGTCGATCCTTGATTACATTTTCCGTGAACTGGCTGTGTCCTATCTGGATCGCACCGATCTGGCCCATGTCAAACCCGAAGGCGCAACCTTCGACGATCTGGGTCGTGGGGAAGAAGACGGATTGTCCAACGTTTCGGAAATTAGTGAAAGCGCGGCGACCAAATCCTTGGAAGTGTTGAAACAAATCAGTTCAACTGGCTATTTGCGCAAGCGTCTGCCGCAGGATCTGATGGTCTTCAATGGCGGCCAAGCCGACGTGACGGGCATGGCTGAAACCGCAGCTACGTTCGAAGCACCGGCTGAAACAGCCGTCGCAACCAGCATGGACGCACGTACCAAAGCCAAGATGCAAGGGTACGAGGGTGATCCCTGCGGAGAATGCGGAAACTACACGCTGGTGCGGAACGGCACCTGCATGAAGTGCAACACTTGCGGCGCGACAAGCGGGTGTAGCTGACTTTAGCGCCCCGGCAACCCGGGGTGCAGGGGTCGGATCGCTGCCACAGGCACCGACCCCGACGAATACGGAGCAAGGCGCTGAGACTTACCTTCGATGCCTCGCTCCACTCGGCCGACATGCCCGTGTTGGCCGGGAACAGGGTGGGGCGGAATATTTGCTCCCTCCCACTCTCTCACGGGGCGGGTGCGCTCGCCCCATGCGCAGTCCAGGCCGCAGGCAAAAAAACACCGGGCGGTCAACGAAATGAGCCTGGAAGGCGAAACTGACAGGGGGCTTCGGCCCCCTTTCTTTTTTCAAGTCCGAGTCGCGGTTTTGGGCAAGGCCTTGCCTGATCACTCTGTTTGGATCGGGCAAGAGTTGCCGAAATCGGTGTTGAGCATTTCGCCCGGCAAGCCTCCGCAGATGCGACTCGGGCAAACACGCAGAGATTGGCGCGTTTGCAGCAAAATCAATCTGAGCGGGTGACGTTTCAGATGAGTGGCGTTTTTCTGGCGCCTGTCCGGACGCAAATACTCAGGAAAAACCTAATCAGGAGGCATAACATGAAACCGCAAAAATTGCTCGTAATCTCGGCACTGGCATTTGGCTTGCCAACTTTGGTGCACGCACAGAGCGCAGCTGACGTAAACGGCGACGGCGTTCTGACAATCGATGAGGTCAAGGCCGTGGTGCCCGATGTCGATGCCGAGGGCTTTGCCTTAATGGATGCGAACGGCGATGGTGCGCTGGATCAGGATGAGATCACAATTGCCCAGCAAGCGGGTCTGCTGCCGTTAACCGATGGCTAGTCCACATTAATTACGAGCGGCCCGAATTCTTCGGGCCGCTTATTATTCAAGAGCTTATGCGGGCAAGTAAATGTTGAACTTGTCGCGTAGCTTAGCATCCAGAAGCGGATCGAATCTCGCCGGTGATGGAATCGCCAGAATCTCTTCTTTTCGTTTCACGGCTTTTTCGATCAGATCTGGCTTGCCAAGTTCGACCCATTCTTTCGGCGACGATCTGTCTCCAAAGGTTGGATAGACATAATCCGCCTGCATGCGCCCTAATGTTGCATCAGTACCAAGGTAGTGACCAGGCCCGCCCATGCAGACCTCGGCCATCTGATCCAGCGCCAATGTCTCGTCGGTTACCTCTATCCCGCGCACGCAGCGCTGCGCTTGTCCGATCAGATCATCGCTGAGGATCAAGCTTTCATGGCAAAACCCAAGCAAAGAGGCGTGCATGCCAGCGGCCTCATACACCATGTTCAGACCTGCAAGCCCAGCCATGACATTTGAGCACATCTGCTCCCAACCGGCCTGCATATCGGGCAATTTCGCATCAGAAGCACCCGCGGCAGCACCGCCCGGCAGATTGTAGAATTGGTGCATTTGTGCGCAACCAGCTGTCAACAGCGCTTGTTCTCCCGAGCCGATGGACATCGCGCCTGTGCGCAGGTCCAGACCAAACGGCCAAGTGCCAAAAATCGCAGGAGCGCCTGGCCTTACGGCGTTTACATAAACCAGACCGGCAAGGCATTCTGCCGTCGCTTGAGTGATTGCACCAGCGACGGTTGAGGGCGCGGTGGCTCCGGCCATGCCGGCAGAGAGCAACAGAACCGGTATTCCGGCCTTGATGCACTCTTCCATCACCTCACAGCTTTCGGTGGCGAACTTCATCGGAGGCACCACGAAGCAGTTAGAGTTGGACATGAATGGCCGCTCGCGCCATTTGTCTTCACCACCGGCGATCATGTGCAGCATCTCGATGGCTGGGGCAACGTGGCTGGGTTCAGTGAACGAAGTGCCGATGTGTTTGAACGTACCAGAAGTGGTGGCGTAGACCGTGTTCAGGTCCATCTCAAGGTTGTCTGCAATGTCGCGGCACACCATTGGGCGCTGAACAAAATGAATGTTTTCAAGCTGTTCACAGATTCTGGTGGCGTCATGCAGGTCCTGCAGAGTCGAATCGCGGTATTCCTGGCCGTGCACATCAACCATGCTGACTGCAGCCCCGGCGGTGCCATAGTGGACCCGGGTACCTGACAGCTCCAGATCCGATTTGCCATCCCGACTGTACAGCGTGACCGAGCGATTGGCCTTGGCGATGGTGTCTTCGACCAATGCGCGTGGAAAGCGAATGCGGCCATCGTCGCCCAGCGAGCATCCCGCAGCCACAAGGTAGTCGATGCCGCTCTGGGGCGCGTCCGCAAGGCCGATGGTCTCAAGCGCGGTCAGTGCGGCCTGATGGATACGCTCGATCTGCGCTTGGGTCAGAACCTTAAGCGTCCCACCCTCCATACCTGGCCGAATAGGGCGCAGATGTTCAGGGAGTGCCGATGCACGGGCCGCACGACGCGCGGCGCGACCACCGCTGCGTGATGAATTTCGGGTTTGTTCGTTCATGTTTGGTGTCCGGTCGAAAAAATACGTATTGGGTGCGTGTACTCAGACCGGGGTTGGCCGCCCTCGTGCCGCACGCCCACGATCCGCACCGATGGTGCGGCTGACCAGACGGATTTTCCAAACTTCGTTATGCATCAACTACCTCAGTTTGATGTCGGCATTGTTTCAAGGCGTCAAAAGACAATCTGTTCTGTTTGCGACTTTGTCGTAGTTTTCTTTTGCTGTCCGTCAATTTCAATTGGCAGCAAATCCTCGTGTTCAAATGTTTTTTCCCCATCTGGGTAAGAATCTGTTAATCTACGTATAGTTATTTGGTTTTGAACCCTTTGTTAAAGCAGATGCCTGGGCCAACAGATCATCAGATTTTGGTCTTTTGTATGCGCCCAACCGGCAACGGATGATTGGAGGTCTGCATGAAGTCTTTGACGGCCGCACTTGCCGCAGCCCTGATATCAGGGGCCGGGTCGGTCGTTGCAGAAGACTGGACAGGGGCCTATGCCGGATTCAGCTTTGGATATACAGATGTTGATGGGTCTGGCGGCGCTGGTGGCAGCGGTGCCAGCTTCGGGCCTCTGATCGGGTACGACTACGATTTTGGCAGCTTCGTGCTGGGTGGTGAGTTGGAATACAACCGACTGAACCTTGATCTAGGCCAGTCCGAGGGCCGATTAGACAGCATGTCACGGCTTAAACTGCGGGGCGGCTACGATTTTGGTTCGACGCTGGGCTACGTTGTGGTCGGCGCGGCGCGGGCCAGCACCTCGGGTGACAGTGATACCGCAGCAGTCTACGGGATTGGGGTTGCCTATCCTCTTGGTGATCGATTTGTCATCAGCGGCGAGGCGTTGCGGCAGGACTTTGATGACATTCCGGAATCGGGGGGAAGCCTCAATTCAAATGTGTTCAATCTGCGCACCACATTTCGTTTCTAAATTGTTGTGCATGAGCGGTTCGGCTCAACTGATCTAACCATCAACTTCGCGGCGACAGGCCAACCTGAACTTTCTTGGTCAACGAGGCGCGGACAATGTCATATGAGGTGAGCAGGCGGTGTTGGATCTCGTCCGGATCTGTCTCCCACGACAAGCGAACCCAGCTGCGGTGGAAGTAGGGCGCTTTGGTACCAATCCCGGCGTCGATCAGCATCTGAGCGGTTTCGATATCCGGGGTCTTGACTGAAACCCCATCCCCGACCGAGCCGACGCAGGCAAACATCTTGCCGCCCACCTTCCAGGCATCATGTCCGCCGCCCCAAGGATCGGACAGCTTGGCTCCGGGCAGATCCGCACAGACAGAATTGACGTATTCGCGGGTCATAGGGGCAGGGTGCAGATGTTGCCGAAAAAACTCAAGACTTGGCTCAACTGAGAACTCATGCTACCTAAAGGCCATGAACCAGAGAACCTGCATCATTATCTGCTGCATTACCTGCTGATTTCTCAAGCGGGCCGGTTTCTTTCGTTTTCATCTCTGAGACAAGTTGCTAAGCCCGCGCCAACGCGTGACGTTTATGCTGTTTCAGGAGCACGACCCGATGACCACGATCAAACTGCACAACACAAGGACACGGACGAAAGAGGATTTCGTGCCGATCGATCCCGAAAATGTGCGGATGTATGTCTGTGGCCCGACCGTCTATGACCGGGCCCATCTGGGAAATGCGCGGCCCGTGGTGGTGTTTGACGTACTCTACCGATTGCTGCGTCACGTCTATGGTGCTGATCACGTGACTTACGTGCGCAATTTCACCGACGTAGATGACAAGATCAACGCCACTGCACTGTCACGTAAACAGGCCGGAGCCGAAGGGTCTTTGGAGCAATTGGTGCAGCAGCGTTCGGACGAGACGATAGGCTGGTATCTGCACGATATGGGCGCGCTTGGCACGCTGAAGCCATCGATCCTCGATGGCAGCCATGAAAAAGCGATGCCGCGCGCGACAGAATATATCCCGCAGATGATCGAAATGATCGAAGACCTGATCGCCAAAGAACATGCCTATGCCGCCGAAGGTCATGTGTTGTTTGCCGTGGACAGTTGGAAAGACCGCTATGGCGCGCTTTCGGGGCGGTCCGTGGATGACATGATTGCCGGGGCGCGGGTTGAGGTGGCGCCTTACAAGAAAAACCCGATGGATTTTGTATTGTGGAAGCCCTCAACCGATGAGTTGCCTGGTTGGGACAGTCCGTGGGGTCGGGGGCGTCCGGGCTGGCATATTGAGTGCTCGGCCATGAGCTATGAGCTGCTGGGCGAGAGTTTCGACATTCATGGCGGCGGCAACGATCTGATGTTCCCGCACCATGAGAACGAGATCGCGCAAAGCTGCTGCGCGCACCCTGAGGGCGAGTTCGCCCGGGTCTGGATGCACAACGAGATGCTGCAGGTCGAAGGGAAGAAGATGTCCAAATCTCTGGGCAATTTCTTCACTGTGCATGACCTGTTGGAGCAAGGTGTGCCTGGCGAGGTGATCCGGTTTGTTTTTCTACAGACCCATTATCGCAAGCCGATGGATTGGACCGAGAAGAAGGCGCGCGAAGCCGAGGCAACATTGCGCAAGTGGCGGGCGCTGACAGCGGGCATTGAGCCCGCGGCCAGCGCGGCACCGGCGGTGATCGACGCGCTTGCGGATGACCTGAACACGGCAGGTGCCATTGCAGAGCTTCACCGGCTTGCTGCGGTAGGAGACGCTGCCGGGCTGCTCGCAAGTGCGCAAGTTGTTGGGCTTTTGTCCGATGATTTGGGCGCTTGGGCAGATGCCGGTGCTGTAGACAAATCTTATTTTGCCGAAGAGATCAAAAATTGGATGCTGCTACGTTCTGAATTCAAAGCACAGGCAAGGGCTTGGATGAAGAACGGTGAGAAAGAAAAGGGTGGACTATTTTTCAAATGGGCAGATCAGATGAGGGATAAGGATCTCGCCCATTTTGGATTCAGTGTGAAAGATACAAACGACGGTTATGAGTGGGAGCTTCTGCCCATCCTATCTCGAGTAAACGTTATCCGATCGAGTACCGGCGATATTTCGGAATCGGATTCTGAGAAGGTCAGAGAGAAACATTGGGCGCAAATACTACAGCGCATGGTAGATCATCGCGAAGGGCTGCAAAAGCACTACGATGAATTGGTTGCTGAAGCTTGAGTAAGTCACCTGATGAGCGTCTTATTCTCTAATCAATTGTGCAATTGCCGGAAAAAAGCCAAAGAGCCAAATACATGACCAAAGAACGCCTCTACCTCTATGACACTACGCTGCGGGACGGGCAGCAGACGCAGGGCGTGCAGTTCTCGACAGCCGAAAAGGTGCAGATCGCGCAGGCTTTGGATGCGCTGGGTGTGGACTATATCGAAGGCGGCTGGCCCGGAGCGAACCCGACGGACAGTGCGTTTTTCGAAGCTGCGCCAAAGACATCTGCTTGCCTGACTGCCTTTGGCATGACCAAGCGATCGGGACGATCGGCAGAGAATGATGATGTGCTGGCGGCGGTGATGAATGCCGGTACGTCTGCGGTCTGTCTGGTTGGCAAGTCGCATGACTATCATGTGACCCATGCGCTTGGGATCGAGTTGGAGGAAAACACCGAGAATGTCCGCGCTTCGGTTGCACATATCGTGGCACAGGGGCGGGAGGCTCTGTTTGATGCCGAGCATTTCTTCGATGGCTACAAGGACAATCCCGACTATGCCATCGCAGTCTGTCGTGCAGCATTAGAAGCCGGTGCGCGGTGGGTGGTGTTGTGCGACACCAATGGCGGCGCCCTACCGGCTGAGGTTGGGCGCATCGTGTCAGAAGTAATTGCCGCAGGTTTGCCGGGGGATCGGCTGGGCATTCATACGCATAACGATACTGAAAACGCGGTGGCGTGTTCTCTGGCTGCAGTGGATGCAGGCGCGCGGCAGATTCAGGGTACCCTGAATGGGCTGGGCGAGCGATGCGGCAATGCCAACTTGACCGCTCTGATCCCGACGCTGATGCTGAAGGAGCCCTATGCCTCGCGCTACGAGATTTGTGTGAAACCCGAGGCATTGGCCGGGCTGACCCGGATCAGCCGGATGCTTGATGATATTTTGAACCGCGTGCCCAGCAAGCAGAGCGCTTACGTCGGTGCATCCGCCTTTGCGCACAAGGCCGGGCTTCACGCGAGCGCGATCCTCAAAGACCCGTCGACTTATGAGCATATCGACCCGGCAAGCGTGGGCAATGCGCGTATCATCCCGATGTCGAACCAGGCGGGCCAGTCAAATCTGCGCAAGCGGTTGACGGATGCGGGCTTGACGGTCGAGACCGGTGATCCGGCTTTGGGCCGCATTCTGGATCGGATCAAACTGCGTGAAGCCGAGGGTTATTCCTATGACACGGCTCAGGCGAGTTTCGAACTGCTGGCCCGTGATGAACTGGGACAGCTGCCGGAGTTCTTTGAGGTCAAGCGCTATAAGGTGACCGTTGAGCGCCGGAAGAACAAATACAACAAGATGGTCAGCCTGTCTGAGGCGGTCGTTGTTGTAAAAGTGGATGGCGAGAAAAAGCTGTCGGTCAGTGAGTCTTTGGACGAAAGCGGCAGCGACCGGGGGCCGGTGAACGCGTTGGCGAAGGCTCTGGCCAAGGATCTGGGACAGTATTCGCAGATATTGTCAGATATGCGGCTAGTCGACTTCAAGGTGCGCATCACCCAAGGCGGGACCGAGGCGGTGACCCGCGTGATCATTGACAGCGAAGACGGGCAAGGGCGGCGCTGGTCCACCGTCGGCGTAAGCGCGAACATAATTGATGCCTCGTTCGAGGCGCTGCTGGACGCCATACAGTGGAAACTGGTCAGCGATTGCGCCCCGCACTCAGCGGCTGCTGAATAACGTGGAATTCGACGACGACATTAAGGCTTGTGCAGCGCTTGTCCATCGGGCCGATCCTGATCGCTTTATGGCGGCCATGGCCGCGCCGGTCGAGGCTAGGGCGGTTCTGTTCCCGATTTACGCGCTGAACGTCGAAGTAGCTCGAGCTCCTTGGGTGACGCAGGAAAGCATGATCGCTGAAATGCGCCTGCAATGGTGGCGCGATGCGCTGCAGGAAATCGCTGAGGGCCCAACCGTGCGCCGGCACGAGGTCGTC
The DNA here is from genome assembly GCF_056537425.1 of Ruegeria sp. CE9. NCBI lineage: Bacteria > Pseudomonadati > Pseudomonadota > Alphaproteobacteria > Rhodobacterales > Roseobacteraceae > Ruegeria > Ruegeria sp. CE9. Next base: position 675,417 of record NZ_JBQFRO010000001.1, on the reverse strand, counting down.
ACACCTTTGTCGCGCGTCCTATCTCCGCATTTGGCGGCAAGTTTGGATGAATACATCGCTGTAAGGCGCTGGGATATCTATCGTGATCCGTTCGAGGATGAGGCGCATTTTGACGCCTACATCAATCATAGTGCTGGATCGCTGATGGTTGTATCCGCGCAGGCTTTGGGGGCTTCTGATGAAGCCGTGTTGCGCGATTTTGGTTATGCCGTGGGCGTTGCGAACTGGCTGCGGGCGATCCCCGAGCTTGAGGCGCGGGGGCGTATCCCCTTGTTGGATGGAACCCATGACGGAGTTCGGGCGCTGGCGCAAAATGCGTTGGACCGATTGGTGCATGCGCGATCTGCGCGGGCTGAGGTTTCGAGACAGGCTCGGCCTGCGCTGTATGCCGGGTGGCAAAGTGAGTGGTTGCTGCAAACCGCATTGGCCCGGCCAGAGCGTGTGGCCGCAGGAGCGTTGATGCAGGGTGAAATTCGCCGCAGGTTTACCTTGATGAAAGCAGTCGCAACCGGGCGCTGGTGAGATCAAGCCGCTTGCGGGTCTGAGGGCCGCATGACCAGCCACAACAGCGCGCCGCCAGCTAGCGTCAGTAGTGGGATCATGGCTAGGTTTACGGCTGTCCAGCCTTCAACGGCCGATCCGCCCGAGCAGTTCATCAGACCGCCAGAGGCCAGAGAGGCAAATGTCACGCCACCAAAGACCAGAAGGTCATTCAGGCCCTGCATCCGTCCGCGTTCGTGCACCTCATGCGAGTCTGCCAACATGCTGGTGGCCCCGATAAAGCCGAAATTCCAACCGATGCCCAGCAGGATCAGGGCGACGAAGAAATTGCCCAGATCGACGCCTTGCAGGGCGACGATGCCCGCGCCACCTAGAATGGCCAGACCGAGGGCTACAATCTTCTCAACCCCAAACCGCGCGATCAGGTGACCGGTGAAGAAGCTGGGAATATACATGGCCAGTACGTGGCTGGTTACGATATCAGCCGCGTCGCCTTCGGTATATCCGCATCCAACAACGGCCAAAGGTGTCGAAGTCATGACGAGGTTCATCAGTGCGTACGAGACCATGGCGCAGATGATCGCTACAGCGATGCGCGGGGTTTTCAGCAGCTCTAGTCGAGTCCGGCCTTTGGGCTCGTCTTCGGTTGGCTTCGGCGGGGTCGGGATGTCCAGGAAGAAGAACAGCACGGAGCCCAAGACGTTGATTGCAATCACTGCCAGATACGTGCCCAAAAACGGGACCACATATGCCTGTGAGGTCAACTTGACGATCTGAGGACCGATGATGGCAGCTGCAAGGCCTCCCGCCATAACGTAGGAAATTGCTTTGGGCCGATATGCGTCCGACGCGGTGTCGGCGGCTGCAAAGCGATAGAATCCATGCGCGCTCATATAGATACCGGTCAGCAAGCTGCCCAGCAGGAAGATCGGGAACGAGCCGAGATAAAGGCCGTAAGCCCCGATAACGCCCCCTGCGGCACCTGAGGTTGATCCCACAAGAAACCCGGCACGGCGTCCCCAGCGTTGCATGATGGCCGAAATCGGCGTGGCCGCCAGCATTGAACCCAGAACGATCAGTGAAATCGGCAGCGTCGCGAGGCAGGCGTTGCTGGCCAGCGATTGCCCGGCCAATCCGCCGACAATGAACATGATGGGCATCTGTGCACCCAAGATCGCCTGGGCCGCCACCAGAACGGCGACGTTGCGTTTGGCCTGACTGTCGTTGGGGGTGGCAGCGATCATTGTCATGGGCGAATGGTTATCTAGGATTGAGACTCGGCACAAGCGGGTTGCATATGCGGCACATCCGCCTAACGTGCGGACAAGGATCACTTATCGGAGAGCGCATGTCCGTTGGACGCATCATCGAGACACCGGACTGCGTGACGGAAGGGGCCGAGTGGCTGGCGGGGGCCTGCCCACGGATGGCTTACGCGATGGAGCAAACCGGTCCTTTGCCATTGCGGCGGAAGCCTGACGGGTTTGCCCAACTGCTCAGCGCGATTGTCAGTCAGCAGGTCAGTGTGGCCTCGGCCAATGCGATCTGGAAGCGGTTGCAGGAGGCGAAACTTACCGGCCCGCGCAAGATCATGTGGGCCACCGATGATGATCTGCGCGCTGTGGGTCTCAGCCGTCAGAAGATTCGCTATGCCCGCGCGCTGGCCGAGGCGCGGATTGACTATGACGCGCTGCGTGACGCGCCGGATGACGAGGTGGTTGCGGTTTTGACCCAGGTTCCGGGGATTGGCGTCTGGACCGCTGAGATTTACGCAATGTTCTCGCTGGGCCGCGCTGACGTCATCGCGCCGGGGGATTTGGCATTACAGGAGGCCGCGCGCATCCTTTACGATCTGCCAGAACGACCAAAAGACAAAGAGTTACGCAAGATGGCTGAAGCGTGGTCGCCCTGGCGATCGGTTGCGGCGCGCGTGTTGTGGGCCTATTACCGGGTCGCAAAAGACAGAGAAGGGATCAGATGACACGGGTTTTGAACGCGCTGAGGAAAGAGCCGGTTTCGGGGGATACACGCTCGGTCGTGGTGTTCGTGCATGGCTATGGCGCCAATGGAGCTGACCTGCTGGGTCTGGCTGATCCGCTTGGGGAACATCTGCCGGATACGTTGTTTGTTGCACCCGATGCGCCCGAGCAAATCCCCGGTATGCCCAATGGGTTTCAATGGTTTCCGATTCCATGGATCGACGGGTCCTCGGAAGAAGAAGCCCGCCGAGGCATGGAAATGGCGGTTGAGGATTTCAACGCGTTCCTAGATGCATTGATGGTGGACGAAGATGTCTTGCCCGAGCAGGTCGTTCTGTTTGGTTTCAGCCAGGGCACGATGATGAGTCTTTATGTTGCCCCACGTCGTGAGGACCCTGTGGCAGGGATCGTCGCCTTCTCGGGCCGATTGCTCGAGCCTGATCTGCTGCCAGATGAAACTGTCAGTCGTATGCCAATTCTGCTGGTGCACGGGGATGCTGACGATGTCGTGCCACCTCAATCTCTGCCTGAGGCTGCCGAGGCATTGCAAGCCGCCGATTTCAAGGAGGTCTATGCCCACGTGATGAAAGGCACTGGCCATGGGATTGCACCGGATGGGCTGAGTGTGGCGCTAGCCTTTATGCGGGACAAGCTGAGCCTCTAACCTAAAGGCGTTTACCAAAGGAGCATTTGATGCTGATCGTGACCGGAGTAGTGGAAGTTTCTGAAGCAGGGGTCGAGAAAGCCTCGGCCGCTGCGCAGGAAATGGTTGCGGAAACCCTGAAAGAGCCCGGTTGCCTCATCTATGAGTTCAGTCAGATTCTGGGCCATACGGCCCGGTTTCGGGTTTACGAGGAGTGGCAGGATCAAGCCGCACTTGAGGCCCATTTCGCGACGCCCCATATGGCGACGTTTCAGGCCGTTCTGGGCGAGGTTGGCGTGACCTTTAGCGAAATCTACCGCGTGATAGGGGGCGAAAAGCAGCCGCTGCGCTAGCCTTTCAATCCCACAAGTGACCTTCTGAGAACTCGACCGAATTGCCCGCCGGGTCGCGTACATAAAGCGACCGGGCCCCGTTGGGCCAGTCAAATTCGGCATCGACGGGAATGTTCCAGTTCAACAGATGCTTACGCATTGCCGCGATCTCATCGCGGGTCAGAACAAGGCAAACATGGCCGGGGCCACGCGCGCCATGTGGGGGAACGGGCAAATCGGGGTTGCCCGGTGGTTTCTCGGTCTCGTCGGCTTTGAATATCAGCAGGACGGACCCGCCGATCCGATAGAAGATATGGCGATTGGTGACGCGCTGGATTTTTTCAAGGCCCAGAATCTCGCCATAGAAATCCTCGGCCGAATCCAGATCGTCGACATAGAGCGCGGCTTCCAGGATGGCCGATGGAGCAGGAATGTCTGGTGTGACCTTCATGCCCTAAGCCTATCACATCACGCAGTTTTTGTCACCGGCGTGGGCGGCGGTCCCGCTTGCGCTGTGGTGTTGCGTTCAGGGTTGGAATCGACAGGCTTTCCCAACGGCCAGGGGCCAGCCCATCTAACGCCCAATCTCCGATCCGGGCACGGATCAGGCGCAAGGTCGGGTGCCCGACCGCTGCCGTCATCCGGCGCACCTGACGGTTGCGACCTTCCCGAATCGTCAGCTCAACCCAGCTGTCTGGCACAGTTTGACGAACACGGATTGGTGGCGTTCGCGGCCAAAGCCCATCAGGCTGGTCAATCAGCCGCGCCTTGGCAGGGCGGGTCAGACCATTTTTCAGCTCAACGCCGTCGCGCAGAGCCTTTAGCGCGGCTGCATCGGGGATACCTTCGACCTGAACCCAATAGGTCTTGGGCATCTTGTGCTTGGGATCTGAGATCTGCGCCTGCAGTCGACCATGGTCGGTCAGCAGCATCAAACCTTCACTATCCCGGTCCAATCGCCCGGCAGGATAGACGCCGGGCAGGTCGATAAAATCCGATAGCGTGCTGCGCGGCGAGTCGGCATTGGCGCGGTCCGTGAACTGCGGCAACACATCGAAGGGTTTGTTGAAACGGATGAACCAGGACATGCCTCGCCATAACGTCCGCGCCACATCTGCGCAACCTGTGGATAAGTGTCACTTATCTGTTACGGATTCGGCCTAACCAATACCCGAGATGTTGTGTGAACTCGGCACTTGTCAGAGATTTAACACGATATATAGTTAACTTAAGGCCGGGGCGGGTGTTCCCCGCTCTGATGTCACAAACGGGCAGAGCAGAGCGAGGAGCGATTCTGATATGGACGGAGACTTCAGGACCGAATTTGTCAGGGAAACCGGTGCGCTCAAGCATCATCCGGCATTGGTTTTGAACGCCGACTATCGTCCCTTGTCTTATTACCCTTTGTCATTGTGGCCGTGGCAAGAGGCGATCAAGGCAGCCTGGCTCGACAGGGTGGACATCGTGGCCGAATACGACGAAGTCGTTCGAAGCCCCAGTACCGAGATCCGAATACCCTCGGTTGTTGTTTTGAAAGACTATGTAAAACCCAGAAAGCGCGTGGCCTTCACGCGCTTTAATTTATTTCTGCGGGACGAATTTAAATGTCAGTACTGCGGCAGCCGTGAAAACCTAACCTTTGACCACGTTGTGCCGCGTGCGGCGGGTGGGGTGACAAGCTGGCAGAACGTGGTTGCGGCTTGCAGCCCGTGCAACCTGCGCAAAGGTTCCAAATCGCTGAGGCAGGCCGGTATGTCCTTGAACAAACCGCCACGTCAGCCAGATGCCGAGGCGCTCAGAAATATTGGCCGGAAGTTCCCGCCCAACCATCTACACGACAGTTGGATCGATTTCCTGTACTGGGATGCCGAGTTGGATCAGCAATAACCTTTAACGCGTGCGCCAGGCTGCGATCCAGATCAGAACCAGACCCGCCGAAATCAGCGCATTCCAACCTGCCATAGAAATCCCGAACATCTCCCACGGAACGTCATCGCACCGCACAAGCGGGGCCGACATGATCTGATCCAGCAGTTCTTCGGCGCTGAGGCCTCCGATATCGCCAGATGTGCAAGTGGATGGGCCCTCCCACCAGCCTTGTTCTACGCCTGCATGATAGAACCCAATCGCGGCTGTTGTGGCCGCGGCCAGAGCACCCATCAGCGGCAATGGTCGGATGCCCGGGAACGCGAAGGCGAGCGCCCCCAAAACAACGGCGGCACCATGCGGATATCGCTGCCATATGCACATTTTGCAGGGTGCTAACCCCCCGATGTACTGAAAGCCCCATGCCCCAAGCAGCAACGCGGCTGAGCCGGACGCGGCGATTAGAACCAATAGTTGCTTCCGTGTCATAGATATCTCACCACAAGAAAACCGCCGAACAGCAGGACAATGAACAGGGTAAACATCAAACCCAGCCGTTTTTCGATGAAGTCACGGATTGGTTCCCCGAATTTCCACAACAGCCCCGCGACAAGGAAGAATCGCAGGGCTCGCGCAAGAATCGAGGTTGCGATGAACGTTCCCAGCGGCATACCGGTCCAACCGGACATGATGGTTATGACCTTGTAGGGGAATGGCGTGACGCCAGCGGCAAGCACAGCCCAGAAGCCGAAATCATTGAAACGAGTGTTGAATTCTTCCATCGCATGGGCTTTGCCCATGGCTTCCAGAACGGGTTGTCCGAGGCTTTCGTAGAAAAATGCGCCAATTGCATACCCCAGAATGCCCCCTAATACCGATGCGACCAGCGCAACCGAGGCAATCAGCCAAGCGCGAGACGGGCGCGCAAGAATCATCGGAATCATTAGCACATCGGGGGGAATCGGAAAGAAAGAGCTTTCGATAAACGCCACGACGGCCAAGGCCCAAAGCGCATGAGGGTGTTCGGCCAGACGGATCGTCCAGTCATAAAGTGATCGCAGCATACAGAACAAATATCCCGATTATGATTGTTGCAAGCCAAACCATGCACCTGTCGAACCGTCAACCTCCGGCATCCAAACAATCAGCGCGATGGTTGTTTTTTGCCTCTGGACCTTCCCTCGGTTGGGCGCTAATCCAGTGATCGTGGCCCAAGTGGCGGAATGGTAGACGCAGGGGATTCAAAATCCCCCGCCTTCACGGGCGTGAGAGTTCGAGTCTCTCCTTGGGCACCACATCTGTTCTGTCAGAATCGCGAGGTATTGGCCTTAGTACCCGGTCATTTCCAGATAACCGTTTCCGGTGTGGCTGCCTGTGGCCTTAACAGGGCCTTCCCAGTACTCGAATTGTGTTCCCATCCAAGCCTTGGGTGTCAGTGCTTCGACCTCGATATCAACCCCGCGATCCGGCAGCTTTACCTGCCATTTGGTTGGGATATCGCGTTGTGCAACGCGCGTGGATTCAAGAGGTTGCAATTCAATTGATCCGTTGGGCAGGGGCGTCGTTTGACCACCGGATTCGATCCATGTAGCTGCGGTGTAGTTGCCTCGATCCCCGCGCAGGCTGAAAGCCATCAGTTTTTCGCCGTTATCGAAGCTGAGCGAAAACCAATCCCAGCCGCTTTGGTCTTCGGCCAATGGTTGCGAGGACCATTCGCGGTCCAACCAGCCCTCGCCTGAGACCTCGATATCTCGATCAGGCAGATGCAGGACACCCTGGACCGCGTAGAACGGCTGAGAATAGTAATAGCTCGCTTGCCCATCCCCGGATTTCACTGAGTAACCGGCGTCGCCATGAAAGACCAATGGTCCCTTTGCCTGTAGCGCAAGATCATAGCCGAAGTTCGATCCGTTTGCTGTTAGGCTCAATGCGCTCAAATCGTCGCCGCGCATATGCCATTCGTCAATCCAAGCCTCAAACGGCTCTGCGGTTACACCGGCTTGTCCAATGCCGCCTCGGGATAGGCGTTCGGCAAAATAATGCGCTGCGGGCGTTGTGACCGCAGCATGACCCATCCAGATTTGGGGGCTTTGCCAGCCCTCTTGCTCGGACGGCTTCAGAGCGGATCGGAACAAAGTCCATTGAATGCCATAGTCGCGGCCTTCGGCGTCTTTGAGGTTTGCAGTCAGATACCACCATTCGATCCGGTACGCAGGGTGCGGGCCGTAATCTTTTGGAAATTGAAAGCTATAGCCCGGTTCAGGACGCGCGAAGCCTTCAGCATCTCCCCCCAGCCCGGCATACCCTTGCGCCCAACTGGTGATTGGGAACAGCATGAACAGAATGAGCGCTTTAACGTTCATTTGCAAAAACTCTCAGCAAATCGGCGGGTGGCAGGCGGAGCAATTTCAGAGCGGGTAGGGCCGCCGCAAGGGCTGCTGCGACTAGCGTGAGCAAGAACAGGCTCAGCCAGTCAGCGGGGAATAAATGCATGGGCAAGCGCCAACCGAAGGCCTGCACATTGATGACAGCCAGCAGAACCCAAGCGAGGATCAGCCCAAGCGGCAGAGCAAGACAGGCCGTCATCGCGGCAAGCAAGACGCTGCGCAATAGCTCTAGCCGCGCCAACCGTGCGCGCGTCAAGCCAAGGGCCCATACCGGGGCGACCTGAGGTAAACGCTGTGTCCACAAGGTCAGCAAACTGGTCAGGATTGCAAAACCTGCGACGCCTAGGGTCAGCACGTTCAGTGCCGAGGTGATGACAAAGGTTTTTTCGAAGATGGCCATCGATTGTGCTTTCATGGCTGCCTGCTGCACGACTGCTGTCGGGGGCAGATCAAACTGATCGCGTAATGCCTGCGCTAGATTCGTGGCCTGATCCGGGGTGACGCGGATACCAAAGCGTCGGGTTTCAACACCCGGTGCGATTTGATCGAACAACGGCATGGCGACGATGGCTTGACCGGTCGGATTGCCATAATCGGAATACACTCCGGCGATCGGCAGAATGTAATCTGGGCTGATAGTCAACCTATCTCCGGGCCACAAATCTGCGCGCCGGGCAAGTTGCTCGTTGATCAAGACGGCGCCGTTGTTCAGCACGTTTTCCCAGACATCCGGCCCCTCGGCAATCAAGGGCCAGTTTCGGCGATAGCTTTCGTGATCAACAATCCCGTACAGGAACAGAGGTCCGGTTTCATGGGCCAACTCGGTGCTGCGAATGGGCAGAATGGCTGATGTTTGAGGGGTCAGCCATTCCGTCATATCTGCCGCTTGAGACTCGTCTTCGGCGGTCAAATAGAGCTCGGAGGTCAGTCGTTGATCCAACCAGCCAGTGAAGGTTAGACGGAAACTCGATACCATCGTGCCCACCCCAATATTCGCAGCCAATGCCAATAGCAGGGCCATCAGCGCCAGCGACAAACCAGGAAGCTGAGCGCGCATGTCGGCCAGCACCCATTGTGATACGGGGGTTTTCGCACGTCTAAGAAACAACGCCAGAATGCTTGATAGCAAAAGAGGTAATAGCAGCGCCGCCCCGGTCAGCAGCCCGGCTAGCAGAATGAATCCGGCAATCAATCCGCCGCCGGCGAAGTATGCGATTGCGCCGATGACAATCAATGCCAGACCCACCGCGCCGGTGATCCAATCAGATGCTTTGCCTCCGCCCCAGGCTTGCAGGCCGGGTCCGGCGAGTATGGGCATTCGGGAAAGTCGCCATAGGGCGTGACCGCTGGCCGCCAGCGTGCCACCAGTGGCCATGGCCAAACCCGCAGCAATCCATTGGGGGCGCAGTGACATTTGCCCGTCAATCGGCGCCCCGTAGAGGCCGCGCAGCGTGGCGGCAACGTCTGGCAGCAAGGCTCCGGCCAGGAAGTATCCTAGTACAAGACCGAAGAGGCCTCCGATCAGAGCCAGCAGCATCAGCTCGAGCAAAATGATCCGGATTAAGCTTTGCATGGGTAGGCCCAAGGCGCGCAATGTTCGGATCGTGCCGCGTCTTTGCGCGAAGGCAAGGCCGACTGTGCCGTGAACGATGAACAGACCGACAGCGAAAGACAGAAGGCCAAAGGCGGACAGGTTCAGGTGAAAGCTGTCGGTCAGCTGTGCGGTGTCCAATTGCGCAGACGGCGTGATGCGCTGAAGTTCGGGCGCTAGCTCCGACAGGGGCGACACACCACGGGGCTGATTGGGCAGGATCACCAGACGGGAAATCTGACCGCGGCGGTTTAGAAGGTGTTCAGCCACGCCGATGTCAGTCAGCACCAGATCGGGCGGTAGCGCTGTGCTGGCAAGGACAGGCGGGAAGCCATCATCTGTCTGAAACAGTGACGCGAGAGCAGGCGACATCAGCAGCCGTCCGGGCGCAGTTAGAATATCTGCTGGGACGGGTGCATCTGCGCTTTCTTCGATCTGAGTGATCGCAGGTAGAGCAGGGTAGGCGACCATATCCACGCCCATCAAACGCACCGTGCGGCCCTCGATGCGCAGCGATCCCTCAAGAACCGCTGCCACTTGCCAGCCCGCGCGCCTGAGTTCTGCATATCGCGACAAGGGGATCGTAGTACCGGTTGCTCGAAGCTCGTCAAATTGCCCAATTGCAAGCTGGGCGTTGGCGCGTTCATAGCTGGCACGGGCCTCGGCATTGATGGCTTGCACGGCCGACCATAGGCAGGTTGCCAGCGCGATACCTGTCAAAAGGGTCGCCAATTGCAATGGATGTGCCCGCCAATGAGACAGCAGCGCCTGGACCGCAGCGCGTGTCATACGATGCACCCACCTGCCAGATGCGCGCGCCGGTCAAGACGGCTGGCGATCTCATTCGAGTGGGTAACCAGCAACAGCGCAGCACCTGTATCGGCAACCAATGACAGCATCAGGTCTAGCACGACAGCGCTGGCGGTTTCGTCCAGATTGCCTGTCGGCTCATCAGCCAACAGCAATCGGGGACGGATCGCCATGGCGCGCCCGATCGCGACCCGCTGCTGCTGGCCGCCCGACAGATTCTCAGGATAACGATCCATTAGGTCGCTGAGGCCAAGTCGCTCGGTCAGATGCGCAACCCAATCCGGGTCATCACGACCGGCAAGCCGCGCATGGATCGACAGGTTTTGGGCAACCGTTAATGATGGGATCAGGTTGAATTGCTGAAAGACCAACGACAGTGCGCTGCGTCGCAACGCGGCACGTTCAGGGTCGTTCAGACGGGACATGGCGCGCCCGTCCAGCGTGATCTCGCCGCCCTCAAACCCATCCAGAGCAGCCACCAGATGCAACAATGTGCTTTTGCCGCTGCCGCTTTCTCCGGTCAGTGCCAAGGTCTGGCCCTGCTCCAGCGTCAGCGACACATCATTCAGAACAGGGCGCCCTCCGGGATAAGATTTCCGAACGTGGTCAATCGATAGCAACATGTGGTCTCTCATCTGGTCCCGTCACAATGTGCAACGCCACGCCCCAGTGTCCAGAGCTGAGATAGGTTCCATTCGCCGCAGCCCGGTGTTTTGGGGCGGGGTTGTCCAAAGCTTGCGAAAGTTCCATGCTGGCGTCGATCAGAATAAAGGCCGATTACATGACATTGTCGCAGCAGATCATTTGGGGCAGCTTCTACTTAGGTATTTGTTTTCTGATCGAAATCATGCTGCTGACTTGGTGCGTTCTGGTTATCCGCAAACTCGTCGCGAAATGGGAGACGCGCAGCACAATCCTGGCAACCGCTGGCCCAATCAGCGTTGCGCTTATGTTCATCGTGTTGACCCATACGGTTCAGGTCTGGATCTGGGCGATTGTCTGGGTGTGGGGCGATGTATTGCCGGATTGGAACTCGGCGCTGTATTTCTCGTTGGTGACCTTCACGACGCTGGGATATGGCGACATCGTGCTAGGGGAAGGGCTGCGCATTTTCGGAGCCTTCGCCTCGGTCACCGGTCTGCTGGCCTTTGGTTTATCGACCGCGTTCCTTGTGGCGCTCATGACGCGCGTGTTCGAAGATCGATTCCTGAACTAAAGGATCGGAGCAAACAACCGCGCAAGCGGTGCGCAAAACCGGATATGAAACGGTTGCTGCTGCAGGTCACGGGTCAGTTCGTAGCTTGATGCAAAATCGGTTTCCAACATGGCAGCTACAGCTTGCGCAGCGCGGGGATCAAAGAACAGGGCCATCGCCTCGAAATTCAGGCGAAAGGATCGGTTGTCCAGATTGGTGGTGCCCACGGCAGCCAGGGTGTCATCAACAACGAACGCCTTTTGATGCATAAAGCCATCCGTATAGCGAAACACCCGCGCGCCGCAGTCGCGGATTTCATCGAAATAGGCAAACGCGGCCAGCCATGGAAGGCGATGGTCGATGACCTCCGGCACGAGTATCCGCACATCCACACCGCGCAATGCCGCGTGTTGTAGCGCAGTCATGATATCAATATCGGGCACAAAATAGGGCGAGGCGATCCAGAGCCGTTCTTTCGCCTCAGCAATTGCTGCGAAAAACATCATGGCCCCGGTCTCGGTATCGTCACCCGGACCTGTTGCAACCAGCAGCGCGTTCATGTCCTGCTCAGATTCGCTGCCTGCCCAATCAAGCTGATCGATCAGGTCTTCATTGCGCGCCCAGTGCCAATCTTCAGTGAAGATCAGTTGCAATTGCCGGACCACGTGACCGGTCATCATGATATGCGTATCCCGCCAGCGACCGAACTTGGGGCTTTGGCCCAGATATTCAACGCCGATGTTGTGACCTCCGACAAAGCCGGTCTCACCATCCACGATCACCGTCTTTCGATGATTTCGATAGTTCAACTGAAAGCGAAAGTTTGGTCCGCGCTGCTCACGCGGATCAGCCACATCAACACCTGCCTCGCGCAGTGTTTCCAGATAGCTTGAGGGCAGGCCATAACTGCCCACCGCATCGGTCATGAACCTGACATGCACGCCGCGTTTGGCCGCTTCGATAAGGTGCTTTTGAACCTTTTGCCCCAGTTCATCATCCCGGACGATGTAGAACTGAATCAGAACATAGCTTTTGGCGTCGTCTATGGCTTTCAGAATGGCCTCGAAAGTGGCCTCCCCATCAATCAATAGCTCGGCACCGTTGCCGCGCGATACGGGCAGGTGGGCCAGCGCTTCGAACGGTCGGGGATTGACCCTTAGTGTTTTGAGATCAGGCTTTGAGAAGTCGGCAAAGGTCTTGATGCCTTCCACGACGCGTTCGCTTTCTTGCCGCGCGATCCGATACCCCCTGAACCGATGGTGCCCAAGGAACAAATACAGCGGTACGCCAAACATGGGCGCCGAAAGCAGGAACACTACCCAACCCACGGCCCCTTGTGGCGTGCGAGCAGTTTGTGCGGCGCGCACAGAAAAGACGACTGCTGTGCAATAGAGTGCAAACAGAAAAAGCGAGACGAGCAATGTCCACATCAGTGCTTAGCGATCCGAGTTATTCAGTTTGCACCAGTGTAGATGCGCGCCCAGTCATTGGCCATATCAACGATGACCCAACCCATATAGGGGCCTTTGTCTAACCCGTCGACCAGACGTCCGATCGGGCTTTCACGGTCATAAACCCACTCACGGTCCGCATCTGTGTGATGGATCAAGACGCCCAAACGTGGCCCGTCACCTGCAGTTGTCCATTCAAGCATGGCAAAATCACCGTCCGAGTTTCCACCGGCAAGAATCGGGCGTTTGCCAATCGTGCGCTCGATATTGATCGGCTTACCTTCCTTATCATCAATGAAGGCGATGCCGGGTGCTTTGTTGATCACCGGGGTGCCGTTTTCACTGTCATAGGTAGTCTCACCATAGGTGCCCAGAACCTGTTCAGGCGGAATCCCGTACGCCTGTTCCGCAAAGACACGCATGAAATGCAAACCACCGCCCGAGACGATATAAGTTTTGAAATCCTCATCGCGCAGGTATCGCAGCAGTTCGACCATCGGCTGATAGGTCATCTGATCATAGGGTAAATCCGTATCGGGATGACGTGCGGTGTCCAGCCAATCAGCCACCTCCGATTGAAATTCTTCAACGCTGGTACCTGAATGCGAGGCGTTCACCACCTCGATCAAGGCATCATGACCGCCTTCCAGTATGGTTTGCAGGTCCCCTTCGGCGGCCGCCTTCAAGGCCGGCGTTGATAGGACCGACGGGTCTTGTTCAGCAATTTCGGCCAGTCGGTCCATGGCAAAGATGAATTGAAAATAGACAGGTTGCTCGGCCCAGAGGGTACCGTCATTGTCAAACACCGCAATCCGGTCGGCGGGCGTGACATAGCTTTCATTTTGCGGATCGCTGACTGCGCTTACAAAGTCGATTATCTCTTGTTTTGAAGTTGAGTCAGTCCAGCTTGGCAGGGGGTCGGCAAAGGCCGCAAAAGGGACGGTGGCAAGAATTGCTGCAAGTCTAAGAAACATCCTGAATCGCCTCTAATTCAATAGGGAAGGGCCGCATTGAAATGCGGCCCCTTTCTTGTGTTTAATTTGAGGTCGGAGTGGCCAGTTTTTCCATGACCTGATCCAGGCTAAAGCTGGCGGCCTTCTGGCGTGGCGGGTACTCCTGAAAAGTGCTGAGGAAGTTGGCAACATATTGCTGCGCTGGCACCAGGAAATACACCCGGTCGATCATCCAGTCATAGTAGGTATTGGATGTGCGGTATCCACGCTCATAAGGATCGCGGCGCAGATTGACGATGATAGGCACGCGAAGCTCGGTGAACGGTTCCATCCAGGCGCGAAGTGTGGCCCAGGCTTTCTGCTCTAGAAAGATCAGCTTCCAGTCATCAAAGCGGAGCGCGGACAAGTCGCCATCATCGGTGAAATAGAAGATTTCACGACGTGGGCTTTCAGTAGCTTCACCCGTTAGCAATGGCAGGATGTTGTACCCATCCAAGTGTACTTTGTAGTCGCGACCCATTGCCGGTGAGGAATAGCCAGCCTTCAACTTTTCCTTGATCTCGGGATCACCTGCGACGGCGAGGTAAGTGGGCAGCCAGTCCATGTGATGCACGATCTCGTTCGAGACCGAGCCCGCCTCGATCTTACCGGGCCAACGCACCATGGATGGAACGCGCCAACCGCCTTCCCAGTTGGTGTTCTTTTCGCCCCAGAACGGGGTTGAGGCGGCGTCTGGCCACGTATTGTAATGCGGGCCGTTGTCGGTGGAATAGTGCACGATGGTGTTGTCAGCGATGCCAAGTTCATCCAACAGATCAAGCAGTTGGCCGACCTGAATGTCATGTTCGATCATACCGGCCGTGTATTCATCGGCTGGGCTGCCGACCATTTCATTTGCTTTTTCGCGCATCTCTTCCCCGACATGGGTGCGGAAATGCATGCGCGTTCCGTTCCACCAAACATAGAACGGTGTGCCGTTTTGATTGGCTTCACGGATGAACTCAACCGCAGCTTCGAGCGTCTCCTGATCGACCGTTTCCATACGCTTGCGGGTCAGTGGGCCGGTGTCTTCGATTGCACCACCTGCGCTAGACTTTATCACGCCGCGTGGGCCGTAGGCTTCGCGGAAGGTGCGCCCGTCGGGCAAGATCGCATCGCCGGGATAGTCTTCATGCTCGGGCTCCTCTTCGGCGTTAAGGTGGTAGAGGTTCCCAAAAAACTCATCAAATCCATGGTTTGTCGGCAGATGCTCATCTCGGTCACCCAGGTGGTTTTTGCCGAACTGACCTGTGACATAACCATGATCTTTGAGAAGACCGGCGATTGTTGGGTCCTCGACCTGCATCCCTTCTTTGGCGCCCGGCAGGCCCACCTTGGACAGGCCGGTCCGGAACACGGACTGCCCCATGATGTATGACGAGCGACCAGCGGTGCAGGACTGTTCACCGTAGTAATCGGTGAAGATCATGCCCTCATCCGCGACCCGGTCGATATTGGGGGTTCGGTACCCCATCAGGCCCATCGTATAGGCCGAGATGTTGGATTGACCGATATCGTCGCCCCATATGACCAGAATATTTGGTTTCTGGTCTTGCGCCCACGCGGGCAGCGCCATCAGAACCGCAATTGATGCGGCAGCAGTACGGCGTAATCCAATACGCCAGCTTTCCAAGAACCGGGTGGTAGATAACATGATTTACTCCTGAACTGTTGGACATTTTGTCCTAGAGAAATAGGTAGAGTCTGCGACCAGAATTGAATTAGCTACAGTTGGTAAGCTGCGGATTTCCCGTCTTAATAGTCAGAAAACAGGAATCACATGGCAGTAATGTAGGCCACGAAGGCCTGATTGAATTTATCATATGATGAAGTTTAAATATATAGATGACAAGAATTGACACTGAATTCAAAACACTGCGTGAAAATACCTGGCTGGAAGCCAGATCCCCTGCCTTTCAAGAGGCTCTGATGCGCTGCGCAGTACGCCGCTGTTACGGGACCGACGAAGCCCTTTATCTGCAAGGGGATCCTGCGAATGGGATTCATGCTGTTTTGGATGGTGGGGTAAAGATCACTGTCCCAGCGGATGACGGGCAGGAATTTGTGGTTCATCAGGAAGGACGCGGTTTCTGGATCGGTGATCTGGCATTGTTTGCAACAGCGCACCGTTTGGTCAGCGTAGTCGCGACCCGTCCGACTGAGACGCTGTTTTTTCCGGCTTCGCGGCTGGAACGTATGGTGCAGGAAGTTCCCGACTATGTGCGCGACTTCTATGTGTTGACGCATGAGAACATGCAGAAAACCCTGCGTATTGTTGCTAATCTTGCGGTCACCGGAACCGAGAAACGGTTGGTGCTGCGGTTACTGCATCTGGATGAAGTCGCATCAGATGACGAAGGCTGGATACCGGTTTCACAAGAAGAACTGGCCGAGATGATAGCCGTTTCGCCACCAACACTTCACCGTGCCCTGCACCGGCTCATTAGTCTCGACCTGATCGAAGGTGGCTATGGTCGGTTGCGGCTAAAAGATCGTCGCGCACTGATTTCCAGCTGTCAGAGTTGACCGGGGTTCAGGCCGAACGCTTTGCGGTCGACCGATCATCCTCACCCAATCTTCCATCCAGTGACATCAGGATTGCCACAGGGCGCAGCGCCGGGATGTGGCTGAATATGATCAGGATGCAAACGGTCAAGGGCACGCTAAGGAACGCTCCGATCAGACCCCAGACCGTAGTCCAGAAGGTCAGCGCCAATATAACAAGAAACGTCGACATGTTCAGGGACCGGCCCAGCAGGGCTGGATCAAGAAAATTGCCGATGACGAATTGAAGTGTGCCGCAGCCCAAGACGATGATCAGAAATGGTCCGATGGTTTCGAATTGAACCAGAGCGATCATCGAAGGAAAGATCACAGCAATGATCGACCCGATCGACGGGATAAAGTTCAATGCGAATGTCAGTACGGCCCATGTTTCGGCATACTCAAGCCCCAGCGCTTTGAAGATCGTATAGCTGATGAGGGCTGTGATCAGGCTGATCATGGTTTTAACACCAACATACCGCTGCAGACTGTATGAAATCGCATCCAGAACCGAGGCAAGATCAGCCCCCAATTCTGGGTTTCCGGCGGCAAGTTGGATTTTTTTGCGAAAGGCCAACCGCTCGGCCATCAGAAACGCGACGTATAGGCTGATCAGTAGAAACTGGTTCAACAGCGATGTGGCGCTACCCAGCATTATCCGGGCCACAAAGGACATATCGATATTGACCAGGTTATCGCGAATAAAGCTGGTGACGTCGTTGCCTATCAGCCCGGTAATCCTGTGAACTGCCCCGTCGAATTGGCTTTCATAGGTATTGATAGAACGTGCAAATTGCGTGGCCTGACTGCCCAGGATGTACATGATCATGAACAATCCGGCCAAGACAACCGTGACGCCTGCGACATTCGCCAGCCAAATGGGGACGCGGGTCACCGCAATGACCCGATCGCTTAGGGCAAGGATCAACACATTGACCAGCAACGCCATGGTGAGTGGGATCAGAAAGTTCGCCCCAGCATAAAGGCCAAGCACAGCAAGCGTGGCCACGATCACAACGTCGCGCAATACACTCAGTTGCGGGCGCGCCCTCGATTGGGTGTTTTCTGAGTCAGAGGTCATGCGATGGCCTTGGTCTGTATTCCGCCTTGACGCGTTTGTTTGATCCTGCACAGGCTGATCGGTTTATGCAATCCATACAGAATGTTATGGGCAGGAAAACGGCACGCTTGGCCGATTGACGGTTCTGTCAGACCAAAAGGCAGGTTAGGCTTGGGTAATGTCAGGTGTTTCGATTCCCTCATCCGGCCAACTCCTGCGGGCGCTCTGGCTTGCCGTGCGCCGGTTCAATGACAAAAATGGGTTTGTCATGAGCAGCCATGTCGCGATGTCTTTGATGATGGCTCTGTTTCCGTTCGTTTTATTCACTGTGGCTTTGGCTGGGGCTTTGTCGCAGGGTTATGTCACGGATGAGCTGATCGAGCTTATCTTCGGCGCTTGGCCCAAAGACGTGGCGGACCCCATCGTCGCAGAACTCCGGGCCGTACTGGCAGGGGCTGGGTCAGGGGTGATCACAATAGGCGGCTTGCTGGCAATCTTTTTCGCCTCGAACGGAGTGGCTGCTGTGCGCAAGGCGATGACTCAGGCTTATCACGACAAGGACCATTGGCCGTTTTGGAAAACCAGATTGCTGTGCTTTGTGCTCGTCATAATCGGTGGGGCTGCCATCTTGGCAATTGCTGCGGTTGAGGTCGTTTTGCCGGTCTATACCCGTTTGGTTTCCGAAAAAACGGCTGTGGATGTTGATCACTGGCTATCGGTGGATCGCCTGCGGTGGACCTTTACCGTTGCCGTGCCAGCGGGAACCGTTCTATTGGCGCATCTGATATTGCCCTCGCGGCGCCATCGTCTTGTACAGATTCTGCCGGGCGTGATCCTGACCTTGGCGCTATGGGCTGCGGGAGGTTGGGGATTCTCGATCTATATCGCACAATTCGCCACATATAGCGCGACATATGCCGGCCTCGCCGGGGCCATGGCAGCGTTGATCTTTCTGTATTTGTGCTCTGCTATGCTGATCCTAGGGGCCGAGTACAATGGCGCATTGATTGATCTTCAGAATGCGGAAGGCACATGATGCGCCGCCGAGCTATTTTGTTAACTGCGACATTGTGGGCTTTAGCTCAGCAAGGGCAGGCGCAGGATTATGTCGGGTCCGATGCGTGTTCAGATTGCCATCAGGAACAAACCCAGGCTTGGGAAAACTCGCACCATGCGCTGGCGTGGACCGAAGTGGGCGACGGCCATGTATTGGCTGATTTCGACGATACCCTATTTTCCTATGACGGGATGAGTGTGTCGTTCACGGATCAAGACGGAACGTTTGCGGCGCAAGTTACCGAAAAGGACGGTGTTACCACCGCCTATCCCGTCCACTCGGTGGTGGGAATTGCACCTTTGCAGCAATACCTCTTTGAAACCGAACCGGGCAGGTTGCAAAGCTTCGATGTGGTCTGGGATGTGGAAGAGGGGCGCTGGTTCCATCTTTATCCGGATCAGGATTTGCCTCCGAATGACGGGTTGCACTGGACGGGGCCGTACAAGAACTGGAACGCACGTTGTGCCGAGTGCCATGCGACAGGCTATGTGAAGAACTACGATGCCCCGACAAGGCGCTATGACTCGACCCAAGCTGAGATTGGTGTGGGGTGCGAGGCGTGTCATGGACCGGGGTCTGCGCATCTTGAGTGGACAACCGGCAAAGCATTGCAAGACGGTCTGGGCGAGTTCGGATTTTCGATTGATTGGGGCAGGGGACAGACCGAAGCCGAAATTCAGCAATGTGCCGGGTGTCATTCCCGGCGTGAGGCCTTGGAGGACGGCAATCCGCACCCCGGAAAACCCTACCACGATGCCTATAATCTGGCCCTTTTGCGGCCGGGCCTTTATCACCCGGATGGCCAGATATTGGATGAAGTCTATGTGTATGGCTCGTTCCTACAGTCGCGCATGTATGCGGCAGGCGTTGGGTGCATGAATTGCCACGATCCGCACCGGGCCGAGGTAAAGGCCGAAGGCAATGGGTTGTGTACCCAGTGTCATTCGCCCGCTGGTAACTCGGATTTCCCGACGCTTCGAAAAGCAGACTATGACACGCCCGCGCATCACCATCACGCTGAGGTTTCAGAAGGTGCGCAATGCAAAAACTGCCATATGATCGAGCGGGTCTATATGGGGGTCGACGGGCGGCGCGATCATAGTTTCCGCATCCCTCGCCCTGACCTTGGGTTAGGAACGGATGCCTGTACAGATTGCCATTCGGAAGAAGGGCAGCCCTGGGCGGCACAACAGATCGCGGGCTGGTTCCCTGAATCGACCTACAGGTCCGAGCACTACGGAACCGCATTCGCAGCAGCAGGTAGCGGTCAGTTGGATGATCCGGCTGCTTTGACTGCGATCGCTTTGGATCGAGGGCAGGCGGGCATCGTACGTGCGACTGCCCTCTACCTGCTGCAACCCTTTTCGACGCCAGAATTGGCAGAGCAGCTGGCGCCGCTTTTGGCCGATCCCGATCCGCTGGTTCGGGCGAATGGCCCGGCGCTGCAGCGGCGGGCTCCACCTCAGTTACGTGCTGTACGGCTTGAACCGCTATTGTCGGACCCATTGCGAAATGTGCGGATCTCGGCTGCCAAAGAGTTTCTTTCCATCCGGCCTGAGGACATGACAGCCGAGCAACGCGCAGATGCTCAGGTAGGTATGGCCGACTGGCAGCGCAGCGTTTCCAATCGCCTGGATTTTCCTGAAACGCATATGGTGTTGGGAGGTTGGGCGCTGACACTCAGAAACGCGCCTGCCGCAGAACGCGCGTTCCGCGAGGTTGTGGTGCTGGACCCTCAGCGCGCCGAGGCTTGGCCGATGCTGGTTCAATTGGCCCATATCAACCGTGGCCCTCAAGCTGCGTTGGCGGCATTGGACGAGGCCCTATTGGTGCTTCCCGATGATCCGAATCTACGGCTATTGGCACGCGATCTTGGGCGTTGACCGGCACCGATCCGGCAGATTTGCGCCATTTTCCGGGCTTATTCAGCGGCTAGAACTCCGGGGTAGGTACTCGGATTGCCAACAGGTGACGCATGTCAGATCGCTCTGCAACCTTCGCAAAACCGCTGACGCCGGCCCGGAAATCGACGCTGGACCAACGCATCGAAGAACTACGCGCGCGCAAGCCCGTCGATATCAACCATGGTGAGGCGCTGCTGCTGCAAGGCATCGCTGCGGCATCTTTGCGAAAGCAACATGTATCGCAAGGCAAGATTGATCTGGACTGAGGGTACCTAGCCCCTGAAACCAGTTGCGACGACAAACTTTTCAGAGCTATCGGAGCGAGAGGCCGGTGGCTTCACATTGGCAACTTTTGTGAACTTCTGCTTGAGCAGTTTCTGCAGGTCACCCTCGGCCCCCCCGGCCAGAACTTTTGCGACAAATGTGCCGCCTTCTTCGAGCACATCGAATGCGAAATAGGCTGCTGTTTCACACAATGCCATGATCCGCAGGTGGTCGGTCTGCTTGTGGCCCGAAGAGGCCGCCGCCATGTCTGACATCACCACATCTGCCTTGCCACCCAGCCAGTCTTTGACCTTTTGATCGGCGTCGTCTTCCATGAAATCAAGCACATGCGCGGTGGCCCCGGCGACCGGTTCAACCTCTTGCAGGTCAACACCCAGAACCGTACCAATCCGCTTGCCGCTTTTTTCACCCAGCGCATTAACGCGTTTCACTGCAACCTGCAGCCAGCCACCGGGAGCGCAGCCCAGATCAACCACTCGTGCGCCGGGGATCAGAAAGCGGAATTTGTCGTCCAATTCAAGGATCTTGAACGCCGCACGACCGCGATAGCCTTCGACTTGCGCGCGCTTGACATATGGATCGTTCAACTGCCGCTCAAGCCAGCGGGTCGAGCTAAGCTTACGCCCCCGTGCTGTCTTGACCTTCACCTTCAGGTCGCGCTGCCCGCGACCCGAGTTGCTTTTGCCGGTTGGTGTTTTCGCCATCAGAACGGTCCGTCTTCCAATACACCGTCCGCGCTCATTTGAGCATAGAGCAGACCTTCGCGCAGCCCCCGATCCGCCACAGACAGACGATCGGTGGGCCAGCAGCGCAGCAATGCCTGCAAAATGGCCGAGCCGGACATGATCAGGGCCTGCCGATCTTCTCCGATCCGGGGATCACGGCGGCGCCCACGAGGGCCGAGTTCTAGATACCCTCGTATCACCTTGTCAATCTGATCGCTGGTCATGCGCAATCCGTCCACCTTGGTCCGGTCATAGCGTTTGAGCCCCAGATGCGAGGCGGCCACCGTGGTTACCGTGCCGCTGGTGCCCACGATCTGGAACCCTTCGCGGGTCTGTTCGTCTTTGTAAGGGGCAAAATCGGCAAGGTTTTCCTCGAAAAACCAACTCATTAGCGCAAAACGCGCCGCATCGTCCTCAACATCGTTGAACTGATCCCGCAGCGTAGCGACGCCCAGCGGGACACTGATCCAATCGACCACTTTGGCAGCAGGGAATGGGCTTTCAGAAGTGTGGAAACCATTATGCAGGCGCATAATCGCTGCAGGCCGATCCCGACGGGGGACAGAGGAAATGTCGATCCAGACCAGCTCGGTCGAGCCCCCACCGATATCAACGACTAACAATTGCTCAGTCTTGGTCGACACAAGCGGGGCGCAGGAGATGACGGCCAGACGCGCTTCTTCCTCGGGCTGGATGATCTCAAGCGTCAGGCCGGTTTCACGTTTAACCTGACGGATGAAATCGCGCGAATTCTTGGCCCGACGGCATGCCTCAGTCGCGATCAGGCGCATGCGCTTGACCTTATTGCGTTTGAGCTTTTGCTGACAGATCCGCAGGGCCTGAACCGTGCGTGCCATCGAGGCCCGCGACAACCGCCCGGTGCGTTCAAGACCGGCGCCCAACTGCACCGACTTGGAGAAACTGTCGACCACATGGAAGCCACTGCCCTTGGGCTGGGCGATCAACATGCGGCAGCTATTTGTCCCCAGATCCAGCGCCGCAAATAACGCATCTGGATCGGGTCTTGCCGGCGCGGGGCTTTCGACCGCTTTCGGGAACGCGCCCGCACCTCTGGGACGCTTGGGCGCCATCTTAAACGCCCTCCGATTTTCGAGTTACCCCGACCATAGGTCGCGCAATTGGATCACGCAAGATGCTCATTAAAGTCATTAGGATTTTGATGTTCGGTTTTGCTTGCGAGGTCTTTAAAAGCGTCCATATGCAGCCGTGGGCAAAAAGGTCGCTGCGCAGACGCCTTATGTCGAAAATCGACCGACCTGAGCCCATATTGAAGTTTAGAACCGGTCCATCTGGTTAGAAGGAATCACAGGCGATGCCCGACGTCACAATCGTATATTGGCGCGATATTCCCGCTCAGGTCATCGTCGGCAAAGGCCGTCGTGGTGCGAAGCGACAATTGGAAGAGCGGTTCGAGCAAGCGATCGACCGGGCTGCCATGAAGGTCAATGCCAAAGACAGTGATGCCTATCTGGCCGAGTGGCGCAAAGCCGAACCTTTCGCAATCGAGGGCGACCCGTCCGAGATTGCCGAGGCTGAGGCCCAGCGTTTGGAAACAGAGTACGATCAGGATCGCATCAAGGCCTTGATCGCCAATGACGGTTGGGCATGAGCCCCAGAACTTTATGGGAGGCCGCAATGGCTTTGCTGAACTTCAAGAAACGTGATGCCGTCGAAAACGGCCCTGTGAACCCGACCGTCGAAGCCTTTTTGCAGGGCTACTCGATTGAGGTGATGCCGCGCACAGCTGAAAAGGTCGAAGATTTCCGCGCTCTGCTGCCCGAGGGCACTCGCGTCTACATTGCCCATATTGAGGGCACGCCGATCGAAGACATGGTCAAAACCGCCAAGCGCATCGCCGCTGAAGGTTATCCGGTCATGCCGCATTTTCCGGCGCGGATCATCAAGGATGCTGCGACTCTGGAAAACTGGATCTCAATGTATCAGGGTGAGGCCGGGGTCGAGCAGGCACTGCTGCTGGCTGGTGGTGTTGCCAAGCCACATGGCGATTTTGATAGTTCGATGCAGCTATTGGAAACCGGCTTGTTCGACAGGGCAGGCTTCAAACGTCTGCACGTCGCGGGCCACCCCGAAGGCAACAAGGACATCGATCCGGATGGTTCGACCAAAAATGTTGATGAAGCGCTACACTGGAAGCAGAAGTTCAGCGAAACCACCAACGCCGAAATGGCGCTGGCCACTCAGTTTGCCTTCGACGCCAAGCCGATCATCGCGTGGGCCGACAGCCTGAAGGAGGCGGGCATTGATCTGCCGATCCATATCGGCATCGCTGGTCCGGCCAAGCTCCAGACCCTGATCAAGTTCGCCATCGCCTGCGGTGTTGGCCCCTCGCTGAAGGTGCTGCAGAAACGCGCCATGGATGTATCGAAACTGCTGCTGCCTTATGAACCGACTGACGTGATCACCGAACTGGCCAACCACAAAGCGGCGAACCCTGATTTCAACATCACCAAAGTGCACTTCTTCCCACTTGGCGGCATCAAGACAAACGCCAACTGGGCGATCAACAACGGCGGCGCTTCGGCAAAGCCTGTAAACTCCTAAGGAACGGACATGACCCGTACAGTCGTAGAATCAAAAACAAAAACCGCCGTCCTTGGCTTTGACGAACCGTTCTGCGTCATCGGTGAGCGGATCAACCCGACTGGCCGTAAAAAACTGGCTGCGGAACTCGAGGCGGGCGATTTCTCGACCGTTGAAAAAGACGCGCTGGCGCAGGTAGCGGCAGGCGCGACCGTTCTGGATATCAATGCGGGCGTTGTCTACAACTCGAACCCAAACCCCAACGAGACCGAACCGCCGCTGATGACTAAGATCGTCGAGCTGGTGCAAGGCTTGGTTGATGTGCCGCTGTGTATCGACTCATCTGTACCCGGTGCGCTGGAGGCGGGTCTTGAGGCGGCTGAGGGCCGTCCGCTGTTGAACTCGGTCACAGGCGAAGAAGAGCGTCTGGAGCTGGTTCTGCCGCTGGTCAAGAAATACAACGTGCCGGTCGTGGCGATTTCGAACGATGACACGGGGATTTCCGAAGACCCCGACGTGCGTTTTGCCGTTGCTAAAACCATCGTGGAACGCGCTGCTGACCACGGCATCCCGGCCCATGACATCGTGGTTGATCCGCTGGTGATGCCTATCGGTGCGATGGCAACTGCCGGTCAGCAGGTGTTTGCTCTGGTCCGTCGCCTGCGCGAGGAACTGGGTGTGAACACCACTTGCGGTGCTTCCAATATCTCGTTCGGCCTGCCGAACCGTCACGGCATTAACAATGCATTCCTGCCGATGGCAATGGGCGCTGGCATGACGTCCGCGATCATGAACCCGGTGGCCCTGCCCGTGACGCAGAAGCGGATCGCCGAGAAGAAAGAGCAGGTTGCCGCCGCTGGTATCATCCTGCCCGAGGGCATGGATGACGAAACCTTCGTTCAAATGTTCGGCCTTGGATCGACCTTGCCGCGCGCGGGCAAAGAGATGGAGGCCATCCGCGCCGCCAATCTGCTGACCAATAACGACGCGCATGGCGGTGAGTGGATCCGGTTCAACAAACCGCCTGCTGAGGCCGGTGCCGAGGGCGAGGGCGCGCGTGGCCGTCGCGGCGGTGGCCGCCGCCGTCGCGCTTAAGGTAATTAAAACAAAGGATTGGGCCGGATCGTTGATCCGGCCTTTTCGATTCTTCAGGGTTTGTTGACCCTTGAACCTCGGTAAAAAGCAGTGCTAATCACTGCCCAACGGCCGGTATGATGTAATGGTAGCCTGTCAGCTTCCCAAGCTGAACGCGCGGGTTCGATTCCCGCTACCCGCTCCAATCAGTCTGCGCGTCGAGCCTGATACAGGTTGATCGTCGCGGGTATGAGGACATTGGAGCCAGACTGATACTGCCGGAACTCTTCCGCTACAGCTTGTTGAACGGCGTCTGTATCCGCCTCATTCCCTTCGAAATGCGCGACAACACGGCCCGCGGGGCCAACACGCGTGACCAGATGCGCTGTTCCTTCAACACCGCCGAAACCCGTCAGATTAACTGTAACCGCGTCGCCGGTTATGTCAGACAGCCCAGCTTGGGTCATCAGGCCTCTAACATGGTCGATGTCGTGGAACGCCAGCGGCCCGGGGGCATAGCGGTCTACGCGGGGTGGTTGGCCCAATCGTCGCACGGCGGCGACATGGGGTATCTTGAACCAAGGGTTGGCATCCAGCGGCCCCCAAGAGGCAAAGGTCATTCGCCCACCGGGTTTCAAGGCTGAGGCGATGTTTCGGAATGCCGCGACCGAGTCACCGAAGAACATCACTCCGAACCGAGAGATTGCTGCATCCATCTGATCGGGTGCAAACGCATAGGTTTGCGCGTCCGCGTGCTGAAACGTAAGTGTCTGTAGCCCGTCGTATTCAGCCCGTTTGGCTGCGCGGTCCAGAAAGGGCTGTGAAATATCAGCGGCCAGAACGTACCCGTTCGGCCCTACCGCGCGGGCGGCAGCGATTGCGCTGACACCCGTGCCACATCCGATATCCAGCACCTTCATGCCTGCCGACAAGGCGGCTCGGTTCAGAACGAGATCAAGAACAGGCGCGAAGGCGTGGTCAAGCTGATCTTCATAAGTCAGCCATTTGGTGCCTTGTTCCGAGTTTCCCCAGAATTCCGCCTGTTCCTCGTTTTCTGATGTCATACCCGCCTCCTTTGGATGAGGCGACTATGACCTCCTGCGGCGGCGGCGACCAGATTTTTCCTCATCCCCACCGCCGGTATTGAAGGACGGGGCGGGCAGGGTGACGACCTGCGCAAGCTCTGGGAACGGATCGGTTTTGTGCGGGATCGCGTTGGCGGCAACAAAATGGTCCTGAAACTTCGGTTCGATGGCGGTTTCGACCTTGGTGATCTCGCGCACAACGCGTTCAATCTCGGCCCGCGATCCGATGTTGCACAGCGCGATCCGTGCCCCGGTGCCCGCCGCATTACCGGCGCTGGATACTTTGTCCAGAGGTGCGTCAGGGATCATGCCCAGCACCATCGCGTGCTTCGTTGAAATATGCGCGCCAAACGCACCGGCCAAGACCACGCGATCCACACGGTCAACTTCCATCTCGTCCATAAGAAGGCGCGCACCGGCATAGAGCGCGGATTTGGCCAACTGGATGGCACGAATATCGCCTTGGGTAACGGTGATGCGTGGGCCACCCTCGGCGCTGGCATCGTGGATTAGATAGGAGTTGGTGCGACCTTCGGGCACACAACGCCAAGTTCCCGTCTGCGCGGCCGAGCCGATCAGCCCGCTTTCGTCCAGCAGACCCGCGATGCGCATCTCGGCCACGGCCTCGATAATGCCCGAGCCACAGATTCCAGTGATGCCGGTGGTGGCAATGTCCTGATCAAAGCCTTCGTCATTCGACCATTTCTCGGACCCGATCACGCGGAAACGGGGTTCTTTGGTGACTGGATTGATCTCAATCCGCTCAATCGCACCCGGGGCGGCGCGTTGGCCCGAGCTGATCTGTGCACCCTCAAAGGCGGGACCTGTTGGTGAAGAACAGGCCAGTACACGGTGAGTATTGCCCAGCAGAATTTCAGCATTGGTGCCCACATCGACGATCAACACAAGATCGTCGGATTTACCTGGTTCTTCGGATAAGGCGACCGCGGCACAGTCAGCACCCACATGGCCCGCGATACAGGGCAGGATATAGACCTGTGCGCGCGGGTTCATGTTGGTCAAATCCATCTCGCGCGCAGGCAGAGACATGCTTTCGGAAGTGGCCAGAGCAAATGGTGCCTGCCCCAGTTCGACCGGGTCCAGACCCAGCAGCAGGTGGTGCATCACCGGGTTGCAGACAAACACCGTCTCGACGATTAACGCCGCGTCGATCCCGGCTTCGTCAGCAATCGAAGTGGTTAGGTCATTGATCGCTTCGCGAACGGCCTTGGTCATTTCTTTATCGCCGCCGGGGTTCATCATGGCGTAAGAAACGCGGCTCATCAGGTCTTCGCCAAAGCGGATCTGCGGGTTCATTAGGCCCGACGAGGCCTTGACCTCACCCGTTTCCAGATCGGTCAGGTGCGCGGCAATAGTTGTTGAGCCAAGGTCGATGGCCAGACCGCAGAGCCCCTGTTCATGCAGGCCGGGCCAAATTTCGACGACGCGCGCCACTTCGTCCTTGTGGCCTTTGTGGACGGCGACCGTAACCTCCCATTTTCCTTTGCGCAGAACGGGCTGAAGCTTGGACATGAGCGACAGGTCGGCCGTAACCGCCTCGATGTCCCATTGCTGGCGCAGCGCGCGCTCTAACCGTTCCAGATCGCCGGTGGGGGAATGCATGTCGGGCTCTTCCACAACAACGAAATAGAGGCGCGTGGCAGGATCCATGATAATGGCGCGCGCGGCGGCGGCTTTGCGGACGACCTGACGGTGCACCTGGCTTTCTGGCGGGACATCGATCACGACATCGCCCTGAACCGAGGCCTGACAGCCCAAACGCCGACCGGGTTTCAGCCCGCGCTTGTCATCATAGCGTTGTTCCACCGCGTTCCACTCGCTCAGTGCGTCCTCAGATACGGTCACACCGTGTTTGGGGAACTCACCATAGCTGGGGGTAATCTGGCACTTGGAACAAATGCCGCGCCCACCGCAGACCGAATCCAGATCGACGCCCAACTGGCGCGCCGCGGTCAGAATCGGCGTACCAATGGGAAAATGCCCACGTTTGCCGGACGGTGTGAAGACGACAAGAGGATCGGTGGTCATGAATGCCTGCCTTTGTATTCGCGCGTATGCCGGGGAACATATGGGATTAGGCACAAAGGGAAAGAGCATTCAGCGGCACGTTTTGCGTTGCTTGCGTCGTTTTCGGGCGCGGTAAAGCCCCGCATCGAAAAACAACGCGTGTTCAGGGCTTTCCATTGGGTGAAATCCATGTAATAGGGTCACCGTCAAACGGGCTTTTGCATGGGGTTTTCAGATGCAGATTCGTGAGGCACTCACCTTTGACGACGTACTTCTTGTTCCAGGCGCATCATCTGTGCTTCCGGCAACGGCAGATACGAGCACACGCGTGACGCGTGAAATCACCATGAACATCCCGCTGCTCAGCTCGGCGATGGACACGGTGACCGAGGCGCGCATGGCCATCGCGATGGCACAAGCCGGAGGGATCGGCGTTGTGCATAAGAACCTCTCGGTCGAGGAACAGGCTCGTGAAATTCGTCGGGTAAAGCGGTTCGAATCCGGTATCGTCTATAACCCTGTGACGTTGCGCGCGGATCAGACGCTGGCGGATGCGCAGGCTTTGGTCGAGCGGTATAATTTCACCGGTTTCCCGGTGGTTGACGAAACTGGTCGGGTCGTTGGTATCGTCACAAACCGGGATATGCGCTTTGCAACCTCGGATGATACGCCGATCCACGCGATGATGACTTCGGACAATCTGGCGATGCTGCAAGAGCCTGCCGATCTGGAAGAGGCCAAAAGCCTGATGCGCGCGCGCCGGATCGAAAAACTGTTGGTTGTTGACGGTGGTGGCAAGCTGACCGGTTTGCTGACCCTGAAAGACACCGAACAGGCTGTGCTGAACCCCACTGCATGCAAAGACCGGCTGGGTCGCCTGAGGGTGGCGGCGGCAACCTCGGTTGGTGATGCAGGGTTTGAGCGGTCCGAGCAATTGGTGGATTCGGGCGTCGACATCATCGTTGTGGACACAGCGCACGGCCATTCGCAGGGGGTGCTGGACGCGGTAAAGCGCGCCAAGACACTGTCGAATGAGGTGCAGATCATCGCCGGGAACGTCGCCACAGCCGAGGCAACGAAGGCGTTGATCGACGCGGGCGCTGACGCGATCAAAGTGGGCATCGGACCGGGCTCCATCTGCACGACACGGATGGTTGCGGGCGTTGGGGTTCCGCAGTTGACGGCGATCATGGATTGCGCTGCCGCGGCCGGAGATGTTCCGGTCATCGCGGATGGCGGGATCAAATTCTCGGGCGATTTTGCCAAGGCCATAGCGGCGGGTGCGTCCTGTGCCATGGTCGGCTCAATGATCGCTGGTACGGATGAAAGCCCAGGCGAAGTCATCCTGTATCAAGGCCGTTCATTCAAATCTTATCGCGGTATGGGCAGTCTTGGCGCGATGGCGCGTGGCTCGGCGGATCGGTATTTCCAGAAGGATGCGGCCAACGACAAGCTGGTGCCTGAAGGCATCGAAGGGCAGGTGCCCTATAAGGGGTCGGCAAGTGCGGTTGTGCATCAATTGGTCGGCGGTTTGCGAGCGGCCATGGGCTATACCGGATGTGCGACAGTGGACGAGATGCGCAAGAACTGCAATTTCGTCAAAATCACAGGCGCGGGGCTGAAAGAAAGCCATGTGCATGACGTTCAGATCACGCGCGAAAGTCCGAATTACCGCGTCATGTAAACTTGTGAAGCATGGCTTAATCAAAGGCCGCGCAGATAAACGGAAACGGCAATGACACCTGCGGCTCGGGTTCAGGCTTCGATTGAGATTCTCGATGACATTCTTACCGGTGCACCGGTAGAGAAGGCTTTGACAGGCTGGGCCCGGCGCAGTCGCTTTGCGGGGTCTAAGGATCGTGCTGCAGTTCGCGATCATGTGTTTGATGCTCTGCGTTGTCGGCGATCCTACGCAGCGCTTGGTGGATCAGAAACAGGTCGTGGCCTGATGATAGGGGCCGCCCGATCCTCTTCGGTGGATCTGTTCTCAATATTTTCGGGTGATCGCTTTGCACCTGCTGTGGTGACTGAGGCCGAGCATTCCAAGCCGTTTCAATCGGACGCCGAACGCCTGGATATACCTGAATGGCTGTGGCCTGAGTTTCAGAAGTCGTTGAAAGACGAGACCGAGCCTGCCGCTATTGCATTGCAGTCACGTGCTCCAGCCCATCTGAGGGTCAATCTGCAGAAAGCTGATCTGCCCAAGGCCATCCAGTGTTTGGCAGAAGAGGGCATCAAGGCGCATCCGCACTCGGCCTGTGACACGGCTTTGGAGGTAACCGAAGGCGCACGCAAGATCGCGCAGAGCAGCGCCTATTCCGAAGGGCTGGTCGAGTTGCAAGATGCAGCGAGTCAGGCGGTTGTTTCTGCGATAGACCTAAAGCCTGGAATGCGGGTCCTGGATTATTGTGCCGGCGGTGGCGGAAAAGCTCTGGCGTTGGCGGCGAGAGCCAAAGATGTTCAAGTCTTTGCACATGATGCCAGCCCAAATCGAATGCGCGACTTACCCAATCGTGCGGCACGCGCGGGTGCAGAGATTTCCATACTGACCGCAGATCAGGTCGCCGATCACGCGCCATTTGATGTTGTTCTGATCGATGTACCATGCTCAGGCAGTGGATCATGGCGCAGGGCCCCTGCAGGGAAATGGGCGCTGACGCCAGAGCGGTTGGGCGATCTGTCGAAAACTCAGACCAGTATCCTCAAGGGTGTTGCTCCGCTTGTTGCTCCCAAAGGCGTGCTTGCCTATGCAACATGTTCGATGCTGAACTTGGAGAACGACAACATTATTGATGAATTCCTGACTTTTGACCGGGATTGGAAGTGTACCTTTCGGAAATCGTGGCTGGTTTCACACGGGACCGACGGTTTTTACACAGCGCACTTGACGCGATCATAAAGCCTAAAGCACAACCATAAGCAGTTTATACCTCTGATCATTAAGCGGTGGTTAACCATTACCAGCCGATATTGCTCAGAAATTGTCATAACCTGGGCTGTTTATGTCTAATATTTCAGAATTTTTTCCTTCACGTTCAAGTGGATGGAGGATTGATCGCGGTCGATATATCTCACTAATACTAATCGCAATATTGTTAAGCGCACTTCCTTTTTTCGGCGTTCTTCCCTCACAGTTAAATGCCGGAGTTGCGGCCGTCGGCCTATCATTTCTGGTGGTCGTAGTCATTGCTTTGGCACGCGTTTGGTTCTTCAAACAGATCGAAGTGCAAACCTATGCGGCCATGGCAGCTTTTCTTGAACAGCAGGATGATGCTTGCATCATCACTGATCCAGTTGGTGAGATATTGGTTGCAAACACCAGCGCCAACGCGCGCCTGATCAAGAAATCTGATTCACGATTTGACGTATGTCTTCGCACAGTATTTGCCAATCCATCTGCTGTGATACTGCGATTGCAGTCGCTTGCTGAAAAACACGGAGCGGCGGAAGAGGATGTTGTTACGCGAGGACAGACAATCCCCGTTTCTGTATCACGCTTGAGTGGCGGTCCTTTATGTTGGCGCTTCAAACTGGATGCGCCAAAAATCTGGCGCAATGTTCAAATGCCCGTTGTGACAGTTGGGCGCAACAATGTTGTTCTTGACGCCAACGAGATTGCGATCAAATTGTTTGGTCAATTGCCCGAAAGCCTCGAGGTTAGGCCGCAAGGTGATGGTGAGAGTGGGGGCAGCGTTGTACGATTCGGGTCAGGCGATGCTGAAAGAACCTTTGGTATCTCCACGCTTCGGCACAGTGGGATCGTGCGTGACGTACTTCTGACACCCTTTCCGCAACCTAAATCGTCGCCGGAGCCGACATCATTCGCTGCGCTGCCGGTTCCAATCATGTGCCTGACACCCCAAGGCGTGGTTGGCGAAGCGAATCGCCTCGCGGTCGATTTGGTTGGAGAAATCGAGCCGGGAACCTCGAATATCGAGAACATGATGCAAGGTCTTGGTTATCCGATCCGAGACTGGCTTGCGAACGCAGCCGAGCAAGGCGCAGCACCTCGGTCAGAGTTCTTGCGTTTGGTGCGTGAAGACAAAGAGATATTTGTTCAGGTCACCCTGTCTCGGATACTCAAAGACGGTCAGGTCTGCCTGATCGCCGTACTGAATGATGCGACCGAGTTAAAAACGATGGAGGCGCAGTTCGTTCAGGGCCAAAAGATGCAGGCGGTTGGGCAGTTGGCGGGCGGAGTCGCGCATGATTTCAACAATTTGCTGACCGCGATTTCGGGGCACTGTGATCTGTTGCTGTTACGCCATGACCAAGACGACCCGAATTACGGAGATTTGGTGCAAATCAACCAGAACGCCAATCGTGCGGCAGCGTTGGTCAGCCAATTGTTGGCCTTTTCGCGCAAACAAACTCTACGGCCCGAAGTTCTGGATCTGCGCGACACGATTTCCGACCTGATCCATCTTTTGAACCGTCTTGTGGGCGAGAAAGTACGCCTGACACTCAGCCATGATCCGGTGCTTAAATCTGTTTGTGCAGACAAGCGCCAGTTAGAGCAGGTTTTGATGAATCTCGTCGTCAACGCTCGCGATGCGATGCCCGAGGGTGGAGAGATTCGGATTGAGACCGAAGTGATAAACTTGGATCAGCCCATCTCGCGTGATCGGGCGATAGTACAGCCTGGTGAATACGTCACTGTTAAGGTCATCGACAGCGGCGTCGGAATCCCCGCGGATAAACTGCAGAAAGTATTCGAGCCGTTCTACACGACCAAACGCACTGGCGAAGGCACAGGGCTGGGTCTGTCTACCGTGTATGGGATCATCAAGCAGACCGGAGGTTTCATTTTTGTAGACAGCGTTCAGCACAAAGGAACAGAGTTTACGGTCCTGTTACCGGTGAGCGCCCGAATCCAAACACCAGAACCTGAAAACCCCGAAACCCCTGCGGAACAAGGTTCGCGCCAAGGCGAAGGTGTTGTGCTGTTGGTGGAAGATGAGGCTCCTGTACGCGCTTTCGCAACGCGAGCCCTTCGGTTGAAAGGATATACCGTCCTCGAAGCTGAATCGGCAGAAGATGCACTGCAATTGCTAGACGATCCTGAGCTTGCAGTGGACGTGTTCGTAACAGATGTGGTCATGCCCGGAATGGACGGCCCGACATGGGTGCGCGAAGCCATGCAAACGCGACCCGATGTGCGCGTGGTCTTTATGTCCGGATATACCGAAGGCGCATTTGGAGAATCTGGACCAGAGATCGAGAATTCCACCTTTTTGCCAAAGCCGTTTTCGCTAACCCAACTGACCGAAGCGGTATTTCAGCAAATAAACTGAAACCGCTACTCGGCGGAGTGATAAAGAACAAATTCAGCGGCGTGCTTTGATTGAAAGCGGTGCAGGGTCAGCTCTGATACATTCATCGGGCTTTCGGGCGAGACATTTTCGCGCGGCAGAACGATCTCGCATTCCAATCGATTTTGCAGGAAGTTGAGGATTCCCTTATGATTGTCATACTTAAAAACATGCGTGACGCCCGCACCATTTTTGCGAGGCTGTAGAAACTCGGTCTGACACCCCACATCAGCAAACGCCGGGCGGGGGCTTTGCATATAGGCATTCAAGAACGCCTCAAAACTCAGGTCTTTTGTGGAATGTGCATGACCGGCCAATTCAGGGCGCGTCCGATATCGATACCAGCTACCAAGCCAATCGACGGGTTCTCGCACGATCGCCATTACGTCCATCTCGGTATCGAACATCTTGCGAAACATGGTCTGAAAGAAGCGATCATAGCGGCGCATGTTCGCGTGTTTCAGGTCCGTGGGTCCTGATACCACAATATCCGCCCGGTCACGCAGGGCGGCTTGATAGGCGGTGCTGCCGGTCTTTGGAACCGACAGAAGCGCGAGTCGCTTTTCATAGAAAACTAGCATTTATCCTTTCTCTTCAACGCCTTTCGTGTCTCAGATTGTCGTAAACGACTCTTTAACACAATTGCTGAAGAGTGGTTTTCGTAAGTTTTAGTTGAAATGTTCTCTTTTTGGTCCCATAAGGAACAAGAGGCGAACAAAGCAGCGATTGCCGCCCGATCAAGGGTGTGACAAAAGAGAAGGCGACAGGACAATGGCGGATCTTCTGACGATGAGCGACAAGAAAAACGCAGACAAACAAAAGGCGCTCGACAGCGCGCTGGCACAGATCGAACGGCAGTTCGGTAAGGGCTCGATCATGAAGCTGGGCGAAGATGCCAAGCAGGATATCGATGCAAGCTCGACCGGGTCACTCGGCCTGGATATTGCGCTGGGAATCGGTGGGTTGCCGATGGGTCGGATTGTCGAGATCTACGGGCCGGAAAGCTCCGGCAAAACCACTCTGACGCTGCATTGTATTGCAGAACAACAGAAACGTGGTGGTGTCTGTGCATTCGTGGACGCGGAGCATGCGCTTGATCCGCAATATGCGCGCAAACTGGGCGTTGATCTGGACGAGCTGCTGATCTCGCAGCCTGATACCGGTGAACAGGCTTTGGAAATTACCGATACGCTGGTGCGGTCGGGGGCTGTGAACATGGTCGTAGTTGACTCGGTCGCCGCATTGACGCCAAAATCCGAGCTGGAAGGCGACATGGGTGACAGCAGCGTGGGCGTTCAGGCGCGATTGATGAGCCAGGCCATGCGCAAGCTTACCGGTTCGATCAACCGTTCCAACTGTATGGTCATTTTCATCAACCAGATTCGGATGAAGATCGGTGTGATGTTCGGCAGCCCGGAAACCACCACCGGCGGTAATGCGCTGAAATTCTACAGCTCGGTTCGTTTGGATATCCGCCGCATTGGTGCGATCAAGGACCGTGACGAAGTTGTTGGCAACCAGACCCGCGTCAAGGTCGTGAAGAACAAAGTAGCACCGCCATTCAAGCAGGTTGAATTCGACATCATGTATGGCGAAGGCATCAGCAAGATGGGCGAGCTACTTGATCTGGGCGTCAAGGCAGGTGTGGTCGAAAAGTCGGGGTCGTGGTTCAGCTATGGGGATGAGCGGATCGGGCAGGGGCGCGAAAACGCCAAGCAATATCTGCGCGACAATAGCCGTGCGGCGCTAGAGATCGAAGACAAGATTCGTGCGGCACACGGGCTGGATTTCGAGATGCCTCCCGAAGCGGAAGAGGATGATATCCTCGAAGCTTAAAGGACGCTGACGGGGCCCGGAGAATTTCCAGGGTTCAGCGAAAGGCCAAGGATACTTGGAACAGGGCGGTCCATCAGGGCCGCCTTGTTTCGTTTCGGGCGTGTCGCCTGTGGACACTCAGCAGGTGCGCGGCTAAACCAATGCGGACCAGAATGATAGCGCGCTGAGAGAGCCCAAATGCCCACGCTGAACGACATCCGCTCGACCTTCCTGAACTATTTCGCAAAGCAGGGCCACGAAGTGGTTGCCTCTAGCCCGCTGGTTCCACGCAACGATCCTACTTTGATGTTCGTGAATTCGGGCATGGTGCAGTTCAAGAACCTGTTCACCGGAGTTGAAACCCGAGATTACCAGCGCGCGACAACAGCGCAAAAATGTGTGCGCGCTGGCGGTAAGCACAATGATCTGGACAACGTAGGATACACGGCACGCCACC
Source organism: Ruegeria sp. CE9 (assembly GCF_056537425.1). Lineage (NCBI taxonomy): Bacteria > Pseudomonadati > Pseudomonadota > Alphaproteobacteria > Rhodobacterales > Roseobacteraceae > Ruegeria > Ruegeria sp. CE9. Next base: position 639,762 of record NZ_JBQFRO010000001.1, on the reverse strand, counting down.
ATACGTTCTTTGAAATGTTAGGGAATTTCTCGTTCGGCGACTACTTCAAGCCCGAAGCGATCCCTTTTGCATGGGAGTTGATCACCAAAGAATTCGGGATCGACAAGAACCGCCTGTTGGCAACCGTTTACCACACCGATGACGAAGCTTTTGAAATCTGGAAAAAGGTCGGTGTGCCCGAAGACCGGATCATCCGCATCGCCACCAACGACAACTTCTGGCAAATGGGTCCGACCGGTCCGTGCGGCCCGTGCACCGAGATTTTCTTTGACCACGGGGATCACATCTGGGGCGGCCCTCCGGGATCTGCCGAAGAAGATGGCGACCGCTTCATTGAAATCTGGAACATCGTTTTCATGCAGAACGAGCAGTTCGAAGATGGCTCGATGGTTGAACTCGATATGCAGTCGATCGACACCGGCATGGGGCTGGAACGGATTGGCGCACTGCTGCAAGGCAGCCATGACAACTATGACACCGATCTGTTCAAAACGCTGATTGAAGCCTCGGCTGATGCAACTGGCGTTGATCCTTACGGAGATCAGAACGTGCATCATCGCGTGATCGCGGATCACCTGCGTTCGACCTCGTTCCTGATTGCAGATGGTGTGATGCCGTCGAATGACGGGCGAGGATATGTTCTGCGCCGAATTATGCGCCGTGCAATGCGTCATGCGCACCTGTTGGGAGCGAAAGATCCTGTGATGCACCGTCTGGTGCCGACATTGGTGCAGTTGATGGGCGCGCAATATTCGGAGCTTGGCCAGGCGCAACCGCTGATCGAAGAGACTTTGCTACTGGAAGAAACCCGGTTCAAACAAACGTTGGATCGCGGTTTGAAGCTGCTCGATGAGGAAGTGTCTGGCTTGCCCGAAGGTGATCCGCTGCCCGGAGACGCGGCGTTCAAACTCTACGATACCTATGGTTTCCCGCTGGACCTGACGCAGGATGCGCTGCGCGAGAAAGGTCGAACCGTCGACACCGATGGGTTTGATGCGGCCATGGCCGAGCAAAAGGCCAAGGCCCGGGCGGCTTGGGCCGGGTCTGGTGAATCCGCGGATCAGGTGGTTTGGTTCGATATTCTGGACGCAGCCGGGGCGACCGATTTTCTCGGCTATGATACCGAGAAGGCCGAGGGTCAGATCGCCGCGCTTGTGGTCGATGGGGCATTGGTCGACAAGATCGAAGCGGGCGGCACCGGTTGGGTCGTGGTCAACCAGACTCCTTTCTATGGCGAAGCCGGCGGTCAGGTCGGTGACACAGGTGAACTCCGCCGTCTGGATGAGCGGAATGATTTCGCCCGCGTCGACGACACCCGAAAATTTGCAGACGGTAAAATCTATGCTCACAAGGTCACGGTTGATCATGGAACGATCTCAAAAGGTGACGCGGTTGAGCTGGAAGTCGATCATGCGCGCCGCACGGCCATTCGTGCAAACCATTCCGCAACACACCTTCTGCACGAAGCCCTGCGCGAGACTCTAGGAGTTCACGTAGCGCAGCGAGGTTCATTGAACGCATCAGATCGTTTGCGGTTTGATTTCAGCCATTCCAAGGCCCTAAGCCCGGAAGAGATTAAGAAGGTTGAGCGCGAGGTGAACGCGTTCATCCGCCAGAACTCGACTGTGGAAACCCGTATCATGACTCCGGATGACGCCCGTGAACTGGGTGCCCAGGCTCTGTTCGGCGAGAAGTACGGTGACGAGGTGCGTGTGGTTTCAATGGGCAAAGCGCCGACTGGCAAGGGCCAGGATGGAGAAACTTGGTCGATCGAGCTGTGCGGCGGCACCCATGTGCGCCAGACCGGTGACATCGGTACCTTCGTTGTGCTGGGGGACAGTGCCAGCAGCGCGGGCGTGCGGCGGATCGAGGCTCTGACCGGCGATGAGGCGTTCAACTATCTTACAAAACAGGACCAACGGCTCACTTCAATAGCCTCAGAGCTGAAGGCGCAACCGGACGATGTGGTTTCGCGCGTGAAATCTCTGCTTGATGAACGCAAATCGCTGCAGAATGAGGTCGCACAATTGCGCCGCGATCTGGCTATGGCTGGGGGCGCCGGGCAGGGTGGCGGAACCGAGGCACGCGATGTGAACGGTATCGCATTTTTTGCGCAATCGCTTTCGGGAGTGTCCGGAAAGGACCTGCCCGCCTTGATTGATGAGCACAAAAGCCGTTTGGGAACCGGAGCGGTCTTGCTGATTGCCGATACCGGTGGAAAAGCGGCGGTCGCTGCAGGTGTCACACCTGACCTGACAAACAAAGTGTCAGCTGTGGATCTGGTCCGCGCAGCGGTTGCGGAACTGGGCGGCAAAGGCGGCGGCGGGCGACCTGACATGGCGCAAGGCGGGGGCAAAGATGCCACGAATGCAGATGCTGCGATCAAGGCAGCCGAACAGGTATTAGGAGCATAATATGCCAGCACTTTGGATCGCACATGTCACAGTGACTGATGCCGACGCTTACGGGAAATACGCCGAACTCGCGGGGCCTGCAATCGCGGCGCATGGTGGAGAATTTATCGCTCGGGCAGCGCGCTACGTGCAGTTGGAAGGCAAAGAACGCCCCCGCAACGTGGTTGCGCGTTTTCCGACACTTGAAGCGGCAGTGGAGTGTTATAACTCAACGGCCTACCAACAGGCGCTGGACCATGCCCGTGGAGCAAGTGAGCGCGAACTGGTTGTTGTCGAAATCAGTGACTGACGCTCAGACTGATTCTGTGTTTGCATGAATCCAGCCAATCAAATCCTTCCCTGGACCTTTGAGTTGCGCCACGACATCTGATCTGGCGCAATCGATGCTTTTGCGTATTTAAACATATTGATTACAAACGGTTAGAAGACCTTCCTACGTGTCCTAACCGAGTTAGATCCTGCGATTGTGGCGTTGCTTGCCTTTTTCTTGCGCGAAAATGGTCATGAAAACTGACGAAATTCCGCCGTTTTTCCCACTCTATCCTAGAAATAATTGCGTGGTTGCCGCCATTTACGGATATGTTCCGAGATATAGGTAGGGTTCTGAGCCACGCAGATCGCTGTATCGGTTAGGACTCGAGGGATAGGCATGAACATCTTTAGCAAGACCTTAGACGCCCACTGCAAACGCGCCGCTAAGATCGGTGGCGTATTTAGCTTTGCCATCCTGCTTTCAGGGTCTTTACTGATTAGTAATGAAGCTGCAGCGAAGGACGCTTTTATTCAAAGCGTTTCAGCTTCTCCACCACCGACGGGTGCTGCGCAGCTTTGCCGGCAATATTCGTGGGCTTGCGCGCACAAGGCTTCCGTCTCTCTGTCCAGCTCGCAAGAACTGCAGTTGGTAAAGAAAATCAATCGCCGTGTGAATTCTTCGACGCGGGAAGTTACGGATCAGTCCCAATACAAAACTCGCGAGCTATGGGCGCTGCCGACGACCAGGGGAGGTGATTGTGAAGACTTCGCCCTTCTGAAAAAAAGGGACCTGATCAAAGCTGGAATTGACCCCCGGAAGCTCTTGCTTGCAACCGTGCTCGATACCCGCAGAAATTCTCACGCAGTTTTGGTGTACCGATCGAGCCAAGGTGATCTGGTTTTGGACAATCTGACAAATCAGATCAAGCCTTGGAAGGCGACGCGTTATTTGTTCCTGCGTATGCAAGATCCCAAGCAGCCTCGGAACTGGGTGGGAGTATACGGGCGTAGCTGATCGAGGCAAAGCAAGGCCGATCAAGGGTTCCGAAAAATTAGGGCGGTCGCAGAAGCGCCGCCCAAACTATTTTCTAAGTCAGATTGATCGAGGTCGGTATGCCTTAGCGACCGATATCGTCTTCATCCCGTTTTTCGAACCCGCGGACTTCTTTGGTTTCGAACGCTCCAAGTTTCTGAAGTTCTTTGGCAGCAGGTTGATATTGTGCATTAGAACGATATTGTTCCAACTCTTCCCTCAGACTACGGGCGGCATCTCTGAACTCGCGTGCAATTTCGCGAGATAGCCGAGCTTGATCTCTCTTCAATTGCGCGAGGCCTAGATCGCCAATTTCTCTAGCGAGCTTAGCTTCTTCGGCACGCGTTTTGGAGTTTTCGCGCCAGAATTGAGCGGCTTCGCGTTTACTCCTGAGTTCGGCGCGCTTCTCTTTGATCTTCTTTCTTTCTTCCGGAGTCCTTTTCTCCCGTTCTTTCTTCTCACCATCAGGTGTCGAAGGATCAGGATCGCTGTCTGGAGATGGGCCGCTGGATGTCGGACCAGAAGGGTCACGTTCTTGCTCGTCAGCCTTACCATCACCTGAACGCTGATCTGCAAAGCCAATAGACGCAGTTGGTAAATCTGTCAAAACCGATGCAAAGGCCGGGCAGTCGATCAACGTGCGCTCTAGGATGTTTTCAAAATCCGCGCGGCGCTGGATGTAACGCACCATGCGAGAACTGACGACGTCACAGGCGCACAATGTGTTCGATGATACGGATTGCTTGGCCGTCCTCACGGTGCACATCTCAGAGGCCTGAGCTGATGTTACAGAGATGAAAGGCAAGGCTGCGGATACAAAAGCAACCGATAATAGTTTGGACTTAATGCGCATTGCGCCACTCCTTAGGTACTCGTTAACTTAAATGCCGTATACAAAAACGGCGCCACACTTTGAACACAAATTCCTCGTTCTTCCGCCTATTTTCAAGCAGACTTTTTTTCTGGTTTCTGTGATCTGGCTCACTCAACCGACTATTTTTACTAAAAAACAAAAAGAAGACCCGCCTTTATGACGGGTCTCTTTATTTTGTCGTTGTTTCTAGGTTGACGTAAAAATGTCACGATTATGGCAATGTTTCCATATCGTGAACAAGTTCACTGCGTTGTGTCAGGCCGACTTTGCCATCCGTTTGCGCTCGTGCGGGTCGAGAAAGCGCTTGCGTAGGCGGATTGCGTTCGGTGTGACCTCGACCAATTCGTCGTCATCAATATATGCGATGGCTTCTTCCAATGAGAATTGAATGTGGGGGGTTAGCCTTACTGCATCATCAGATCCGCTTGCGCGTACGTTGGTCAGCTTCTTCCCTTTGAGCGGGTTTACCTCAAGATCGTTGTCGCGCGAATGTTCACCAATCACCATGCCCTGATAGACATCTGTCTGTGGGCCCACGAACATACGACCCCGTTCCTCAAGGTTCCACAACGCATAGGCGACCGCCTGGCCGTTTTCCATCGAAATCAGTACGCCTGCACGCCGCCCCGGAATCTGTCCTTTGTGCGCCGCCCAGCCGTGGAACACACGGTTCAAGACGCCTGTGCCTCGTGTATCGGTCAGGAACTCGCCATGATAGCCAATCAACCCGCGAGATGGCACATGGGCGATGATACGGGTCTTGCCAGCGCCTGCGGGGCGCATCTCGGCCAATTCGCCTTTACGCGCACCGGTAATCTTTTCGATGACAGCACCAGAATACTCGTCATCCACATCAATGGTAACTTCTTCGACGGGCTCAAGGCGCAGGCCGTCTTCTTCACGGAACAAGACCTGCGGGCGCGAAATGCTAAGCTCAAACCCTTCGCGGCGCATGTTCTCGATCAGAACGCCCATCTGAAGTTCACCGCGGCCTGCGACCTCAAATGCTTCACCGCCGGGGGTGTCGGTGATGCGGATTGCGACGTTTGATTCGGCCTCTTTCATCAGGCGGTCACGGATGACACGCGACTGAACTTTCTTACCGTCGCGACCTGCCAATGGTGAATCGTTGATGCCGAAAGTCACTGTAATGGTCGGCGGGTCAATCGGCTGTGCGGGCAAGGCTTCTTCGACCTGCGGGGCAACCAGCGAATCCGCGACGGTGGCTTTGCTCATGCCCGCGATGGTGACGATATCGCCGGCTTCGGCCACGTCGATAGGTTGCTGCGCCAGACCGCGGAACGCGAGGATTTTTGATGCGCGGAAATTTTCGATCAATGATCCGTCGCGGCTAAGCGCCTTGAGGTTGTCGCCCGCTTTCAGAGTGCCACTTTCTACGCGACCCGTCAGGATCCGCCCAATAAACGGATCGCTGCCCAAGGTGGTGGCGAGCATTCGGAATGGCTCGTCCTTTTTCTCAATTTGTTTGGGGGCAGGGACGTGATCGACGATCAGATCAAAGAGTGCGGCCAAATCCTTGCGGGGGCCATCGAGTTCCATATCAGCCCAGCCAGAACGGCCCGAGGCATACATGGCCGGGAAATCCAGCTGATCATCGTCCGCGCCAAGGTTGGCGAAAAGGTCAAAACATTCATCCAGCGCGCGGTCGGGTTCGGCGTCGGGCTTGTCGACCTTGTTCAGCACCACAATCGGGCGCAGACCCAAGGCCAGCGCCTTTGACGTCACGAACTTGGTCTGCGGCATCGGACCTTCGGCTGCGTCCACCAGAAGCACAACGCCATCAACCATGCTGAGAATCCGCTCGACCTCGCCGCCGAAATCGGCGTGGCCGGGGGTGTCAACGATGTTGATGCGGGTGTCTTTCCATTCGACCGATGTGGCCTTGGCCAGAATGGTTATGCCGCGTTCGCGTTCCAGATCGTTGCTGTCCATGGCGCGCTCGGCCACGGCCTGGTTTTCCCGGAACGCTCCGGATTGTTTGAGCAGCTCATCCACCAGGGTCGTTTTGCCGTGGTCGACGTGAGCGATGATTGCGATATTGCGCAGGTCCATGAGTGGTCAGCCTTTGAACGGGAAGTTGCCGCGCGCATAACGCGATGGGAAAAAATATACCAGCCCTATCCTCGGGGCGGTGGGCGGTTGTTGCTAAAAATACCTTGCTTGTCAGGGAAACGCGCATGCTTGCGCACGACCTAATCTCATCAGAGTACTTTGATGGGCCGGATCCCAAACCAACTTTACCATAGGTCAGGTAAACCCGACTATTCGGGCCTTTGCTTTTGTGCTAGCTCAATAATTGTTTTTAGTTTGTTTTTAATGAGTTTGATACAATGACGACTTTTGCAAAATCGATCATTATCGTTTCGGCAATGATTGTGGCGTTGGGGTGGCTTGCAGACGGGGGGTCCGTCGACATTGATGCAGCCCAGAGTGTTGAGCGGTTATCGGGTTTTCCAGTTTAAGCGCCGACCGGACGATATTTTTGAAAAGGAGCTTTCGGGCTCCTTTTCTTTTTGCGGACCTGAAGACGCTTCACTGTTTTTCGATCGCTTTCAGCTTAGAGCGATGCTCTGACAGCCGTTTTACCACGAATTGACGCGCCTTGCGTTCGGCCAACCGTACGCGGATTTCAGTCAAGAAAGCTTCTTCCAGCGATTGCGAGGCCGCGCCGAGTACTTCGCCAACCTCGACAAAAAATCGATCCTCGCCCGTCTCGTCCATAACCTTCATCGTGTCCTCGGCCAATCTGGCAGCGAGGGTGGTGATGGTATCGGACATCAGCGCGTATTCTCTGTCAGGCGGCGTTTTACGTAATCCGTCACATCGGTCATCAGCGTGTCCATGTGACGATCCTGGAAGAAGTGATCAGCACCTTCCACTTCATTGTGGGTGATCGTGATACCCTTTTGTTCATGTAGCTTGCCGACCAAGGACGTCGTATCAGCAGGCGGCGCGACGCGATCAGCGGATCCGTTGATAATCAGGCCCGAAGACGGGCAGGGCGCCAGGAATGAGAAATCATACATGTTTGCCGGCGGTGAAACACTGATGAACCCGGTGATCTCGGGGCGACGCATCAGCAATTGCATCCCAATCCAGGCGCCGAACGAGAATCCAGCCACCCAGCAATGTTTCGAGTTGTTGTTCATCGACTGCAGGTAATCCAGCGCCGAAGCCGCATCGCTCAGTTCACCAATGCCTTGATCGTACTCGCCTTGACTGCGGCCAACACCACGGAAGTTAAAGCGCAGAACCGTGAAGCCCATATTGTAGAAGGCATAGTGAAGGTTATAGACCACCTTGTTGTTCATGGTCCCGCCGAACTGAGGATGCGGGTGAAGCACGATAGCGATCGGTGCGTCTTTTTCCTTTTGCGGGTGGTAGCGGCCTTCCAGGCGGCCTTCGGGTCCGGGAAAAATCACCTCGGGCATGTGTGCTTTGGTCCTGTTTTTTGACGCGTCGGCCCTGAGATTATCTTGACGGTAATCATCAGGTACCTTAGAACGGTTCTAATTACATTGTGTCGCGTGAAAACGCTGTCAGTGGGAGATACGCACTGGCTAAGGCGGCGTCAATGTTTTCGCGCGGTTCTTACCCAGGGGAATTGAAAATGAAGCTGTCGACCAAGGGACGTTATGCGATGGTTGCTCTGGCGGATATCGCGCTGCAGTCCTCTGACAAGCTTGTCACATTGGGTGAGATTTCCGAGCGGCAGGATATTTCTCTGCCCTACCTCGAACAGCTCTTTGTCAAGCTGCGCCGCGCTGATCTGGTGGCTTCGGTGCGTGGGCCAGGTGGCGGATATCGTCTGGCGCGCCCCGCGTCCGACATTCGTGTTGTCGAAGTGTTGGCCGCCGTCGATGAGACGGTCGATGCGATGCACAAAGGGGCGGGTGCCTCTGGAGCCTCTTCGGGCAGTCAGGCGCAATCACTGACCAACCGACTTTGGGAAAGTCTCAGCGCCAACGTGTATGTGTTTCTGCATCAGACGCGGCTCTCGGATGTTATCCGGAATGATTTGGCGCCGTGCCCGGCTGTACCCAGCTTGTTTGCGGTCGTGGACGACTGATCTGATGAAGTTTCTTTGTGGCTCAACAATACGCACTTTGGAAAAGATACATCTATGAATCGGGTTTATCTTGACTATAACGCTACCGCCCCGCTGAGGTCTGAGGCACGCGAGGCCACGATCGCGGCGATGGATCTGGTGGGCAATCCGTCATCGGTCCATGCTGAAGGGCGCGCAGCAAAGGCCGTTGTTGAGAAAGCGCGAGCGCAGATCGCAACCGCGTTTGGCGCGGACGGTGCTGACATCGTGTTTACATCTGGTGCGACAGAAGCGGCGGCTTTGGCCATGGCAGGGCGCGACCTTTCTGGTGCGGCGATCGAACATGATGCGGTAAGGGCTTGGACCAATGAGGTTTTGCCGGTGTCTCAGGGCGGGGCTGTATCGGTCTCGGACGCGTCACAGTCCACTTTGCAACTAGCGAATTCGGAAACCGGGATTGTTCAGAAGCTTCCAACTGGTCTTGCCGTCACTGATGCAACCCAAGCTTTTGGAAAGCTACCAATCGCATTCAACTGGATGGGTGCCGAAATGGCGCTGATATCGGCCCACAAGCTTGGCGGGCCAAAGGGTATCGGGGCGCTGGTGATGAAGCGCGGCACCGATCTTGTCGCGCAGATCAAAGGCGGCGGGCAGGAAATGGGCCGTCGGTCAGGTACGGAAAATGTCATTGGAATCGCGGGGTTCGGGGCCGCAGCTCAGGCGGCAGCCAGCGATCTGGCGAATGGCGTTTGGGAAAAAGTAACAGAACTTAGAAATATTCTAGAAAACGCTCTTGAGGCTGGTTCGAAAGCTACTATTTTTGTCGGGAAAGGCCAGGAGCGGCTCCCAAACACCTTGTGCTTTGCCACGCCGGGCTGGAAGGGAGAGACCCAGGTCATGCAGATGGATCTGTCGGGTTTTGCGATCAGCGCGGGCTCGGCCTGTTCCAGCGGCAAGGTTCGCGCGAGTGCAGTGCTGACGGCCATGGGACTGGATGAGTTGACGGCAGCTAGCGCTATTCGCGTATCGCTGGGGCCGGAGACAACAGAAGAAGATGTGCTGCGTTTCGCCGAGACGTGGTTGGAAAAAGAGAAAAAGCATCGCGCGCGCGCCGCGTGATCAGACGGAGGGTGAGTCATGGCCGCTTTGGACCAGACCCAGGTGAAAGAGGGTGTTGATCAGGAAACCGTAGATGCGGTTCGCGAGGTCAGCGCCTACAAGTACGGCTGGGAAACAGATATCGAGATGGAGTATGCGCCTAAAGGCGTAAACCCCGATATCGTCCGTCTGATCTCGGACAAGAATGACGAGCCGGATTGGATGACCGAATGGCGTCTGGCCGCATTCGAGCGCTGGACCCAGATGGAAGAGCCCAAATGGGCGATGGTGCACTATCCGCCGATCGATTTTCAGGACCAGTATTACTATGCTCGTCCGAAATCGATGGAAGAAAAGCCGAAATCATTGGACGAGGTCGACCCCAAGCTTCTCGCAACTTACGAAAAGCTCGGCATCCCCTTGAAAGAACAGATGATTCTTGCGGGCGTAGAGGGCGCCGAGGATGCGCCTGCAGAGGGTCGCAAGGTGGCGGTTGACGCCGTTTTTGACTCTGTTTCGGTTGGAACAACATTTCAGAAGGAACTTAAAGAGGCCGGCGTCATCTTCTGCTCGATCTCCGAAGCCATCCGTGAGCATCCAGACCTGGTCAAGAAATACCTCGGTTCCGTTGTCCCGGTATCCGACAATTTCTATGCGACGCTGAATTCGGCCGTGTTCTCGGATGGTTCATTTGTCTATGTCCCGCCGGGCGTGCGTTGCCCGATGGAGCTTAGCACTTATTTCCGCATCAATGCGGAAAACACTGGTCAGTTCGAACGCACGCTGATCATCGCCGACAAAGGCTCTTACGTCTCGTATCTGGAAGGCTGCACAGCACCACAGCGCGACACCGCGCAGTTGCATGCTGCTGTGGTTGAGATCATCGTCGAAGAAGACGCCGAGGTGAAATACTCGACCGTTCAGAACTGGTTCCCCGGGGATGAGAATGGCAAGGGCGGTATATATAACTTTGTGACCAAACGCGCCGATTGCCGGGGTGATCGGTCCAAGGTGATGTGGACTCAGGTGGAAACCGGTTCGGCCGTAACCTGGAAATACCCGTCTTGCATCCTGCGTGGTGACGACAGCCAGGGTGAGTTCTATTCGATCGCGATTGCCAACAACTATCAGCAGGCCGATACCGGCACTAAGATGATTCATTTGGGCAAGAACACCAAGTCGCGGATCGTGTCCAAAGGGATTAGCGCCGGGAGGGCGCAGAACACCTATCGTGGTCTGGTCTCGATGCACCCCAAGGCCAAGGACAGCCGGAACTACACCCAGTGTGACAGTTTGCTGATCGGTGATAAGTGCGGGGCGCATACGGTGCCGTATATCGAGGTCAAGAACAACTCATCCCGTGTTGAACACGAGGCAACGACCTCGAAGGTGGATGACGATCAGCTCTTTTATTGCCGCCAACGTGGTATGGACGAGGAAGAAGCCGTGGCGCTGGTTGTCAACGGGTTCTGCAAGGACGTCCTGCAGGCGCTGCCGATGGAGTTCGCCATGGAAGCGCAGCAGCTGGTGGCGATCAGCCTCGAAGGATCGGTTGGCTGATGACTCCCAAACCCCAACAGCGAATCCGAAAGGATGATGTGCTGACGGCGCTTGGCTATGCGCTGCCAGTGCTCGGGGGTTTGTTGGGGGTTGCCTACGTCAACACCAAATACATGGACTTTATTAACCCGGTCTGGGCCGTGGGCGCTGGTGCATTGCTTGGATGGATCATCGCTCGCGTAATCCGCAAGGCACTGGGATAGGAACTTATCGGGGCCACGCTGCGCCCCTTGCGAGATGCAGAAGGACAGAAAATGCTGGAAATCAACAACCTGCACGTCAAACTTGAGGAAGAAGACAAGCAAATCCTAAAAGGCGTCGACCTGACGGTTAAGCCCGGCAAGGTACACGCGATCATGGGACCAAACGGGTCGGGCAAGTCGACGCTCAGCTATGTTCTGTCTGGTCGCGACGGCTATGAGGTGACCGAAGGCGGTGCGACGCTCGATGGCGAAGACCTGCTTGAGATGGAGCCGGAAGAGCGTGCGGCTGCAGGTGTATTTCTGGCGTTCCAGTACCCGGTGGAAATTCCCGGTGTTGGCAACATGACTTTCCTGCGGACCGCCGTGAACGCACAGCGCAAAGCGCGTGGTGAAGAAGAGCTTTCTGCTGCAGACTTTCTGAAAGAGGTGCGTGCCAAGGCCAAAGCGTTGAAGATCGACGCCGACATGCTGAAGCGCCCGGTCAATGTGGGTTTTTCGGGTGGTGAGAAAAAGCGCAATGAAATCCTGCAGATGGCCATGCTAGAGCCCAAGATGTGCATCCTGGACGAAACCGACTCGGGGCTCGACGTGGATGCGATGAAACTGGTAGCCGAAGGTGTGAATGCGCTGCGCGACGAAGGGCGCGGGTTCCTTGTGATCACGCACTATCAGCGCCTGTTGGATCACATCAAGCCGGATGTGGTTCATATCATGGCCGATGGGCGCATTGTGAAATCCGGTGGCCCTGAATTGGCGCTGGAAGTCGAAAACAACGGATATTCCGACATTCTGGCTGAGGTGAACTGATGGCTTTGCCCCAAGCAAAACAAACCGCAACCGAAGAACGGTTGTCGGCACTGACAATGCCAGATGCAGGATGCACCCGCAAAGCGCGCGAGGCTGCAATCGCCCGCGTTCGCGAGATGGGGTTGCCAAATCGTCGTGACGAGTATTGGAAATATACCCGACCCGACACATTGATCTCGGCTGAAGCTCCGACTGCGGCGTTATTCGACACGGATGAGCCGGCGATGTTTCACGCATTTGATCGGCTGCGGATCGTTTTCATCGATGGCGTCTTTAGCCCCGAAGAGTCCGACGACCTGTCGCTTGAGGGTGTCACGATCGACCGGCTGGAAGACATTTGCTGCAAAGATATCCATTGGGCCAAAGAGTTGTATGGTGTTCTTGAGGCAAAGGGTCAGCATCCTGTACCGCGTCCATTGGCGGCACTGAATACAGCCTTTGCATCAGATGGCGTTGCCATTCATGTGACTGGGAAGCCGAGCAAGCCGATCAATCTGGTTTACCGTCATGAATCAGAAACTTCGGATGCGATCTTGCACCACATTGTTCGTGTAGAAAGCGACGCAGAGGTGACGATCCTCGAAAATGGGCCCGCGGCATCGCGGTTCAATAAATGCATGGAGCTCGATATCGCTGACAACGGCACGCTGCATCACGTGCGTGCGCAGGGTCGGGATCACCAACGCCGTGCAGCAACTCATATGTTTACGCGCCTTGGAAAAGAATCTGTCTATAAATCCTTCACCTTGACCGTGAACGGCGTCCTGACACGGAACGAGCAAGTGGTTGAGCTGACGGGAGATGACGCGGTTGCGCATGTGGCAGGCGCCTGTGTAGGCGATGGTGATTTTCACCACGACGACACGGTGTTTGTCACCCATGACGCGGTGAACTGTGAAAGCCGCCAAGTATTCAAGAAGGTCCTCCGCAATGGCGCGACGGGCGTGTTCCAAGGCAAGATCCTCGTCAAAGAGGGTGCTCAGAAAACCGATGGCTATCAGATTAGCCAATCGCTGCTTTTGGACGATGACAGTCAGTTCCTCGCCAAGCCCGAACTTGAGATTTATGCCGATGATGTGGCGTGTTCGCACGGATCGACCTCTGGCGCGATTGACGAGACGGCTTTGTTCTACCTGCGTTCGCGCGGTGTCCCAACTGAGGAAGCAACCGACATGTTGACACTGGCCTTTTTAGCTGAGGCTGTTGACGAAATCGAAGATGAGGACTTGGCCGCCGATATCGTATCCCGTTTGCAAGATTGGCTGGCACGCCGCCGCTGATGCCTGTGACATCAGATATCGTGGCCACGTATCGCGGACCGGGGCGTGTTGTGCGTCGTCTGCTTGATATGGGCCCGCGCGAAGATCGGGCGCTGGCATTTGTGATGGCCTTTTGTGTTGTGGGTTTCATCGCACAGTTGCCCGGGCTTGCGCGTCAGGCCCATCTTGAAGGGTTAGAGTTGAACATGCTGATGGGCGGGGCCTTAATGGGCTCTGTCTTCATCTTGCCGCTGTTCTTCTATTTGCTCGCCTGGCTTTCTTATTTTGGCGCTCGAATGGTCGGAGGCGGGGGCACCAGCTATGGCGCACGACTAGCGCTGTTCTGGGCGCTTCTTGCCTCAGCACCCTTGGTACTGCTGAACGGGCTGGTATCCGGGTTCATTGGCCCGGGCCCGGCGCAGACAGTTGCTGGTTTGTTATGGGTTGCGGTTTTCCTCTGGTTCTGGTTGTCGGGTCTCAGACAATCGCAAAAGGCTGCCAAATGAATACAACCGCGCTGCTCAATCTGGTCGTATTGACGCTGACGAACCCGGCAGAGGCAGCACGGCGATTGCTGGCGATGCAGCTTGGAACGGATGTTCTTTGGCTGACTTTCTCGCTTGCGGTTATTTTGAATGCACTGGTTCAGACCGCCTCGGGCTTTGTCATACCTCTCATCAGTCCGGATGTTCAGCAATTGGCCGAGCCCTTGTCGCGGACGATTATCGTATCGGTCGCGGCGATCCTAATCAGTGTCGTGACATTCCTTTTGGTGGGCCGCGTTTTGGGTGGTACCGGAACGTTCAACGAGTTCATGACCTTGATTGTCTGGTTGCAGATCCTGCAGATTACGGGCCAGGCGATTATTCTGGTTTTGGTGGCGGCACTGCCGTTCTTGTTCTTGCCCGCGAGCCTGGCGATGTTGGCGCTAAGCCTTTATATCACTTTGCATTTTCTCAACGAAGCCCACCGGTTTGGTTCTTTGGGAAAGTCGTTTCTGGTGATCCTGTTGTCGGGCCTTGTCGCAATTCCCTTTGTCCTTTGGCTGATCCCCGCTGGATCCGTATAGAAAAGCCCTGCCTATGTATGACGTAGAGAAAATTCGTGCCGACTTTCCGATCCTGTCTCGTGAGGTCAATGGTAAGCCGCTGACCTATCTTGATAACGGGGCGTCAGCACAGAAACCGCAAGCTGTGATTGATGCAGTTACTCAGGCTTATGCGCACGAATATTCGAACGTGCATCGCGGGCTTCACTACCTTTCGAATCTTGCGACCGAAAAATATGAATCCGTCCGCGGTACCGTTGCGCGGTTTTTGGGCGTGTCGGATGAAGATGAGATTGTCTTGAATTCTGGCACTACCGAAGGGATCAATCTTGTCGCCTATGGTTGGGCGATGCCGCGTTTGCAGGCAGGGGATGAATTGGTCCTGAGTGTGATGGAGCACCACGCCAATATCGTGCCCTGGCATTTTCTGCGTGAACGGCAAGGTGTGATCCTCAAATGGGTCGACGTCGATGCAACCGGGCATCTGGACCCCCAAGCGATAATTGATGCGATCGGTCCAAGGACCAAGCTGGTGGCGGTGACGCATTGTTCGAACGTTTTGGGCACGGTGGTTGATGTCAAAACGATCACGCAAGGCGCGCATGCCAAGGGTGTTCCTGTTCTGGTGGATGGTAGCCAAGGCGCTGTTCATATGCCCGTTAATGTCGAAGATATCGGCTGCGACTTCTACGCCATCACGGGCCACAAATTGTATGGTCCATCCGGGTCAGGTGCGATCTATATCAAATCAGACCGAATGGCCGAAATGCGCCCCTTCATCGGTGGCGGTGACATGATCAAAGAAGTGTCCAAAGACCAAGTTATCTATAACGACCCACCGATGAAGTTTGAGGCAGGAACACCCGGCATCGTTCAGACAATCGGTCTGGGTGTGGCGCTCGACTACATGATGGAACTGGGGATGGAGAACATCGCTTCTCACGAGGCTAGTTTGCGCGACTACGCGATGCAACGTTTGACCGGGTTGAACTGGTTGCAGGTTCAGGGAACGACAGCAAACAAGGCGGCGATCTTCAGCTTTACCTTGGATGGCGCAGGGCATGCCCATGATGTTTCGACTATTCTGGACAAGAAGGGCGTCGCCGTACGCGCCGGTCATCATTGCGCGGGGCCTCTTATGGATCACTTGGGCGTCACTGCCACCTGTCGTGCTAGTTTCGGGCTGTATAATACGACGGATGAGGTTGACACGTTGATCGATGCGTTAGAGCTGGCTCACGATCTGTTTGCCTGATTCAATTGCGGATTTGCAGTTGCACCCGGATTGGAACGGGGGTAGCTAAACGCCAAGGCACCTGTAGCTCAGCTGGATAGAGCGCTGCCCTCCGAAGGCAGAGGCCAGAGGTTCGAATCCTCTCAGGTGCGCCATTTCTCAAGATAAGTTTGCTTCGCGTACCCACTTTAGGAACAAGTGGTGCCCGCGGATTGCGGCTTTATCCAAGCACCATTGAAACGCTGGTGGCGGATCACCTAATCGCACTTGTTCGTTCCCTCAATATCCGGGTGAAAGGCCCTCGAAACGCACCTTCATGAAGAAACATCTGAGTGCAGGTATCTGTATTGTTTCTGCATTGAAGCGCTCAATCATGCGGCGAGCGCTGCGCTAGGGCGCAAAAGCGCGATACGAACCGCGATTAAACTCATTCCTATAGACAAATAGAATGGAACCAATGAACATAGGACTACGGGGGCAATGTTGTTATCGAGTTGCGTTTTTGTTAGGGGGCGAGTTTGCTGTGCATCCCAATACATTAAAAAGACTTATTTGCCTTGCGATCTGCACGGTATTGGTTGTGTGCAGCATTGCCGTTCTCTGGATCAAATCAGCTGATGTTCATTCCGAAGGTCTTTTATTTGGCCTCTGGAGATTCCGCGATGTCGCGCTTGCAATAGCGATCATAGGATTGGCGGCAGCGTTCGCCTCCGCAGGCATTGGGAGACAGGCATCGCTGATCTTTTGGGCTACGGTTATACCGGTGGTTTTGTTTTTAGTTCTTCTGGAAGGTGTTGGTCGGCTCGGGTTGGTCGACTGGGATGGTTTATTTGGAAAGAGAACAGCGAATAGAGAAAGCCCCGGATGGACACTAGTGCCAAACGCAAGTGTATCTGGGCAAACCCACCAAGACATCGCATCCATGATGCAGGTGCCCAACGATCCAATCGAATTTGATTTCAAAACAGATCAATACGGTTTTCGAAACTCATCAAACAACGACGCGGCTATTGTTATTCTCGGGGACTCGGTTGTGTTGGGTGCGCTGGTGCAGAAAGAAATGACCGTTGACAGCGTTGTATCCGAAGCCTTGGAACAGCCGGTGATGCAGGCGGCTTTGCTGGGCATATCAATGCAAGAACAACAGAAGATGTTGCTGGAGTCCGGTTTGCCATTGAATGACAAGCTTGTTGTTCAGTTCCTGTTTGAGGGCAACGATCTGCTGGATTCAGCGACATTGCGACAGCCCGCCCAGCCGCAGCCGAATGAGTCTCCGGTTCGACGGCACTCGTCGATCATCAAAATTGTCTGGCTGCGCCTTGTTCAATTGAGCAATCCACCAAAGGACCTAAACAGCTGTAAGATTGGTGGAGCAGACTATCTGTTTTTGTGGACCCGCAAGTCGTTCTCGGGTTTCGAAGATGAATTCTCTGCTATAGCGGAAGCGACCGAGGCCTTTGAAGAAAAGCTGGCTGAAGTTGGCGCAGACTATGCTTTGGTTTTTGTGCCGACAAAGTATCGCGTGCTGCATGAACTTTGTGATTTTCCTGAAAATAGCGCCATCGCCTCGCCGTCAGATAACCTTTCTAGCTTGCCTTTGATGGCGGCATCGTGGGCCAAGAAAGCAGGAGTTCCTTTCCTTGATCTAACTCAGCCATTGAAAGATGCGGCCTATTCGGGAAGTTACCCTTGGTTTTGGGGGGATACGCATTGGAATGCTGACGGCCACAAAGTTGCGGGTCGTTCGGTCGCGGGCTGGTTGAAAGACCGATAGCCATGTCAATTAGTTTGGGTGAGACAAAAATACCCGAGCAGAATCGTCTGTGGAGGTTAACTCACCACATCAGAAATAGAGGCTATATCAGCCGCGCCATGTGCGGATGACACCGCAATCCATGTGAACGAAGTTCGAGCGGTAGTATTGCCCAACCCCGCCAGCGCGGCACGAAATTGCTGCTTTTGCCATCTGAGAAACCGAGCGCGACGAGAGGCGCAGGTCGGCGGCTTGGGCTTTCATATGAAGTGAGTTCTTCGCTACCCCGCGCGAACGACGACGCAGCATCGCGTTGGTTTGTGGCGAGCGGTAACCCGACAACAGCATATAAGGTTCGCTGACATCCATCATGTTGTGGGCTGCGGCCATGATATCGATCGTGCGCAGGTCCATGGATTTGACCTGGTCATTGCGCCAATCACGCATGAAGTGGTTCACTTCTTTAACCGCGTCTTTGATGTATTTGCCATCAACCCAGTAGACCATATCGATCCGTTCACCCGTACGGCCCGAATACATGCGAATGCGGCGAATATCTCCGCCACCACGAAGAAAACCGGCTGCCTTGGAATAGGTTGGTGCTGCGACGACTGCCGTTGCGGCGAATGCACCCAATAGGGCACGTCGGGTCAGGCCCGATGCACTGCTCTCTGTCATTTTTGTTTCGTCCCGTACTGTTCCTGCCTGCACACGATGTTACGCGCGCCGTCTTAATTTTTTCCCATCCCAGATGCGGGATTTATTACACAGTCGGAATCAACAGCCAAGAAATCTTTGGCTTCAGCGAAATCTAGGGGGAATTTTCGGCAGTTTTTTGCGCAACTGATTCAAGTATGCTTGCTTTTGGCGCAGTTAACATCGCGCCGATGCAAACGCGCACCAGGGGTGAAAGAAGCGCTGAGATGATGAATTTGTGAATAGACATCGGACCCGCGGCGAAACATTATTTTCAGACGCCGTAATTAAGGCACAACAAGTCATTGAATAATCAAGGCCATCTCATGTCGATTGTTACCCGTGCGCGTTCAAGTGTTTTTGTATTCGCCTTTCTTGCTGCTTCCGCGACATCTGCTCAGGCAGGCACCAGCGGTACAGCGTTCCAGATGGCGGTGGCGGAAAGCGCGGCAGGCAATCCTGCGATTGCAGAATTCTATCGCTCGAATGGATTTGATCCAGTCTGGGTTGGCGACACTGCTGAGCACGCGACTCGGCGCACAGCATTGATCAAAGCGTTGTCAGCGACCGATCTGCATGGGCTGCCGGGAGTACACTACGACGTCCAGGCATTGATGGCCAAGATGCAGGATGCGCGTACAACGCGTGATCTGGGCATGTTGGAAGCCGAGTTAAGTCGGGTTTTTGTAAAATATGCCAGCGACTTGCAGTCAGGCGCTGTGCAACCGTCGAAGATCGACGATGGGCTTGTACGAACCGTTGAGCGGCGCGCGGCTGACGAACATCTTGATTTGCTCGTGTCCGGCGAAGGGGACGCGTATTTTCACAATTTGATGCCGAAGTCTCGGCAATATCGGGCATTGCTGAAGCAAAAGAAGGCGCTGGAAACGCTGATTGTGCAAGGTGGGTGGGGCGAGACCGTTCCAGCAACCAAGCTGGAACTGGGTGATACTGGGCCAAGCGTTGTCAAGTTGCGCAATCGACTTGTCGCAATGGACTATCTGAAGCCGACAGCCAGCCCGGTCTATGATGATGCGCTGTTTGCAGCGGTCCAGT
Organism: Ruegeria sp. CE9; assembly: GCF_056537425.1. Classification (NCBI taxonomy): domain Bacteria; kingdom Pseudomonadati; phylum Pseudomonadota; class Alphaproteobacteria; order Rhodobacterales; family Roseobacteraceae; genus Ruegeria; species Ruegeria sp. CE9. Next base: position 620,406 of record NZ_JBQFRO010000001.1, on the reverse strand, counting down.
CTTTTCAAACGACCCACGGGCTCGAACCCGATGGGGTCGCGGGTCAGGGGACGATAGCCGAGATCAATCGCCCTGTTTCGGATCGACTAAAGGCGGTTTACGTCGCACTTGAAAGGGAACGCTGGCTTCCCGAAGAACGGGGTGAACGGCACGTTCTGGTCAATCAGGCCGATTTTTCCGCCAAGATTGTCGATGAAGGGCAGGTCACGTTCGAGACCCGCGCCGTGATTGGCAAAAACACCCATGACCGGCGCAGCCCCGAATTTTCGGACGAAATGGAGCATATGGTGATTAACCCGAGCTGGTATGTGCCGCGCTCGATTATCACCAAGGAATATCTTCCCAAGTTGCAGTCCAATCCAAATGCGGTTGGGCATATCCAAATTACTGATCGGCGCGGCCGTCAGGTGAATCGCGGCGCCGTTGACTTCACTCAGTTCACTGCGCGCAATTTCCCATTTTCCATGCGGCAACCCCCCAGCAAAAGTAATGCGTTGGGGTTGGTGAAATTCATGTTCCCCAATAAGTACAATATCTATCTGCATGATACGCCTCAGAAATCTTTGTTCGCGCGCGAGGTTCGGGCGTTCTCTCATGGGTGCATCCGACTGGCGCAACCGTTTGAATTTGCCTATGCGCTGCTGGCCAAACAGGAAGAGGACCCCAAGGCATTCTTTCACCGCGTACTGAACACCGGCAAAGAAACCAAGGTCGAACTTGACAAGAAAGTTCCGGTGCATCTGATTTACCGAACCGCCTATATCGGACCCAAGGGCGAAGTTCAGTATCGCCGTGATGTGTATGATCGGGATCGCAAGATCTGGGAAGCGTTACAAAAGGCAGGGGTGGTCCTGCCGGACGTTCAGGGGTAATCACGGGGCAAATCCCGCCACGAGGACGCCCGACATGCAATTTACCGTTCAGCAAATCGCCGAAGCCTTAGGGGCTGTGGCAGAAGGTCAGACCAACCTGACCATTCTGCGCGCCGCCGAGCCCGGAGATGCCGGACCAACCGATCTGGCCATGGCGATGTCGCCCAAATATGCAGAGGCGTTGGAAAATGGAGACGCACGCGCGGCTGTTCTTTGGGCCGGGGCTGACTGGGAGGCGCTAGGGCTGGACGCCGCCATTTTTGTGGAACGCCCGCGTATGGCGATGGCAGGGATCACGTCGATGTTGGACCGGGGGCAGGGCATAGCCCCGGGTATTCACCCATCGGCTGTCGTAGATGACACGGCCGAGATAGGATCTGACGTATCGATTGGACCGCTTGCGGTGATCGGCGCTCGGGCAAAGATCGGCAAGGGCTCGGTGATCGGAGCGCATTGCGTGATTGGCATTGATGCAACGCTGGGCGACAACGCGTTGCTGCGAGAGATGGTCAGCATCGGAGCACGGGCGCAGATCGGCGATCGTTTTATTGCGCAGCCAGGCGCCCGCATCGGAGGCGACGGGTTCAGCTATGTCACGCCCGAGGTTTCGGGTGCTGAGAATGCGCGGAAAACGCTGGGTGATCAGGGGGATGCCAAGGCGCAAAGCTGGTTGCGCATTCATTCGCTGGGCGCGGTCGAAATTGGCGACGATGTCGAGGTCGGCTCAAACTGCACGGTCGATAACGGGACCATCCGTAACACGGTGATCGGCAGCGGCTCCAAGCTGGATAACCTTGTCCATGTGGGACACAACACCCGCGTTGGTCAGGATTGCCTGTTGTGCGGTCAGACTGGTGTTTCCGGCTCGGTCGAGATCGGAAACAACGTAGTGCTGGGTGGTCAGACCGGCGTTGTCGATAACATTTTCATCGGGGATGGCGTGATTTCCGGTGGCGGGACCAAAATCCTGTCCAATGTTCCTGCTGGTCGCGTGATCATGGGGTATCCCGGGATCAAAATGGAAAGCCACACAGACATTTACAAAGCGCAACGTCGTCTGCCTCGGATGGCGCGTGATGTCGAGGCGTTGAAAAAGGCTGTTTTCAAACAGCCTCCAAGTGATTAAATCATCCCCAACGCGAAAATCAGGGGATCGAGATGAGCATCAGCGACCGCGTCTTAGCAATCATTGCCGAACAGGCTGTACTTGAGCCTTCGGACGTGACGCCCGACAGCACACTCGAAGATTTGGGCATAGACAGCTTGGGTCTGGTCGAGAGCATTTTTGCTATCGAAGAGGAATTCGATATCACGATACCCTTCAATGCAAACGAGCCCACTGCCAGCGATTTTGATATATCGAATGTAGCAGCGATCATCGCGGGCATCGAAAAACTCGTATCGGAAAAGGTCTGACCGCCGGTATGAAGCGCGTTGTCATCACGGGGGCTGGCACCATCAACGCGTTGGGCCATTCCGTTCCCGACACCTTGGAAGCCATGCGCGAGGGCCGTTGCGGTATCTCTGAGCTGGAATTTCGCGATGTGGACCGTCTGTCGATCAAGATCGGTGGCCAGGTTCGGGGCTTCGAGGCTGAGGGCCGTTTCAATCGCCAGCAGATGACGCTGTATGATCGGTTCACTCAGTTCACTTTGACGGCTGCTAAAGAGGCAATTGATCAATCCGGCATTAAGTTCTCGGGTGATACAGCTGCGAGATCAGGCGTGGTTTTGGGAACTGCGGGAGGTGGCGTCTCGACCTGGGATGATAACTATCGATCGGTTTATGAGGACGGTAAAAACCGCGTCCACCCGTTCGTCGTGCCAAAGCTGATGAACAACGCGGCGGCCAGCCACGTATCGATGGAACACAACCTCAAAGGCCCCAGCTTTACCGTCTCAACGGCTTGTGCATCATCAAACCATGCGATGGCGCAGGCTTTTCAAATGGTGCGGAGTGGGGCAGCCCCGGCCATGGTAACGGGCGGTTCGGAATCGATGCTGTGCTTTGGCGGGGTTAAGGCCTGGGAAGGCCTTCGGGTCATGTCAAAAGATGCCTGCCGCCCGTTTAGCGCCAATCGAAACGGAATGGTGCAGGGTGAAGGCGCAGGTGTCTTTGTGTTCGAGGAATACGAACATGCTCGGGCGCGAGGGGCAGATATTCTTTGCGAAGTTGTTGGTTTTGCCATGTCTTCGGATGCGGCCGACATCGTGATGCCCAGTAAGCAGGGCGCAGCACGTGCCATGGCAGGGGCACTGTCAGATGCGCGGCTGAATGCAAGCGACGTGGGCTATATCAACGCACACGGAACCGGGACTGCAGCAAATGACAAAACCGAGTGCGCGGCGGTCGCGGATGTGTTCGGGCCCCATGCGGATGATCTGATGATTTCATCAACCAAGTCGATGCATGGTCATCTGATCGGTGGTACGGGTGCGGTCGAGCTGCTGGCTTGTATTATGGCTCTGCGCGATGGCGTCGTGGCGCCGACCATCGGCTATGAAGAACCGGATCCCGAATGCGCTTTGGATGTCGTTCCCAACGAAGCGCGCGAGGTCAAGGTGGATGTTGCCCTCAGTAATGCCTTCGCATTTGGTGGGTTAAATGCGGTTCTGGCGCTGAAGCGGATGTAAAAAAAGCCGCCGTTGGTGCACGGCGGCCTTTCCAACTCTCAGCGATGGTCTTTGAATTTAGTTCGTCGGGGCCTGCAGGCCATCATAGCCCGCTGTGAAGCCCTTCAACGACGCTTCTATTTCGATTACCTGATCCGGGGCCAGCACAGTCACCATCGAAATGGCCGCTTTGTTGCCAGATTTCATGGCATCAATGTCGCCTTGAGTGAATCCCAGACGCGCGATGCAGCCGATAGGATTACAATGATGATAGTTATAGCGCTTGCGCGGCGCCCCATCGATCGACAGCGCCAATTGTGCCTGCAAGATAACTTCCAACGGGACAACCACAGTTGCCGCCGCAACAGCAACGTTGCCTTCGGGTAGCTTTTCTACGGTTAGTTCGGCTATTGGCTGGCCTTCTTCGCCATTCAAGATTTGCCTGAGTGCGCAGGGCTCGTTGTCGGTTCCGGTGTTCAGGCAGAGTACGGCCCAATCGCCGCTCTCTTCCTTTAAATACTGCTCCCCGACACGAGGCCCGGTTTCGCCCAGATCAAGATCGTTTCCAACTTCGGAGCCAGCTTCCGACTGTTCGGTTGTTTCTTGCGCAATTGCCGGTCCGCACAGCAGTGCTGCAGCCACCATGTGAAATGGGATAAGTTTCCTGATCATGAATGCCTCATCTAACTGATCCAGTTTTTTGACTCGTCTACCACTGCAATTCAATGGTGTCAGGGCAAATCCGAATGCCCTGTTGGGAATTGATCGATTTTTGCCGATTTGTGCGGGCAGCGCCACGACAAACAGTAAAAAAGGGAGCCGGTGGAGCGGCCCCCTTTCTGAATTTTTTCTCCCCGTCGGACTGGCCGACTTAGTTATGCGCAGACGTTACGAAAGGGGAACCCGGTGGTCAACTCCTAACCGGAAAAAATTAATCTTTGCTTCATGCTTTTTGACCAAAGGAAAAAAGCCGTGCCCGAAGGCACGGCCAGTCGACAGGGAGGAAGTTTGCCCCGCAGTCAGACCACGAAGGGCAATATTTACTCTCGCAGCGAAAGGTTAACTTTGTATGCTTGCAGCAGGTCGGTAGAATTTGGGGCAGTATTTCAATGGACAACAAGATTTTCGTAGGTGGCGGCGGCGATAACTATGCGGTGCCTCAGGGGCTGACACTGAAATATGCGAACCGCCACGGCTTGATCGCAGGTGCGACCGGTACGGGCAAAACGGTTACGCTGCAAATTCTGGCTGAGGGGTTCTCGCAAGCAGGGGTGCCAGTGTTTCTGGCTGACGTCAAAGGTGACTTGTCGGGACTGGCGTTGCCTGGAAGCGAAACGCACAAATTACATAAGGCCTTTCTGGACCGCGCATCAAAGATTGGGTTCGATGATTTCTCATACGCCGCATGTCCGGTCACCTTCTGGGATCTTTTTGGCGAGCAGGGGCATCCTGTTCGAACCACAGTGACCGAGATGGGCCCTTTGCTGCTATCGCGGCTGATGGAGCTGAGCGAAGCGCAGGAAGGCATCCTGAACATCGCATTTCGCGTTGCCGACGAAGAGGGGATGCCGTTGCTTGATCTGAAAGATCTGCAGGCCCTGCTGGTTTGGATCGGCGAAAACCGGGCTCAGCTCTCGCTGCGTTACGGCAATGTCTCGACATCATCCATCGGTGCAATTCAGCGGCGACTACTGGTGCTGGAAAATCAGGGCGGAACGAACCTGTTTGGTGAACCCGCGTTGGATCTATCCGATCTGATGCGGACGGATGCAAACGGGCAGGGGATGGTGAACATTCTGGCCTCGGACAAGCTGATGGGCTCGCCGCGCCTGTACGCGACCTTTTTGCTGTGGTTGCTCAGCGAGCTGTTCGAAGAGTTGCCCGAGATTGGCGACCCAGAAAAACCAAAGCTGGTGTTCTTCTTTGACGAGGCGCATCTGCTGTTCGAGGACGCCCCGAAAGTGCTGGTGGACAAGGTCGAACAAGTCGCGCGGCTGATACGATCGAAAGGCGTGGGTGTTTATTTTATATCGCAAAATCCAGCCGATATTCCCGAAGACATTCTTGGCCAACTGGGCAATCGGATTCAGCATGCGTTGCGGGCCTTTACCGCGCGTGATCGAAAGAACCTTCGCCTTGCGGCCGAGACTTATCGTGAGAACCCTACGTTTGATACCGAAGCCGCCATTCGCGAGGTGGGCGTGGGTGAGGCGGTGACCTCGATGCTGCAGAAAAAGGGGGTTCCAGGGATCGTTGAGCGAACCCTGATCAGGCCACCAGGTTCGCAACTCGGGCCGATTGCAAAGGCTGAACGTCAGTCGACTATCAAAGCGTCCCCAATGGATGGAAAATATGGCACGCGTGTCGACCGCAAATCGGCCTTTGAGATCCTTCAGGCGCGTGCGGAAACGGCTGCCGAAGCAGCAGAACAGGCTGAAACCGACGAGGTACTGGAACAACAAAATCCAGTCGAGCGTGAATATGCTTCGGCTCGAAGGTACTCGGGCAGTCGCGTCGGGCGATCTTCGTCCCGCATCTCTCGCAAGAAGGACACCTTCGCCACAGCCATGAGCGAGGCTGTGATCAAGGAGCTCAAAGGCACCACGGGTCGTCGGATCGTCCGTGGAATTCTGGGTGGCCTATTCCGTAACCGCTAGCAACTGAACGCACCGGGGCCGCTTGGATCAACGATTCAAGCGGCGCAAACCTTCCTGTTTGCAATAGTTGTCCGCCTCAGGCACCGACATTTTTGTTGCAGGAAAATCAATTGCGCGATCCCAATTAACCCGATCTTGACGGTATAGCTGACAGGTCACGACGCCCTTGGGGGTCTGCACTTTTACCGGAGTGGTCTCCAGCTGTTCTGGAGATGGAATGCAGGCGGACAACGCTGCCAACAGCGGAATCCCGATTGCGAAAACTCTGAGTGGTTTTTTCATGTCGATTACAGTGCTCTCATCCTGGTTAACTGTCTGATCGTTAAAACTCCGCATCAAACAAGCGATGCGGGGCACAGCGCGATGTGGTGAATCGCGATACACCGATCTAGACCTTTCTGACCTTCCGCACAATAAACCTCACGGATTAACGGCGGGTCAGGGGAAATTCTCACGGAATTTTGCTTATTTCTCTGGTATCAGCCCTCTTGGACTGAATCTGAGAACAATCAGCAGGATCAGACCCATGGTGAACAAGCGCATATGTGCTGCGCTATCGATCAGATGCGTCTTGAGTGCACTGCCATCAGGCATGCCCGAGGTGATCAGGTTCATTAGCCACAGGCCCATGGGTTCGACCTGAACCCAAAGGAACCAAATCAGAAACGCACCCAGCACCGCTCCGAAATTGTTGCCTGATCCTCCCACGATTACCATCACCCAGACAAGGAAAGTAAATCGCAACGGATTGTAGGTTCCCGGAGTCAACTGCCCGTCCAGCGTGGTCATCATTGCACCCGCGATGCCGCAGATGGCGGAGCCCAGAACAAAGATTTGCAAGTGGCGGCGCGTGACGTCCTTGCCCATTGCTTCGGCCGCCACCTCATTGTCGCGAATGGCGCGCATCATCCGTCCCCAAGGGCTTTTTAACGCCATCTGCGCCATCCAGAGCAGCACCAGCAGCACAATAAGGAACAACAGCGAATAGCCCAGCTTGACCGATAGCGTTGAGGCCGTGACTGGATCAATCCCGAACCACTCGGCTCGTGCTAGGAACGCGGGGTCCTGCTGTAGCTCGACCTCATAACCAACCACAGGTGCGGGGCGCGGAATGCCGTAGACGTTCTTAACCCCACGGGCCAGCCAGTCTTCGTTCTTCATGATCGCGATGATGATCTCGGCAATCCCCAAAGTGGCGATCGCCAGATAGTCCGAGCGTAGGCCCAGAGCGGTTTTGCCGATCAACCATGCGGCGCCTGCAGCCAGTAAGCCGCCGGCTGGCCACGCGAACAAAACGGGAAAATTCAGGCCGCCAATATTGCCTGCGACGGCGGGGTCAATCGCTTCAATTGCGGCGATATTGGGATCAAAGATCGCGCGGTATACAAAGAAACCGACAATCAGAATGCCGATGATCGCCAATGTCTGTGCGCGGCCTTTGGGCATCTTCTGCGCAACCATGACAGCCGCGACAACGGTCGCTGCCCCTAGCAACAATGCGAGTACCACGCCATAGCCGCCTGCCGACCACGCTCCGGGTGTTGGCGGTGTTGAGACAAGCACAACCGCCAGGCCGCCCAGTGCGACGAAGCCCATGACGCCGACGTTGAACAGGCCCGCAAAGCCCCATTGCAGGTTTACTCCGATCGACATGATGGCCGAGATGAGGCCCATGTTCAGTATCAGAATGGCCGCGTTCCAGCTTTGCGTGAAGCCGGTCAGCAGGATCAACGCACCGACGACGACAAAAAGCAGAGTGTTTTTGACGGGCTCGCTCATATCACTTTCCCCTTGAACAAGCCTGTTGGCTTAAACAGCAGCACGATCAGCAGGATCGCAAAGCTAACGGCAAATTTGTAATCGGTGGACAGGAACTGGACCAATCCGGACGGCTCCAGACTTTCTGGCGCCAGATAGGTCAGAACTTTCTTCCACGCGTAGGTGACGGTCACTTCGGAAAACGCGATGATGAACCCACCCGCGATGGCCCCTATCGGGTTGCCGAGGCCACCGACGATGGCCGAAGCAAAGATAGGCAGCAGAAGCTGAAAATAGACAAATGGTTTGAAGCTTTTGTCGAGCCCATAGAGCACACCCGCCGTTGTCGCGAGTGCCGCAACGATGATCCATGTGATCATCACGACGCGCTCGGGATTGATGCCTGACAGCAGCGCCAGATCCTCGTTATCCGAGTAGGCACGCATCGACTTTCCGGTGCGGGTCTTGTTCAGAAACCAGAACAGCAGCACCACAGCAACGACGGCCACGATCACGGTGATGCCCTGAGAGGTCTTGATCGCCAACCCCTCGCGCAGCCCGGTCATCGCCTTGAAGTCCCGTGCCGAAACGATAAACCGCGCGCCGTCCGAGAACCTTTGGTCATCCGGCCCGATGATAAAGCGCACCAGCCCGTTCATGATGAACATCACGCCCATCGACACGATCACAAGAATAACAGGCTTGGCTTTTTGTTCCCGGTAGAACCGATAGACCAGCCGGTCCGTGATCAGCACCAGAACGATACAGCCCAGAATGGCAAAGGGCAGGGCGAGCAGAGCGGTCGGAAGCGGCCCAAAACTGACCCCTGCAGCTTGTAGGCCCCACGTAACCAGCACAGCAATCATCGCGCCAAAGGCCATCGTGTCGCCATGGGCAAAGTTCGAGAACCGAAGGATGCCATAGATCAGCGTCACCCCCAACGCGCCCAGCGCCAACTGGCTGCCATAGGCGATTGCGGGAACAAGAACGAAGTTGGAGAGCGCCACAAGGGCGTTGAGGAAGTCCATTAGTCTTTCACCTGACAAGTGCCATGGTACGAACGTTTAGAAGGTATGCCGCTCGAGAGTTCCACGTGGACGCCAATTTGGCCGTTATCTGACAACATGACATCCCAGTTCTTAAATTCGGCCAAAGGGGGCTGACCATTCACAAAAACCAAAGCTTCATTATTTTGGTGTTCAAGAACAATCTTTGCACCCGATAGCACGAACTTTTCTTGACCAGATAGAGCAATCGCAGCGTACGCCTTTTGATCGCTAACATCTTCCGCCTTAAGAAGTTGAAAAGCGAAGTCTAGGGGGTCTTTGCAGTAACCCTTGCGTGGTTTGCAGTCACTGAAATCATCTCCACTGCAGTCGAGAGGTGCACTGCAATCGTGTATTGCTGTACAGTGCATTTCAAGACTGCTCGCCTTCAAACGCAGAAATTCTGCGAATCCATATCCGGGAAAGAAAAGGAACGTCGAAACTGAAAGAAATTTGGCCAGGTGTTTCATCCTTAGCCTCCCAAGAAACTCTTGCGCACTTCGGGATCGGCCAGCAGTTCCTTGCCCGTGCCAGTATAGGCATTGCGCCCCTGAACCAGCACATATCCCTTGTCTGCGATCTCCAAGGCCTGACGGGCGTTCTGCTCAACCATCAGGATCGGCAGACCGGTGCGCGAGACCTCAATGATCCGATCGAACAACTCATCCATCACGATGGGTGAAACACCGGCGGTGGGTTCGTCCAGCATCAGGACCTTTGGCTGGGTCATCAGTGCGCGGCCCACGGCGACCTGCTGGCGCTGCCCTCCAGACAGCTCTCCGGCGGCTTGGTTGCGCTTGTCACGGAGGATGGGGAAGAGGTCATAGACCTGTTCCATCGTCTCCGTGAAATCGTCGCGGCGGATGAAAGCGCCCATTTCAAGGTTCTCTTCCACCGTCATCGAAGTGAAGATGTTTGAGGTTTGTGGCACAAACCCCATGCCGCGTACCACACGGTCTTGCGGGCTGAGATTGGTGATGTCTTCACCATCCAATCGAACAGACCCCTGGCGCACGTCCAGCATTCCGAACACGGCCTTCATCGCGGTCGATTTACCAGCGCCGTTTGGGCCAACGATCACCGCGATCTCGCCCTTGTCAACGGCGATGGTGCAATCATGCAGGATGTCCGGCCCTTTGCCATAGCCGCCGGTCATGGTGTCACCAATCAGGAAGGGGCCGCCTTCTACCCGATGCGTTTCGCCGCTTTTCCGATGCGCTGGCGTCATCGTACCGACACCATGTGTATTGGTGATCGAGGCGTCTTTGTTGCCCTTGTCGTCCTGGTAGGGGTTGTCGCTCATGCGCCCGCCTCCAGCTTGTCTTTATTCTTCAGGCCGGTGCCCAGATAAGCTTCGATCACGTGCTCATTGGCCTTGATCTCGTCCAGAGTGCCTTCGGCCAGCACCTTACCCTCGGCCATACAGATGACCGGGTCGCAAATCTTGCCGATGAAATCCATGTCGTGTTCGATGACGACAAAGGTGTACCCGCGTTCCTTGTTCAGGCGCAGAATCGTGTCAGCGATGGTCATCAGCAGGGTGCGGTTCACGCCCGCGCCAACCTCGTCCAGAAACACGATCTTGGCGTCGACCATCATGGTGCGGCCCAGTTCCAACAGCTTCTTCTGACCGCCTGAAACCTGACCGGCCTTGTGATCAGCCAGATGTTCGATGGTCAGAAACTCCAGCACCTCATCGGCCTTGGCCCTCAACGCGCGTTCTTCATCGGCGATACGCTTGCGTCCAAACCATGTATTCCAAAGCGATTCACCTGATTGCGCACCGGGCACCATCATCAGGTTCTCGCGGCAGGACATCGAGGAAAACTCATGTGCAATCTGGAATGTGCGCAGCAGGCCCTTGTGAAACAGCTCATGCGGGGGCAGGCCGGTGATGTCCTCACCGTCCATGAAGACGCGACCAGAGGTCGGCGGCAGCACGCCCGCGATGACGTTGAACAGAGTGGTTTTTCCGGCCCCGTTCGGTCCGATCAGACCGGTGATCGAGCCCTTTTGGATTTCCAGCGATGCCCCGTCCACCGCATGAAACCCGCCGAAATGCTTGTGCACGTCATCAACGACGATCATCTTTTCCCCTAGCCACCGTTCGTCGGCGTTGTTGACCCATCCCCGTGAACGAGGTGCGGGTTTTTGTCATTGAAACAGCCCGGACACAAGGCCCGGGCTGCTTGTTTTTTATGAAGCTTTATTCCGAATCAACGGAAGTTGACGGTCTTGTTCTCGCCGTCGGTGACTTCGATCTCACGATACGAACCCGCGCTTTCACCGGGGCCGATCAACTCAACGCCTGATGCGCCGACATAGTCGATGTCCTGACCAGCAGCCAATAGTTCCAGTCCTTTTGCCAGTTCACCGGGATAGATCTTTTCACCCGGAGCATTGGCAACGTCCATGACTTTCGCACCGTAATCCGCGGGGTTGGTTGAACCCGCGGCTTGCATCGCCAGCATGAACAGCGCGGCAGCGTCATAAGCTTCGGGCGAATAGGGCGAGGAGCCGTCAAACCCAGCAGCTTCGGCCATCGCAAAGTACTTTTCAGCACCTTCACCGCCTGAACCGGCGATCTGACCGAACGAACCGTTCAGGTCGGGGCCAACATTTGCAGGCAGCGAGTCACCGATCATGCCACCTGGCAGACCGAACGTGTCAAACGCACCGCTGTCCAGAGCGGATTGGATGATGCCCAGACCACCTTGGTCCAGATAGCCCGCAACAACCAAGATGTCGCCACCTGCCGAGGCCAACGCGCCAACTTCGGCCGAGTAGTCGGCTTTTCCGTCTTCATGCGCTGCTACGATGGTTACTTCGCCACCCGATGCCTCAAACGAAGATTGAATCGCGTCTGCCAGACCCTTGCCATAGTCGTTATTGGTGTAGGTCAGTGCGATCGAGCTGATGCCGCGATCGTTCAGGATGTCGGCCATCACCTGACCTTCACGCGCATCCGAAGGCGCTGTGCGGAAGAACAGGCCGTTATCTTCCATGGTCGACAGGCCGGGTGACGTTGCCGATGGCGAGATCATGACCATGCCGTTCGGGATCGCGACGTTCTGCAGGATCGCGCCGGTCACGCCCGAGCAGTCGCCGCCAATAATACCGGCAACGCCGTCAGCAATCATGCGCTCACCGTTCGAGGTCGCCAGACCGTTGTCGATACAGCCGGTATCTGCGCGAGTTCCAGTGACGGATGCGCCGTCCAGCAGTTTGCCGGATTCAGTGACTTCGGCCATCGCCAGCTCGGCGCCCGAACCCATGGCCGGTGCCAACGATTCAATCGGGCCGGTAAAGCCGAACAGTACGCCCAGCTTGACGTCTTCAGCCATTGCGGTGCCCGCCAGCAGAGCGGTTGCTGCAGTAGCGGTAAGCAGCTTTTTCATGAGGTTACTCCCTATTTATTGTTTGAACGTCTTCGTTCTGGGCACGACCCTAGGCAAGCTGCCCGGAAAAGAAAAGTCCTAACAAAAAAGTGCTTTTGTCCGCAGACAATCTATCTGATTTGATAGGGATTGAGACTTGGCGCTTATGTAATGTCGGGAAGAGGATAGATATGCTCAGAACTTTCGCGATTCTCATTCTGTCCTGTTGGTCGGTGTCGGGCTGGTCCGACGTTCTCGAGGTATCAGTCGGAGAAATTGAGGTCCGTCCCGTCGCGACGGGGTTAGATACACCGTGGGCCATTGGCATTCTTCCCGACAACAGTTTCCTCGTCACTGAGCGTGATGGAGAGCTGCTTTATTTTGCCGAAGGTAAAGCGAAACGGGTAAGGGGCGTGCCCAAAGTGGCCGCAAACGGGCAGGGTGGTTTGCTCGATGTCACGATTGCTCGGGATTTTAACCAAACCCGCGAAGTTTTCCTGACATTTTCAAAGCCTCAGAGGGGTGGTGCGGGCACCGCCGTTGCCGTCGCGCGTTTGTCTGAAAGCGGGGACCGGCTGACCAATCTGCGCGTGATTTTCGAGGCTGTTCCCGGCGGTTCCGGCGGGCGGCACTTTGGGTCTCGGGTCGTTGAGGCCAGGGACGGCACGTTGTTTGTCACCATTGGTGATCGGGGGGATCGTCCATCCGCTCAGGACCGATCCAACCACATGGGAACCGTTATTCGGATCAATCGAGATGGCTCGGTTCCCAGCGACAATCCGTTTGTTGGTCAATCCGATATTCGGTCCGAGATATGGTCGTTCGGTCACCGAAACCCTCAGGGCGCTAATCTGGATCTTCAAGGTCGCCTCTGGGTTTCGGAACACGGAGCCAGAGGCGGGGATGAGGTCAACTTGGTCAAGCCCGGAGCCAACTTTGGTTGGCCCGTAATCTCTTACGGAGTGCACTATTCGGGTCAAAAGATTGGCGAAGGCACATCGAAAACGGGGATGGAGCAGCCTGAACACTATTGGGATCCATCCATCGCCCCTTCGGGTTTGATGGTGTATTCGGGCAAGCTATGGCCGGAATGGAAGGGGGATATATTCGTAGGTTCTTTGAAATTTGATTACATCGCACGGCTTTCCGGCAATCCTCTGCGCGAAGTTGAGCAAATCAAAGGTTCAGAAACAGAGCGCGTCCGCGACATTGTAGAAGCACCCGATGGAACAATTTGGTTTATTTCGGTTGGGCAGGGGGCGGTTTATCGGATGTCGCCTGTCAGATAACTCGCAAAGAATATTGAGAGATTTCTCAATCAGCAGCAGGAATCCCAAACTAGGCTTCGTCGAATTTGACGAGCCCTTCGAAATAACAACCTATCTGGATCAGCCGATGTTACGGCCCCACCTGCACTACTTCGAAAAACTGCTGTAATTCTGACTATGTCTGCGGATTAAACCGACAAACGCCCGCTTTGCGCACCGCGCTCGCGATAAGGTGTCGTATTGTAATGCGCCCGGTAGCATTTTGAGAAGTGGCTGGGCGATGCAAAACCACAGGCCAGCGCCACGTTGATGACGCTCATATCGGTCTGCATCAGCAAGTTACGGGCTTTGTGCAGACGTAGCTCCATATAATATCGCTTGGGCGAGCGGCTGAGATAGCGGCGGAACAGGCGTTCAAGCTGACGCGTGGACATTCCCACCTCTTTGGCCAGAATAGAAGGCGAAATTGGCTCTTCTATATTCTTTTCCATCATCAGGATGACCTGGCTCAGCTTGGGATGGCGCACGCCGATCCGCGTCGGTGTCGACAGGCGCTGCGTGTCCTGATCGGTGCGGATCGAGGAATAGATCATCTGATCCGCAACCGCGTTAGCCAGATCTTCGCCATAGTCTTCGGCAATCAGCTTGAGCATTAGGTCAATCGAAGAGGTGCCGCCAGCGGTTGTCATCCGGTTGCCGTCGACCAGGAACACCGATTTGGTCAGTTCTACTGTATCGAACTCCTCGGCAAAACTGTCCGAGTTTTCCCAGTGAATAGTCGCACGTTTGCCTTCCAGCAAACCAGCCTTCGCAAGGGTATAGGCAGCGGTGCACAGCCCGCCAATTTTCAAGCCCTTTCGCGCTTCGCGGCGTAGCCAGTTCAGAATTCGTTTGGTGGTTGCGGCCTGAACATCAACGCCGCCGCAAACCAGAATAACATCGTCGCGCAGCAGCTCATCAAGGTCTGAATCTAGGTTGAAAGAAGTTCCCGCAGAACAGCACACAGTCTCTCCGCCTTCGCCCGCTAAGGTCCAAGTATACAGCTCACGGTTTGCCATGCGATTGGCGATACGAAGACTGTCTAAAGCTGACGCAAATGACAGCAATGAAAACTTGTCCAATAGGACAAAAACGAAATTATGCGGCTTGCCTGTGCTATGATCCACAGTGACAACTTGGCGTTGCTCTTGCATGGCGAACTGTCCTTGATTCTGCCCACGTCGCGAGTTCCACGACGACGGATGTTCAAATCACCATGCTCAAAGCTTGTTTGCGGCGTCAAGGGGCGCAAAAGGGATATGGCCTCTCATGAATGCATTTTGTATAGAGGCCACCTGAAATACCTCAGCGGAGATATAAGCTATGACTGAATGGCAAAAAACGAACTGGCGCAACAAGCCCCGGGTTCAGATGCCAGACTATACCGACGCGGCCGCGCTGGCCAAAGTCGAGGCGCAGCTTTCGCAGTATCCCCCGCTGGTCTTTGCGGGTGAATCACGTCGGCTAAAACAGCACTTGGGCGCTGCCGGTCGCGGCGAAGCCTTCCTGCTGCAAGGCGGGGATTGCGCTGAAAGCTTTGAACAATTTAGCGCGGACTCGATCCGTGATACGTTCAAGGTAATGCTGCAGATGGCGATGGTGCTGACATATGGCGCCAAGGTTCCCGTGGTGAAAGTTGGCCGCATGGCCGGACAATTCGCCAAACCGCGCAGCGCGCCAACCGAGGTCGTGGATGGTGTGGAGCTGCCCAGCTACCGTGGTGATATCATCAACGAGCTGGCCTTTACACCCGAAGCCCGCATCCCGAATCCCAACAAGATGCTGCAGGCCTACACCCAGGCGGCCGCGACTTTGAACCTGCTGCGGGCGTTCTCGACCGGTGGTTTCGCGGATATGAGCCACGTGCATTCTTGGACACTAGGTTTTGCCGATGGGCAGGACGTTCAAAAGTACTCTGAGATCGCCGACCGCATTCAGGACTCGATTGATTTCATGGGGGCTGCGGGCATCACCGCAGATACCACACACGAGTTCTCATCAGTGGAATTCTACACCAGCCACGAAGGACTGCTGCTTGAGTACGAAGAGGCGCTAACGCGTCTGGATTCGACATCTGGCAATTGGTTGGCTGGCTCGGGCCACATGATTTGGATCGGCGACCGCACCCGTCAGCCGGACGGTGCCCATGTCGAGTTCTGCCGCGGTGTTCTGAACCCGATCGGTCTGAAATGCGGTCCGACGACGACTGCGGAAGACCTCAAGGTTCTAATGTCCATGCTGAACCCGGATAACGAAGAAGGTCGCCTTACGCTGATCGCGCGCTTCGGCGCTGGCAAGGCAGGTGAGCATCTTCCGCGTCTGATCAAGGCCGTGAAGGAAGAAGGTGCCAAAGTCACTTGGGTTTGTGACCCGATGCATGGCAATACTATCAAGTCGGCGACCGGGTACAAAACTCGTCCATTCGATTCGGTCTTGCGCGAAGTGCGCGACTTCTTCGGTGTTCATCAGGCCGAGGGTACGATCCCCGGGGGTGTGCATTTTGAGATGACGGGTCTGGATGTGACCGAGTGCACCGGCGGCGTGCGCGCGGTGACCGAAGAGGACCTTTCGGATCGTTACCACACGGCGTGTGACCCGCGCTTGAATGCGTCGCAGTCGCTGGAGTTGGCCTTCCTTGTCGCAGAGGAGCTGACCAACCTGCGCCGTGATCGCAGCAAACGCGCCGCCAGTTAAGCTTGGCATCTTTCGAAAATAGGAGCGGCGGGCATTTGCCCGCCGTTTTTTGTTTAGTCGTCCCGTGACGACACCAGCCGCAGGTGTGGTGCGCCTTTGAACGTGGCTTCCGCCTCGGCAAATCCTTCTGCGTGTTCTGGTGTCGTTTTTGGTGGCCGTTGCAGATCGGAAACTGTGTTCACGCGATGATCCGAGACAATGAAGCGGCGTGGAGTTACGCCGATAGCACCATCACTGACCATGACCCCAAGAACACGACTGACATCGCCAAGATCGCTTTTGAGCGGAAGCAGGATCATGCGGGCCTGTAAGTTGACGCGACCTAGCTTCCCTTTGGAAAGCAAGCCTAGCTCCGCGACGGCCGGATTGGTCAAGACTTGATCCAAAAGAGATTTGACGTTGTCGCGCGCGCTCGGTTCGAAAAATGATGTCAGCGGCATACCGCGCACTTCCATGCCCGCCAGTTTGTTCAGATGGCTACCAGCCAGTCTAAACCGGGCCAAACCGGGCGCGATACGTTCCAGTATGAATGTGTATTCCAGAATATTTTCCAGCCCGCGCGGATCAATCTGTGATCGCATGGGTACGCCTTCACCCGTCAGCAAGGCGGTCCAATAGGCTTCGGCCTGACGAATGGGTGAGAGGCTTCGCCCGCTGTCAAATCGGTCCATTGCGACGATCTTTCCAAATTCTGAGCCGGAGCCAGTCCCGAAAAAGGTTTTCATTTCATCACCCTACCGTCAATCACTCGCGATTTTCCTAAAATGCCGTCTAATGGGCAAAGCTGCGATCGGCCAGCTTTTCTGATGGGCAGATTGACACGGGTTAATACAATTTTGGAGTAATTCTTTAACGAATGGTTAACCTCTCGATTTCAGGTGCGAATTGAGCAAGGACTTGCCCCTTGCTGGCCAATGGCATTAGGTGCGACCAACAAATCTGACGGAAAGGGCAGGCATGATCAAATCCATGACCGGTTTCGCTGCGGGCAAGGGGACGTTCGGGCCTCACAGCTGGACGTGGGAATTACGCAGCGTCAATGGCAAGGGGCTGGACTTGCGTCTTCGCCTGCCGGACTGGTTGACCGGGCTTGAGGCTGCGTTGCGGAGTGATCTGTCAAAGCAGATCAACCGGGGCAATGTTACGTTGTCGCTTCGATTGAGCCGTGAAGAAGCTGCTTCGGACATTCAGTTAAATGCGCCGGCGATGGAGGCCGCGCTAGAAGCACTGGCCCAAACCGAAGCCTTGGCGGGTGCCCGGGGTGTGCTGTTTGCACCGTCCAAAGCCAGCGATCTTCTGGCTCTGAAGGGCATGTTGGAGGTGGGGAATGATGCTGATGATCCAACCCCGCTTGTTGAGCAACTGAAATCGGAATTTGGTGCTTTGTTGGCATCCTTCCTTGAGATGCGCGGCACCGAAGGTAGGGCCTTGGCGGGTATCCTGGGTGGGCAATTAGATCAAATCGCTAAGCTGACGGAACAGGCTGCTGAACTGGCCGAACGTCGCCGTGGGGAAATGGAGCAAAACTTGCGCGATAATCTGGCCCGCGTTCTGGGCAATGCGCAGGGTGCAGACCCGGAACGGGTCGCGCAAGAGCTTGCGTTGATTGCGGTCAAAGCGGATATCACGGAAGAGATTGATCGTTTGATCGCACATGTCGCTGCAGCGCGCACCTTGCTGGCGCAAGACGGCCCCGTTGGGCGCAAGCTGGATTTCTTGATGCAAGAATTCAATCGCGAGGCGAACACTCTCTGCTCGAAATCGCAGAATGCCGAACTGACCGCAGTTGGATTGGAACTGAAGGCCGTCATCGATCAGATGCGCGAGCAAGTACAGAACGTGGAATAAGGACGGGAACATCACATGGCGGATCGCCGAGGTCTATTAATCATTCTGTCCTCTCCATCTGGTGCGGGCAAGTCCACTCTGGCACGGCGCCTTATGCAGTGGGATGTCGGACTTGAGTTCTCTATCTCGGCCACCACCCGCGCACCGCGTCCGGGCGAGGAGCATGGGCGCGAATATTACTTCCTGTCTGAGGACGAGTTCAAACAGCAGGTGGCTGATGGGCAGATGCTGGAGCACGCGCATGTCTTCGGCAACTTCTATGGCTCACCTGCGGGGCCGGTGCGCGAGTCTATTACCCAAGGGCGCGACGTGTTGTTCGATGTGGATTGGCAGGGTGAAGTGCAGATTCGGAATTCAGACTTGGGCAAACACGCGTTGTCGATATTCATCCTGCCGCCCTCCATCCGCGAGCTTCGGCGCAGGTTGGAAGGGCGCGGACAGGACAGCGAGGATGTGATCGCCAAGCGTATGCTGAAAAGCTGGGATGAGATCAGCCACTGGGGGTATTACGACTACGTGCTGATCAATGATGATCTGGATTCGACCGAAGAAAAACTGAAAACGATTGTCAGCGCCGAACGCATGCGCCGTATTCAGCAACCCAACCTGCAAAACCACATCCGCTCGTTGCAGACCGAGTTTGAGGGCCTATCATGACCATCTATGCTTTGGGCGAACACGCGCCTCAGATTCACGAAGATACATGGGTCGCCTCTGATGCCAATCTGATTGGCAAAGTGGTGCTGGAGCAAGGTGCGTCGGTCTGGTTTGGATGCACCATACGCGCGGATCACGAGGAAATCCGTGTAGGCACCGGCAGCAACGTACAGGAAAACTGCGTGATGCATATCGATGCGGGATTTCCGTTGACGATTGGTAAGAACTGTACGATCGGCCACAAGGTCATGCTGCACGGCTGCACGATCGGGGACAATACGCTGATCGGTATGGGTGCCATTGTCCTGAATGGTGCGAAGATTGGAAAAAACTGCCTGATCGGGGCTGGGGCGCTGATCACCGAAGGCAAGGAAATTCCCGATAACTCGCTGGTCATGGGATCGCCCGGCAAAGTGGTCAGACAGATAGATGAAACTGCGGCGCAAAAGCTGACGCTGAGCGCGCTCCACTATCAAGACAACATGCGCAAGTTTCGCGAAACTCTGCGATCGGTCTGATCTGGTATGACTGAAAACCTGATTGCCGAACTTGTCTCTGCGGTTCCGCTGCCCGCGTTGCTGATCGATCAGAGTGAACGAATCCAATCTGCGAACACCGAGGCGCAGACACTGCTGGGCGGTGCAATAGAGGGCAGGCATTTTGCCACCATCCTGCGCCAACCGCAGGTCATCGAAGTGATTGAGCAGTGCCTGCGTTCGAAACAGCCCGGCACTGCGAGACACCTGTCCAATGACGGGGCGCAAGACACAACATTCGAAGTGCAGTGCCGGTATATCAGCGGTACCCAAGCCGTTCTGGCGGTGTTTCAGGATGTTACATATCTGGAACAAGCGGGTCAGATGCGGCGTGATTTCGTTGCGAATGTCAGTCATGAGCTGCGCACACCACTGACTGCTTTGATGGGTTTCATCGAAACCCTGCGGGGTCCGGCTCGTGACGATACCGCTGCCCGCGATCGCTTTTTGCAGATCATGACGGATGAGGCCAATCGGATGAATAGATTGGTCGGGGATTTGCTGTCGCTCAACCGCGTCGAAAGTGAAGAGAGGGTCAGACCAAAAGAACCGCTGGAACTGACCGGGCTCATCCAGTCGACATTGAACACTCTACGTCCCTTGGCGGATGACGCCAGTGTAACCGTTTCGCTTGATGCGCCGGCAGAGCCCGTCACGATGATCGGCGATAGCGATCAGTTGCGTCAGGTCATTACCAACCTTGTCGAAAACGCAATCAAATATGGTGGCGGGGGAGGCAAGGTCGATGTGGTTGTGCGTTTGTTCCAGCGGGATACCGCAATGCGTGGTCCCGCTGTTCGAATCAAGATCATAGATCAGGGCCCGGGTATCGATGCCAAACATCTGCCCAGGCTAACCGAGCGATTCTATCGTGCCGACAGTCACCGTTCGCGCGAGTTGGGCGGGACAGGGCTGGGGCTTGCCATTGTTAAACACATCGTCAACCGGCATCGCGGTCGGCTGCGCGTTGAAAGTGAATTGGGTCAGGGTGCCACATTCACTGTAATCTTGCCCCGTTAAACGCAAGCCTATCGATGCTGACCCATCGTCAAGTTAAGAATTTCTGAGAAATTCGTGAGTTGTCATGAAACCGTTACATACCTGTCACAAAAGGCTTACGCGCGGGTCATAGTGCTGCGCGCAGATCATCATGAGGGTGATCAGTACCCATCATTCTCAAGGAGACTGAAATGTCCTTTGTAAAACTGTCGGCTTCTGTGCTGGCAATCGCCGCCGTCTCGGCAACCGCTGCTGCCGCACGTGACAATGTTCAGGTTGCCGGTTCGTCGACCGTACTGCCTTATGCTTCGATCGTAGCTGAACTGTTCGGTGAAAACACTGATTTCCCGACCCCGGTTGTAGAATCGGGCGGTTCCTCGGCTGGTCTCAAGCGGTTCTGTGAAGGCGTTGGCGAAAACACAATCGACGTTGCAAACGCATCGCGCGCAATCCGCGAAAAAGAAATCAAAGCCTGTGCTGAAAACGGCGTGACTGACATCATGGAAGTCCGCATCGGTTATGACGGCATCGTATTTGCAAGCCAGCAGTCGGGCCCGGCCTTCACTGCGTTCCAGCCTGCAGACATCTATAATGCGATCGGTTCGAAAGTCATGAAAGACGGCGCGCTGGTCGATAACAGCTTCAACAGCTGGGCCGAGTTCAACGGCGACCTGCCGGATGTTGAAATCGCCATGTTCATTCCGGGCACCAAGCACGGCACCCGTGAAGTGTTCGAAGACAAAGTTCTGCTGGCAGGTTGTGAAGCAACCGGCGCCATGGAAGCCATGGTCACAGGCGGCATGAGCGAAGATGACGCCGAAGACGCGTGCCTCGACGTCCGCACCGATGGCAAATCGGTCGACATCGACGGTGACTACACCGAAACCCTGGCTCGTATCGACACCAACCCCAACGGCATCGGCGTGTTTGGTCTGGCGTTCTATGAGAACAATACCGACAAGCTGAAAGTCGCGACCATGGGCGGTATCGCACCTTCGACCGAAACCATCGCTTCGGGTGAGTACCCTGTTTCGCGCCCGTTGTTCTTCTACGTCAAGAAAGCCCATATCGGCGTGATCCCTGGCCTGAAAGAATACGCTCAGTTCTTTACCGCTGACGAAATCGCAGGTGGTTCGGGCCCGCTGGCCAACTATGGCTTGGTTGCTGACCCCGAGCTGTCCAAAACTCAGGACGCAATCGCGAACGAAGTGACCATGGGTTCGGGCAGCTAAACCGGAACATACGGTTACGCATCTGGGGCGGCCGCAAGTGTCGCCCCAAAGCATCTTTAAGAAGTCCCGATCAAGACCCGTGGGGGTAGTATGCCGATAATTTGGCTTTTCCTGATCGTCATCGCGATCTCTGCAGTCGGATTTTTCCTTGGGCGTTCGCGTGCCTTGCACAGCGCCGGAGGTGACAGCCGAAATCTGCACTCACTTCCAACGTTTTATGGCGCGAACGTCGCCCTGAAAACGGTCGTTCCAGCGATCGGTCTGTTGATCGTCTGGTTGCTTGTGCAACCGCTATACGTGAATTCTCAGGTCTCCGAGATGATCCCTGAATCAGCCATCAAAGAAGGTTCGTCGCTGAGCCTTGTGATGGCCGAGGTGCGCCGCACCGCCAGTGGGTTGGACAACGCTGTGGCTCAAGGGTTGCTGACAGAGACCTCCGCGGGTGATGCAAACGCAGATATTGCTGAAATCACACAGACGCTGAAGGACGCAGGGCAGGTTGTGACTTCGGACATAACGCAACCTGTACTACACGCAGCGCAGAGATATCGGGTCATGAATGCGACCGGATATGCCATCATGTCGGTTCTCGTCATCTTGATCGCGATGGCCGGTGCCGCATTCAGCTGGTGGCAAACCCACTTGGAATACCGGGCGCGCAATGTCGTTGAGCAGGGCGTTCGTGTCCTCTTGCTTGCTGCCGCGTCTGTTGCGGTGCTCACGACGGTTGGCATCGTATTGTCGCTGGTCTTCAACACTTGGGAGTTCTTCAAGCTCTATCCCGCTTCCGAGTTCTTCTTTGGCACGACCTGGGCACCCAGCTTTTCGGGCCGTGGTGGTGCCTCCGATCTGGGTATCATTCCACTGCTGTGGGGTACATTCTACATCTCGTTAGTCGCGCTGCTTGTCGCTGTGCCGATTGGTTTGTTCGCTGCCATTTACCTCAGCGAATATGCCTCGCCCCGTGTGCGCGCATTCGCCAAACCTTTGCTTGAGGTTCTGGCTGGCATCCCGACCATCGTTTACGGTCTCTTCGCCCTGCTGACCGTCGGCCCGCTGCTGCTGAGCGTTTTTGGCAATGACGGATTGGGTTGGATGAAAGCTGGTACAGCGGTGATGACCGCTGGTCTGGTCATGGGCATTATGCTGATCCCTTTCGTTTCTTCCCTATCTGACGACATCATCAATGCGGTGCCGCAGGCGATGCGTGATGGGTCTTATGGGCTGGGTGCCACTCAGTCTGAAACAATCCGCCAAGTCGTTTTACCGGCAGCCCTTCCGGGGATCGTAGGTGCGATCCTTCTGGCTGCCTCGCGCGCTATTGGTGAGACAATGATCGTGGTTCTTGGGGCAGGGGCGGCTGCCCGGTTGGACCTGAACCCCTTTGAGGCCATGACCACCGTCACCGCAAAAATCGTCAGCCAGTTGACCGGCGATGCTGATTTCGCCTCGCCCGAAGCCCTTGTGGCCTTTGCGCTTGGCATGACCTTGTTCATCCTCACGTTGGGGCTGAACGTTTTCGCCCTTTATATCGTGCGTAAGTATCGGGAGCAGTACGAATGACCGACGCCAGCATGCCAAGCCCCGAAACCGGCCGTCACGCTGTCTCGCTTACGGCTACTGATGCACGGACCAAGAAACGCGCAGCTGCCGAAAAACGGTTTCGCGCTTATGGTATCGTCGCAATCGCAACCGGACTGTTCTTTCTGGTCGTGTTATTTGCCTCAATCCTGTCGCAAGGTATTCCAGCCTTCCAGCGCACGGTCGTAAGCGTCGAGTTTACCCTGACGCCAGCGCAGCGCGATGAGGCCGAGGGCACACTGTTCAAGACCAAGGCCTATTCCGATCTGTTCATCGCAGAGCTGAATGAAGAACTGGCCGAAAGCGGAATTAGCGTCGATTTTGACGAGGCCGCGATCGAGCGTCTGCTGGGGAAAGTCGGGGGTACGATCCGGACTTTCTATGCGGATAAACCAAGCAAACTGGGTGAGCCGATCATGTTCGATCTGGCAGCCTCAAGCCGGGTAGATGGGTATTTCAAGGGCCGTGTGTCGCGCGACACCTTGCAAGACAGCCGCTTTTTGCAACTCAGCGATCTGGATCTGGTCGATGCGTTGAAAGAGGCGGGGATCATCAAGCAGGCATTCAACTGGCCCTTTATTACCGGTGCGGATTCCGGAGTGGACAACCCCGGCGGGGCCGGCATCGGTGCCTCGGTCGTTGGTTCATTCTTCATGATGCTGGTGGTGCTGTGCCTCTCGCTGCCTATCGGAGTCGCTGCATCCATCTATCTGGAAGAGTTCGCGCCGCAGAACAAATTCACGGACCTGATCGAGGTCAATATCTCGAACCTGGCCGCTGTGCCGTCGATCGTGTTCGGTATTCTGGGTCTGGCGGTGTTCATCCAGTTCATGCACTTGCCGCAATCGGCCCCACTTGTAGGTGGCTTGGTGCTGACGCTAATGACGCTGCCGACGATCATCATCTCGACCCGCGCATCACTTAAGGCCGTGCCGCCGTCGATCCGTGATGCGGCACTTGGGGTAGGGGCCTCGAAAATGCAGGCCGTGTTCCACCACGTGCTGCCGCTGGCCGCGCCCGGCATTCTGACCGGCACTATCATCGGTCTGGCACAAGCGCTGGGTGAAACAGCCCCGCTGCTGCTGATCGGCATGGTGGGCTTTGTTGCCCGCGGCTATCCCGATGGATTTCTGGCAGGTTTTACCGAACCGAACTCGGCCATGCCCGCGCAGATCTACACCTGGGCCGCGCGCGCTGATGTGGGGTTCTATGAGAAAGCCTGGGGCGGCATCATCATCCTTTTGATGTTCCTGCTGACCATGAATATCATCGCAATCATCCTGCGCCGCCGCTTCGAACGCCGCTGGTAAATGGAGGCTACAATGAATGACATGACACGAGTGGAGAGAACCGTGGACTCCAAAGACATCAAGATCAACGCCAAGAATGTTCAAGTCTACTATGGCGACACCCACGCGATCAAAGACGTGAATGTCGATATCGAAGACAAGACGGTCACGGCCTTTATCGGCCCGTCGGGCTGCGGTAAGTCGACATTTTTGCGTTGCCTCAACCGGATGAACGACACGATCGATATTTGCCGGGTCAAGGGTGATATCCTGCTGGATGGCGAAGACATCTATGACAAACGTGTAGATCCGGTTCAACTGCGCGCCAAGGTGGGGATGGTGTTCCAGAAACCGAACCCGTTCCCCAAGTCGATTTATGACAACGTTGCTTACGGTCCGCGTATCCACGGCCTTGCGAAGAACAAGGCGGAACTGGACGAGATCGTTGAAAAATCCCTGCGTCGAGGTGCGATCTGGGATGAGGTCAAAGATCGTCTGGACGCCCCCGGTACGGGCCTGTCAGGTGGCCAGCAGCAGCGTCTGTGCATTGCCCGCGCCGTAGCGACCGAGCCCGAGGTTCTACTGATGGATGAGCCGTGCTCGGCCCTGGACCCGATTGCGACCGCGCAGGTCGAGGAACTTATTGACGAGCTGCGCTCGCGCTATTCGGTGGTGATTGTGACCCACTCGATGCAACAGGCCGCGCGGGTCAGCCAGAAAACCGCATTTTTCCATCTGGGTAACTTGGTTGAATTTGGTGAAACCGGGCAGATCTTCACCAACCCCGAAGATCCCCGGACTGAAAGCTATATCACCGGCCGGATCGGCTGAGCACAGGATTATTGCAATGAGCAGCGAACAACATATTGCATCGGTTTTCGACCGGGATCTCGAGACCATTCAGGCCCATATCATGAAGATGGGCGGGCTGGTCGAAGCCGCCATCATGGGCGCCGCGCGGTCGTTGGAAACTCGCGACGAAGAACTGGCCAAAGAAGTGCGACAAGGCGACAAGGCCATCGACGCGTTGGAAGAGTTGATCGACGAGGAAACCGCGCGTCTGATCGCTCTGCGTGCTCCGACAGCCGGTGACTTGCGACTGGTGCTGTCAGTTCTGAAAGTCTCGGGCAATCTGGAACGGATTGGTGACTATTCCAAGAACATAGCCAAACGCACGACCGTTCTGGTCAATGCTGGTGAAATCAACGGCAGCGCCGCCGCCTTGCGCCGCATGGCGCGTGAGGTTGAGTTGATGCTGCGCGATGCGCTTGACGCCTATATCCAGCGGGATGCCGAACTGGCAGCAGATGTGATCGAGCGCGATCTGGAAGTAGACCAGATGTATAACGGCCTGTTCCGTGAGTTTCTGACCTTCATGGCCGAAGACCCGCGCAACATCTCGTCCTGCATGCATCTGCATTTCATCGCCAAAAACATCGAGCGTATGGGGGATCACGTGACCGCCATCGCCGAACAGGTAGTTTACCTGGTCACCGGCGAGCGTCCCAGCGAAGCCCGGCCCAAGGCCGACAACACCTCGCAAACGATCTAGGAGACCGTCCGTCATGTCCGCTGATCAACCGACAGTTCTGGTGGTTGAAGACGAGTTGGCCCAGCGCGAAGTCCTCGCCTACAATCTGGATGCCGAAGGGTTTCGCGTGATACGCGCAGCCAACGGGGACGAGGCCTTGTTGTTGGTCGAAGAAGACCGCCCGGATATCATTGTGCTGGATTGGATGATGCCCAATCTCAGCGGGATCGAGGTGTGTCGCCGCCTGAAAACGCGGCCTGACACCCGTTCGATCCCGATCATCATGTTGTCTGCCCGATCCGAAGAGGTTGATAAAGTGCGCGGATTGGAAACCGGCGCGGATGACTACGTGGTCAAGCCCTACTCGGTCGTGGAACTGATGGCGCGCGTACGGACGCAACTGCGCCGCGTGCGGCCTGCCACGGTGGGTATCCGGTTGGAATTTGACGACATTATCCTGGACTCTGAGACCCACAAGGTCAGCCGCGACGATAAGCTTCTGAAGCTGGGCCCGACTGAGTTCCGCCTGCTGAGCACATTCATGGAAAAGCCAGGGCGGGTCTGGAGCCGTGAACAACTGCTCGACCGCGTGTGGGGCCGCGACATCTATGTCGATACACGGACCGTCGATGTACACATTGGACGCCTGCGCAAAGCTTTGACCCAACATGGTGGCGAAGATCCGGTTCGCACGGTGCGCGGGGCAGGGTACGCGTTAGGTTAACGCGGCAGAACCTCTTCTGGCTGTGCCTGCGACGCCAGCCAGTGCCGGAAACTACGCAGCGCTTCATCCCCAGACTTCTCGCGCGGCCAAACCAGATAATAGGCGCCCACGGTTTCAATCGCATCCGGAAAGGCTGCAACCAATCTACCGGTCGCCAAATCCTGTTCGATCAAGTAGTTCGGCAACAAGGCGACGCCCAGCCCGTGGAGCGCGGCTTAATTGATCGTATTGAACTGGTCGTGCACTGTGCCGGGCAGGGGGTGCGGATGTTCGACGCCCATCTGCTGAAACCAATCCTGCCACGCGCGCGGTCGTGTCTGGATATGAAGCAAAGGCAATTTAAGCAATTCACTTGGTGCGTTAGGTGATCCGTGTGGTAGCAACTCGGGTGCACAAACAGGTAAAACCCGCTCAACACTCAGCAATAACCGATCGGTTCCGGGCCAATCGGGCTCTCCAAAATGCAACGCTGCATCAAAGGGTTCTGATGCAAAGCTGAACGGTCGTAGACGTGTTGTCATGTTGATCGTGATATCTGGATGCAGGCGCGCAAACTCGGGCAGTCGGGGAACCAGCCAGCGCATACCGAATGTCGGTAATATCGCCAGGTTCAATGTCCCGCCAACCGGTGCAACGTGTAGCTTAAGCGCCGCTTGTGCGATCTGGGCCAAGGCTGGCCGAATTTCCCGAACATAGTCCTGTCCGGCCTTTGTCAGAGACAGTCTTTTTCGGTCGCGGCTCACCAACTCAGCGTCCAGATGCGCCTCAAGCGTCTGTAGCTGTCGGCTGACGGCGCTTTGCGTCAGAGCCATTTCATCTGCAACGGCTGAGGCTGACCCAAGCCGGTCCAAGGCTTCGAGCGCGCGTAGCGCAGAGATCGGTGGTAGAATAGGGCGTTTGGGTCGCATCTATGCGTTTTGATCATGAAAATATGCATATGTCTCGCTTTTTTTTGCGAAAAACTCAGGATATGGTTGCGCCAACTCACACCGACCGGAGAATTAGAATGAACGCTCCAGAAGCTAAGCCTGTCTTGCGCGCGAAGGATGCCCCCGAGCTTGGGGCTTTCAATTGGGATGATCCGTTCCGACTATCTGACCAGTTGGAAGAGGATGAACGTCTGATCGCCGACAGCGCGCGTGCGTATGCTCAAGAAAAACTGCAACCGCGTGTCACCAAGGCCTTTCAGAACGAAGAGACCGATCCGGGGATCTTTCGCGAGATGGGAGAGATGGGCCTGCTCGGCACAACAATCCCCGAGGAATATGGCGGCATCGGTGCGGGCTATGTGACTTATGGTCTGGTTGCGCGCGAGGTTGAGCGGGTGGATTCTGGCTATCGCTCGATGATGTCGGTGCAAAGCTCGTTGGTGATGTATCCCATTTATGCGTACGGCACCGAAGAACAACGGCGCAAATACCTGCCAAAACTGGCCAGCGGTGAGTGGATTGGCTGCTTTGGCCTGACAGAACCTGACGCTGGGTCTGATCCTGCGGCAATGAAAACCCGCGCCGAGAAAATCGACGGCGGCTATCGTTTGACCGGCAGCAAGATGTGGATTTCAAACGCGCCGATTGCTGATGTGTTTGTGGTCTGGGCGAAGTCGGATGCACATGACGGTAAAATCCGAGGGTTTGTTCTGGACAAAGGCACTAAAGGCCTAAGTGCACCGAAGATCGAAAACAAGTTGAGCCTGCGAACCTCGATCACTGGTGAAATTGTTTTGGATTGCGTCGAAGTGGACGAGGGCGCACTGCTTCCTCATGTGCAAGGCCTCAAGGGGCCGTTTGGTTGTCTGAATCGCGCGCGCTATGGCATCAGCTGGGGCGCTATGGGAGCTGCCGAATGCTGCTGGCATGCGGCGCGTCAATATGGCCTGGACCGCAAGCAGTTCAATCGACCCTTGGCGCAGACGCAGCTGTATCAACGTAAATTGGCAGAGATGCAGACAGAAATTTCACTGGGTCTGCAAGCAAGCCTTCGCGTTGGGCGTCTATTGGACCAAGCCGAAGCCGCGCCCGAGATGATATCGATCATCAAACGCAACAACTGTGGCAAAGCTCTGGATATCGCTCGGATGTCTCGTGACATGCATGGGGGCAACGGGATTTCGCTGGAATTCCAAGTGGTGCGCCACATGATCAATCTTGAGACCGTCAATACCTATGAAGGCACGCATGATGTCCATGCCTTGATCCTGGGGCGGGCGCAAACGGGTCTTCAGGCGTTCTTTTGAAGACTAGCTCAATTATCGTATAATCGGTATTATGTAAATAATAAGACTGTGAACCGCAGTCCCACTGATCGCATTGGCTGTGGTTTACCAACATGTTACGATGCGCACGTAATGTGGAGCCCGGATGTTGCTATGGATCTAGATGGAAAGACCGTTGTTATAACCGGCGCGGCAAGTGGCATCGGTAAAGGTTTGGCCGAACGGTTCTCAGTTGAAGGCGCGCATGTCATTTGCGCCGATATCGATCTTGAAGGAGCACGGTCTGTAGCGCAGCAAATTGGTGGTACTACCTTTAGTTGTGATGTCTCCAAAGAAAACGATATTCGCGTACTGATTGAGACGGTCGAAGATACGATTGCTCCGATTGATCTATTCTGTGCCAATGCCGGTATACTGACCTTTGGTGGGCTTGATGTGCCGGACGAAGATTGGGATCGCATCTGGCGGATCAACGTTATGTCTCACGTCTGGACGGCAAGGCATTTGATCCCACGAATGTTGGCACGTGGCAGCGGTTATCTGATGGTTACGGCGTCTGCCGCCGGCTTGCTCAACATTCCCGGTGCCGCACCCTATGGCGTGACCAAACATGCGGCTGTTGGATTTGCTGAATGGGTCGCGCTGACGTACCGCGACCGCGGAATTCGGGTTTCAGTGTTATGTCCGCAAGCCGTGCGCTCTGAGATGACACGCGGATTTGAGGATTCGGTTGCAACAATTGATGGGATGCTTGAACCCGCTGATGTTGCGCAGTCCTGCGTCGAGGCGCTTGCGGAAGAGCGGTTTTTAATCCTTCCGCATCCGCAAGTTTCGGACTATGTGCGCCTGAAAGCCGAAGATCATGATCGATGGCTGGACGGAATGAATAAGATAGATCAGCAGTTTGCAAGAGATATCTAACGCGATTTTCGACGCCTCAATAGGCCTTCCTGCGCTACTGATGCAACCAAAGTGCCATCTTGGGCATAGATCGAGCCGCGGTTAAAGCTGCGCCCCTGCCCTGTCCATGGCGATTCCATCGTGTAGAGATGCCAGTTCTGAAATTGAACGGGTGCATGAAACCAGATTGCGTGATCAAGACTCGCGCCGTCGATCTCGCCAGTAAACCAGCTTAACCCATGAGGACGCATTCCCGAGCTCAGCAAGCTCATGTCTGAGGCATAGGCCAGAAGCAGATGCTGTGTAATCGTATCCGCGTGATTAGCTGCATTCATTCGAAACCAAATATGGTTCTTGTCGTCTACCTTCGCAGGCGAAAACAAGTCTAACGGGTCGATCTCGCGCACTTCGATTGGACGTTCGCGCAACAATTCCGGCTTTAGTTTGTCTGGTACACGATCCAGATAGTTTTCCCGCAATTCATCGCGCGACGGATAATGTTCGGGCGCATCTACCTTTGGAATGGGATGCTGATGATCCCACCCATCATCCTGTTTATGGAACGAGGCCGACATGTTCAGGATTTGCTTGCCATGCTGGATCGCAACTACGCGACGGGTCGTAAATGAACGTCCATCTCGCGCGCTATCCACTTGATATATAACAGGAATCGAAGGATCGCCTGGTCTAATAAAATAAGCATGTAAGGAATGACAGAGCCGCCCTTCAACCGTACTGTAAGCCGCCGCGAGAGCCTGTGCAATCACCTGCCCACCGAAGATGCGCGTCGGTGTTTCCCCGCCTGATCCGGTTCCGCGAAACAGATCGACTTCGAGGCGCTCGATATTCAGCAGATCAAGCAGTATGCGCTCAGCTTCGGTCATTCTGGGGTCTCCGGCGTCTTGGCTTTTCCGGTATCACCCTAAATCGGATGATTCAACGAGCGCTGCGTGAACAAGTGCTTTTAGCTCTGCGCGCGACGGATAGGAGCTGGACGGCGACAGCTGGGTGAAGAACACAGTTGAAAGCTGGTTGATCGGATCAATCCAGAAATAGGTTGAGGCCATTCCACCCCAACCATAATCACCGATCGAGCCTGGGGCTTTGGTGCGCGCCGGGTTCAGAATCACTGCGCCACCGATACCGAACCCTGTACCTTCCATGGGTTGTTCGGCAAAGCTTTGGGGTCCCATCGATGCAATGTCGCCCGGTAAGTGATTGCGAAACATAAACTCTACTGTCTTTGGGCCCAGCAGGCGTGCGCCATTGCCAGTTCCGTTGTTCCTCAGCATTTCGGCAAACTTGCTGTAGTCGTCGATCGTACTTATCAATCCGCCGCCACCGGAAAAGGTTGTGGTCGCTTCAAATGGAGATTGCCCGGCGCTATCTACCAATCGGAGAGTTTCGCCGCCGGATTTGGCTGCGTTCAGCGCCATCGCATCGCCTTCCAGCGGTGTATAAAGCGACGCAAACCGGTCCCCTGCCCCTGCAGGCACCGAGAACGCGGTTTCCGTCATCCCAAGAGGTTGGAAAATGTTCTCGTCGAAGTAAACATCCAGCGATTTGCCCGACACAACTTCGATCACGTGGCCGATTACATCAATTCCGACCGAATACTCCCATCGTGTACCGGGCTGAAATGCCAAGGGTAATTCCGCCAACACTTTGACCCGATCCGCCAGAGGGCCCTGTTGCGCGGAAAAGATCAGATTCAGCTCATCCATTGCTTCGGGCAGCAGGCCAGGATTGAACGGATAGCTTAGCCCGCTGGTATGCGTCAGCAACTGATGCAGGCTTGGAGTCGGTGCGTCCTCGGTCTGATCAATACTTGTCGCATTTGGCGTCAGCGCCTTCATGGTCGCAAATTCTGGCAGAAACTCGGAAACAGGCGCATCGAGATGAAACAACCCCTGCTCGACCAGCATCATCAGTGCGACGGATGTCACGGGCTTGGTCATCGAATATATCCGAACCAGACTGTCGCGCTGAAACTCAAGGTCGTTTTCGATACAGCGGCGACCACAAGCGTGAAAGAAGGCCTCTTGCCCATGCTGATGTATCAGAAGTGCGCTGCCAGCATATTTCCGCTGGTCGACATATCTCTGCATCCACTTGTGAATATGCATCTGCGCAGTCGGATCAAGTCCCATATATCGGCTCCGTGTTCGTTGGGTCGATCTTGCATGCCGACTGAATGCAGTAACAGATAAATCTGCCTGTTTCAGCCCATTTACGATGACTTGACGTTTGGCTCAGAGAATTCCCCTTATGTCTGATCCAACGCGGACAACCCGTGCTGCGCAAAGATTGGAACATATGCACCAAACGCGCGCGCCCTTGCCGGGTCTGATGCGTTGCCGTCGAGCGCCCGTTTATAGACACCTTGCAGAATACCGGCCATGCGGAAGAAGTTGAAAGCAAGGTAGAACCCAAAATTCTCGATCCCCGGCAATCCGCGACGCGCGCAATAGTCGGCGATAAAGGCTTGATCAGAGGGCAGGCCCAAGCTTTCACGATCAACACCGGCCAGACCTCGGCCTTGTTTGCCGGGTGGCAGTTGCCACTGCATGATGACCGCCGCCAAATCCGCATAAGGATGCCCGATGGTTGAAAGTTCCCAATCCAGCACGCCAATGCAGGCTGTTCCGTCGGTTTCAAACATCAGATTGTCGATGCGGTAATCGCCGTGTACCAGTGTTCTTTGATTGTCATCAGCAGGGATCTGCGACTCCAAAGCAGAAATCAACTGGTTCATATCAGGAATGATTTCGGTTTCAGACGCGCGATATTGCTTTGTCCAACGGGCAATCTGCCGCTCGAAATAGTTGCCGGGCGGTCCGTAATCGGTAAGGCCTGCAGCATCGATATCAACCATATGCAATTCGGCCAGCACGCGGTTCATTTCTTCCAGAACACCTGTGCGCGTTTCGTTGTCTTCATCCTGCATGACGGGGTCAACAAACGTGCGTCCTTGCAGATGTTCCATCACATAGAAGGCCGACCCGATGACTTCGTCGTCTTCGCAAAGCAGGTAAACCTTGGGTACAGGCACGTTACTGCCCGCTAACGCTGCCAAAACGCGAAACTCTCGATCCACCGCATGAGCAGATTTCAATAGAACCCCTGGGGGTTTGCGCCTTAAAACACAGGACTTGGTCGGAGTACGCAGCAGATAGGTCGGGTTGGACTGGCCAACGGTAAACTTCTCCGCTTCAAGTGGGCCGTTAAATCCATCAAGCTGTGATTTAAGATAAGCATCAACAGCGTTGATATCCAGAGACGTATCGCTCAGTGGTTTCTCAGTCATTTGAAGTGAACCGGTCGTTACTGGGCATCGGCAAAGATATTACCCGCCGTCTGTACGTTGATCCCACCTGAGACCGGGATCACCGCACCGGTGACATAGCTGCCGCCACGGCCACACAGGAACAGCAGGCATCCCGCAATATCTTCGTCTCGACCGACGCGGCCCAGCGGGACACCCTTGCCCACCAAATCACGCTTGGTTTCGTCTTCGGTCGCAAAGGCCGTCATGCGCGACACGAACGGCCCCGGCGCCAGTGCATTTACTGTGACCCGATAAGGCGCCAGTTCTTTTGCCATGATCTTTGACAGGTGGATCACCGCTGCTTTTGAGGCGGAATAGCTGTAGGCCCCGTCTCCCATCGGGACCTCTCCCATAACAGAGCCCACATTGATCACCCGCGCCGGATCGTCGTCAGATGCAGATTGCATCAGAAGTGGCAGCAGCTTCTGGGTCAGATCAAACACCCCTGCTACGTTGACAGCCATAACCTTGTCCCATGCGGCACGGGGAAACTGGCCCATTGGC
Source organism: Ruegeria sp. CE9 (assembly GCF_056537425.1). NCBI lineage: Bacteria > Pseudomonadati > Pseudomonadota > Alphaproteobacteria > Rhodobacterales > Roseobacteraceae > Ruegeria > Ruegeria sp. CE9. Next base: position 586,739 of record NZ_JBQFRO010000001.1, on the reverse strand, counting down.
GCACCCCATGTAACGCCAGCATTATTCATCAGTATTTCAAGTGATTGGGTGTGTTTCTTGACCTCATTAACCAGCGCATCGATACCCGTTTCATCGCCGATGTCGCCAGAAAACCCTTCGGCCGAGCCAGGCGCATCCAATGCATTCAACTGCGCCGCGACAGCTTCGCACGCGTCGCCTTTGCGCGAGGCTATCAATACATGTGCCCCGGCATAGACCAGTGCTTCGGCTGCCATTCGGCCAATTCCAGTGGCGCCGCCTGTCACCAATGCCGTTTTGCCGCTTAGCGAAAACAATGTCTCGGGGGTCATGCGTTCTCCTTTTTGAAATTCGATACGATACACTCGACCTCGCGGAACCAGACGAGCGATCGCCTTGACAATGCTTGTCAGCAATCCAACGATTTCAATTCACGCGAAGCAAGAGGCAAGTAGAGAACATGCAGGCATTACTCAGCGTCACACCAGGCGGTCCGGAAACATTGGAACTGACCACCTTGCCTGATCCGACCCCAAAAGCGGGCGAAATTGTCGTACGTATCCGCGCCGCTGGCGTAAATTTTCCTGATACATTGATGATCCGAGACCTGTACCAAATGAAACCGCCCCGCCCTTTCGCCCCTGGTGGCGAAATCGCTGGCGAAATTACCTCGGTTGGCGAAGGTGTAACCGATTTCGCGCCCGGTGACCGTATTCTCGCGCTGTCCGGACATGGCGGGTTTGCTACGCATCTGACGCTCAATCCGGCGACCGCTGTCAACATTCCAGATACAATGCCATTCGAAGACGCCGCATGTTTCATCTTTACCTATGGTACGTCTTACCACGCTCTGAAGGACCGTGCTCAGCTGCAGCCAGGAGAGTCTGTGTTGATCCTTGGTGCCGCGGGCGGTGTTGGGTCTGCCGCCATCGAACTTGCCAAATCGATGGGCGCGCGCGTCATCGCGGCGGTCTCTTCTGCGGATAAGGCGGAATTCTGCAAGAATGTCGGTGCAGATGAGACGCTGATCTATCCGCGCTCGATGGATCGCGAGGCGCAAAAGGCCCTGTCTGCAGAGATCAAATCACTGGCCGGAAGTGGCGGCGTCGATGTGGTTTATGACGCCGTGGGTGGAGACTACGCACAGCCTGCGCTGCGCAGCTTGGCTTGGGGCGGGCGCTATCTTGTCGTTGGATTTCCCGCGGGTATTCCCAGCATTCCGTTGAATCTGACGTTACTCAAGGGCTGTCAGATCGTCGGCGTGTTCTGGGGCGCTTCGGTGCTTCGCGATCCGAAGGGGCACGCACAGAACATGGCTGAATTGTTTGGCATGTATAGCGCGGGAAAGATCGCGCCACGCATCAGCGCAAAATTTCCGCTGGAACGCGCAGCCGAAGCAATCAGCATGCTGGAGCGGCGCGAAGCTCTCGGTAAAGTTGTGGTGACGATGGAGGATATCTGAACTTCGCCAGCGTTGAGCTGTTGCGCCAAAACCGATGCGACAATGATGCTCTACCCCTAAGAGAGAAGGCTGCTAGACGCCTCTTGGATTCATGGTTATGAAAAAAGGAAGATGGGGACAGTTTGAAGATGCACAATATCCTGGTTCTGAATGGTCCGAACCTGAACTTGCTGGGCACGCGACAACCCGAAGTTTACGGCGCGACCACGTTGCGGATGATCGAAGATCTATGCGTGGCGCATGGCAAGTCGCTGGGCCAAAATGTCACTCATTTCCAATCCAATCATGAGGGCGCGCTAATTGATGCGATCCACGCATCCCGTGGTACGCAGGACGGCATTACCCTGAATGCAGGCGCGTTTACGCATACTTCGGTGGCGTTGATGGATGCGATTTCTTCTGCCGAAGTCCCCGTGGTTGAGGTGCATTTGTCCAACATTCATGCCCGTGAAGCATTTCGGCATAAATCGTATATCGCGCCTGTCGCCATTGGACAGATCTGCGGATTTGGTGCGCAAAGCTATGTGTTGGCGCTGAATGCGCTCGCCGCTCACCTGGCTGAGAGAGGCACGGGATGAACCTCAAAGAGTATCTCAATTTCCTCAGCTACGCGAAAACGCTCGAAGAGCTTTGGGATGCGCATTGCCGCCAGATGGCGAAGTTTGGGTTCGACCGGCTCCTGTACGGCCACACCCAGTATCGCACAGCGACATCATTGGGTGACCCAGAGGATTTTGTGATCCTGACCAACCATTGCCAGCGGTATTTGGATGGCTTTCTTCGGTCGGGCCTCTATTTTCACGCCCCAATGCTGAAATGGGCCTTAAACAATGACGGGGCCGCCAGTTGGAGCATGATCCACGACATGATGTCCAGCGGTGTTATGTCTGAAGAAGAAATCAGGGTGTTTGAGTTTAACAAATCCCTTGGTGTTTCAGCTGGTTATACGGTCAGCTTCAATTCGATTTCAATGCGTTCCAAAGGCGCGATCTCACTTGCGGCGCGTGAGCATAGCCAGCAAGAGATGGATGAGGTCTGGAAGAAGCATGGCGAAGACATTTTGCTGATGAACAATGTCGCGCATCTGAAAATCCTCACCCTGCCCTACAATGCGCCGAACCGTGCATTGACCAAGCGTCAGCGCGAGGCGTTGCAATGGGTCGGTGATGGCAAGACGACCCAGGACATCGCATTGCTGATGGGGTTGACCTCTGCAACTGTTGAAAAACACCTACGCCTGGCGCGTGAGGCACTGTCTGTTGAGACTACGGCGCAAGCAGTGCTTAAGGCCGCGTTGCAGAATCAGATGTTTGTTATGGAAGCATGACCCTATTTTGACGCTAAATTGCGTCAAATTGACCTAGGGTAAGGAATACATGACTTTCCGAATCTTACGATAAAATTGCAAATTGATATTGTTCCGTGAGTGGTGGCTTTAGCCAGGGAACATTTTGATTGGATCTTTGTAATTCCAAAGCTCTCTGATCGCTCTGACACCGAGGCGCCTATTCGTCCGCGTCTCTTTGCCGGAAATTTTGAGGGGCCCTTCCATCCCCATCATGCGGGGCCCCTCAATTCAACACCTTACAAACTCAACACCTTACACAAGCATCGGTTTTCAGGCTTTTGGCACGAAAAAACCCGGCTGCGCTATGCAACCGGGTTCGTATTTGTCGCAGCCTCAAACTGAGGCTGCAATAGATCTTAGCCCTGAGCGGCCTTGGCAACTTCGGCTGCGAAGTCTTCCTTTTCGACGACGATGCCTTCACCAACTTCCATGCGGACAAATCCGGTGATGGTGGCGCCTGCTTCTTTGGCCGCCGCTTCGACGGTCAGGTCGGGGTTCACGACAAATTGCTGGTTCAGCAGAGTCGATTCGGCGACGAATTTCTTCATGCGGCCTTCGATCATCTTCTCGATCACCTGCTCCGGCTTGCCGGATTCGCGGGCGATGTCCATCTGAACCTGCTTTTCTTTCTCGACAACAGCCGGATCCATGTCGGCTTCGGACAGAGCTGCCGGGTTCACAGCCGCGATGTGCATCGCAACCTGCTTGCCGATCGCTTCGTCACCACCTGACAAGGCTACCAGCACGCCAATTTTGCCCATGCCATTCGTCGCTGCGTTGTGGACGTAAGACACAACAGTGTCGCCCGACAGTTTCGACATGCGGCGAACCGACATGTTTTCACCGATGGTAGCGATCTTGTCAGTCAGCGTGTCCGCAACGGATTTGCCGCCCAGATCAGCAGCTAGCAGCGCGTCAACGTCATCAACGCCTTCGGCAGCATAGGTGATCTTGCCAACCATTTCCTGGAACTCGCCGTTCTTCGCAACAAAGTCGGTTTCCGAGTTCACCTCGACTGCTACACCGTTGTTACCGTTCACGTGAACAGCAACCAGACCTTCGGCTGCGGTACGGCCCGATTTCTTCGCCGCTTTGGCCAGGCCTTTGGTACGCAGCCAGTCGACGGCCTCGTCCATGTTGCCGCCGGTTTCGGTCAGCGCTTTTTTCGCGTCCATCATGCCTGCGCCGGTCGAGTCGCGCAGTTCTTTAACCATTGCTGCTGTGATTGCCATCTTTTGGCTCTCCTCAATTCAAACGGAATTGGGGCAGGTCTACCCTGCCCCATATGTCATTTACGTGACGGGCAGCTTACGCTTCGGCTTTGGCTTCCGGCGCGGCTTCTTCTGCGGGTGCTTCTTCGGCAACGGCTTCCTCAACCGGAGCTTCTTCGAATGCACCCAGATCAACGCCTGCTGCACCCATCTGTGCAGTCATGCCGTCCAGTGCGGCACGTGCGGCCAGATCGCAGTACAGCGCGATTGCGCGGGCTGCGTCGTCGTTGCCGGGGATGATGTAGTCAACACCATCGGGCGAGCAGTTGGTGTCGACAACAGCTACAACCGGGATACCCAGCTTGTTGGCTTCGGCGATCGCCAGTGCTTCTTTCTTGACGTCGATGACGAACAGCAGATCAGGAACGCCGCCCATTTCGCGGATACCGCCCAGCGATGCCTGCAATTTGCCCTGGTCACGCTCCATGCCCAGACGCTCTTTCTTGGTCAGGCCTTCAGCACCCGATTCCATCGCTTCGTCGATCTGGTTCAGACGGTTGATCGACTGGGAAACGGTTTTCCAGTTGGTCAGCGTGCCGCCCAGCCAGCGGTGGTTCATGTAGTACTGAGCCGACTTTTCAGCCGCTTCAGCGATCGGGCCAGCGGCCTGACGCTTGGTACCAACGAACAGAACGCGGCCACCTTTTGCAACGGTGTCACGAACGGCCTGCAGCGCCTGATCCAGCATCGGAACGGTCTGGGTCAAGTCCATGATGTGGATGCCATTGCGTGAGCCGTAGATGAACGGGCCCATACGGGGATTCCAACGCTGTGTCTGGTGACCAAAGTGAACGCCAGCTTCCAGCAGCTGACGCATGGTGAACTCGGGAAGAGCCATGCTATGTTTCCTTTTCCGGTTTACGCCTGAGCGGGGGTGAAAGAAGCGAATGCTCCAACCGGCGGCCTTGATAAGGATGTCTCCCTCAAAAAGGCCAAACCCCGCCTGCGGGTTTGAATGGCGCGCGTATACGGCAGGTTAAGCAGCAGCGCAAGGGCCAAATGCCCTTATTTTTCAAGCCGCGCCAGCGAATGCGCATGACGTACAGCCTCTTCACAATGAGCCGCCAGCGCTTTGCGGTTTTCAAAGTCGCTAACCTTGGCTGGCGCGTGGTAGATCAATTCCACGGTGCCTTGCCGCCGGGCGCCCAAAGTCTTCAGCAAATGCGGTCCGAATTCCATGTCGCCCCACCAGCCATAAAACCTTTCGGGTTGTCCTTCGGGTGCGTGAAAGATGACCGAGACCGGTTGAACATACATGAACTCTCGCAATTCTTCAGTGAAGAACGCCGCAAAGAGAGTTGTTTTAAATGGCAAAACCCGAAGACCGTCGGTCGAGGTGCCTTCGGGAAAGAACAACAGCTTGTGCCCGGCCTTCAGACGTTCTTCAAACACCCTGGTCTGTTCACGGGCCTTTTTGCGATCGCGCTCGATAAACACAGTACCTGTTGCGCGCGCCAGCCAGCCTATGCCGGGCCAATTCGCGACCTCGGCTTTTGACACGAAATACACACGCTTACGCGCATTCAGCGCAAAGATATCCAGCCACGACGTATGGTTGGCAACCACCGCCCCACGTTCCCGCATCAATCTACCAGAGGTGCGAAATCCGATCCCAAGGATTCGAAACGCATTGCGACAAACGAATTGTGAAATAAATGGCGTCACCGGTCGTTGAACGCCACAAAGCGGGCGTTCGATCAGGCGTGTGACGAGTAAGATGAGCAACCCTCCAAACACCAGAAGGGCTAGTGGCAGGCCGCGAAGGACCACCAAAACCCAGCCCAAGAAACCAAGCTCAATGGGTTCAGGCGCATCTTCGCTCTGCCATGAGGGATCACTCACCGGTTCAAGCTCCGCCATAGATGCGCCGCTGACGCTCATTCATGCGGTTTGTGTCCAGGATCAGGCACACATCCGTGGTGTTGAATGCATGATCGATAAACGCCCCCTCGCCCACGAAACCGCCCAGTCGAAGATACGCCTTGATCAGCGCAGGCACTTGCACCATTGCCGCGCGCCGATCCAGCGCCTCGGGTGGCAATAGATCCATGGGTTGAAACACATCGGGTTGCGCCCGAACCCTCAGATCGGGCGGGGCAAGATGGTTGTGATGCAGCATCGATAACGGTTGCGCCAGTTTCTGCACGTCGATTCCGTGGAAACTCGCCACACCAAACAAGACCTCAATCTCGCGCTCGAAGACATAGGCAGCCAAACCATTCCACAAATGATACATCGCAGTGCCGCCGCGGTAGTCCGGATGAACACAGGAGCGTCCGAGTTCCAGCAGATTGCGATCACTTTGCTTGAGAACACTCAGATCGTACTCATCTTCGGAATAGAACTGCCCGATTTCTGCCGCCCGTTCACCCGGGAGCAGTCGATAAACGCCGATCACCTCATCAGTTGTATCGTCTATGGCCAGCATATGATCGAAATATGGATCGAAGCGATCTTGTTCGAGCCCGGCCTCATGGTCGACCATCTCACCGCCGCCACCCAGTTCCCGGACAAACACGTCATAGCGCAGACGTTGGGCCGCCCGCAGTTCAGCCTCGTTTTCGGCCAGTTTGACAGTGAATGAGGGGCCTTTGTCGGGCATCAATTATGTTCCATTATGTCGATTGCGCGCTGATAACGCGATTGCGTGGCCAAAGGCAACAAGCCCGCGTTTCACCCGAGTTGTTAACCATTCCTAAACCAGTTTCACGGATCAAAGACCGGCATCAGGGCTATGCGTGTCCCGTCGATTACCACTTTCCCCTGCTCGCGAAAGTTAACGGTGATCTTACCTCCGATATTGGACTGTACTTGTCCAACGCCCCAATCGGGGAAATCGGGGTGGCGGACATACATGCCCGGTGCAAGAATGGCATTCAGATCTGTCATGTAGGGCTCCGGCTCCAATGGCGGGTCCAGCAGGAGGTACGCATGGGCGCTACGGACGTCAACCTGGCCGAGTTGATCGGCTCTCGGATCTGCCATGATCTGATCAGCCCAATTGGGGCAATCACCAACGGGCTTGAACTGTTGGAGATGGTTGGTGCTGTACAAGGCCCTGAGATGGAGTTGATTTCGGGCAGCGTCGGCAGTGCGGGCGCCCGTATCCGGTTTTTCCGTGTGGCTTTTGGCGCAGCCAGTGATCAGCCCTTGGGGCGGACCGAGGTGGTGGAACTTCTGCGGGATGTCGAGCAAGCAGGCCGTGTACGGATAAGTTGGAATCTAACCGAACCCGTTCCACGCAATCAGGTGAAACTCGCCTTTCTGGCCATCATGTGCTGCGAAAGCGCAATGCCCTTTGGGGGCGAGGTAGAGATTGAGACCAAAGGCGACGCATGGACAGTGACCGGTGTAGCTGACAAGCTAAGCCTCGACACAGGGCTGTGGCGAGGGGTCTCAACAGGACGCTTCGCCGAAAAGCTAACCCCCGCTCAAGTACAATTCGCCCTGTTGCCCAACACGGCTTTGGAGATGGGGCGCCGGGTTGAGGCAGAAACAACCTCAACCCAAGTGAAACTGCGGTTCTAGCCCCGGGTCGTGCCGTTTCCGCGCACCAGATATTTGAAACTGGTCAGCTGAGCGGCTCCAACCGGGCCGCGCGCGTGCATCTTGCCGGTGGCGATGCCGATCTCGGCACCCATGCCGAATTCGCCACCGTCTGCAAACTGGGTCGAGGCGTTATGCATTAGGATCGCGCTGTCGAGCCGTTCGAAGAACCGTTCGGCGGCGGCGGGGTCTTCGGTCATAATACAATCGGTGTGATTTGAACCGTGTTCGCGTATATGCGCGATGGCTGCATCGATATCTGCAACAGGGCGCGCAGCAATGATGCTGTCGAGATATTCTTTGCCCCAATCGTCATTCGACGCGGGAATGGTGTTTTCGATCGCAAGGACGCCCTCGGCATGCACTTCGACACCAGCAGCCAGTAAGGCAGCGATCAGATCGCGGCCTAGAGTTTCAGCCACATTTTCATGGATCAGCAGGCATTCTGCTGCGCCACAGATGCCGGTGCGCCGGGTTTTGGCGTTCAGGACGACATCCAGCGTTTTCTGAGGATCAGCAGCCTTGTCGACATAGATATGAACGATACCTTCGAGATGCGCAAAGACCGGCACACGCGCTTCGCGTTGCACAAGCCCAACCAGCCCTTTGCCTCCACGAGGCACGATGACGTCGACATAATCGGTCATGGCCAAAAGCTCTTGCACCGCTGCCCGATCCCGGGTGGGGACAAGCTGGATAGCATCTTCGGGAAGGTCTGCTGCTTTCAGCCCTTCAATCAGACAGGCATGGATTGCCTTAGAGGAATGGAAGCCTTCGGACCCACCGCGCAGGATCACGGCATTGCCTGATTTTAGGCAAAGCGCCCCGGCGTCGGCTGTCACGTTGGGGCGGCTTTCGTAGATTACGCCGATCACGCCCAAGGGCGTGCGCACCCGCTGAATGTTCAGGCCCGAGGCCATGTCCCATTCGGCCAGCACTTCACCCACGGGATCGACCTGTTCTGCCACCGTGCGAAGCCCGTCAACCATGTCTTGGACACGCGCCTCATCCAACATCAGCCGGTCCATCATCGCAGGGCTCAAACCTTTCTCGCGACCGAACTCCAGGTCTTTCTTATTGGCTTCAATGATGTCAGAACGGTGGTTCCATACCGCATCAGCCGCGGCAATCAGTGCTGCGTGTTTGCGTTCAGCGCTGGCAAAGGCAAGCTCTTGCGAGGCGGCTTTAGCGCGCGCACCAAGGTCGGCCATCATTGCGGGAATGTTGTCGAAATCCTTCATCTCATGCGCCTTTCGGTCTCAGTTTGTCAGGTCGCGCCTTTACAGCGCCAGATCGTCTCTGTGGATCAGGGCGGCGCGGCCAGGATAGCCAAGAGTCGCCTCAATCTCAGATGATTTTCGTCCTTTGATCGCGTCCGCCTCTTGCGCGGTATATCGGCTAAGCCCCTGCGCCAGCCTTCGCGCCTGCGGATCCATTACGGCCACGGGATCACCGCGACCGAAATCACCGGTCACCTCGACAATACCAGCAGGCAGCAGGCTTTTGCCGTTGGCAAGCGCCCTTGCAGCACCGTCGTCGACCACGATCTCTCCACGAGGTTTCATCGCTGAAATCCAACGTTTGCGTGCTGCGTGCGGGTCAAGGGTGGCCGTGAACCAAGTGCAATTCGCGCCATTCTCAAGTGCTTTCAGAGGGTTAAGGGGCGATCCTTCGGTGATCGACATATCGCAGCCTGCCGCCGTCGCCATCTTGGCAGCCAACAGCTTGGTCTTCATGCCACCCTTCGACAGCCCCGATCCGGCATCGCCTGCCATGGCTTCGATCTCGGGTGTGATCTGTTCGATGATATCGTACCGGGTGGCTGTCGCGTCTTCGTTGGGATTGCCCGAATAGAATCCGTCGACATCTGACAGTAGAATCAACTGATCTGCGCCGATGGTCACGGCAATCTGCGCCGCCAGTCGGTCATTGTCGCCATACCGGATCTCATCTGTGGCGACTGTATCGTTTTCATTGACAATCGGAACAACACCTAGGCTCAGCAGCGTTTCCAGCGTTGCACGGGAATTCAGATAACGCCGCCGATCTGCGCTGTCTTCCAACGTGACCAGCACCTGAGCGGTTTTGATCTCATGCGGCGTCAGCGCTTCTTCATACGCGCGGGCCAGCCGGATTTGTCCAACCGCTGCAGCGGCTTGGGACTGTTCCAGCGGCAGATTTTGCACGGGCAGCCCTAGAACACCTCGGCCCAAGGCAATCGACCCGGATGAGACCAGCACAACATCCGTGCCCTGCCCTTTCAACCAAGCCACGTCTTGCGCAAGGGATTTCAACCAATCCGATCTGAGCAGCCCCGTTGCCCGGTCAACAAGCAAGGCCGACCCGATCTTGACCACCAGACGGCTGGCATGGGTCAGGGTTGCCAAGGCGCGACCTCCTCAGCGGGTTTCTGGCGCAAGCGGTTTTCGTCAATCTGCGCCCGCAAGGCACGCAACACTTCGGTCACGCCCAGATGCGCGACACCGGACATGGTCATGACCGGACCACCTACGGCTTGTTCAAGCTCTTCCTTGGCAAGCGCAAGCTCTTCTTCATCCAGCGCGTCGACCTTGTTCAAGACGGTGATGCGCGGCTTTTCCGCCAATTCTCCGCCATAGGCATCAAGCTCGTGAATGATGGTGCGGTAATCCTCGGCAACGGTCTGGGACGTGCCGTCGACGAGATGCAGCAGGACAGCACAACGCTCCACATGCCCAAGGAAACGGTCACCGATCCCACGCCCCTCATGCGCGCCTTCGATCAGGCCGGGGATGTCTGCAACGACGAATTCCACGTTATCAACACCAACGACCCCAAGATTGGGGTGTAGAGTGGTAAACGGGTAATCCGCGATCTTGGGGCGTGCATTCGAAGTGGCCGCCAAGAAGGTTGACTTGCCCGCATTGGGCATCCCCAACAGGCCCACATCTGCAATTAGTTTGAGCCGCAACCAGATGGTACGGTCGATCCCCGCCTGCCCCGGATTGGCGCGGCGTGGAGCCTGATTGGTAGCGGATTTGAAGTGCAGGTTGCCGAAGCCGCCATTGCCACCTTTGGCCAGCAAATACCGCTGCCCGACCTCTGTCAGGTCACAGATCACGGTCTCTTCGTCTTCGTCCAGAATTTCTGTGCCAACGGGCACACGCAGGATGATGTCATCACCATCCTTGCCGGTGCGTTGCTGACCGCGCCCGGGCTGACCGTTCTTGGCAAAGAAATGCTGCTGATAGCGAAAGTCGATCAGGGTGTTCAGCCCGTCCACGACCTCGGCCCAGACCGAACCGCCCTTACCGCCGTCCCCGCCATCGGGTCCGCCATATTCAATGTATTTTTCGCGTCGGAAACTGACGCAGCCGCCACCTCCGGCCCCGGACCGGATGTAGACCTTTGCAAGATCGAGAAATTTCATGTGTGTCCCCTACTGCAAAGGCCCCATCGGCCACAAGTCAGAGTTTCTTTGTATACGTCCAGGTGGGCACATTCGCATCGCGCGCCACCGAATAGGTTTCCGCATCGCCAAGATACTGGAACCCGCAATGGGTCAGCACCCGGGCTGAGGCCGGATTGTCCTGAAACACGCTGGCGAACATGGTCGCGTTTTCCAGCGGATTCGCGTTGACCAGAGTTTCGACGGCCAGCGACGCGATGCCGGTATTCCAGTAAACCGGCGCGACCCAATAGCCGACCTCGGACTGGTTGCGATCCAGCCGCGTCAATGAGATCAGGCCAATCAGCTCGGGCCCGCCGTCTTTGGTGGCATCCATCGCCCAGACATCCTCATCCCGGTCTTCGGCCATCGCGCGCGTCACAAACGCCTCGATCGAGCCCGGTGGCAAGGGATGCGGGATCGACGTGGTCATACGGGCCACGCGCTCATCACCTGCATAATGTTCAATGAGACCCATATCCGACCGACGCAATGGGCGCAGGTCGAACCGCTCGGTTTCAATGACCGGCTGATTGATTATCGTCTCAAGCTTCATGAGTGCGTTCCTCCTCCGAACAACACAAAAAGTACGGACGCAACTGTCAAACTCGCTAACGTCCACATCAGATATTTTTCCGCAGGCCGACCTTCAACCGCATGGGCAATTCTATCGCCTGCAAAGGTCCAGATTGGGTGAAGAACAACCTGACAAATCAACAAACAGAGAGCGATCGTGATCGTCGCCTCAAAACTTGGCGTTCCTGCTGCCACAAATCCCGTAAACCCGGCAATGATCATCGCCCAGGCCTTGGGGTTCAGCGGATGCACGATCAGCCCAGCCCAAAATCCGGGCGCAACGCTGTCACCGGAATGGGGCGAAAGCCGTGTATTGGCGATCTTCCACGCCAGCCAAAGAATATATGCGGCTGAGGCATATTTGAGCGCCGCAAACACCATCGGCGCCTGTTCAGCCAATTGCAGCAGGCCAAACCCGACGGGCCAAATGATCAACTGCTTGCCAAGTATAACCCCGCCAACAAACGGCAGCGCCGCGCGGAAGCCATAGCGCGCACCGGTGCCCAACAGAACCATGTTAGCCGGCCCCGGTGTTCCGACTTGAGACGCCGCGAAGATCAGGAAGCTGGTGGTTGCAACGGTCATTGCACAGCCCCCCATCTGGCTTGGCTGAGCGCCATCCACTGCAACGTCACGGTTTCTCCGGTCGATCGCACGACAGCTTCGGATTGTGACGTGGGATCAAATCCCAGTTTTGTCAGCACAGCATGGGAACGATCATTGCCAAGGTGGTACGAGGCTTTGAGATCGTCTTTGCTGCTTTGGAAGTGCCGACTGACAATGGCGCGTGCGCTTTCGGTTGCGTAGCCATGACCCCAATATCGGTGGCCTAGCCAATACCCAAGCTCATCGCCTGCCGAAATCGTACCTATCAGTTGCCCACCTCGTACAATTGCAAACGCATCGTAAACTTGCGAGGCGAGGTTTTTGGTAAAATTCTCTGCATCGGTGATTGCAAAGGGAAAAGGGATGCTCGTTACCCACCGCACAACATCCAGATCGCTCAGGAGGTCAACAAGACGCGCCGAATCCTGACGCCGGAATCGGCGCAGGGTCAGGCGTTCTGTTTTGATCACTTCGGTCATAGGACCGCTCCTGAAAACGAGAAAGGGGACCGGCACTTTGTGCCGGTCCCCCATGAATTTTTCTTAAACCTTCTGGGTTTCGGCTTACTCTGCGGCCTCCGCCACTGGCAGGACCGAAATAAAGGTGCGGTTTTTAAGTCCCTTGTGGAACTTCACGGCGCCATCGACAGTTGCAAAGATGGTATGGTCTTTGCCCATGCCTACGCCTTCGCCCGGCCAGAACTTGGTGCCGCGCTGACGTACGATGATGTTGCCTGCGATGGCCGCCTGGCCACCATAGAGTTTCACGCCAAGGCGACGACCTGCTGAGTCGCGACCGTTACGGGAGGAACCGCCAGCTTTCTTATGTGCCATTCTCTCTCTCCTTAGCCTTTGGCCAGTTCTTTGGCCTGCTCAACCCATTCGGGTTTCACTTTGACGGTGTCGATAGCAGCAATCTGCTCGTCCGACAAGGCGGCCAGAGCGGCAAAGTTCTCGATACCGGCCTCAACCAGCTTTTTGGCAGCGGCAGGGCCGACACCGTTCAGCTTGGTCAGATCATCGGCGGCAGCTGCAGCGGCAGGTGCCTCTGCTTTGGCTTCCGCTTTCTTGGCGGCAGGCTTTTTCGCTGCGGGAGCAGCTTCGCCTGCCGGAGCCGAACCGGTTGCAACCTTGATGCCCGACTTGTCAGCGCCCGACGACAGGATGTCGGTAATCTTGACCAGAGTCAGCTTCTGACGGTGGCCAACAGTACGCTTCGAGCTGTGCTTACGACGGCGCTTGACGAATTTGATGACCTTGTCACCTTTGATCTGTTCGATCACTTCGGCCTGTACGCCTGCGCCTTCAACGAAAGGTGCGCCAACAACCGGAGCGTCGCCGCCCAGCATCAGAACATCGTTGAATTGAACTTTTTCACCTGCGTCGGCAGCCAGTTTTTCAATGCGGAGGATATCGCCCGCCTGAACCTTGTACTGCTTGCCGCCAGTCTTGAGGACCGCAAACATGCGTCTTTCCTTTGTCTAACCGCGTTCTGTGGTCCCCTTACGGGCGTTTTCGGCTTACGCCACCTCGAACAGCGCGCCCTTTTTGGGCTGTGTGACGACCCGAAGGCATACGCCCGTTGGGTCAATAATAACGAGACCCGGCGCGGGGATTCCGGCCGGGATGCGCGCTTATCCAAGCATTGTGGGTTAAAGTCAACCCAAATCCGTAGTCAAAGATCAGAGGCTTGCATTGCCTGTGCGACAGCCTCGCCCAACTGGAATGAGATCCCGTTGATCATCCGATCAAACCCTTCGAACAAGGCCTTGTTCAACGCGCGGCCGGTTTCGGTCCGAGAAAAGGCAATATTCTCTCGCAACTGTGCCTCGGACAGCGGCTGATAGGCCATCAGAAGAAACGAATACATCCAATCGCTCGTTTCCTTCTTGGTCTCCTCGCGCTGCGACAGAAGTTCTGCAAGCCAAGCTTCTTCGTCTCCAAAGGTACCCTGCCCCGCCGCCAGCCCGCGATAGAAACTGAAATCAGCGCTGATTGTGCCTCTGACGTTCTGTTCAATCAGATCGTTGACCTGCACATATTCATCCACCAGGCGAAAAAAGGCGTCCTCGCGATCAGTTTGATCATAGACGGCGCGCGCCATGTCTTCGATCGTCTCATCTGATAAGGCACGGCGGGCCGAGTTTTCCAGCGAGATGATGGTTTGCCCAAGATCACTTTCGAAAAAGATCGCTGCTTGTTCCAGTTGCGCCTCAGACATGTTCTGTTCGACCGAGCTGGACATCTGTTCAAACATCCAAATGGGATCATAAAGCTCTTTCATCTGGGCTTCGAAATATGACCCGCCCGCGCCGTCCAACATCGTTTCGTTTATCGACTGACCCTGTGCTTGCCCCTCGTCACTCAGGATATCCAGGAACTCGGACACTTGCATGGCCCGCAAAAGCCGATCGACATGTTCACCGGCAGCCAGCGAACTAGCTGACATTATCAGCGCGGTTGCAGCAGCCAGCAGACGCATCAGATATCCTGCGCCGGACGGAGTTCGGCCATTCGGGATGCCAGCACCTCGAAACGCATGGCCATGATTTCATACTGGATGGCGTTCAGCAGTTCATAGACTTCTTGCATCAAAGGCTGTTCAAGCGCCTCGACATAGGCGTCGACATCTTCATCCGAAAAGTCCTGATACGTATACGCCGCCCCGGCCAAGGCCGACAGCTGCAACGACTGGCGCATCGCTGCTTCGTTGCGGCCCATCATTTCGCGCAACTCATCGCCATTAAGCTGCAACTCAATAATTCCCGCCGCGCTCGCCGCCATCAAAAATCGTACCTGAATTTCTTGCAAAGCCCGAAGGGAGGTACCGCTTGCATCAACTGCCCGGTTCATGCGCTTCAGGCTTTCAACACGGCTGGAGCCATCTTTGATGAGTTCCGAAACGATTTTCTGACCAGCCAGTTGTTTCGCTTCATCGTCATCATCGATATGTGCTGCATTCTCAGCAACAACCAGCCTTTGGCCCAAGTCTGACGCATAAAAGGTAACCGCGTGGGTCAGCGCCTCTTGGCTGAGGGTCTGCTCAAGGATTGAGACAGCGGTATTGTGCATCAATTCGGTATCGAACACTTCTTCCGTAAGCCGCGCCCAATCCGACCCAAAGCCATCCGGGTCTATTCCCAACATTTGAGGCGCCGAGGCAGACGCTTGCGCAATACTTTCCAGCGCAACGTCAAATCCGGTTGTTGTCAGAAACGCCTCAATCTGGTCGCGACTGGCAGCGTGCGAGGATGAAGCGATCACTCCAAGCGCAAAAAGCGGAGGAATGAGGATGAGTGTGAACTGGCGCAGTAAGTAAGTCATAGATATCAGCCTAGGTGTTTTCTTGCCTCTGGCAATGGAAAATCCCGGTATCGCCAAATTCCCGAATTTTCTGCTTGCACCCCTGCCCGTTCCTCACTAAATCCCCCCCTCACAGACCCCCGCGGAGAGGTGCCGGAGTGGTCGAACGGGGCGGTCTCGAAAACCGTTGTGGGTGCAAGCCCACCCAGGGTTCGAATCCCTGTCTCTCCGCCATAAATTCTTTGATCCTTCAAGACAGTATTCGCCTTTTCAGGCACCATAATGGTCCTGAATGGCATGATGTTGCCACCCGTCACTACGCCAATCAGCGCAGTGTGGCTCAAACCCGCAAATTGCTGCAAATTCACGGGTTTTCCCCTTTGCGCCGTCGTAGAATTACCCCATCTCGGCGACACATCATTTGAAGGAGACCCTTATGTCGCGTCTATTACTTATCGTTGCCATCGCCGTCATCGGCGGAGGTGCTTATTATTATGCCACGAAACCTGAACCCACACCTGCAGAACAGCTTCAAGCCGCTGCGGAAGATGCTTCCGATGCAGTTGGTGAGGCGGCTTCTGCTGTGCAAGAAGCAGCAAGCGATGCGGTTGAAGCTGCAACTGAACAAGCATCTGAGGCTGCTTCGTCAGTGACGGATCAAGCCAGCGAGGCCGCGTCTTCTGTGGCCGAACAGGCCAGCAGCACGGCGGAATCTCTAACCGAACAGGCCAATGATGCGGCTTCGGCTGCGGGAGAGCAGGTCGCAGCACTTGCAAACCAAGGGCAGGAGCTGTTCAACACTTGGCTTCAGGACGGTATGCTGACCGTGCAGAACTTTGACTATGACGCCATGGTTACGTCGATCCAGGACAGTGATCTGACTCAGGACATCAAAACTCAGGCCATGAAAATTCTTGACGATATCAAAGCGTCGCCTGAGCTTGTCGTCGAAAAAATACAAGATCTGCGCAATCTTCTGACGCAGCAGTAATCAGTTCCTGAACCAGCCCCAAGCGGGCTGGTTCCCCCAATCTGATCGTTGTGCATGTTTCGCTACGTTACGGCACTACCCAATTGACAGCGCTGACTACTTTTGATTGCCTTCTAATCGTGGAGACGAAGAATTTAGGCTTTTTGTCAGAGAGTTACATTGCGCCGATAACATTTCTGCGTAAGGATCACCCAAAAAGGAGTGCTGGATGACCACCCTGCCCGACACAATGTTTGCCGTTGTCCAAAAAGGGGATGGATACTCTGGCACTGCAACCGGACCGACGCTGCAGGATGCTACGGAATGGTTGGCTGAGGCCGAACTGCCTTTGCCTGTTCCGGGTGCTGGTCAGGTGCTGATCAAGATGCGTGCCGCTTCGGTAAACCCATCTGATATTCATTTCATCAAAGGCGAATACGGTCAGCCTCGGGTCAAGGGCGCTGCGGCTGGGTTTGAAGGTTGCGGCGATGTTGTCGCAACCGGAACCGGCGCCGAAGCTCTGAAAGATCAACGGGTGGCCTTTGTTGCCGCGGGATCAGGGGCCTGGGCCGAATATGTCGTCACGCAGGCACAGATGTGCATCCCCCTGCGTCCCGAAATTTCTGACGAAGACGGGGCAGCGCAGATCGTTAACCCTCTAACAGCCATGGCGATGGTGGACATTGCACAAAAAGCGGGAGAAGCGTTTGTCATCTCCGCCGCCACTAGCCAACTTGGCAAGCTAATGTGTAGCCTTGGGCGTGATCTCGGGTTGAAACCCATTGCGCTGGTTCGGCGTGCCGAAACGGTCGACACGCTGAAACAACTGGGCGCAGCAGAAGTGGTAGTGACCAATAGCTCTGAGGCTGCGGCCGAATTCGCGTCCATCAGCCGAGATCTGAAGCCACGGGTATTTCTGGATGCCGTGGCCGACCAAATCTCGGAACAGGTGTTTTGCGCCATGCCCAACGGGGCGCGTTGGGTGTGCTACGGCAAGCTCAGCACTGAATTGCCCAAGCTGACACAGATGGGTCAACTGATCTTTATGGGCAAACGGATCGAAGGCTTTTGGCTCACCCGCTGGATGATGGACACGCCGCCCGCCGATCAAATGCGGGTGGTAGGCGAGGTACAAGCGCGTTTTGCCGATGGGCGTTGGAAAACCGATATTTCTGAACGGCTTGCCCTACGCGATGTGGTGCCAAATCTGGCTGATGCACTGAAAATGAGTGACGGCAAGGTGATTATCACGCCATAGTAGAGCGACGTGCCGGACAAACCGGCTGAGGGAGGGTAAGATTGGATAACGCACAGCTGCTGATCAGCGGGCTGGCGAATGGCTGCGTTTACGGCCTGATCGCACTTGGCTTTGTCCTGATTTACAAAGCGACCGAGGCCGTCAATTTCGCGCAGGGCGATTTCATGATGCTGGGTGCGTTCGTAACAATCGGACTGACCAATACCGAGTATATGGGTTTGCCATTCTGGCTGGCTCTACCGATTTCGTTGGGGATCATGGGTGCATTGGGGTACCTGATCGATCGCCTGATCATCCGCCGCGTGTTCGGAGAGAGCCAGACCGCTGTCGTAATCCTCACCATCGCATTAGGCTTCGTGATCCGATTTGCCGCTGGCCTAATCTGGGGGCACGAGCCGCAAACCCTGCAGAACCCCCTGGCCGGAAAGGAAATCCGCTTTGGTGGCCTCGTGCTGGGGATGGAGGATGTGGCAGTTATCGTCGTCACAGTCCTGCTGACCTGGGGGCTCTATGTGTTTTTCAGCAAAACCAAGCTGGGGCTTGCCATGCAGGGCGCGTCTCAGAACCAGTTGGCAGCCTATTATATGGGGATCCCGGTTAAACGGGTTCAGGGATTTATCTGGGCTTTGGCGGGTGTTGTCGCCGGGATCGCCGGAATTCTGTTCGCTGCAAAGGGTTCGGTTGATCCAACAACCGGCCTATTGGGCATCAAAGCCTTCGCCGCCGCCGTGATCGGAGGGTTCGGTAGCCTGCCCGGAGCCCTGGCCGGAGGGCTTGTCGTTGGCGTCATCGAGCCCTTCGCCAGCCGATACATTGCCGCCGGATACAGCCAGATTGCGCCTTATGCGCTGTTGCTGGCGGTCCTGATCTTCCGACCGCACGGGTTGTTCAGCCAAGTGCGGGTCAAGAAGGTCTGATCGCCATGCGGATTGTGTTCAAAACCAACTACATGCAGGACATTCGCCCATGGAAGGATGGCTATCAGCTAAACCTCTATCTCATCCTGTTGGTTATCGTTGCGGCCGCGCCATGGTGGCTGGATGACTTCTATCTTGGGGAGCTGACCAATGTTCTGATCTGGGCGATCGCAGGGCTGGGTCTGATGATCCTAACTGGCCATACGGGACAAGCCAGTCTGGGTCATGCCGCGTTTCTGGCCGTTGGATGCTATGCCAATGTCATCTTGGTCGAGGCAGGTGTGCCGTTTCTGATCGCCTTCCCGCTGGCGGGCGTGTTGACCGGCATCGTGGGCGCGACAGTGGCCATCCCTGCCCTACGATTACATGGCATCTATCTGGCGATCTTTACGCTGGCCCTGTCGGTCTTGATGGATGACATCATCGTGCTGGCCGAGCCCATTACAGGCGGCGTCGCGGGCAAGTATTTAGGCGGGGTAGAAATCTTTGGGCTTTTGGTCGACCGGTGGGCCACGCCCGGCCCGTTCTACTGGCTGGTACTATCCGTGGCCGTCATCGTGACGCTGGGCTACATCAACCTTTTGCGCGCACCTTTGGGTCGCAGCTTTATCGCTGTTCGGGATTCCGAGGTTTCGGCGCAGGCGATGGGCGTGGATATTGCACGTACCAAGACAATCTCATTCGCCTTGTCCTGTGCGGTCACCGGGCTGGCGGGTGCGTTGATGGGTATGTTTGCCGGGGCGTTCAACAATGAGACATTCAGCGTCGTAATCTCGATTCAATTGCTGATGATGATCGTGATCGGGGGGCTGGGTTCGATCCATGGCGCATATCTGGGCGCGATCGTGATTGGATTCTTGCCTCAGTTCCTGTCGATCTCAAAGGAATACGCAGCGGCCCTGTTCGGCGGCAACACTGTCGCCATTCCGGGGCTGGAATTCGGCATCTTCGGCATGATCTTGATCGCGTTCATCCTGTTCGAACCGATGGGTCTTTATGGCCGTTGGCTAAAAATTCGCACCTGGTTCGAGCTGTTCCCCTTTTACCGCAAAGACATGTTCAAACGACAGAAATCCTATCTCAAGACGGAGCGTCTGAGATGAGCTTGCTAGAGTTTAAAAATGTCACGTTGAAATTTGGTGGCCTGACCGCCGTGGATGATCTATCTTTCGACGTGAAAGAGGGCGAGGTGTTCGCCATCGTCGGCCCGAACGGCGCGGGCAAATCCACAGTCTTCAACCTGATCTCGCGCTTCTATGATCCCATTGCCGGGACGATCCAGTTCGACGGGCATGATCTGCTGCGCGTCAAACCCTCGGCTGTGGCAGCTTATGGCGTGGCACGGACATTCCAGAATATTGAGCTGTTCGAACACGCGACCGTATTGCAAAACCTTCTGGTCGGACGTCATCGCCATCGCAAAACCAACCTGATCTCGGAAATTCTGTTCACGCCATCCACGCGCAGACAGGAAATCGAGAACCGCGAAAAGGTTGAGGAAATCATCGACTTCCTCGACCTTCAGGCCTTCCGCGACAAGATGATCTCGGGCCTGCCTTATGGAGTGCGCAAAGTGGTTGAAGTCGCCCGCGCCCTAGCGACTGATCCGAAACTCTTGCTGCTTGATGAGCCCGCGTCGGGCCTGTCGGTCGAAGAGACGACGGACATGCGTTGGTGGATCGATGACATCAGGCGACAAATGGGGATCACAGTTCTGATGGTCGAGCACGATATGGGTCTGGTCTCGGGCGTGTCCGACCGCGTGCTGGCAATGGCTGATGGCGCGAAGCTGGCGTTGGGTGCACCAGCAGAGGTTCAGTCGCATCCGGCGGTGGTCGAGGCCTATCTGGGGAAAGCTTCATGAGCAAGCCAATCCTCAGCATTCGCAATGTTGAAAGTTTTTATGGCCCGATCATGGCCATCCGTGGTGTCTCACTGGATGTACATCCGGGCCAGATCGTCTCGATCCTGGGTGCAAATGGTGCCGGTAAGACGACGCTGATGAAAACAGTCTCAGGTGTCATGGACCCCGAGAAAGGTACGATCACGTTTGATGGCCAACAGCTACAGGGATCGGAACCCCATAAGGTCGTTCAGAAAGGTGTCGTCCACGTACCTGAGGGGCGCGAGGTTTTTCCTCTGCTAACGGTCGATGAAAACCTGAGCCTCGGCGCCTATACATTGAAGGACAAAGGACAAATCGACCATGACCGCGATCTGGTATTTTCTTACTTCCCCGTCCTGAAAGAACGTCGCAACCAAGAGGCCGGAACGCTGTCCGGCGGCCAGCAGCAGATGCTGGCGATAGGACGCGGTTTGATGGCTAACCCGCGTATCATGTTGCTGGACGAACCCTCGCTGGGCCTGTCGCCGTTGCTGGTTCAAGAGATTTTCGGCATCCTCAAACGTCTGAATGACGAACAGAATATGACAATGATGCTGGTCGAACAGAACGCCAACGCCGCACTTGAGCTTGCTCATCATGGCTATGTGATGGAGATCGGGCGGATCGTCATGGATGGCGCGGCTGAAACCTTGCTGCAATCCGAGGACATCCAGAACTTCTATCTGGGCGTTCAGGAAGAAGGCGCGCGGGAAAACCGGCGCTGGAAACGCAAGAAGACCTGGAGGTGAGCCGGATGGATGCAAGCCCCCTTCCCCCTCAGATCACCCTAAATGGCGTGCAGTTCAATGCCGCACCCGGTCAGCGCCCGCTGCGCGTTGATGGATGTACGACGATCTGCGAATTGTTCCAGAAACGCTGTGCTGAACTGGGTACCCGGACAGCGCATCGCGAAAAGGATTTTGGTATCTGGAAATCCTATTCCTGGGCGGATTATTGGCAGCATGCCAAATGGATTGGGCTGGCTTTGCGCAAGCTGGGCCTTCAGCGTGGCGAAATTGTCTCGATCCTGTCCGAAGACCGCAAGGAATGGGCGTGGTTCGACATGGGCATCCAATGCGTCGGCGGGATTGCTTCGGGCGTCTATACCACGGATTCAGCCAGTCAATTGAAATACCTGCTCAATGACAGTGGCAGTCGGTTTCTGATTGTCGAAGATGAAGAGCAGTTGGACAAATTTTTTGAGATTGAGCAAGACCTGCCCGATCTGCTCAAAGTCATTATCCTTGAGGACGAAGGCCTGCAGGATCTTGACCATCCGCGCTGCATGATGATCGATGATCTCTATGCTTGGGGCCGACAAGCCGACACCGACGAGCCCGGTGCATTCGAGGCAGAAATCGCTGCTGCCACGGCGCAAGACACAGCCCTGCTCATCTACACATCGGGCACCACGGGCAATTCCAAAGGTGCGATGCTGAGTCATGAGAACATCATGGCCGCGATCGAGTCTGGGGCGCATTCCCTGCCCTCTCAATCCACCGACGAACAACTGTGTTTTCTGCCGCTTTGCCATATCCTCGAGCGTGACGTATCGATCTATTACCCGCTGGCGATGAAATGCACCGTGAATTTCGCGGAGAGCCCCGAAACCGTGTTCACCAATCTGCAGGAGGTCTCACCAGCCACCTTCACCGCCGTCCCACGCGTGTGGGAGAAGATCTATTCGCAAGTCATGTTCATGGTCAAAGACGCAACGCCAACGGGGCGTTTTGCGTTTGCGCAGGCCCTGAAGGCGGGTCAGGCGCGCGCAGATTGTATCCTTGCTGGGCAACCCGTTTCTGCGCCGGTCGCCTTGCGGTACTGGATTTGGGATCGGTTGGTATTACGCAATTTGCGTCGGATGCTGGGAATGGATCGAATGCGGCGCGGTGGCTCGGGCGCGGCACCGATCTCGCCGGATTTGCTCAGGTGGTATTGGGCGATCGGAGTGCCCATTGTCGAAGGCTTTGGGATGACCGAAACCGCCGGAATAGCCGCGCTGAACACGCTTGAAGCCAACAAGATCGGCACCATCGGCAAGCCGGTTCCCGGCAATGACATGCGCATAGCCGAGGACGGAGAAATTCAGATCAAGGGCCTGAACGTCTTTCAGGGCTATTGGCGCAACAATGCCAAGACGGCTGAAAGCTTCACTTGCGACGGCTGGTTGCGCACTGGGGACATGGGCCATATTGACGAGGATGGCTTTGTAACCATTACAGGACGACTGAAAGACATCATCATCACCGCAGGCGGCAAAAACATCACGCCCGCCGAGATCGAAAGTGGGTTGAAGTTCAGCCAATATATCTCGGACGCTGTGATCGTCGGGGATCGGCGTAAATATCTGACGGCGCTGATCATGATCGATCAGGAAAACGTCGAAAAATTCGCGCAGGAACGCAAGATCCCCTTTTCGAACTTCGCATCCCTCTGCGCAGCACCCGAGGTGACCGATCTGATCGGCACAGAGATCAAGGCTGTGAACAAAGAATTTGCGCGGGTCGAACAGATTAAGGATTTCCGCCTAATCGACGTATTGCTGACGGCCGAGGATGATGAACTGACAGCGACGATGAAGCTCAAGCGTGGTCTTGTTGAAAAGAAACACGCACATCTCATTGAGGATATGTACAATTAGTTAAGGGGCGACCCAACAGGGAGGAGAAGTATGAAACACTTATTTAAGGGCCTTGCCGCAGCCACGGCATTGACTGCATCCGCCACGATCAGCTGGGCGCAAACACAAGGCGTGACAGATGACGAGATCGTCATTGGTTCAGTAAACGACTTGAGCGGGATATTTGCCGCTGTTGGTGTGCCTGCGACCAAAGGTGCGAATGTGGTCTTTGACCGGGTTAACGCCGAAGGTGGAGTGCACGGGCGTAAGATTCGCTTTGTGGTCGAGGATAACGGCTATCAGATGCCACGCGCGATGCAGGGCTATAACAAGCTGCTGAACCGCGACAAGGTGTTTGCCATGTTGCAATCGTTGGGTACGCCGATGAACGTTGCCGGGTTCAAGCTTTTGGATCCGAAGGGAATTCCTAACGTTGCCCCTCTGACCGCTGCCAGGCAAATGCTGCAAGAGCCGATGAAGAACAAGTTCACTTCGTTCTCGACCTACTACGATCAGGCACGGATTGGGGTGAAGTACCTGAACGGGGAGTTCGGCTCACAAACCGTCTGCACGATGTATCTGCCCACCGATTTCGGCGAGGAAATTCTGGAAGGCAGCAAAGCCGGAGCCGAAGAGGCTGGTATCACCTTTGGTGCAGAAACCACCCATAAGCCAGACGAGACGGATTTTGTTGGGTCCTTGAGCAAGCTTAAGGAAGAAGGCTGCGATATCGTTACGATGGCTTTGGGCGTTCGTCAGGCAATCACTGTTGTCGGAACCGCCAAGAAGATGGGCCTGACCGACATGAAATTCCTTGGCACTTCGGCCAGCTTCCTGACCGTCGTTGCACAGGTGCCCGGCGGAGTGACAGACGGGTTCTATGCAGCCGCGTCTTGGCTCGACCTGTGGGCGCGTGCCGAAGAGCCCGCCCCGGCCGCATTCATCGCAGAGTACAAAGAAGCCACGGGAGAAGATCCGGTAGGTTTCTCGATGCTTGGCTATTCAGCGGCCGAGATGATGGTCAAAGCGCTTGAGGCCGCAGGCCCCGATCTGACCCACGAGAGCTTCATCGCCGCGATGGAGTCGCTCGACTATATGGATGAGTTGGTCGGCAACCAGATCACCTATGGGCCGGACGACCATCAGGGCGCTGATACGGTCTTTGTCAGCGTCGTTGAAAATGGTGCGTGGAAGCTGGTTTACGAAGAATAAAACCACCAAAGAAAAAGGGCTCGCAAGTGCGAGCCCTTTCCCATTCGGTTTCCGTAGCGATTAACGCTTCGAGAACTGGAACGAACGACGCGCTTTGCGCTTACCGTATTTCTTACGTTCCACAACGCGGCTATCGCGGGTCAAGAAGCCAGCGGCTTTCAGAGCGCCACGCAGGTTGGGATCGTACAGCTGCAGCGCTTTCGAGATGCCGTGCTTGACCGCACCGGCCTGACCGGTCAGGCCACCGCCTTTGACGGTTGCGACAACGTCGAACTCACCTTCAACGCCGGCAACCTGGAACGGCTGGCGCAGGATCAGTTGCAGAACGGGGCGTGCGAAGTACTTGTCCTGGTCTTTGCCGTTCACGGTGACCTTGCCGGAGCCCGGCTTGATCCAAACGCGGGCGACAGCGTCTTTACGCTTGCCAGTGGCATAGGAACGGCCCAGCTCGTCACGTACGGGTTCACGCACGATGACTTCTTCGGCCACGGTTTCAACGCCTGCGACGGCGCTCAGCTCTTCGAGAGTATTGATCTGATCAGCCATCGGTCTTTAGCTCCGGGTGTTTTTCTTGTTCATGGACTTTACGTCCAGAACTTCGGGGGCCTGGGCTTCGTGCGGGTGCTCAGCACCAGCATAAACTCGCAGGTTGGTCATCTGCTGACGCGCCAGACGGTTGCCCGGCAGCATGCGCTTGACCGCTTGGGTCACGACGCGCTCGGGGTGTGCACCCTCAAGGATCTGCTGCTTGGTGCGCGATTTGATGCCGCCCGGGTGGCCAGTGTGCCAGTAGAAGTTCTCTTCGCGCTTCTTGCCGGTCATCTGGATTTTGTCAGCGTTGATCACGATGACGTTGTCGCCCATGTCCATGTTCGGGGTGAACGACGCTTTGTGCTTGCCACGCAGGCGCATGGCGACGATCGAGGCAAGACGGCCCAGAACAACGCCCTCGGCGTCGATCAGGATCCATTTCTTGTCGATGTCTGCAGGTGTTGCAGAAAAGGTTTTCATGGCAGGATAGTCCTGTTTGATGTGAAAGACCGCCCTAAGATAGAGCGGTCCGAATTCGATGGAGGGGGTTTAGACCTACTGTGCATGCAGGTCAATACACGCAAGTCATAAATAATATAGCTAAAACAGTATCTTATAAAATAGGTATTATTTTACCCCACATATTCACTTGTTGTGCACGACCTTATTAAGACAAACGCGATCCACCCACTCGTTTCAACAAGTATCGGGGGACACAATGCAAGAATTAGACAATGTAATTTCCGCTTATGGTTCAGCATGGCAGGAAACTGACCCGGTCAAAAGACTTGAGCTGCTTGAACAGTGTTTTGCTCAAAATGGCCGATACGTCGACCCAACAGCAGAAGTATCTGGCAGAGATCAATTGTCAGATCATATCGGAGCAGTTCTGAAAGACACACAAGGTCGCGTTGAATTGACCAGCGCCCCCACCTCCCATCATGATGTAGTGCACTTTACGTGGCACATGGTTGCATCAGATGGCTCTGTGATGGTTGCTGGGCATGATTTCATTCGCTTTGATGCAGATGGCAAGATTGCCCATTTGGCGGGCTTCTTTGGAGACCCTGCCCCTTTATAGGTGCTATACGCTTATCTGCTCGGGCGGGTTGTCCAGCAATGCACGCAAGCGCAGCATCGCGTCTTCGAACTTTTCTAGCGAGACGTGTCCATTCACAGCGATACGAACGGCATTTGGTGCCCGACCATCGCGCAGGGCGAATTCATCGGCAGACCGCAACTGAATGCCTTCCCGCTCAGCCGCACGGCTGAATGCAGCAGACCGCCAACCTGAAGGGAGATGAAGCCAGACAAATGGGATATCGGAATCCCAGTTTAGGTCAAACCCACCCAGAGCGTTTACCGCAACCCGCACATATTCACCCATCTCGGCCCGAACGTCTTTGGCCAGTTGCCTTGCCTCTGGATGCCCTAACAGTAATCGCGTCAATTCAGCCAGAGGCTGGGCCAGTCCAAAATATCCGTATTCAGCAGACCGACGCAGATCGACGCTTCGTTCTCTGGGGGCAATCGCAAAGCCTACTCGCAGCGCTGGCGTCAGAGTTTTGGAGATCGACGAAACATGCCAACCCCGTTCGGGAGCCAATGCGCGATAGCTGGGAGCGCGGGCCTCGCCCATCCGATAGCAATCGTCTTCGATGATCTGCAGTTCATACTTACGCGCAATCTCAACAACTTCTTTGCGTCGCTCCAACGGAGAATGCCCGCCCGTCGGGTTCTGAACCTCCGGAGAAACACATATCGCTTGTGCCTTGGTTTGCCTGAGGATGTGATCCAGAGCGTCAGGGTTAATGCCCCATTTGTCCATCTTTACCCCGACAATCTCGGCGCGCATCAATTCGCCGGCCCGTCGGAATCCGGCATAAGACAAGTCTTCTACCAGCACGACAGGTTTCGGATCTCGCAGAACGGTCTGGAAAACAACACAGATGCCGCTTTGCCCACCATGGGTCAGTACAATATCGTCAGCAGTTAGTGAACCAAGGGGAAGGTCCGATAACCAGTCGGCGACGACCTGGCGCACTGGTTGATAGGCGTCTCGGGTCGGATAGTTCATGAACATCCGAGGGTCACCTTTTGCAACCTTCGCAAGGCACTCACGGATCAAGGTCACCTGCCCTACGTCTGGCAGGCGTGGGCTGAACAGGCTGACGTTGGTTTCATATTTGTCATCCCTCAGATGCAATTGACGGGACCAGACATCATCCAGTATGGGCGAACGCGGCGGGGCGACAAATGTACCACGTCCAACCTCGGCTTGTAGCAAACCCTCATCGGTAAGAATCGTGTAGGCGCGTGCGACCGTGCCCGGAGTGATCTTCAGTCGATACGCCAATTCACGCACCGGAGGCAGTTTCTTTCCCACCTCCAGCGTTTTGTTTTCTATTGCTTTTCGGATCGTGTCGGCGACCAGTGTGTACTTTGGACCTTTGGATTTGGGCAGCGCCTCTGGCCAAATTGTATTCATTACAATTCTTCCTTTGATTTCGACACAATGCTGAATGTATCAAGACACTGTACCGAACATTTTAGATTTGTGTCAATACAATTTGAAAGGATACCCAAGATGACACGCGCAATGCACAACCCCGCCCTTATGCTGCTGAACGCCAGCCCCCGGCTGCCGCTGATCGCCGCGCTGGCCGTGCGGTTTGCGGCGATTGTCACACAATGGGAACAGCGCCGCCGCAGTCGAGTAAATCTGGGCAAGCTGGATGACAGGCTGCTTCGCGATGTCGGTCTGACCCGTCATCGTGCTGATGCAGAAGCCAGCCGCTACTTCTGGATGAAATAATTATCCCCAGTCCCATCTAAGGGACCTCTTCCTGGCCGGGGTTTATCCCCGGCCTTTTTTATCCGAAAGCCGCAGCCGCTGATCCTGCTGGAGGAATGGAATAAGTCATGCTGGCGCGCGCAACCAGTTTATCTGATCCTTCCGAATAGATCAGAACATCCCCAACAGCCAAGGTTCGGCCCAATTTCAACAACTTGCATTCAGCAATTAAATCAGCACCACCTTCGGGTTTACGTAAGAAATCCAGCGAACTACTGGTGGTAACAGCCAAAGACTTACGCCCTTTGCGTGCCAGCACCATCGCGTAGACACTCACATCGGCCAATCCAAACATTGAAGGGCCCGACACGGTGCCACCGGGGCGCAGGTGGCGTTCCTCGACTTTCAGACGCATGGTGATCGTTGTTTCGGTCAGGCCCTCGACGACAAAGTCGTTGTGCACCTGCGGAAACACCTGTGCCAAATACTCTGTCAATTCTTGTTTGTTCAGCGCTAATGACATGCTTCCCCTCTTGGCTCTGTCCGCCTAGAGTTGGCCCTAACGCCAGTGGGAGGGCAAGATGGCAATTCTGGAACGTAACGACACTGGTGCGATTGCACGGCTTAAGATGAACGCGCCCGAGCGGCTGAACGCGCTGAGCGACGAGATGCTGGCAGCGCTGCAGACTGAATTTGATGCGTTGCGAGAAGATAAGTCGATTCGTGTTGTTGTTCTTTCTGGTGCTGGTAAAGCATTCTGTGCAGGGCATGATTTGAAACAGATGACCCAAGGACGGCAGGCGCCGGATGGTGGTCTGTCCTATTTTCAGGATCTGTTCGATCGTTGTGCAAAGATGATGATGTCCATCCAGTCCCTGCCCCAGCCCGTGATTGCCCAAACGCACGGAATCGCCACCGCTGCAGGCTGCCAGCTTGTCGCAACCTGCGATTTGGCGGTCGCCGCCGAAGGAACGCGATTTGGCGTAAACGGGGTCAATATCGGCCTGTTTTGTTCGACTCCGATGGTAGCGCTCAGCCGGAATATACCCCGAAAACAAGCGTTTGAGATGCTGACGACCGGTGACTTTATCTCGGCCGAACGCGCGGTTGAGCTGGGTTTGGTCAATCGTGTGGTCCCTGAAGCCTTGCTTGAGGACGAAACCAGTGCGTTGGCCGAGAAACTGGCGACCAAATTAAGCAGCGCTGTAAAAATCGGTAAAACCGCATTCTATCAACAGGGTACAATGCCAACTGAACAGGCGTACGCCTATACTGCCGAGGTAATGGCACAGAATATGATGGACCGGGATACCGAGGAAGGCATAAGCGCCTTTATTGAAAAACGACCACCCAATTGGCGTCAGTGACGCAATTATTTCATACATTTTTCTTTACTGTTCGCATTTTTGCACTTTTCAAAAGGGCGACACTGTGGCAATGCTGGGACAAGGCTAAGGCCTGAATATGCTTTTGGGTCGCCGTGGGCGGAAGGTCCCTCCAGCTGGTTTCTCTCACCGGCGCAGACATTCCCGCAGCGGCGACCCCAAGACTTCTTCCAAGAAAATTGAACTGATCTGCGCATTGCGCATGACGTTGCTGTGCCCTATTTGGCAGCGCATGACAGACAGATTGCATATCGTGGGCGGCGGCATGGCCGGGTCCGAGGCCGCCTGGCAGGCGGCGGAAATGGGCGTGGATGTTGTGATCCATGAAATGCGGCCACAGGTGGGCACCTTTGCGCACCAGACCGGCAATCTGGCCGAGATGGTGTGTTCGAATTCGTTCCGATCAGACGACGACGAACAAAACGCCGTAGGACTGCTCCATTGGGAGATGCGGGCAGCAAACGGGTTGATCATGACCACCGCCGATAGCCATCGTTTGCCGGCTGGCGGTGCGCTGGCGGTCGACCGTGATCCGTTTGCTGAATCCGTGACCGCCAAGCTAAAGGCCCATCCGCGCATATCGGTCACCGGGGAAGAAGTCACCTCCCTGCCCCAGGATGGCCAATGGATCTTTGCAACAGGCCCGCTCACATCGCCCGCATTAGGTGAAGCAATTCGTTCTGAGACTGGGGCCGAAGCACTGGCCTTTTTCGACGCCATCGCCCCGATCGTCTATGCCGACAGCATCGATATGAGCCAGGCCTGGATGCAGTCACGCTATGACAAAGGCGAGACCGAGGAAGAGCGAACTGCCTACCTCAACTGCCCAATGGATCGTGATCAGTACGAAGCATTCATTGATGCGTTGCTGGCTGCAGATAAGACCGAGTTTCACGAGGGTGAAACCGCAGGTTACTTCGATGGCTGCTTGCCGATCGAGGTTATGGCCGAGCGTGGCCGCGAAACCCTGCGCCATGGCCCGATGAAACCGGTTGGCCTGACCAACCCGCATGCGCCGGAGGTAAAACCTTACGCGGTGGTTCAATTGCGGCGCGATAATGCTTTGGGTACTTTGTTCAACATCGTCGGGTTCCAGACCAAGATGAAATACGGTGCCCAGACCGATGTGTTTCGGATGATACCGGGTTTGGAAAATGCCAGCTTCGCGCGGTTGGGTGGTATTCACCGTAACACTTTCATCAATTCTCCGACCCTGCTGGATGCGCAGATGCGGCTTAAGTCTCAGCCAAACATTCGGTTTGCAGGTCAGATCACTGGCGTCGAAGGTTATGTAGAAAGCGCCGCGATGGGCCTGTTGGCTGGTCGATTGGCCGCTGCCGAGATTCTGGGTCGTACGCTGCCTGAAGTTCCGCATGATAGTGCAATGGGCGCATTGATCCACCACATCACGGGCGGCGCCGAGGCAAAAACCTTCCAGCCGATGAACGTGAACTTCGGACTGTTCCGACCGGTCGATGGCCTGAAAGGTGGTCGCCGGGGCCGTAAAGACCGCTACAAGGCCTATACGGATCGGGCGAAAGCTGAGTGGAGCGGCTGGCTCAAGCAGTGTTGACTGGACGTCACCCCCGGCCGGCGCCTAACATATGAGGCATGAGCGATAAGTTTCTGAAAGACACTTACAATCTGAACTCTGCCCAAGAAACGCGTGACCACTATCAGAAATGGGCGGCCTCCTACGATGAAGAAGTGGGGGAATACGGCTATGTCACCCCGGATCGCGTCGCAGCAGCGCTGAGGTCTTATGTCACCGATTTGGACCTACCCGTACTGGACTTTGGGTGCGGCACCGGGTTGTCCGGCGTCGCGCTCCAAAAGGCAGGTTTTCGTGTGATTGACGGAATGGACCCGACACCAAAGATGCTGAAAGGCGCTGCTGCCAAGGGGGTGTATCGCAACCTGATCAGCATCGAAGTCACCGATCCGAACCCTATTGAAGCCGGCGCTTACACTGCGATCACATCCACTGGCGTCATCGGCGTTGGCGCTGCGCCGCCTGAAACCTTCGATCTATTGATGACCGCTCTGCCAAGAGGCGGCTATCTGGCCTTTTCGTTCAATGATCACGCCTTGGCCGACAGCACATATACCGGGCGGTTGAACGATTGGCTGGACATGGGGCATGCGCGCCTGTTATTTCGCGAATACGGACCACATTTGCCCGGAATGGGCATGAAATCTGACGTTTATGTTGTTGAAAAGTCGTGACATTCAAAACGCGCTTTGCTCCATCCCCGACAGGTCCGCTGCATCTGGGACATGCTTATTCTGCGCTGCTGGCCTATGATCTGGCACAGGCCGCAGGCGGAGCATTCCTTCTGCGGATCGAAGATATTGACCAGTCTCGGTCGCGTCCTCATTGGGAGGCTCAGATCTACGATGATCTGACATGGCTTGGGTTGAACTGGCCCCAACCGGTAATGCGCCAGTCTGATCGATTGGCCCGATATCGTGAGGCGCTAGCGACGCTGATCGGAATGGGGTTGGTCTATCCTTGCAAGTGCAAGCGTGCCGATATCGAGACCGCCGCCGGGGCGCCGCAGGAAGGTGTGCCCCAGTTTGGGCCTGATGGACGCATCTATCCGGGCACCTGCCGCAATCGCTCTGTTTCAGATGCAGGTGCCGAAGATGTCCTGCGCCTTGACATGAAAAAAGCCATAGAAGCGTCTGAACTTCCAAGATTTACTGAAACCGGTGCGAAATATTCCGGCACGCATACGTTAAATGCAAACACCCTTCTGACTGCAGTCGGCGACATAGTCCTTGTTCGGCGCAATATGGGCAGTTCATACCACTTGTCCGTCGTTGTCGACGATGCGGATCAAAACATCACTCAGGTGGTCCGAGGCGAAGACCTGTTCAGTGCAACACAGATTCATGTGTTGCTACAGGGCCTGCTCGGGCTGCCGACACCGGTTTATCATCATCACCGCCTGATCCGGGATGAAAGCGGCAAGCGGCTTGCGAAACGAGATGACGCGCGCGCCATCTCGCTCTACCGCGAACAGGGGGCATCGCCTGCTGAAATCAGGGCGATGGTGGGCCTGTGATCTGACCACCGTCAGAGATCTAGTGCTCCATCGGCTTCATAAGCTCGACTTCTGTTCCATCCCGAACGGCGGTGTAGAAACAGCTCTGTCGATTGGTATGACACGCTGGTCCGGTCTGGTTCACGACGACTAGCAGACAATCCCGGTCACAATCGATCCGAAAATCCACCAGGGCCTGCACGTGGCCCGAACTTTCGCCTTTGATCCAGAATGCCTGCCGTGACCGCGACCAATAGGTAACGCGCCCGGTTTCTAAAGTACGCTCGATCGATGCGGCATTCATCCAGGCCATCATCAACACTTCACCCGAGTGTTCGTCTTGCGCGATAGCCGGGATCAATCCGGCCTCGTTAAACTTCAGTGTCGATCGATCGAACAAGACCGTATCAGCCATTGCAAAAACCTTTTGCATCCCAGAATCTCGCCATTATGTATGGGGAATAGACAACGAGGGAAAGCCATGAGCGGCGAAACCGATCTGATCAAGCTCTATTCCGGACGCATACTAGCGCTGGCTGCGGATATTCCACATCTCGAGCGCTTGGAAAACCCCGATGCGACTGTGAAAAAACGGGCACCCTTGTGTGGATCTACCGTGACTGTCGACGTCAAACTCGAAGACGGTCGGATCACGGGTTTTGGACAGGACGTCAAGGCCTGCGCATTGGGTCAAGCCTCGGCATCGGTCGTCGGCAGTTCGGTGATCGGAGCGACGCGGGCTCAGGTCGAAACCGCGCGCGATCAGCTTTCGGCGATGTTAAAGAAAGACGG
This sequence comes from Ruegeria sp. CE9, assembly GCF_056537425.1. Lineage (NCBI taxonomy): Bacteria > Pseudomonadati > Pseudomonadota > Alphaproteobacteria > Rhodobacterales > Roseobacteraceae > Ruegeria > Ruegeria sp. CE9. The sequence goes on along the minus strand of NZ_JBQFRO010000001.1, from coordinate 553,811 downwards.
CCCTGCGCCAGATGCGCCTTTTGACGGCCTCGAAGTTCTTATGCCGGCGCGGGACTATAAGAATCGCCACGCGTCGATCCTGTTGGCGTTGGACGCAACTTCTGAGGCGATGGAACAGGCAGAACAGGCCAATTGCGCCTGATCGTGGTATTCCAAGACAAAGCCGTATAGGGTGCCCCCAACTGGATTTGGGGGGCTTACGTGAACAATTTGCTGGAACATTTTGTGACGCTGTGGGTCGTGATCGACCCGATCGGCACCATCCCCGTCTTTATCGCTGTCACCGCCGGGATCGCTGCCGGTGCGCGGCGCAAAACCGCCCTGCTTGCGGCCTTGGTCAGCGCAGGCATTCTGATGTTCTTTCTGATCTTCGGGCAACTTGTGATCGAAGCTTTGGATATCGGTTTAAATTCGTTCCAGGTGGCAGGCGGGATCATTCTGTTCCTGTTTGCTCTGACCATGATTTTTGGCGAAAGCAAACAGGTGATAGAGCAGCGCCAGGCCGAGGAAGACCTGGATGACAAAATGCACAAAACCAATCCGGCTATTTTTCCATTGGCCGTCCCTTCACTTGCATCACCCGGTGCAATGCTGGCGATTGTGGTTCTGACTGACAATAACCGTTATAGCGTCGCCGATCAGAGCATTACGGCGCTGGTAATGCTGGCCGTAATTGCCATTGCATTTGTTCTGATGCTGATGGCCGAACCGATCATTCGATTGATCGGGCATTCCGGCGCAGCGATCATCAGCCGCGTGATGGGGATGATCCTGGCATCCGTCGCGGTGAATTCAGTGCTGTCTGCGACGATTGAGATTATCAAAACCGGTGAGCTGTAAAAAGAACCGCCGCACCTTCCGGGCGGAAAGGGCGGCGGCAAGTCATGCGTTTCTCATGTAGGGTCCGGATTACCGCACGGGGCCGAGGCAGGCCCCTTCAAGGGAATTGGGACAGGCAGGTCACCCTTGATCATGACGGGGAGACAAGCGCGGTGTGATCGGCACGAGATCGCAGGCAGAAAGGCCTAGAACCCGCTTGGCAGGTGAAGGGCAACCACCAACATTACGACCAGTGAAACCGCGCCCGCTGCATCTTGCAAAATTGTAGATTGCGAGCGGGTAAAGGCAGTTTTGATCTGGCTCAGCATGGTCTCACCTCCGGACGGGATTAATCCTTTGTTGACCTTTTGTTCTCATATTTTAACGAGTCGGTAAAGAACTTTTTGAGAACATTTGTGAACTTTGTGGGATTATCTTCCTAACCCACTGATATCAAACGGATCGCCTGATCCTGCTTCATCAGCCACAAAAGAACACGCGCCGCCTGCCCCCGATCCGAGGTCAGTTGGGGGTCAGATGCCAACAGTGCGCGCGCATCTGATTGCGCCACGGCCATTAGTCCGGCCTGCCGTTCGAGATCGGCGATCCGGAATTTTGGCAGGCCAGATTGCGCAGTTCCGATCAAATCGCCTGCGCCGCGCATCTGCAAGTCGGTCTCTGCGATACGGAACCCATCTTCGGTCTCACGCAGAACTTCCAGCCGCTTACGCCCGCCTTCACTGAGCGGAGGCTGATACATCAGCAAACAGGTCGAGGCGTCTTCGCCTCGTCCGACACGGCCCCGTAGCTGGTGTAATTGCGCCAGTCCGAAGATCTCGGCCCGTTCAATCACCATGATCGTGGCGTTCGGGACATTGACGCCAACCTCGATGACGGTAGTTGCAACCAGCACTTTAGTCTGACCGCTTTGGAAGGCTGCCATGGCTGCATCTTTCTCGGAGGGCGGCATCTGACCATGCACCAGACCCACCACATCATCCCCTAAGATCGCGCGCAGCCGTTTGAACCGTTCTTCAGCTGCAGTCAGGTCCGAAACTTCGGATTCGTCCACCAAGGGGCACACCCAATAGCATTGCTTACCCGCATCAATCGCGCCGCGCAGATGGGCGACAACTTCATCCATACGCTGAGTGCTGACAATCGCGGTCTTGATCGGTTTTCGTCCCGGAGGTTTCTCATCCAGAACAGAGACGTCCATGTCGCCGTATTGAGCCAAGGCGAGGCTGCGCGGTATCGGCGTAGCGGTCATGACCAATACATCCGCGCGCTGGCCTTTTTCGGACAGCTCCATTCGCTGGCGGACCCCAAAACGATGCTGCTCATCAACAATGGCCAGCCTTAAGGCTTTGAATTCGACATCCTCTTGAAACACCGCGTGGGTGCCAACCAAAATCTGAATATTCCCCTGCTTCAGAGCCGCCAATTTTGCGCGGCGCTCGGCCCCTTTGTCGCGCCCGGTCAAGATTTCCAGAACGACTCCGGCCTCTTCCGCCAGTGGGCGCAGCCCTTCAAGATGCTGCCGCGCAAGGATTTCGGTCGGGGCCATCATCACCCCCTGCCCGCCTGCTTCGACCGTGACCAACAGCGCCATGAAAGCGACCAGAGTTTTCCCGGCCCCTACATCGCCCTGCAGCAACCTGTTCATTCGCGTCTCCGACGCCATGTCCGCCGAGATTTCTTTAACTGCGCGTGTCTGTGCGCCAGTTGGTCGGTATGGCAGGCTGGCCAGCACCTTGGATTGCAGCGCTCCGGTGCCAAGGCTGACCATCCCGCGCGCCTTTCGCTCACGCTGCCGCGCAAGGGCCAAGGTCAATTGATGGGCAAAAAACTCATCATAGGCCAATCGCTCACGTGCAGGCGCAAAAGGTGCAACGTCGTCCGCGCCCCTCGGGTGATGCGCTTTACGCATGGCTGACGCCCAGTCCGGCCAGTTCTGCTGTGCGACCTGAGAAGGGTCCGCCCACTCGGCCAGATCAGGCACCCGCGCCAATGCACTTTGCGCGGCTTTATAGGCTGTCTTCTGCGTCACGCCTTGGGTCAGATGATAAACCGGCTCGAACTCAGGCAGATCACCTGCATTTTCAGGCGCAACCATATGATCGGGGTGAACCATCTGGGCCATGCCATCGAACAGCTCAAGCTTTCCTGAAACAACACGGCGCGCGCCCTGTGGCAGTAACTTTTTCAGGTAATCCCCCCGGGCATGAAAAAACACCAGCTGAAAATCTGCCTGGCTGTCTTCTACATGGATACGATACGCGCCTCCTTTGTTTCGAGGCGGTCGATGCGTCCCTATAGTGACCTCAACAGTCAATGTCGTCGGAAGGTTGGCGCCCTGTATCGTATCGCGTCGCCGCCGATCGATCACCGCATAGGGCAGCGAAAACAATACATCACGTGGCGACTCGATCCCCAACTGGCCTAAAAGCTGCGCTGTTTTCGGCCCCACACCATCCAGTGTTTCAAGCCCTGCGAAGAGCGGAAAAAGTTGCTCGGGCCTGCCGCTCATAGATCGCCGATCAGTTGAAGCCAGCCGTCTTCATCTAAGGTTTCGATACCCAGATCAGCGGCTTTCTTGGCCTTGGACCCAGCGCCCGGGCCCGCCACCAGCAAATCAGTTTTCTGACTGACCGAGCCGGATACCTTGGCCCCCAAGGCTTCGGCGCGGGCCTTGGCCTCGGCACGCGTCATCTTTTCCAGCGTTCCGGTGAACACGACCGTTTTCCCGGCAACCGGACTGACCGAGGCCGGCGCATCCGGAGGAACAATTGTAAGGTGCTTTCGCAGGTCATCAAATGCCGCGCGCTCGTCTGGGTTGGCAAACGCGTCAGAGAGCGAAAGGCCCAGTGTGGCCCCAATACCGTCAATTCCAATCAAATCGCTCCACGCGCCTGCGGCGTTTGTCGGGACATTTAGACCGGCCAGCGCTGCATCCCGAGCTTCTTTGACCCGCGCGCGGCGACCTTCCTCAGCGGCGGCAATTCTCTCAGCATCTTCCGCCTGATCGGCGGCGCGCTGCGCAAAGGCGGCCGGTCGTGCCGCGTCAATCGCTGCGGCCATCAGATCCCAATCTCGGTAGAACAATGCCAGATCACGCGCGCCGACCTCGCCCACATGGCGTATCCCGAGTGCGAACAACAGACGGGCAAAAGGGATGGTGCTCTTGTCATCGATCGCTGCAAACAAGTTACTGGCCGATGTCTCTCCCCAGCCGTCGCGATTCTTCAACCGAGTAAGATTTCCGGCATCACGGTTTTGCAGCGTGAAAATGTCGGCTGGCGTGTTGATCGGCAGATCAGGGTCGCCGTAAAACATCTCAATCTGTTTCGCGCCGAGCCCTTCGATATCGAACGCTTTGCGCGATACAAAATGTTTTAGTTTTTCAACGGCCTGTGCGGGACAAATCAGGCCCCCAGTGCAGCGGCGGACCGCATCACCTTCTTCCCGGATTGCGTCGCTACCGCATTCCGGGCATTTCGTCGGGAAAACATAGGGTTGCGCATCATCGGGTCGCTTCGTCAGATCGACATCTGCAACCTTCGGGATGACGTCACCTGCACGATAGACCTGAACCCAATCACCGATGCGAATATCCTTGCCAGCGCGAATTGTCCCGCCTTTTGCGTCCCGTCCTGCAATGTAGTCTTCGTTATGCAAGGTTGCGTTTGATACGACCACCCCGCCTACCGTCACCGGATGCAGACGCGCAACCGGGCTGAGCGCTCCGGTCCGGCCGACCTGAATGTCGATCGCTTCAAGCCGGGTCCAGGCAAGCTCGGCAGGAAACTTATGCGCAATCGCCCAACGCGGCGTCGTTGAGCGAAAGCCAAGACGAGCCTGCAGGGCGAGATCGTCAACTTTGTAAACAACCCCGTCGATGTCATAGCCCAAAGTCGCGCGCTGAGCTTCGATCTGGCGATAATGATCCAGCATTTCTCCGGTTGTCGCACATCGCTGCGTCAGCGCATTGACCTGAAAACCGAACGCTTTGAGCCGCTCAATCGCGCCCATCTGTGTCTCAGCCAAAGGCTCAGATAGCTCTCCCCAGGCATATGCAAAGAACTTCAGCGGCCGCGACCGCGTTATTTCGGAATCCAGTTGGCGGAGCGAGCCAGCGGCCGCGTTTCGTGGATTTGCAAAGGTTTTCCCACCAGTTTCGGCCTGCCGCGTGTTCAATGTGTCAAAATCGTCATGAGACATATAGATCTCACCACGCACTTCAAGAACGTCTGGTGCGCCTTTGATTTGGTGCGGAATATTCGAAACCGTACGTGCGTTTGCCGTCACATTCTCACCGGATTCGCCATCCCCTCGGGTCGCCGCCTGCACGAGTGCACCCTGTTCATATCTTAATGAGAGCGACAGCCCATCAATCTTCGGCTCAGCTGTGTAGGCAAGTGGTGCTTCGTTCCCCAACCCCAGATATTTACGAATCGAGCGATCGAAATCAGTAACATCGGAGTCATCGAAGGCATTTCCAAGTGACATCATACGCACCGCATGAGCCACCTTTGCAAACCCGTCTGAGACTCGCGCGCCAACTTGTTCAGAAGGGCTGTCGGAGCGTTTCAGATCCGGAAATCGGGCTTCAATTTCAGCATTGCGACGCTTGAGGGCATCATAGTCTGCATCCGAAATTTCCGGCGCATCTTCAGTGTGATACAGCTGGTTCGCGCGCAGCAATTCCTTGGCTAGCCGGGCCAGCTCGTCCTGCGCTTCATCTTTTGTCAGATCTGCGATTGCAGTGGTATCGCTCATGGCCCCGCCCTGTCACGTCGTCTTGAAACCCAGTGATAGGACGAGGCCATGGTCAGGTCCAGTGTTGTGCTGAGACGCGAGTGGAATTACCGCCCCGGACCAACGACGGCAGCTGTCAGATTTGGTCAAGCACCCACAGCAATGCGGGTTTCACCCATGTTGTTCGCTTGAGGATCCCGCAGGACATATCCACGGCCCCAGACCGTCTCGATGTAATTCTCACCGCCGGTCGCATTGCTGAGTTTCTTGCGCAACTTACAAATAAAGACGTCAATAATTTTCAGTTCCGGCTCATCCATGCCGCCGTATAGATGGTTCAGGAACATTTCTTTAGTCAGGGTCGTGCCTTTCCGTAGGCTTAGAAGTTCCAGCATCTGATATTCCTTGCCGGTCAGGTGAACGGTCTTCCCATTCACCTCAACCGTTTTGGCATCCAGATTGACGGCCACCTGGCCAGTATGGATCACAGATTGAGAATGCCCTTTAGAGCGGCGGATAATGGCGTGAATGCGCGCCACCAACTCTTCTCGATGGAAGGGTTTGGTCAGATAATCATCCGCGCCAAATCCAAAGCCTTTGATCTTGCTTTCGGTATCATCCGCGCCGGACAAGATCAGGATCGGTGTCTCGACCCGTGCGATCCGCAATTGGCGCAGTACCTCATGTCCGTTCATATCTGGCAGATTCAGGTCCAGAAGAATGAGATCGTAATCATAGAGCTTGGCCAGATCGATACCTTCTTCGCCAAGGTCCGTCGCATACACGTTGAGATTGGCGTGTGTCAGCATCAGTTCGATGCTTTTGGACGTGGTCGGATCATCCTCGACAAGAAGTATGCGCATTTCTTACTGCTCCAATTTAGGTCAAATTCTTCAACTGATTTGAGCCTGGATAAAAATGGTTAATCTGACGTTACCGTTGAATCATTTATTCACCCTCGCCCTTAAGTTGTCGATATTTTTTTAAGGCCGTTACCTTCAAAGCGTCGATTCCGTGTTCGGCGACCGCTGAAACCCACGAATTGAATTCTTCATCGCTGATGCCATAGCGCTTTTTGGCTTCTGACAGAGAAATCAGCCCGTACAGCACACCACGCACGACGATGACTTTTCGCGAGGCTACCCAGCGCCGCGTATCCGCAGGAGGTAAATCGGCGCGTGTCAATACGCTCCCATCCGGCAAGGTGACCGACCTTGGACCTTCCACTTTGTGCAAATACATCTTTCTTACCCTCTGCTGCTGCGACAAAGCTGCATCCAGCCTACTTAAAAGGGTGTGAAACCGCCCCTTGAGAGTGTGTAGAATTTTCTTATATTCTGCCGGTCTTCTTTAACCCGGACTGGAACCGCCCATGGCCCTCGATACCGAGACCCCGCTGAACTCGCTTGGTTTTGCCAAACCACCTTCGGAAACGCGGGTGGTTGTGGCCATGTCGGGCGGCGTCGACAGCTCGGTCGTGGCGGCTTATCTGGCCGATCAGGGCTATGATGTCGTCGGCGTGACGCTGCAGCTTTATGACCACGGCGCGGCATTGGCCAAGAAAGGTGCCTGCTGCGCGGGGATCGACATCCATGATGCGCGCCGCGTGGCGGAAGAGCGCGGGTTTCCGCACTATGTCTTGGACTATGAAAACATCTTCAAAGATGCCGTGATCGACGAGTTTGCCGACAGCTATCTGGCTGGCGCGACCCCAGTGCCCTGCATCCGCTGTAATGAACGCGTGAAGTTCAAGGACCTACTGGAAACCGCCAAGGACCTTGAGGCCGACTGCATGGCAACTGGTCATTATATTCAGCGCAAAATGGGCTCAAGTGGCCCGGAACTGCACAGCGCTGAAGATGCGAACCGGGATCAATCTTATTTCCTGTTCTCCACCACGCCTGAACAGTTGGATTTCCTGCGCTTTCCGCTGGGCCATCTGCCTTCCAAGGATGCCACGCGCGAGATGGCGGCGCAGTATGGACTTGCCGTAGCAGACAAGCCCGACAGTCAGGACATCTGCTTTGTGCCCAATGGCAACTATGCCAGCGTGATCGAGAAACTGCGCCCAGGTGCCGCTGAACCAGGTGAGATCGTGCATGCTGATGGCCGCGTGCTGGCGCAGCATGATGGGGTGATCCACTATACCATCGGCCAGCGCCGTGGCCTTGGGATCGGTGGCCTCAGTGATCCACTGTATGTGGTCAAGCTGGACGTCGACAAGAAACAGGTTGTTGTTGGCCCCAAAGAGATGCTGGCCACAAGAAACGTCCCTGTGCGTGAGATCAACTGGCTTGGCGATGAACCGTTTATGTCGAAAGACAAATGGCATGTTTCGGTCAAGGTCCGCTCGACCCGCCCCCCGCGCGAGGCGATCGTTCGCCCGCTGTCAGACACAACAGCCGAGGTTGAGTTACTAACACCCGAAGAAGGCATCTCTCCGGGACAAGCTTGCGTGTTCTACGAAACCGGCGGCAGCCGCATCTTTGGCGGCGGCTGGATCTGGCGCGGTTACTAAATCGCGTCAGTCCACGAATTGCTGAGGATATAGATCCCGGCACAGATCATCACGTAAGGCACCAGCTTCTCAAGCTTCTGCGCAAAACCGCCAGTCATGATCGGAGAGCGTGCGCCCATCAGCCCCAGCATGGTTAGAGTTATCGCTGCAACCAACGCGCCGGTGACACCCGCAATCCGATAGCTGGGCGCCGAGTCCGCCAACAGAGGTGCAAGGACAGCGAAAGTGTCCATCGATAGGCTGATGAACAGCAGCATCGTTACAAGCGTTGAGGCGCCCGAAGATATTTTCGGGGCCTCTTCAGTCTCTGCTCCTCGGAATTGACGGATAGCTCCGACCAAACCGAGGCCAAGCGGTATCACGCCCAGATATCCGGCCCAATGTGGCACCACATCATCAACGCCCAATGCCAGCAACAAGGCGGCTGCGATGATCAGTATTTGCGCAAGCAAGAACCCTGTAACAGTCCGACGCGGACCGGACACCATCATGAGCGCAACAAGCGCCGCAAGGTTATCAAGGTTGGTCAGAACCTGCGCCATAAAGGCAGAGGCAGCAAAGATCACATGATCCAGCATCACGCGTTCATTCTGTCTAAGACAGCTTTTGCCGCGCGCAAGCCCGGCGGTTCGCCACCGCGCCCAAGGCGGTCCATCGTGGCTGCCATTGCTTGACGTTGTGCGTCAGGGGTTGCTGCCACTTGTTCCAGTGCCTCAGCAATCTTATCGGGTTGGCAATCGTCCAGCAAACACTCTGGCACAGCGCGAGTGTCTGAGACCAGATTGACCAAAGTCACCGTATCAAGTTTGACCATACGTTTGGCGATCAGCGTCGTGAGCCAATTCAAATTGTAGGCAATCACCATCGGTGTTGCCTGTGCGGCCAGCTCCAAAGACACTGTGCCCGAGGCCGCCAAAGCAAGATCAGCGGCAGCAAACGCCGCCCGTTTCTGCGCCTGAGCGTCGTCCGAAGGCAGCTGTCGCGGATCAACAACCACAGGCCGCCCCGGCCAATTTCTTACCTGCTCGGTAACCGCATCAACCATATGCGCGACTGTCGGAACAACCAAACGTGTGTCTTTTCGGTCTTTCATGAATTTCCGCAGCGCATCGCCAAATATCGGAACCAGCCGTTCAACTTCACCCCGCCGAGAGCCCGGCAAAGCAAGCACAATTGGGGCATCACCCAGATCATGAGCCAAGCGGAATTGTTGGATGTCTTGGGCCGAGGCAATTGGTTCGTTGACAACCGGATGGCCGACAAAGTCACACTCCATCCCTGCCCGCTCCATGTAAGGCGGCTCAAACGGTAGCAGCGCCAGAACGTGGTCGATTACTTTCGCCATCTTGTCCGCGCGCCCCGGTCTCCAGGCCCAAACGCTGGGCGCTACGTAGTGGACGGTTCGAATATCGCTTGAAGATTTGACCAGCTTCGCAACCCTGAGCGAGAAATCCGGGCTGTCGATCGTGATAAGCACATCGGGTTGCTTATCCAGAACCGCCTGAGCAGTTTCTGCGATACGGCGTTTCAGGTGAAAGTACTTGGGCAGAACCTCGACCAGGCCCATGACGCTGAGTTCCGACATGGGAAACTGACTTGTCAGCCCCTGTGCCTGCATCAGCGGCCCACCAACCCCATCAAACTGCACTTCTGGCACCAGAGTTTTGAGCCCTTCCATCAGTGCTGCACCCAAACGGTCGCCCGAGGGTTCACCAGCGACCAGGAAGACACGCATCAGATCGTACGCTCGCGAACATAGAGGAACAGACCGAGGCGGTTACACTCTTCAATCACGCGGTCGCGCTGCAGGACGATGACACCGCCCTTTTCGATCACAATGCCCGAGAGGCCAGCCGCGACTGCCCCCGCAACTGTATCAGGGCCGATAGTAGGCATATCGGCGCGCCTGTCCTGATCTGGTTTCGGACCTTTAAACAGGATGCCGCCGCCTGCATCTGGGCGTTGTGTCAAGGATTGCAGCATCCATGCGGTTCCATAGATACCTTCGACCGCCAGCGCTTGGGATTTCAGCACCACACAAGCCTGACCGATATCAGCCGCCCCCATGCTGCGCAGGATTCCCGCAGCACGATCTGCGTCCGCATGATCCGCTTTAGAGGGCTGGGCCTCAGTCAATGTACCTATGGGGGGCAACAATTCCGGCGCGATCTCATGCGCCGCACGAACCGTCAGGTCGGCATCCTCGAAAATACCAATGACAGCGCGCAATGCGCCGTCGTCACCCGCCATAATGGCCTTTTGCAGGATTGGCACCAACGGCATCGTCGCTGCATCGATGCGCGCAGGGTTCACGGATGGACGGCGCACGGCCCCAGCCATGCAAATCTCGGTTACGCCACGGGCTTTGAGATCGGCAATGAAACTGCCCAGCTGTTCTAGCGGGAACACGACCTCAGTGGTCAGCGTATCCGGCTCAAACCCTTCCAACGCGCAGATAAGCGGACGGCTCGGCAAAGCCGCCACTACCTCCTCCGGCAGCGCTCCTGTTCCTGCGATCAGTGCCAACATGGAGCTATTTCCTTGGGGTCAGGAACGAACGGTCAGTTTGCCCGGTCACAAACTCAACGATCTGGCGCACATATTCGTTTTCGGCATCCTCACCCAAGCGGTGGGCGCGATCCATGAAGGTGCCGTCACCTTCGGACAGTTCCTTGAATGCTGCCCGCAGCGCCGAGATATCTTCGCGCGTGACACCGCGTCGTTTCAGTCCAACCAGATTCAGCCCATCCAGCTCGCCCCGAGGAGCCTGCACCAACCCATAGGGAATCACGTCATTCGGAACCATTGTCAGAGCGCCAATGATAGCGCCCCGACCGACGCGCACGAATTGATGCAGCCCCGAGATACCACCAACGATGACATCATCTTCGATAATGCAGTGACCAGCAGCACCCGCATGGTTGACCAGAATAACCCGGTTGCCGATCTGAACATCGTGCGCCACATGAACACCCGCCATCAGCAGGCAATCATCGCCAATCCGGGTGATACCACCGCCGCCATCCGTTCCGGTGTTGATGGTCACATGCTCGCGAATGCGGTTACGCTCTCCGATTTCAAGTCGGGTGTTTTCGCCGCCAAACTTTTTGTCTTGCGGGATTTCCCCGACAACGGCGAAGCTGAAAATCACCGTGTCATCACCCACCGAGGTGTCTCCGGTGACAACCACATGGGACTTCAATTCAACCCGATCGCCCAGACGGACCTGCGGCCCGACATGGCAGAATGGACCAATCGTACAGCCTTGCCCGATCTGCGCTCCATCTTCGATAATGGCGCTGGGATGGATACCGCTCATGTTGTTTTTTCCATGTCCCAATCGACATAGGCCGAAAATTCAGCTTCGGCGGCAACTTCACCTTCGACAGTCGCGCGGCCGCTGAATTTGAAGATCTTACCGCCCTTCTTGCCACGAACGGTTTCGACATGCATTTCGAGAACGTCGCCGGGCACTACCTTGCGGCGGAATTTGCATTTGTCGATGTTCATGAAATAGATCAACAGCTCGCTGTCGATCACGTCCATGCCAACCCCCAGCATAACTCCTGCGGTCTGCGCCATCGCCTCGACAATCGTCACGCCCGGCATAATCGGAGTTCCAGGGAAATGGCCCTGAAAATGCGGCTCGTTCATGGTGACATTCTTGATGCCGACCGCTGATTGATAGCCGTCGATTTCCACCACCTTGTCGACCAGCAAAAACGGATAGCGATGCGGCAATATACGCTGGATCAGCTGAATGTCGGCGCTCTTGGTTTCCGTGGTCATGATGCGGATGTCCTGTTCTGGATGTCTCTTTCAAGCGTGGTTAGCAATACCCGTTCCCAAGGGCAAGCCAGCCTATTCGCGGTTCTCGTTTTCAAGCGTCGACCCATCGCCGATTGCAGCGTTTATTCTTGCAATGGCGGCATCAGTGATGTCTGAGGCATCCGAACTCAGTACCACGTTCGAACGCTCAATAACGATGGATGCTCCAAATTCGCGCAACAGCTCGATCAGTACCGGTTGAGCCATCTCAAAAAACTGTCCGCGCGCTTCTTCTCCGCGGCGCGCCAGAACGTCGAGTTTAGCGCGCTGGCTATCCCGGTGCGATTGGACCTTTTCGTCAAATGCTTCAGCCAGAGGGCGGAATTCTTCTGCAGAAAGCTCAGCCCGCTTATTCGTCAGTTCTTTTTCTTCCGTACTGAGTTCGGCAACGATACGTTCGTTTTCGTCCGATAGAAGAGCGCTCTCGGCCTCGATTTCCCGAAAGACACGCAGACCAAAGGCCGAATCCGCAAATAACCGTTCGCTGGAAATTGTCAGCACGTCGGTTTGCGGAATGCCCAACTGTTGCGCATTCAGCGGGACAGAAACAATCAGCAGTGCCAAAACGCACAGGGCCCGCAACGGGCCCTGCATGAATTTCATGGAATTCTTGATCATCCGAGATCAGAACCTGGCTTGAACCGTCAGGTCAAAGCTTTGCTCTTTGTCGAATTCCTCTTTCTTGAGGGCATTCGAAAAGTTAAAGCGCAGCGGGCCAAACGGTGTTTCCCACAAGACGGACACGCCGATTACGTGCCGGATGGAACCGCTGGCACCGACAATATCTGCACCAGCAGTGTTAACGTTGTTGATGTTGTAGAGGTTACCAACATCGTAGAAAACACCCCCACGCAGGCCCAGCTCTTCGGGAAGTCCCAGAGGGAAGTCTGACTCAAAACGGGCGACCCAGTAGTAATTCCCCCCGATGGCGTCATCCTGACCGTTGGAAAGGTCACGTGGTCCTAGACCGGCAGGTTCAAAGCCGCGGAACACGCTCGGCCCCAAGACGAACCGGTCAATCGTGCGGCTGAAATCGTCACCGGTCCAATTCAACGCGCCAAGCTCGAGCGTTGCACGCAGTACAACTTCTTCGTTCAGAACACGCTGCTGAGCAATCGCCCGAGCCGTTGTTTTGATGTACTCATTGTCTCCGCCGAGACCAGCCGCATCCACGCCAAGTTCGAACAAAACACCTGCGTTGGGATTCAAACCACCCAATCGGCTATCATAGACATAAGATACACCGATCGAACTGCTAGTCCTTTTCCCCTGATCGATTTCCGACGAGATAACCGCCCCGTTTGTTTCATTGCTCTGCTGCGTCATTTCGCTGCGGTCCCAGCCATAGCGAAGCCGAAGCGCCGACAACTCGCCTATCGCGTAACTGATCTGAGGTCTGAAAAACACAGTTTCGGTATCATAGCTGGCAAAGCTTGAATTGGTGCTCGCAAGACCCAAACCCAAATCAAAGCGCAGCCGGCGACCAAGCAAATAGGGCTCGGTGAAATTGATGATATACTGTTCAGAATCCTGAGCTGTTGAAAGCGTAATACCCAAGTTCTGTCCGCGGCCAAGGAAGTTGGATTCATTCAGACCGATAGCAATCCCGAAACCGTCAGCAACCGAGTAACTACCACCCAAACTCAGCGAACCGGTAGGTTGCTCTTCGACGTCAACGTCCACGATAACCTGGCTGGGTGAAGACCCTTCCCGTGTTTCCACATCGGCTACCGAGAAGAAACCAAGTGCACGGATACGTTCGGCACTCTGACGGATTTCTCTGGGGTTGAAGGGGTCACCTTCGACCGTGTCGAACTGACGACGGATCACGCGGTCCAAAGTTGTGGTGTTTCCTTCGATATCGATACGTTCGACAAAAATGCGTGGGCCGCGGGTTAGGACGAATTGCACATCCAGTGTCAGATCGCGCGGATTCCGCGTGACGCGGGGTTCAACGCGCAGGAAGTCCACGCCCTGTTTCAGGCCAAGACGCTCCAACCGAGCAATCGAATTCTCAATAACCGTCGGTGAATAAATCACACCCGGTTTGACCTTGAGTGCAGCCTGATAAGGAGCCGGATCAACGCCGGGAATTTCACTGACGGTCGAAATTTGCCCAAATGAGAACCGCTGCCCCTCGGTGACGTTCATCACCAGGAAGAATGCATCGCGCTCACGCGTGAATTCGACATTGGCGCTGTTTACTCGAAAATCGATATAGCCCCGCGACAGGTAGAAATCACGGATAACCTGTTTGTCGAATTCGATCCGGTCAGCGATGAATGTATCACCCCGCAGGAAGGTGCGCAGAATGTTTGCTTGCTTTGTTTCCAGCACCCGACGCAAACGACGATCCGAAAACGCGCGGTTGCCAACGAAACTGACACGTTCAACTTCGATTGTTGTGCCTTCGGCAATTTCGAACACGAGATCCACGCGGTTATCGTTGCGGCGAATGATCCGCGGAATCACGGTGGCTGACACCCTGCCCTGCGCCGAATAAACCTCAGCAATCAGATCCGCATCAGCTTCGGCCATCTGCGGAGTAAAGACGCGGCGTGGCTGAGAAGAGATCGTTTCGAGCAGGAGATCATCCTTAACGCGGCGGTTACCTTCAATGCTGATCTGGTTGATCGTTGGATATTCTTCAACCGCGATAACCAATGTGCTACCGCGCGGTGTGAGTTCGACTGTCTCAAAAACACCACTGTCAAGCAAACGCTGAAAGGCATCATTAAGTTGTCCGGCGGTCACGGTCTGCCCAGGTTCGATTCCCGTCCGTGCGATAATGGTCGAGGTTTCGATCCGCCGATTACCTTCAACTTCGAAGTTGTTGATGGTGTAAGATTGCGCCAGCGCAGGCTGAGGCAGAACCATCAAACCCGGTGTAGCAAAAAGAAAAAAGAGCGTTAGTGCCTGCCACAAAATGTTGCTTTGCTGCCCATGCGAGCCGCAGAATGTGCCCGTGCCCCTGCTGTCAGTCATTTTTATCACTACCCAGAATTTTCAGACTTTAGCTGCTGAGTAGCCCGATTATGGGACCATGTCAAAAGACCAAAATGCAAAAAGCGGCCCGGCGGGCCGCCAAGTCCATTCAGATTTGTTTGGAAGAATCACAAACCGAGGAGATAGCCGCCAACAGCCAAGGCCAAAGCGGTCACTGCAAAGCTTAGCAACATATCCCAATTCAGTTGGAACAGGACGCTGACACTCTGATAAGATTTTTGCAACGCTTTGGTCATGGTTCTCAAGCCCACACAATTCTAAGCACCCCACAAGAGTACCTTTGAAATGCGGCAATTTTGCGTCCTAACGGTGCCTTGATTGCCTTAATCAGCAGAACAGATCGTTACTGACTGAGAAGAGCATAAGCGAAAGGATCAATGTAACGCCTATGCCCATCAGTACTCGAAAGGCTTTGTCGCTTGGCGGGCGACCCGAGACCGCCTCGTAGGCATAGAAGACCAAATGACCACCATCCAGTGCCGGGATCGGGAACAGATTCAACAAACCAACAGCAGTAGACAGAACAGCAATGAAGAAGATGAAGTTCTGAGCACCCTGGCTCGCCATAGCCCCGGACGTTTCGGCAATGCCAATAGGCCCCGAAATATTGCAGGTACTGATCGCGCCGGTGATCATATGCCACATGCCGGACAACGATCCATCGATGATGCGACCGGTTTGAACCACACCACCCTTCACGGAATCCCAGATGCCAGCGGGAACCGTCTCGGGTTCGATCATCATGCCGCCGACGATGCCGATACGCCAATGCGTCACAAATCCACCATCTGCAGTGGGTTCATCCGTGCGACGAGGGGCAAGCGCGAACTCAAGATCAGCCCCGTCGCGCCAAACGTTCAATAACAAGGCGCGCCCCTCAGACCCTTCGACATACTCTTTCAACTGTTCGAACGCGAATATCGGGTCACCGTCGACTGATGTGATAACGTCACCTTGCTGCAACTGGATATCCATTGCTGCGCTTCGCGGCGTAACCTGTTGGATCAACGGCGGAAAGAACCAAGGCGCCGCGACGTCAATTGTCTCACCATCCCGAATGACGGTGTAGTCCAATTCCGGCACGACCGGCAACGCGTTTACGAAGTCTGACCAGTTCGCGGAATCATCGAAATCAGGAGTCGGCAATCCTGCGATCGCAATGATCTCGTCACCTTCCTGCAGTCCCTGAACTGTTCCAGGCAACGGCTGTAGTGCACCAACTGTCAACGGTTCGCGTGAAACACCCTGCGACCAGAAGACAAGGCCAAAAACGAGTATCGACATCGCAAAATTGAAAATTGGCCCAGCCGCAACTGTTGCAGCCCGCGCCCACAAAGGCGCACCATGCATGGTCCGACGTAGTTCTTCAGGGCTTTGTTCCGCGATCTCAATCATCGCGTCTTCGTCTTTGCCCGATGCGGCATTGGAATCGCCCAAAAACTTAACGTAGCCGCCAAATGGCAGCAACGCGATTTGCCAGCGGGTTCCGCGTTTGTCTACACGGCTCCACAGAACTGGTCCGAAACCAATCGAGAACACCTCTGCGTGAATGCCAGACCATCGACCAACGATGTAATGGCCGTATTCGTGCACCGCGACAATCACCGAAAGCGCAATCACAAATGCAATGATCGTATAAAGAAGATTTCCGAATTGCGGGATCAATGAAAGAATGTCCAAAATTTTATCCTGCTCGTTCTAATACGGTTTCATCGACCCACTGCCGTGCGAGATGGTCCGTTTGTTGTACATTATCAAGTGTCAGCGGTGCATCAATAAGCCCATCTGCGGCCTCAAATCGCTCCAGCACTGCCGAAACCGCGTCGGCCATGTCCAGAAAGCGAATTCGACGTTCGATAAAGTGATCCAATGCACGTTCTTTAGCGGCGTTGAAAATCGCGCCCGACAGCCCCCCGCGTTGCATGACTTCCCGGGCAAGGCGTAGGGCGGGATACCGGGCCTCGTCCGGGTTTTGAAACCGCAGTTGGCCCAGTTGCGCCAGATCGAGCCTTGCAACCGGAAGCTCGTTCCGTTTGGGCCAGTGCAGCGCGTACCCGATGGCATGTCGCATATCAGGCGCGCCCATATGCGCCATTAGCGCACCATCCTGAAATCCAACCATCGCATGAACGATGGATTCAGGGTGAACGAGAACCTCAATTTTTGATTGATCAACGCCAAAGTATTCTTTGGTTTCTATGACTTCCAAAGCCTTGTTAAACATTGATGCGCTGTCAATCGTGATCCTCTGGCCCATGTTCCAATTCGGATGGCTGGAGGCCTGTTCGACGGTCGCCTTTGCCAGATCGCTCAGCGGCCAATCCCGGAACGCACCACCACTTGCAGTGATGATGATCCGCTCAACGTTTGCGATGTCTTCGCCGACAAGCGCCTGAAAAACTGCTGAATGCTCGCTATCGACTGGGAGCAGCGTGGCACCGTGAGACCGCGCCGTCTCCAGCACCAGCGGCCCCGCACAAACCAGCGTTTCCTTATTCGCAAGCGCCAGTGTCGCGCCTTGTTTCAACGCCTCAATCCCCGGAGCCAACCCAGCTGAGCCGACAATAGCAGACATTACCCAGTCGACAGGACGTGCGCCGGCTTCGATCAAGGCCACCTGCCCCGCCGCTGCCTGCACGCCGCTACCTGCCAAAGCGGAACGAAGGTCATCCAACCTGTCATCAAAGGCTGTTACTGCCACGTCGGCACCCAGACGAACGGCATCTTGTGCCAGTTGTGCGATATTGCTACCGCCGGTCAAAGCGATCACATCATAGGCGTCCGGGTTTCTTGAAATCAGGTCGAGCGTGTTCTGCCCTATTGAGCCGGTTGCGCCGAATATGGACACCCTTCGCATCACATACCTCCGGGCGCGTAGAACAGCCCTGCAAGCAAAACAAACACTGATGCGCCCATCATCCCGTCAAACCTGTCCAGAAACCCACCATGGCCCGGTATCAAGTTCGAGCTGTCTTTGATTCCAAAGCTGCGTTTCGTGGCACTTTCAACGATATCGCCTGCCTGACTGGCCATCGACGCCAGCACCGACACGACCACAAAAGCAAAACCGAACCCGGCATAAAGCGCAAATCCTGTGCCAACCAAAGCGGCGGCTACCCAACCTCCGACGGTTCCGGACCAAGTCTTTTTAGGGCTTACTCTGGGCCAAAACTTAGGTCCGCCCAGCGTTTTGCCCACAAAATACCCGGCGACATCAGTGGCGATGACCACGAGGATCAGCCAAACCATCCACCCAAAGCCAAGGTTCTCTCGGATCGAGATGAAGCCCAGACCTGACGTCGCAATCCAGATCGCAAATAGTACATAGATGCCGCGGGCACGACTGATTTGTCCTGCCCCAACCAATGCCGGCGCGACCAGGCATGGCAATTTGTAAAGCGGCGGCAGGTGGTAGCTTAGGATGACCGCCACGCCAGTCAGGATCGCCAACTGAATCGCGACCCCTCGCTGTTCGGGGTCAATCATCCGAACCAGTTCCCAGGTCATCAAAGCACAGATCGCCGCGATGAAAGCTTCAAACCAAAGCCCGCCAAGCCAGACTTCGATTGCAGCAATGGTCACTAGAACCGATGCCGACAATACCCGCGCCGTAAGATCAGACCATCGGCCGTCACTCATGCCAGAACCGCTCCGAAGCGTCGTTCACGCGATCCATAGCTTCGGCAGAGGCGTTCCAGTTCTGCTGCAGTAAAATCGGGCCACAACGTATCGATGAATTCGTACTCGGAATAAGCAGACTGCCAGAGCAGAAAATTCGATATCCGCGCTTCGCCACTTGTCCGGATGACCAGATCTGGGTCGGGAAGTACACGCGTGTCGAGGTACTTGGGCAGCGTTTCCTCGTCCACATCTTCTGGTCGCAACACGCCGTCGGCCACATCGCGCGCCAGCCGCTTGGTCGCGCGTGCGACCTCATCTCGACCGCCGTAATTCAAGGCAACGGTCAAATGGACCAGATCATTACCCTCGGTTTCACGCTCCAGCGTATCCATAAGATCGATCAACTTGGCATCCAGCCGAACGCGGTCACCGATGAACCTCACTCGGATACCATTGCTCTTCAAGGTATTGGTTTCTTTTACAATATAGCGGCGAAACAGGCTCATCAGCCCTGCAACTTCAACCTGGGTACGCTTCCAGTTTTCAGTCGAAAACGCGAATATTGTCAGATATTTGATCCCGAGTCCCGGACAGGCTTCGACCACTTCGCGGACGCGGCGCGCACCTGCATGGTGGCCGAACAACCGAGGCCGACCACGGGCCTGTGCCCAGCGACCGTTCCCGTCCATGATGATCGCTACGTGGCGTGGTCCGGTACGAAGCGCGTTATCGGGATCCTTGGGCATGTTCGAAAATCAGACCTGCATGATCTCGGACTGTTTGGTCTCGAGCGCGTCATCGACTGATTTGATCATCGTATCAGTCAGCTCCTGAACTTCGGTCTCCCAGAACTTTTGATCATCCTCGGACATGCCATCAGCCTTGGCCTTTTTAATCTGGTCCATACCATCCCGACGCACATTGCGGATCGAAACTCGCGCGCTTTCTGCGTATTGCCCTGCAACCTTCCCCAGTTCCCGGCGACGTTCCTCGTTCAGTTCAGGAATCGGCAGCATGATGATCGTGCCGTTCAGTTGTGGATTGATGCCCAAACCACTTTCGCGAATGGCCTTTTCAACTTTGCCGACAAGTACCTTGTCCCAAACGTTAACCGTCACCATGCGCGGTTCGGGGACGTTCACGGTGCCGACTTGGTTAATCGGCGTCATCGCACCATAGGCATCGACCATAACCGGCTCAAGCATCGAGGCCGAGGCACGCCCGGTCCGCAGCGAGGCGAATTCGGTTTTGAGGTTGGCCATCGCGCCGTCCATACGGCGTTTCAGATCATCGGTGTCGAGTTCGAAATCATCAGACATGCTGCTCACTCCCCGTCTTCAGGTGATGTTCGGATGGGTCTTAAGCCATCACAAATGGGATGTATAGCAATCATGCTGATGAAATGTGGCAATGACCAGAACTGTTTCCGGCAATCTGGCCTCATTCCCGGTTTTGAGACCGGCCGGTTTCATGATCCAGCCAGTCTTTTGATGCAGGACTCCGGTCAGGCGTTCACATCGACCACAACGCGGCCTTTAACCTGCCCCTGCAGAATGTCTGCACCCAATTGAGGCAGATCAGACAGGGTTGCCGCATGTACCATCGCCTCAAGCTTATCCATCGGAAGGTCTGTCGCTATGCGCTGCCAGGCCCGGACGCGGTTGTCATATGGCTGCATGACACTGTCGATGCCCAACAGGTTCACACCGCGCAGCAGAAACGGGATCACGGTCGCCGGTAGCCCTGCACCTCCGGCAAGTCCAACCGCAGCAACGGATGCGCCATATTTCATCTGTCCCAACACTCGGGCGAGCATCGCACCGCCAACCGCATCAACACATCCTGACCAGGTTTC
This sequence comes from Ruegeria sp. CE9, assembly GCF_056537425.1. Taxonomy (NCBI): domain Bacteria; kingdom Pseudomonadati; phylum Pseudomonadota; class Alphaproteobacteria; order Rhodobacterales; family Roseobacteraceae; genus Ruegeria; species Ruegeria sp. CE9. The sequence goes on along the minus strand of NZ_JBQFRO010000001.1, from coordinate 533,406 downwards.
ACTCTCTAGCGGGCGCTTGGTGGTTTCATTCAACTCGTCTCGTGGGACGATTGTGGTTGCGCCCAATGATTTAAGGTAATCGGCCGTTTCCGGTCGCCCGGTGACCGCTGCAACCTCATACCCCAGATGAGCCAGAATGGCCGTCGCGACCGAGCCAACACCACCTGCGGCGCCCGTAACCAACACCGGGCCATGTCCTGGCTGCAATCCGTGATCTTCCAGCGCCATAACGGCCAACATCGCAGTGAAACCAGCAGTCCCGACCGCCATGGCCTGCCGTGTATCCAACCCTTCCGGCAAGGGAACCAGCCAATCCGCGCGGGCGTTGGCTTTCTGAGAGTACCCTCCCCAATGCGCCTCACCCACGCGCCAGCCGGTTAGGACAACCTTGTCGCCGGGTTTGTACCGATCATCAGAGGATTGTTCGATAATGCCCGAATAGTCGATGCCCGGGATATGCGGGTAACTCCGCACCAAACCACCGCCCTTTGGAGACATGCACAACCCATCTTTGTAATTTACCGTCGAATATTCAACTGCAACGGTCACTTCTCCATCCGGCAAATCTGCCAGCGACATCTCCTTGACCGCCGCGTTGGCAAGGCCACTTTCTTCATCCTTTTCAACGACAAGTGCGTTAAACATGAACTTACTCCCTTCGTTGCCTAGAGGCTCTGTTCTTCAAATGTGGGCTTAGCGCCAGAACTTGTCTTGCACCACAGCCCATCGCATTCCGTGTTCTGTCATCAACTCGATCCGGGTGCCCGGAATCCAGTGGGATCTCTCGACCATTCCAATCGCGACATTTACCCCAAATTCTGGCGAGTAGGCGGCTGAGGCGACCTGCCCGACCTGTTGGCCCTCAGCCATCAGAGGCCAGGATTCTGTGCATGGCCCAATCTCACCTTCGATCACAAGCGGACGAATTTGCCGAGGCGGCCCGTTCTTCGCCTGATCAGCCAAGGCAGCCTTGCCGACATAATCCAGCGGTGAGTTACAAAAGCGCGCCAACCCACATTCGTAGGGCGTATTTTCGCGCCGCATGTCCGAGCCGAAACTCAGCAGCCCACTTTCGACCCGCTCAATCCCATTAGGGCAACCAGCCCGCACATTCAGGTCGCGCCCATTTGCGAACAGGGCGTCCCACAGCGGCATTCCATAGTCCGAACCTTCGACATAGATTTCAAAGCCACCCTGCTTAGACCAACCTGAGCGGGCGATGATGAAAGAGGTATCTTCAAAAGCTAACCGTTTGTATCGGAAGAATTTTATATCTCTGACCGCATCGCCAAACACACGCGCCATCAGATCGTCCGACTTTGGCCCTTGCACGGCCAGAGGTGACACATCCGGCTCGGAAACATCGACATCCAGCTCCAGCGCGATCACAAGGCCCAAGGCATATTGCCAAAGGTCTCCATCAGCGACAGATAACCAATAGTGGTCGTCAGCCAGTTTGATCGCCACCGGATCATTCAGTATCCCGCCATTATGATCCACGATCGGTACATAATAGCACTGGTCTGCCCGCATCTTGTCCATGTCGCGCGGGCTGAGCATCTTCATCAGCCGCAGCGCATCTGGGCCTTTGATCTGGACCTGACGTTCGCACGAGACATCCCAGACCTGCACATATTGCTTCAGGTGGGCCGCGTCAGCCTCAACGCTTTCAAAAACCGTCGGGAGCAGCATGTGGTTATAGACCGTATACGCCTTTACCCCTTCTGCTTCGACACCCGGAGTAAATGGAGTTTTGCGCACACGTCGGTTTGGCGTGATGACTGCCATGTCAGGTATCCTCTGGCAGAAAGACAAGATCGCTGACGGGCGCCTGAGAGCCGACTTCGGTCAGCATCTGGTGCAATTGTCCGCGATGGTGCGTCTGATGGTTGAACATGTGGATCACGCATTGATCGTAAGGTTTTGTTACATCAGTTTCTTTCGCTGCAGAATACCATGTGAACGGGCCACTCAGGACCTCATCCGCCAACGTGTCGGCCCATCTGGCAATCCGATCGTCAATTGTATCGCGCAACGGCAACCAGTCAGCCATGCCGTCGCAGATCGAGACGCTCTCAGGGATGCCGCCACCAGGTCCCGGACCTTTGTCAAACCGAGAAATCCAGATCCAATCCCCCCAAAGCAAATGATTGGCTGTTCCCATGATCGATCCAAAGAACGCCCGGCGATTACGGGCGAGCTCTTCGGCAGGAAGAGTCTGAAGAAAACCCTTCAACTGATTGTTTTGCCAGCAGCTATATCGCGCCATCTCACGCGCATAGGCTCCGGTGATCATCACTTGGGTCCGTGCCAGTCGATGGGGCAAATCTCGGCTGATTTGCCACCAAAATCCCAAACGCGGCCATAATCGCGAACCTTTGATTTGGTGCCTCGGGCCACGATGATGTCCGGTCCCATCCAGTATTTCGAGTTTGAAACCATCACCGGATGCTCAGGGTCTTTGCCAGCCAGCATCTCAATTTCACCCTGAATCTTACGCCCGATCATAATCCGGCGCTTTGTCCCGTCTCGTTCAATTTGAACGGGGGCACGCTCGGCCCCGATGATTTCGCTGACCAGCATCGTGAACAGCCCGGTTGTGCCACCCGCCTGACCGCTGAAGATTTGTAGCAGCCCGTTATAGGCCTTTCCACTGGCGCGCTCATCCACATAGGCAGCGACCTTCCATTGGCCTTCACCCATCCGTCCAGGGATATCAACCAAAAGGCCCACGTTCAGACCCGACAAGTCCTCGCCTTCGTAGTGACCCTCATCAATAACGATACCCATCCATGCGTGGCAGTGCCCTTCGGTCGGCGGGTGCGCACCCAGCGAGACGACACAGGGACAGAACACATCGCAGGAACAGTTGAGGATAAGCTCGCCTTTGATAGCCCAATCAGTTGGGCTCATCTCGCGACGCTTGGGATTGGGCATTCGGCTGTCGATTCTTTGACTGACCGGCAGCTTGTCCGCATCCGGTTTTCTGTTTTTAGCCATCAACTTATCCTCCGTAAGCAATGTGATGTACAAGCAGCGCCAGACCACCCGCAATCAAGACAAACCCCATGGGCCGCGTCACCGCGTGCCCGATCTGGGGAAGTTTTTCCAAAACCATGAACAGCGTCGCCAGCCCCATCCAGAGCAAGCTCATAACACCGCCCACAAAGCCCAGAGCCATAAAGCCCCAGCAACAACCGACGCAGAATGCGCCCAGCCCCAGCCCCATGCGTAAACCGCCTGCGAAACCGGATTTCCAATGGCCTAGGAAATAGGTCATTGGCGCGTGGCAGACGCCGTGGCAGACTTCTTTTGCGCGGGTAAATTGGAAGACTCCGACCGCAATCAGCAGTCCTCCAGCGAGGTACGGCGATTTAGCAATCCCCAGCATATCGACCGCGCCACCGAAAAGCAGCGCCAGCTGAGCCCCTGTGATCAGCGCTGCAAAACCGACCCAGACGACGAAATACCCCAGCAACACGCCCAGCCACCCTGCCCGCGTGCCATTGGCGCTGCGGATCAGGTCATCATAGCTGCGCAGGGTCGGCACCAGTGTCGGCAGCATCATCGCCGCCATCATGATCGCCCACATCCAAAACAGCGGGCCGAACTCGGCCATGGGCATATACATATCCATGCGCGGGTCCATCGCAGCCATGGCTTGTCCCATCGGGCCAGGGCGTCCGATCCAGTCCAGATCCATGTCGCGGCTCATCGAGACCATCATCCACCACGACCAAAGGATCGCGATGTAAAAGCCCAACCAAAGCGCGCTACGGAAAACTGAGCGACTCACCTGCCTCTCCCGACTCAACTCTCTTGCTTTTCAAATGTCAGACTTTTAAATGTCAGACAAATAAAAAGTAACGAATCCGGCCAAAGACCATGAAAATCGATCCTCAGAGCTCGGCAGATCTGTCCGCCCAAATTGCGCAGGCAATCCGGGATGCGATCGTATCAGGTCGCTTGATCGTCGATGAGCGTCTGCCTTCGGAATCCGAGCTGGCGGATCAGTTCAAAGTCTCGCGTCCCACGGTTCGTGAAGCGCTGAAACGCCTTGCTGCTCAATCACTTATCCGCACGCAACGTGGGGCTTCTGGCGGTGCGTTTGTCAATCGGCTGAGCTTTGAAGACGCCTATTCCCAGCAAGTGACAACTTCGACGCTGCTTTTGTCGATGAACGCGGTTAACTTCGATACGGCGTGCGAGGCACGCTATGCGCTGGAACGCGCCTGTGCCGCACTATCCGCGCAACGCCGCACCCCAGATCAACTCGCGACAATGCGGGCCGAAATATTCCGCCAGGCACAGCCGGGCCTTACTGATGAAGCCTTCTGCGCCTCGGACGTCGCTTTTCACCGCGCCCTAGTAGATGGCGCTGGAAATCCGGTGCTGTCTTACCAGCTTGCTGGCGCGGTCGAGGCGATGCAGCCATTGATGAACATGATCACTTTCACGGCCCGGTCACGCGAAGAAATCATCGCTCTGCACAGCGACATCGCCGATGCGCTGGAAGCACGGGATGTTACCGCGGTTGATACGGCGCTGGTCAAGCTTGAGACCTACACGCGACAACTGGCACAGGACGTGGCCGAAAGACGACGCAAACCCGCCTGATCACAGGCGTAAGGAAGGAAAGACGAGGCACCCGAGCAGGCAGCATGACATCCGGCAGCAAGACCGGAACTCTCACTACGAATTGAATACCAATGACTTACGGGAGGACGTTATGAACCAAAGACCGGACCCAACCTTTTATCCATCGGCCAAGCTGGCGATGGAAGGCCCTACTGAGACGTTGGCCTTCACGCTCATGCTCAGCCCCGATTTTTCGCAACCCGATGGCTTGGCTGTAGTGAATGTCGACCCATCCTCAGAAGATTATGGGAAGATTGTCCATCAAGTGATTATGCCTGAGAAAGGCGATGAGTTTCATCACTTCGGCTGGAATGCCTGTTCCTCAGCCCTGTCTCCGCTTAGCGGTCATGCGTTTCTTGAGCGCCGGTATCTGATCATACCGGGTATCCGATCCAGCCGGATCTACATAATCGACGTGAAAAATCCGCTTGAGGCGAAAATTCACAAGATTATCGAACCCGAAGAAGTCTTTGCGAAAACGGGATATTCCCGCCCGCATACGATCCATTGCGGACCTGAGGGTATCTATGTCAGCACGCTGGGTGGTGGTGGCGAAGATGGCACTGATGGCCCTCCCGGCATTTTCATCATGGATTGTGAGAGCTTTGAGATTATTGGCCGATACGAGATCGAACGCGGCGTGCAGGATAAGCATTATGATTTCTGGTGGAACTTACCGCGCGACTACATGGTTAGCTCGGAATGGGGTCTGCCGCCACAGTTCGAGAACGGGATTGTGGCCGAGGACCTGTTGTCGAATAAATACGGCCACAGCATTCATTTCTGGAACCTGCGAAATCGGACCAATATTCAAACCATCGATCTAGGCGAAAACCATCAGATGGCGTTGGAAATCCGGCCTGCGCATGATCCAGTCAAGCAATACGGGTTCTGTGGCGTTGTGGTCGATACTACCAATCTGCAGGGCGCGATCTTTACCTGGTGGCGCAATGATGACGGTACGTTTGAGGCGAAGAAAACCATCACGATTGATCCGCAACCAGCTGATCCCGATGACTTGCCCGAGCTGCTGAAAGGCTTCTCGGCCGTTCCGCCGCTGGTGACGGATATCGACCTTAGTCTTGATGACAAGTACCTCTACGTCGCCTGCTGGGGCACGGGGGAGATGCACCAGTATGATGTGTCCGACCCGATGAACCCGACCCTTGCGGGTAAGGTTGAGATTGGCGGGATTGTCAAAAAGACGAAACATCCTAACGGGCAAGAGTTTGGCTATGGCCCGCAAATGGTCGAGATCAGCCGCGACGGAAAACGGGTCTACTGGACAAACTCACTCTATTCCACATGGGACGATCAGTTCTATCCAGGTGAACGTGGTGCCGCGATGGTCAAGGCGGATGTTGGCGAAACTGGCGGCCTGACTCTTGATCCGAAGTTCTGGGTTGAGTTCCCGGAAGGCTATCGCAGCCACCAGATCCGGCTCGAGGGTGGAGACTGCTCGACCGACAGTTTCTGTTACCCATCGGTCTGAGTTGGAGACCTTAATGACATCAACGGCTGGCCTCTGGCTGGCCGTTGTTCTCAGCGGAGCCTATCATGGGCTAAACCCCGGTATGGGCTGGCCGTTGGCAGTTTCATCAGCCTTGATGGAGCAACGCCAATCGGCCCTCTGGCGCGCGCTCGCCGCTTTGGCCAGCGGGCATTTTGTTGCGATGCTTGGGGTGCTGTTACCCTTTGCCCTAATGGCCGCTCTGGTTGAATACCAACGCGAAATCCGCATCGGGGCGGCGCTGATTGTTATTGCAATGGGCGGCTATATCGCAATAACGCGCCGCCATCCTCGGGTGTTGTCGCGCGTCCCGCCCAGCAAGCTGGCGCTTTGGTCGTTCCTTGTGGCCTTGGCGCATGGCGCTGCATTGATGCTGGTGCCGATCTATCTTGGCCTCTGTGGGCTGGATGAGTTGGATGCAGGGCACCAAGCGGTCTCGCAAATCATGGCCAACAATGGCCTGCTGGTGCTAACTGTCGCCGCCATTCATACCGCCGCTATGATCCTAGGCGGAGGCGTTCTAGCTTTTGCCGTTTATCGCTGGCTCGGCCTGCAATTCCTGTCGCGTAGCTGGTTCAATCTGGAACTTGTCTGGGCGATTAGCCTGATTCTGGTCGGTGTTTTGGGCCTGTGGTCAGCGATTTAGGCGCTTTTCTTTGCGTGAGGCTGAGCTAAATTGCACGTGCAGACCAAAAAGGAAAAAGCCAATGATCACAGCCCTCAACGTGGTTGCCGCCTTGCTGACATTAGGCTTTGGCCTCTTCGGATTTTTGGCCCCCGCGTTCACAGCCAACGCGTTGGACCTGGCTCCGACGAAAAGCACCATGGGCCTTAGCGAGATGCGAGCCTCGGTAGGCGGGCTGTTCGTTGTGACAGGCGCTGCGGTGCTTTGGCTTAACACTCCGATGGCATATGCCATGTTGGGTGTAGTCTATGCAGGCGCAGCGCTGGGTCGTTTTGTGTCACTGGTGCTGGACAACCCTCCTTTCGTCAAAGCACTGACCTTTGGCGGAATCGAGCTGGTATTGGCGATCTGGCTTATCCTCGTGAACTTGAACAGAGCGCCTTAACTCACTGAATTCAATAAAACACAATTGCAATAAACCGAGTTTGCATCCCACTCCATCCTCACCTATATAGGGTATGTCCTTCGGGACTATGGACATAAACGCGCTCGTAATAAGCGGATCGGACCCGGGGGCGGTACCCGGCGGCTCCACCAACCATCCTTCGTTTGGGGATTTTGGGGCCGAAACAGGATCGACGAACGTCTAAAGGGGTTAGCTTTGTCTCGGCTGTCTGCCACCGTTATCGGCGAAACTAGTACAATTGCAAACGACAATCGTGCTCCGGTTGCAGTTGCTGCGTAAGCAGTAGCAAGACCGAAACTTAAGCCCTTGCGCCTAGCCGCGTAAGGCGGGGTTCGCAGGTACCTGGCAACAGAAACCTGCATTAACCCCATTATGTCTGTTCATTGCCCATAACTCATCGGGGATTCAGGGTTTATTCACTTATTTGGCCCATTTTCCTGTTTGAGAGACAGGAGGGCTGACATGACGAATTCTGACAGGCTGAGGGCGTGGTATTCAGAGGTCTGGGAACAAGGCAATACCGACGCGATAGATCAGTTCTTCGCCCCGGAAACCATGGCCGAAGGGTTGATCCCAGAAATGCAGGTTGGCGCAGATGACTTTCGCGATCTGGTCTCGGCTTTCCGCCATGTTCTGGGCGACATCAAAGTCGAGTTGCCCAAAATCGTCGAAAATGGTGATTGGGTGTCCGGTATTTTGCATGTGCGTACATTCCGGGCCGATAACGGTGCACCGCTTGAGGTGACGGGTCAAGTTATGGCTCGATTCAAGGGGGACAAGATGGTTGAAGCGTACAACCAGTTTGATTTCATTTCTCTTTTCGAACAATTGGGACAGTTTCCGCAGGATACTCTTCCAGTCTGTATGACAGGGCAAAGGCTGGACTGGGCCGGGTAAAACAACGGCAAGCTTGACCCCTCCCGCGTTTGCGCGCTAGCACAGGTTCAAGGGGTAAGCTTGCGAACACCCCGTGAGGCGGCAGCCCAAGTTCGCATGTATCCAAACTGATAAGGAAACATGCAATGGCTGCCCCCAATGCAATAACCCCCCGTCAACTCTTGCGCCTGATCGGCATGCCCAAGGCTCCGATTCTGTTTGATGTACGTATCGATGCAGATTTCGACGATGACCCGTGCCTGATCCCCAGCGCAGTCCGTCATAACTATGAAGACTTAGAAGGTTTCAAAGAACGCTGCGGGGATCGTTCATGCGTTGTGATCTGCCAAAAGGGTAAGAAATTAAGCCAAGGCGTCGTATCTTGGCTGCAGGCTGAAGGGATAGCGGCTGAATATCTGGAAGGCGGTATGTTTGCGTGGCGCGACACCCCGGGCGCCTTGGTTTTGAGTGTTGCCGCCTTACCCACGCTGTTCGAAGGCGGCACACTTTGGGTCACGCGACATCGACCAAAGATCGACCGAATTGCATGTCCCTGGCTGATCCGCCGATTTGTCGATACCCAAGCACGGTTTCTTTTTGTCGCGCCAAGTGAAATCCAAGGCGTAGCCGAACATTTTGGCGCGATACCATTTGATGTAGAGGGCGCTCATTGGAGCCATCGTGGCGACAGATGTACTTTTAACACGATGCTGGATGAGTTCGAGCTTCACTCCGAGGCTTTGGATCGATTGGCCGGGATCATACGTGCGGCAGATACCAACCGGCATGACCTCGCACCAGAAGCTGCCGGACTACTGGCAATTTCAGTTGGGTTATCGCGCCAATATCGCGATGATCAGCAACAGTTGGAAGCCGGTTTGCTCATCTATGACGCGCTCTATCGCTGGGCTCGGGATGGATCAGGTGAAACGCATGACTGGCCTACGGGTCACGCGCAATGACCCCTACGATACGTGAATTGTTCAGTGTTTTCGGACGCATCGGGCTTTTGTCATTTGGGGGGCCCGCTGCGCAGATATCACTGATGCATCAAGAACTGGTCGAAAAACGTCCATGGCTGGATGAACAAACCTATTTGCGCGCGCTGTCTTTGTGCATGTTGCTGCCGGGTCCAGAGGCCATGCAGCTTGCCACTTACGCCGGCTGGCGATTGCGTGGCGTGACTGGCGGACTGATCGCCGGATGCTTGTTCGTGTTGCCCGGAGCTTTGATCATCGCGCTCCTTGTTGCTCTGTACGCGGCTTACGGCAATTTGCCCTTGGTTCAGGCCGGATTTTTAGGCATCAAAGCTGCGGTCATCATCATTGTTCTACAAGCATTGCGAAACCTCGCGAAGAAAGCACTAACGGATACTGAACATCGCGTGATTGCTGGCCTCGCTTTCCTGGGCATCTTTGTCTTCAACCTTCCGTTCCCGCTGATCATCCTGTGCGCCGCTTTCTGGGGATATGTCACATCACAGAACCTCGTGCCGGATACCATTCAAGCAAGTACAGCACCCGGCCGTCCAGTTCGAACAGCGGCTCTCTGGCTTATCCTCTGGCTTGGGCCGCTCGTTTTGCTGCAACTGAGCGGGCAGCAACTCCTTAGTGATCTTGGCTGGTTCTTCGCCCGTCTGGCTGTTGTGACCTTTGGCGGAGCCTACGCAGTACTGGCCTATATGACCCAAACCGTTGTCGATACTTATCAATGGATCAGCACGGATCAGATGATTGATGCATTGGGGCTGGCCGAAACCACGCCAGGACCTCTGATACTGGTGACACAGTTTGTGGCCATGCTCAGCGGGCAGATTGCTGGCGGCACTTCGCTGGCATTGGCAGCGGGGCTGGTCGCGTTGTGGGCGACCTTTGTGCCCTGTTTTCTGTGGATTTTTCTTGCTGCGCCACATCTGGAAAAAATCGCCGCACGCCCGCGCTTGGGCGCTGCAATGCATGGAATCACAGCTGCGGTTGTTGGGGTGATTCTCAACCTCTCCGTGTGGTTCGGCTTGAACGTTCTGTTTGGCAGCCTCCCAGGATGGTATTGGGGGCCGATGTCCATACCCCTGCCCGATCTAATGACGCTGGATATCAAGGCGCTTGCGCTTTCGGTGTTGGCTGGCCTGTTGATTTTCCGAATGAAATCCGGTTTAGCGACCACATTGAGTGTCATGGTCATGGCCGGAATCGGGCTGCAGGTTTTGTAATCAATACTGCCCAACACGGCCTTTCGTTTCCGACCGAATGAACTATGCTGGGATTAACCACTTTCGAGGATCAACTATGTCGCAAGACATCGACTACGGGAATCTGATGCACACGGCCATGCGGGGCCTGATCAAGACCGTCCTGACCGACGTGTCACAACGGGGCTTGCCCGGTGCGCATCATTTCTTCATCACATTTGATACACGATACGAAGGTGTCGAATTGGCCGACTGGCTGCGAGAGCGGTATCCGGGCGAAATGACGATCGTCATGCAGCATTGGTTCGAAAACCTTGAGGTTGGCGATGACGGGTTCTCAATCACGCTGAATTTCGGGGACGCTCCTGAACCGCTCTATATCCCGTACCTGGCCATCAAAACCTTCGTCGACCCTTCGGTTGAGTTTGGTCTGCGCTTCGAAGGCTCTGAAGACGAAGATGATGAGATTCACGTGATGGAAGAGGCCCCGATCGAGCTTGAAGCCGAAGAATCAGAGCCTCAGCATGATGCGGATGTGGTTTCGCTGGATAGCTTCCGAAAGTAGTCAAATCTAACCCCGCCAACTGTGGGGTTTATTCTTTCTTTAGAAAGGTTTCGACTGAACGCGATTTCACGCCGTCCCGAAATCTGGAAAAGGACAAGTTCAGACCACCCTCTGCCAAAGTGCGGTCGAACTGCTGAAGCTCGTAGCCACCATTTTCGTCAATGAACAACGAAAAAACCGTCAATGTATCTCCGTCGATGCGACCCCACACAAAGGGTTCACCCTTCATAGGATCAAGCGGCACTTCGTGACCGAACACGTTCCGTTTCATTGCCGCAGAATAGACATCAGCACGATCTGAGCTTTGGAAATCGACCGAGTATTTCTCGTCCTTGATGCGCCCATCGGCTTTGTAAGTCGTGGTCGTCCAGCTCACATTGAAACCGCCCTTGGTTTCGTGAATCGACACGCTCATGTCCCGAGGGGTTGCCGTTCCGTCTGAATCAACCACTTCAGCTGACCCGGTATAATCGCCCACAAATGGCGCAATGCCTGTTGCATGTGCTTGCTGTAAAAAAGCCACCAGCCAAATACACGCAGCAAACGCCAAGGCACTTACACTCAGGGGTCTTTTGAGAATTGATACGCGCATGGCCGACTCCGTCGTGGATGTTTCTCTATTCTAACTTTAGCTCGCCGACGTACAATGGCACTGTTTTCGCTAACAGAAACTATTTTGTTGGGGCGCTTTGTCTATACCTTTGCTTGCCCCAAGTTTAAGGTGCGCGCAACTGGCCGATTGCGCCACAGCATTGCTGCGGGTAAACGGCATACGACTGCATACAAGACCGGAGCGACCGATGTCTCAAACCCGTACCGAATCCGACAGCTTTGGCCCTCTTGAGGTGCCCGCCGACAAGTATTGGGGCGCACAAACGCAGCGTTCTATCATGAACTTCCCTATCGGCTGGGAAAAACAGCCCGTCGCCATCGTGCGCGCGCTGGGCGTGATCAAAATGGCCTGCGCGATTGAGAACAAAGCCATCGGCAAACTGGACGCCAAGATCGCGGATGCGATCATTCAAGCTGCTGGCGAAGTGTTTGAGGGCAAGTTTGATGACAACTTTCCTCTGGTCGTTTGGCAAACCGGGTCGGGTACGCAATCTAACATGAACTCGAATGAGGTCATTGCAAACCGTGCGATTGAGATTCTAGGCGGTGAGATCGGATCGAAGGACCCAGTTCATCCGAATGATCACTGCAATATGGGCCAATCCTCGAATGATACCTTCCCCACTGCCATGCACATCGCCACCGCGATGAGCGTGCGCGATGTGCTTATGCCCGGGCTTGAGAAATTTGCGTCGGCCTTGGAAACCAAAGCGAAAGAGTTCGCCGGTATCATCAAGATCGGCCGCACCCACACCCAGGACGCGACTCCTTTGACGCTGGAACAGGAGTTTGGAGGATACGCACACCAGATCCGTCAAGGCATTGCACGAGTCGAGGCCGCGATGCCCGGAATCTACGAGTTGGCTCAGGGTGGCACCGCCGTCGGCACAGGATTGAACACCCATGGCGGATGGGACGAGGCAGTGGCGAAAAATATGGCCGAGATAACCGGCCTGCCTTTCGTGACCGCCCCGAACAAGTTTGAAGCTCTGGCCGCTCATGATGCCATGGTCTTCTTGTCAGGCGCTTTGGCGACGATTGCCGGGTCCTGTTACAAGATCGCGAACGATATCCGCCTATTGGGCTCTGGTCCCCGGTCAGGCCTTGGCGAACTGATCTTGCCGGAAAATGAGCCTGGCTCGTCCATCATGCCTGGCAAGGTAAACCCAACGCAGGCCGAAGCGTTGACGCAGGTGGCAGCACACGTGATGGGCAATGATGCCGCGATGAAGTTCGCCGGCTCACAGGGCCATTTCCAACTGAACGTCTATAATCCGATGATGTCTTATAACCTTCTGCAGTCGATCCAACTGCTGGGGGATGCAACTGACAGCTTCACTGAACGTATGCTGCTGGGCATCAAGGCCAATGAACCGCGCATCGACAAGCTGATGAAGGAATCTCTGATGCTGGTAACTGCATTGGCCCCCACCATTGGCTATGACAACGCCACGACGGTCGCCAAGACGGCGCATAAGAATGGCACTACGCTCAAGGAAGAAGCGATTGCGCTGGGCTTTGTGGATGAGGCCACGTTTGATGCGGTCGTGCGGCCTGAACACATGATCGGGCCCAAGGACTGATGGGCACGCCGGTCAATCTGAACCGGTTTCGAAAAGAAAAGGCGCGGGCCGAAAAGAAGGCCCGCGCAGACGCAAACGCTGTGAAACACGGACGGTCCAAATCCGAGAAAGCAGTTGCGAAGCTTGAGCAAGAACGCCAGAAGCGTGACCTCGACGGTCACAAAGTCGACGAATGAGCGGTCGGCCGATAAAACGCTCTCTGACCCTGCAAGGTCACAGAACATCGGTATCGCTTGAAGATGATTTCTGGCAGGCGTTTCGTGATATCGCGCGCAAGAAAGAACTCCCAATCAACGTCTTGGCGGCCCAAATTGATGCAGAGCGTGATCCAGAAACCGGACTAGCCTCGGCCATTCGCGTCTATGTTCTGAATTGGTATCGTCAATCCGATTGATCACTTGCATTCACCCCTCAGCACTGCGTAAGCTATCGAGAACAAAAGGGGTACATGCATGAGCGATACGATAACAGGCCCAGATGGCAAACCCCGCTGCACGTGGTGCAATGCAGCGCCGGAGTTCTTCGACTATCACGACAAGGAATGGGGTTACCCGGTATCCGATGAAAGACGGCTGTTCGAAAAACTGTGCCTTGAAAGCTTTCAGTCAGGTTTAAGTTGGCGGACAATACTTTCCAAGCGAGAGAATTTCCGCTCTGCATTTTGCAACTTTGATTTCAACAAGATAGCCGATTTTACTGATGCCGATATCCAGCGCCTACTGGACGACAAAGGCATCGTGCGCCACCGCGGTAAAATCGAAGCTGTGATCAACAACGCACGCCGTATGCGAGACTTGGTCGCAGCCGAGGGGTCCTTGGCCGCCTATGTCTGGCGATATGAGCCTAAGATGCCACCTGCCCCGCGTTCGGCATCCACCTCTGCCGAATCCATCGCGATGTCAAAAGATCTGAAGAAACGCGGTTGGAAGTTTGTTGGCCCCACAACGGTATATGCATTCATGCAGGCCATGGGATTGATCAATGATCACGCCATCGGATGTGTCATGCGCGAAAAAGCGGCGCAGATGCGCCGCGATTTCATCAAACCGGAATAATTGCGCTTTTGATCAGACCGAGGCGCGATAGATATTGTCGATGTTGCTTCCAAGCGCTGAATTGAACTCTGCATCAGATTGCTGCTTAGACAAACCTTCAGTCAACGCGCGCGAGAAGGACGCGATCATCTTGCCGTTCTGGCTGAGCAGATCACAGGCCTGTTCAGTCGTGTACCCGCCAGACAGCGCAACAACACGAAGGACGCGCGGGTGATCCGCGACCTCGTCATAAAGGTTGGCCTGGCTTGGGATCGTCAATTTCAACATGACCTCCTGTCCTTCGGACAGCTGATCCAGGTTTTTCAGGATTTCTGATTTCAGAATATCCTCTGCTTCGGCTTTTGTTTCCGAATGAATGTTCACTTCGGGCTCAACAATCGGAACCATACCCGCATCAGTGACCACGCGCGCCACATCGAATTGCTGCGCAACGACATCGGCAATGCCCTGCGCGTTGGCTTCGTGAATGACCGAGCGTTCCTTGGTACCAAAAACGCCATCCGCCTTGGACAGTGTTTCAGCCAGGCCGGGGATCGGTTTCATCATCTGAACACCATTGGCCTGATCCTCAAGCCCTTTGTCGATCTTCAGAAAAGGTACGATCCCTTTTTCGGACCAAAGGTAATTCGCGACCTTCTTGCCCTCGATTTCTTCTCCCAGTGTCCGTTCGAACAGGATGGCGCCAATCACCTTTTCCTTGGTGAAATCGTCAGCCAGAATGATCCGCGCACGCATTTTCTGGATTTCGCCGAACATCTCTTCGTCCGTGGCATAATCCGAGGCCTCGACACCGTACAACGCCAGCGCTTTCGGGGTCGAACCGCCGCTTTGATCCAGAGCTGCAATAAATCCTGCGCCTTCGGACATTTGCGTGCGCTGTTCTGCTTTCGACATAACTCATTCCCGTTCAATATGATTCCGCAGTTTCAATCCGCATACAGCATGCCGACGAGCGATGGTAGTTTGTTAGCGCTCAACCAAGCGCAACCAAATTCCATCCTTTGATCTAACGGTCAGATGCGCGATCGGTACGGGCGTTTTGCCCTGTATTGTTTCAAAGCGGTAACGGCGGAGAAGCATTGACAGGATCAAGGGCCCCTCGACCATCGCAAACCCAGCGCCCGTACAGACCCTGGGGCCTGCAGAGAATGGCACATAAGCCTCGCGCTGGCATTTCTTTCCGTTTTCGGTTGCCCATCGTTCGGGATCGAACTCATCCGGTCGATCCCAAAGCCGTTCGTGGCGATGCAGGTGCCAGGGACTGACAACAATCTGAGAGCCTTGCGGGATGTCCCTGTTACGGAAATGTTCAGGACACGTCGTTTCGCGCACCATCATTGGCACCGGCGGATAAAGGCGCAACGCCTCGCGAAATACATCACGGCTGAGCTTCAATTGGGACATTGCAGAGAATTCGGGCGCATCCAGTACCTGAGCTTCTTCGGCAAGCTTATCTTGCCACTCCGGATACAAAGCCAACAGATAGAGCGTCCATGCCAATGCAGACGCGCTGGTTTCGTGGCCAGCCAGAAAGAAAATGGCGACCTGATCCACCATTTCATGTGTTTCGAAGCAATCTCCGGTGTCCGGGTCGGGCGTTGTCATGATCTTTGTCGCCAGATCATCAGGAGCTGTGCCGTCCTTGATTGCCGTCGCACGCTCAGACGTCAGGCGGCTGATCAAATCTCTGATCTCACGCGCGGTTCGGCGCGTTCGGCGGGAATGAAACCGGGGCACCCAGCGTGGAATTGGGACAAAGGCCGCAAGGTTCAACAAGGGTTGTTCCCGCTGATAGACGCGGAACTTGTCAAACACCTGCGCAGCAACTTCGTGCTCGATCGGAACTGAGAACAGGGTGCGAAAGATCACGTCTGCTGCTGCATGGCTGGTGATCTCCTCAACTTCCACACTTTGCCCCGCACTGGTCGCAAGCCGATCCGCACAAGCCTGCGCCGCCGCAACCATCGCTGGGAACGTATCTTTCAGTCGCCCCCCTTCAAATGCGGGATCAATGATCCTTCTTTGTCGCTTCCAAGCCTCTCCGTTGGTCAGAAACACCGAGTGCCCCAGCAGTGGGCGCAGCCCTTCGCTAATGCGGTTCGACTTGGGGAAGACTTCGGGGCGCTCTTTCAACACCGTACGGATCAAATCGGGCTGATTGATCAAGTAGGACCGAAAGAACGGCGTTCGAAACTCGGCCATCCACGCACGGTATAAACGCTGAGGCTGCGCCGATAGCAGATCTTGCCGAAACAGCCGCAAATACCGCCAGAGCGATACATTGTCTGGGCGCGCCTCGGGTTTGGGAGGGGTCATGCCGCCACCGAAGTGAATTTTGAAACAGCACGTTCAAGGCGTGAACGCGAGGGCGCTCGGCCCTCAAATCGCTGACTCAACGTTTCAGGGCCAGCCGTGATGCGGAAATAGTCGTACTCACCCGGACGATCAAAAGCACACAGATACTGAAAGTGCAGACGAAAAAACCTCCATCGCAGCTGTTGCCACCTCTCTGATGACAGGGTTTGCGTGAAGGCAGCAGAAAGGACTAGAGGCCCGCGCTTTTCCGGTCGGGCGACACCGCTGACCGCGACAGGATCACACAGCGCAAATGCGCACCCATCACCCGGTGCCGATACATCGACCCAGCAGACATCTGCGCATTCGGACAGATACCGAAGATCACAGCGCAACGATTGCGCGTCAGGCAGGAAGGACACCATGGGTACAACCTGCCCCAGTGTGAGAAAGGACAGAACCGGTTCATTGTTAGTAGAAGTTCTTCGTCTGAGTAAATCGGCCAGCACGGAAATGCCCAGATGCGCACCCGAGCTGTGGCCTACGACCAGAACTTCATCCAAATCGCTCGACAGTGCTTGTTCGATTTGATCTGAGAACTGGTTCAAACGGGCTTGCAGGTCAGTTGAATAGGCTCCTCGCAACTGTGCAGAATGGGCATAGTCATGCATCAGATAGTAAGCAAAAAATCGGTTATCGAGCTTTCTAAACCAATGCATCAGTGCGTAGATCGCTCCGACCGCTGGTAACAGCGCCCACCATCCGACAAATCGCTGCAAAACTGCCGCCAGCCCCCATGCAATCAGCAGCGTCACCAAAAGTTGCAACAGAAGCATCCCGACAGGGTACAGGGCTGCAATCACAGGCCCTTTGCGCAACTGCATCAGCCGCCACAGCGTTCCGGTTGAAATGTATATCCAAGCTGTTCGTGCCAATTGCCAATATGCCGCTGGGATGGATTGGGCCATGCTGTCCCGCACGATGTCGGACCAAACCAAAACCTCGACATCAGCGGATACAAGGTGACCGTCCTGTGCAGAGGTAACATGCCAGCCGTAGGGGCCATCGCCTGACTTGGCGCGGATATCGATCTCATAACCCGAGATCGCGGCCTGCGCGCACCCCTCCTTGCGATACAGCTCACGATAGCGGCGCGGATGAATCGGATCATAGCCGGGGATATAGAACACCCGGCGTTTGTGCACCTGCGGATGGGATTTCTGACTGCTCATGACCCGGCCCTCTGCGCCACAGATTAGCGCAGCGGTGACGCCAAAGTAAGTCCCAGCGTCCACCCATCCATGTTTAAAGCCAGAGGGTTAACCGAAGTTTGCCAAAGCCGGAAAGGTCTCAAGCAGCCACCAGCTGAATTCAGTAAAAAGCCCGGTAACCAACATGATGCCGACAAACAGCAAGAGCCCGCCCATGACCTTCTCGATCGTGCCCATATGGGGTTTGATGCGGTTCATAACCGCCATCGAGCGGTTCAGGAACATCGCCGCCAGCAGGAACGGAATACCCAGCCCCGCTGCATAAACGCCCAAAAGCAGAGTGCCGCGCGCCACAGACGCCTCGGATGCAGCCAGAGATAGGATCGCACCCAACTGGGGCCCAATGCAGGGTGTCCAACCAAAGGCAAAGGCCAGACCCAGAATATAGGCTCCGAACACTGACCCGCTGGAGTCGCCCGTTTCAACACGCGCCTCACGATCCAGCAGCGGGATGCGGAACACGTTCAGGAAGTGCAGACCAAAGACTATGACAACAGCGCCTGAGAGTTTGGCGAATAGCACCTGATTTTGCAGCACAAACGCCCCAAATGCCGATGCTGTAAAGCCAAGTAGCAGGAATACTGTCGACAGACCCAAAACAAAGAACAAAGCCGACATAGTTGCTTTGCGCCGCGCGCGGGCCTCATCTTGCATCTCGTTGATTGTCACCCCGCTCATATACGCAAGATATGGGGGTACAATCGGCAACACGCAGGGTGATAGAAAACTGATCAACCCACCCAACATGGCGACAAGCATGGCAGGTAGAAGGCCTGCATCTATGATCTCAATTCCGAACATGAGTCAGCACATATGGTATCATTCGTGTTTCGTCACGGGGCCATTCAGTCACATCCTCGTGGTTGGACGCTGGACAGCATCGCCTGTTGGAAATATCTCAAACCCATGACCGATGAGACCGAAACACTGGATGCGCTGGGTTTACTGTGCCCATTGCCTGTCTTGAAAGCCCGGAAACGGCTTAAATCCTTGCCCGTCGGGGGGGTTCTGCGCGTGCTGGCCGATGATCCTGCAGCGATTATCGATGTACCGCACTTTTGCAGCGAATCTGGTCACACACTCGTCTCGCAAGACACAGTGGATGGTCATCAGATATATGTGATCCAAAAATCTGCTTAAGGCTTCCCGGCCCCATGACCAAACGAAAAAGGCGGACCAAGTGGCCCGCCTGATTCTTACTGTCCCAATGACCACCACCCTCGGCGTTTTGGCTTAGCTGGCGCGGGTTCCGGTTCTTCGGCCACAACCTCTAGCACCGGTTCTGGGGTTGCTGCTTCGACCACTTCTGGCTCAGCAGCAGCCGGTTCTGCGGCGACTTCAGCTACGGGTTCTGCGGCTTCCACAGGTTCCTCAGGTTCCACTTCGGCGACCTCTGGTTCCGGTGCCGGTTCGGCAATCTCAGGTTCTGGCGCTGCCTCAGCGACTTCAGCTTCCTTGGCCGGTTCCACATCGGTTACCTCAGCTTCAGCTGCCGCACTTTCTTGTTCGGCTGCCGCAGCGTTTTCATCGGTCTGCGCCTCGCTTTCTTCAGCTACAGCTTCTGCGTCCTTCTTACGGCGGCGTGGCGCCCGACGCTTCTTGGGTTTGGCGGCTTTTTCGGCCTCTTCCTCAGCAGCGGGCGTATCTTCGGTTGGTTTGGCCTCATCGCTCTCAGCCTGTTCTTCCGCCTCCGCGTTGTCGACCGCATCAGACTCATCAGCATTGCCTTCCGAGGCTTCGCCATTGCCCGAGCTTTTCTTGCGCCGCCGCCGACGGCGCTTGCGCTTGGGTTTTGTCTCTTCTTCGGTCTGGACCGCGACCTCTTCTTCGCTGTCGTCCTCTTCCGTGGCGTCGACCATGTCCATCAGTGATGCATCTACCGAGACCACTGGTGCAGTTGCTTCGGGAACAACACGGCTGGCCGTCTTGAACTTCTCCATCGAGAAATCCGGGCTGACCAGATGCACATCACCTTCGATGCGAACCGACAGGCCATAACGTGCCTCGATCTGCGCGATATGTTCGCGCTTCTGGTTCATCAGGAAGTTGGCGATGCTGACCGGGCAGCGTACCAGAACCTCGCGCGAACGACGGCGCGTGCCTTCTTCTTCGATCTGCCGCAGGATCGACAGCGCCATGTTATCGTCCGAGCGGATCAGGCCGGTGCCGTGGCAATGCGGGCACGGCTGGGTGGTTGCTTCGATCATGCCCGGGCGAAGACGCTGACGGCTCATCTCCAGCAGACCAAAGCCAGAAATACGACCGACCTGAATGCGGGCGCGGTCGGTTTTCAACTTGTCTTTCAGGCGCTTTTCGACGGCAGCGTTGTTCTTACGCTCGTCCATGTCGATGAAGTCGATCACAATCAGACCCGCCAAATCGCGCAGACGAAGCTGGCGCGCCACCTCTTCGGCAGCCTCAAGGTTGGTCTTCAGCGCGGTTTCTTCAATCGATCCCTCTTTGGTCGCCCGACCCGAGTTCACATCGATTGCCACCAGCGCCTCGGTCACTCCGATCACGATATAGCCACCGGATTTCAGCTGCACGGTCGGGTTGAACATCCCCGCCAGATAGCTTTCGACCTGATAGCGCGCGAACAGTGGCAGCGCGTCTTCGTACCGTTTCACGTTCTTGGCATGCGACGGCATGATCATTTTCATGAAGTCCTTGGCGATGCGGTACCCGCCCTCACCTTCGACCAGAACTTCGTCGATATCGCGATTATAAAGATCGCGGATCGAGCGTTTGACCAGATCGCCCTCTTCATAGATTTTCGCGGGCGCAATCGATTGCAGTGTCAATTCGCGAATCTGCTCCCAGAGGCGCTGCAAATATTCATAGTCACGCTTGATCTCAGATTTTGTGCGCTTGGCCCCCGCGGTCCGAACGATCAAACCCGCCCCGGTGGGCACGTCGATTTCAGAGGCGATGTCTTTCAGTTTCTTCCGGTCTGCGGCATTGGTGATCTTGCGGCTGATCCCACCGCCACGCGCGGTATTGGGCATCAACACGCAATAGCGACCCGCCAGCGACAGGTAAGTTGTCAGCGCTGCACCCTTGTTGCCGCGCTCTTCTTTGACGACCTGCACCAGCAGAACCTGACGGACCTTGATAACTTCCTGAATCTTGTAACGGCGCGGGCGCGGTTTGCGCGGAGGACGAATATCCTCGCTATCATCCTCATCGGCTACGGATTCGATCGAGTCATCTTTCGCGGTCGCATCAGCACTTTTGGCATCTGCCTCATCTTCTGGCGCTTCGTCGTCATCCGAAGGTTTTGCATCCTCTTCGTCCGCGTCAGATTCGGCCTCAACTTCCTCGGAAGTATCCTCAGGCGCTGCACTTGCAGCTTCGTCTGTGGCTTCAACGGTGTCCGCAGCCTCATCCTCAGCTTGCGGTGCATCTTCCGAAACGGTTTCCTCTGCAGGCTCGTCTTCTGCAGCAGGCACATCACCTTCTTCGGGCTCTTCAACCGGAGTCTCGGCGACGATCTCCATCGGAGATGTCCCTTCGGGCACCTCCGCTTCATCGCCGTCATCCAGATCAATGGTTTCCATGCCGGTAGGCTCAGAGGAAACTTCCAGCGTTTCGACCGGATCGTCCGTCTTGACATCCGCAGCCTTAGAACGCGAGCGCGAGCGGCGTTTCTTGGGCTTTGCTTCCTCGACCTCATCGCGCGCCTTCATGGCTTCGGCATAGGCGCGTTCTTCCTCCATCAACGCCTCACGGTCGGCAACGGGGATCTGATAGTAGTCGGGATGGATCTCAGAAAAGGCCAGAAACCCGTGCCGGTTTCCGCCATAATCCACAAAGGCCGCCTGCAGCGACGGCTCAACCCGTGTTACTTTTGCAAGATAGATGTTGCCAGCAAGCTGGCGTTTATTTTCGGATTCAAAGTCAAATTCCTCAACCTTGTTTCCGTCGACCACCACAACGCGGGTTTCCTCCGCGTGGGTGGCATCGATAAGCATTTTCTTAGCCATGTGTCCTTGGTGCACCGCGCCAAACGCGTTGTCCTGACCCATCCAGGCGGACAGGCACTTTTGGGGAGGTGTCTTGTACGGGCGATATCAGACGGCGCGCGGCAGGGTCTGGCGCTTTGCCCCCCTGCCCGTATACTCAATCGTTGCGCGCGCGTCATCGCGGTTCTTCTCCGACAGGCGCGGGATAGCGCCGCTGCCTGCCCATTTATTCCTTTCGCCCGTCTAGACGGGCTCAGGTACTCAATTGCCCCTGACGGGGCACAATCGGTCTGCTGAACCGTATGGGATTGATCCTCGAAACCGGATCAGCAGCGAAACTCAAAGATTCGGGACTTCGGGGCACAAAAATGCCCGGCCCGTTCGGACACAATAAAAGCAGTCCTGTGGAAAAGACAATGGGCAAACTGCATAACGCCCAAGTTGCGCCGCTTGGGATCTCTTCATCTGGCCCTAACTGTCCCGGGGGTGAATTGAGCTAAAGGCTCAAGAGGGGGCTGGCCTCCTCTCTGCCATTACAGATAGTCCGAGCGCTGCAGCCCGTATTTGGCCATCTTTTCATTCAATGTCCGGCGCGGCAGGCAAAGCTCGTCCATTACTGACGCGATCGACCCTTTGTGGCGCCGCATCGTGTTGTCGATCAGCATGCGTTCAAACGCTTCGACATATTCTTTCAGCGGCTTGCCTTCGGTGGTCATCACCGGCTGCATCTCTTCGTGATCCGACATCAGCAGTGACGCAATCGTCCCCGATCCACGTCGCGACTGCAGAACCGCTCGTTCGGCGATGTTGATCAACTGCCGCACATTTCCGGGCCATGGCGCTTGAAGCAACTGTGCCGCTTCCTGCGCGCTGACCTGAGGTGCGTCGCAGCCGTATTCCTCGGCAAACTGCTCGCTCAGGCGGGTAAACAGCGTCAGAATGTCTTCACCGCGCTGACGCAGCGGAGGCATGGTGATACGCAAAGCTGCGAGACGATAAAACAAATCTGGGCGCAGAACGTCTTCGGACGTTTTCCCTGCTTCCTGCAGGTTCGAAATCGCAACGATCCGGGTTTCTGCAGGCGTCCCCTGCTCATTCATCACGCTCAACAAGCGTGCCTGAAGCGTGTCGCTCAGCGCCTCCACATCCTCAAGAACCAGAGTCCCACCGCGCGCTTCTTCTATTGCTGGCAGCTGAGAGTCTTCAGGCAACATCGGGCCGAACAGACGTTTCGACAGCGCCTCTTCCTCAAGCGCAGCACAGGAAATCAAAACGAACTTCTTTCCGGCGCGACTACCGACCGCATGTAAGGCATGCGCCACCAGCGTCTTACCTGTCCCTGTCTCACCATCAATCAGGACATGACCATCAGCCTGACCCAGATCCAAAATATCTTCACGCAACCGCTCCATAACGGGGCTGGCACCGATCAGTTTGTTCATAATCTGCGTGCCACCCGACAACTCGCGGCGTAGCGCACGATTGTCCAGAGTCAGGCGCCGCGCATTGCTGGCGCGCTTGGCAAGCTCTGACATGCGGTCAGGATTGAACGGCTTCTCAAGAAAGTCGAACGCACCAACGCGCATCGCCTCAACCGCCATGGGCACATCACCATGCCCTGTGATCATGATCACCGGCAACGTGCTATCGGCCCCCATCAGTTTTTTCAGCAATTGAATACCGTCCATGCCCGGCATCTTGATGTCAGAAATCACGATGCCTGGATATTCCGGCCCCAACACTTTGAGCGCATCTTCGGCGCTCGAAAAAGTCTCGGTGTCGTATCCCGACAGAGCCAGCCACTGGCTGATCGACTGGCGCATGTCCTGTTCATCATCCACGATGGCGATTTTCATGGCCTGTGCCATAGTCACTTCCTCTATTCCGCGGCCTCAAGGCCGTCGCTTCCCAAAATGGGCAATTGCATCTCAAACACCGCACCGCCCTGTTGGCCGTTGCGCGCGGTTAGCCGTCCGCCATGGTCGTTCACGATCCCGGACGAGATGGCAAGCCCCAGACCAACGCCGTCCCCAGGGCGTTTGGTCGTGTAGAACGGCTCGAACAGGTTTTCGATATCCTCGATCCCGTGGCCATTGTCGCGTACGGTCAGAACCGCTGTTTCACCTGCAGCGAGAATAATCTCGACATCCGGCTCATTCACAGATTTGGTCGCGTCCAGCGCGTTGCGCAAGAGGTTGACCATAACCTGTTCGATCCGCATCCGATCCCCCATCACTATAACAGGTTCTTCGGGCAAAATCTGGGTTATCTTCACATGCCGCTGACGCAGCTGAGGCTCCATCATCGACAGGGATGAGGCCAGCGCTTCGCCAAGATTTACAGGCGAAAACGCATCAGCACCCTTGCGCGCATAAGATTTGAGCTGGCGCGTGATCGCCCCCATCCGCTCGATCAGGCCATCGATGCGACCAAAGCTGGCCAGCGCCTCTTCGGGCCGGTTGCGGCGCAGCAGCAGGCGTGCGCCGGCCAGATAGGTTTTCATCGCAGCCAGAGGTTGATTCAACTCATGACTGACTGCGGCAGACATCTCTCCAAGCGCTGCCAGTTTCGAGCTTTGGGCAAGGGTTTGCTCGGCAACTTCCAGCGTCTTTTCAACACGTTCCCGCTCAGCAATTTCCCGCTGCAGCCTAACGTTCAATGCGCGAAGCTCCGCCGACTCGCGCTGGAACAAGGTCATGCGCGACGTGGCCCTGCGGCTGAGTGCATAGAAGGTCAACGCCAGAAGAATCGCAAATGCCATGATTTCCAGCGCCAGAACGCTGTTCACCCGCTCTCGGATCGACGAGTAGGTGGTGTAGGACGTCATCTGCCAGCCGCGGAAAGGAATCCGCGTCTCCATACGCATCACCGCCTCACCTTGCAGGTAGGCGTCCGGAGGCAAGGCGCTCCAATCTGTGGTGGCGCGAATGGCGCGCTGGATCGCGCTCTGTGGGGGTTGACGCAGCATGGCGCCGCTTTCATCCAACCCGCGCCATTGGGGTTCGGTCGACAGGATGATCGTGCCAGTGCTGTCGGTTACCAACACCGCATCCGATATACCCGCCCAGGCGCGTTCAAACTTCTGTAAGTCGACTTCTACAACGATCACGCCAAGAATTTCGGCATTCGCCTCGATCCGTCGCGAATAGACAAAGCTGTAACCGCCGGATTCACGCGGAATGACCGAGAAAATAGTGGCGTTCGACCGGATTGCATCGATGAAATAGGGCGAGTTCCGGTGGCTTTCCTGCAATCGGTTTCGATCCGTGGCAGCGCGGGTCAAGCCGTCGCTATCCAGCAGAACCAGCGACGCCGCTCCGATCTCTTCGACAAACGAGATCAGGCGCTGGCTCGACAATGTATAGTCGCTTGATTGCAACGCCGAGATCAACGTGGGATCACGCGCAAGCAACTGCGGCACGATGGCATTGCGTCGCAACTCACTCAGCAAGTTGCCGGAATACAAGGCAAGGCGCAGCTCAGCACGGTTTCTGGTGGATTCGGTAAACCGGCTGGTCAGAAGACTGTTGGTAATCCAGACAGTGGCAATCGTGGCGAGCAACAAAAGAAACACAGCAAGCCGCAGCCGCCAACCCATTGGCGAGCCGCGCAAGCGGTTCAGAAACCTGTCGCTGCCTGATTGATCTTCCGCACTCATCCTCTGACGCTACGCGTCCCGACTGATGACCTCAAGTCACGCTGGCGCTAGCACCCCGGCCAATGCGCGGAAGAGCGCCGTCCCATCGGTGCCTCCGTGGCCTGAATCCGCCGCCCTTTCAGGGTGGGGCATCATGCCTAACACGCGGCGGTTGTGCGACAAAATACCAGCGATATCGTCACGCGAACCGTTGGGATTATCAGCATAAGTAAAGGCAATGCGATCCTGATCTCTCAACTCTGCCAGCGTCTTGTCATCAGCGAAATAGTTGCCATCATGATGCGCAATCGGGATATCGATCACATCCCCGGCATTATAGCCTTCGGTAAAGGCGCTATCGCTGGTTTCAACTTTCAGGCCGACAGTTTTGCAGATGTACTTCAGACCAGCATTGCGCAGCAATGCGCCGGGCAAAATTCCAGTTTCGGTCAGAACCTGAAATCCGTTGCAGATGCCTACGGCATAGCCGCCCCGCTCGGTATGCGCGGCAAGCGCTTTGCAAATCGGGGATTGCGCCGCAATCGCACCGCAGCGCAGATAGTCACCGTACGAGAACCCACCCGGCACCCCGACGATATCGATGCCGTCGGGCAGCGCCGCGTCCTTGTGCCAGACCATATCGACGGAGAAACCAGCTTGCTCGAATGCAACGGCAAGATCACGGTCACAGTTGGAACCGGGGAAAACGATGACAGCTGCGCGCATGGCGGACCCTTCTAAGAGCTAAAGTCGGTGATAACGGCAACGCCCGGAGGCGCCGGATTGTCAAAGGCAGCAAGCTCGGAGCTTGCCTGATTCAGTGTGATTTTTCGCGTCACAAGCGGGCTTAGATCGACGCCGCCACCCGCGATCAGCGACAGCAGCGACGGATAGCGCCAACTGGGCATTCCGCGCGTGCCAAAGAGGGAAAGTTGCCCGGAATACAGCGTATCCATCGGCAACGACATCGTTATGTGATCACCCGCGGGCATCCCGATCTGAACCATCCGGCCCAGCTTGCGCAGCGATTTCATGGCAGAGACCGTCGTGGCCTCGATCCCCAGCGCCTCAATCGCGACATGTGCCCCACCGCCGGTCAGGTCACGCACGGACTGCGGCGCATCGCAGGTGGCCGCATTGATCACGGCATCGGCCCCAAGGCTTTTGGAATAGGCCAGCTTGTCATCGGCGATATCTACAACGACAACCCGCGCGCCAAGCGCCTTGCCCAGCAGCAGGGTCGAGATGCCCACACCGCCACCACCGAAAACCGCCAGCCACTCACCACCTTGCACCTGCGCACGACCGACCAGAGCCTGCCAAGCCGTCGTCACCCGGCAGCCCAGTGCTGCAGCGATTTCCGGGGCCAGAGTATCGGGCAGAGCCGTAAGATTGGCATCAGCATGAGCCACAGCGATGAATTCGGCAAAAGCACCATCGCACGTGAAACCCGGCACCACCTGATCGGCGCAAATGGTCTGATGTCCCTGAGAACAGTCCTGACAATGGCCGCAGGCCAAGATGAATGGGGCGATCACCCGGTCCCCTACCCGCCATCGTCTGACCCGATTGCCAACTGCAACTACTTCGCCGCAATACTCATGGCCGGGCGTCATGGGCAGGACCACATCCGGGTCCGAGCCGGACCACGCGTGCCAGTCTGATCGGCATACCCCACAAGCCAGAACCCGGACGACAACGCCGTCCTCTGCCGGTTCCGGATCAGGAATAGTCGTCACCTCAAGCGGCTGACGATAGGTGATCAGACGTGCAGCCCGCATCAAACTTAGACCAGTTCGATCTCGTAGCGTTCTATGACGGTATTGGCCAACAGCTTTTCACACATCTGGGTAACGTCCGCTTCGGTCGCGCCCTCTGCCAGTTCAAGATCGATCACTTTACCCTGGCGCACGCCTTCGACCTGATCAAAGCCCATCGCACCCAATGCGTGACGCACGGCCTCACCCTGCGGGTCCAGAACCCCGTTCTTGAGCATCACATGCACACGTGCCTTCATTTTCGAAAACTCCACTGGTGGACCGAACCCCGATCCGTTTCGTTGCGCGCGGGATACCCCGCCTGAGCCTGTCGGACAACCCTGCCCTTCCCGGACAGGATCAGTTGATCAGAGTTGGCTTGGTCACGTTGCTTTTAGGCAGAACACCGAGGCGCCTGGCGACTTCCGAATACGCATCCGTCAGACTGCCCAAATCGCGGCGGAATACATCCTTGTCCAGCTTCTGACCAGTTTCGATATCCCACAGACGGCAACTGTCAGGACTGATCTCGTCCGCGATGATCAGGCGCTGGAAATCGCCTTCGAACACGCGCCCGATTTCAATCTTGAAATCGACCAGACGAATACCAACCGCCAGCATTATGCCACTCATGAAATCGTTCACGCGCAGCGCAAGGCTGAGGATATCGTCCATATCCTGTTGGCTGGCCCAACCAAAGGCAGCGATATGCTCTTCCGTGACCAGCGGATCGCCCAAGGCATCATCCTTGTAGCAATATTCTACAATCGGACGCGGCAGCTGAGTGCCCTCAGCGATGCCCAGTCGCTTCGACATCGACCCGGCGGCATAATTGCGAACAATCACTTCCAGTGGGATAATCTCGCAATTCCGAACCAACTGCTCACGCATGTTCAGGCGGCGAATAAAGTGCGTCGGCACCCCGATCTGCGACAGACCGTTCATGAAGAATTCGCTCAGACGGTTGTTCAGAACACCTTTGCCGTCGATCACGTCTTTCTTTTCGGCGTTGAACGCAGTGGCGTCATCCTTGAAGTACTGTACGATCGTTCCCGGCTCGGGACCTTCATACAAAATCTTCGCTTTACCTTCGTAAATCTTCTTGCGACGCGCCATGAGCGACCTTTCCAGGCTGGGGAAAGGGAATGAGTCCCTTCACGTTGGCGCTCTCATAGTGCAAGCCCCGCTTTCCCGCAAGTTCGCTGCCCCGAGGGTCTTTGACGCAGCGCAAATACCTTGCGCCCGAGGCATCGTATGGTCATATCATCAACGAAAGAACATTCAATCCAAGGGGTCCCCAACCAATGACCACATTCGACGAACGTGAAGCCGCGTTTGAAAGCAAATTCGCCCACGACGAAAAGATGCAGTTCATCGCTCGGATGCGCCGCAACCGGTTCATGGCCGTTTGGGCGTCGGCGCTGAAAGGCGAAACCGTAGAACAGGCGCGCAAATACGGGCAAGAGTTGGTTCATACTGATCTACAGAATGTCAACGAAGACGACGTTGTAGAAGCAGTCAAAAGCTATCTCGGCGATCTCGCGGACGAAACAAAAATACGCGAGAAAATGGTTGAGCTTCTGGTTGAAGCCAAAGAACAGGTAATGGCAGAATCCGACGCTTGACACGAAAATCGCAAAACTCATGATCTTCATGAGTTTTATGAATTTGATTTGACGCCCCGGTCGTGAGACACGGGGCGTCTCATATTTTCGGGCTATGGCCTCATTTTTTTGGAATACTCCCATGACCAATACGCTCAGCACCCTTCTGGACACTGTCGATGTCATTCTTGCCGATGGTGCAACAGGCACAAACCTGTTCAATATGGGCCTACAGTCCGGTGATGCACCAGAATTGTGGAATGTCGACGCACCAGACAAGATTCGCGCGCTGTATCAAGGCTCGGTCGATGCGGGAAGTGATCTGTTTCTGACCAATACCTTTGGCGGAACAGCCGCACGGCTTAAGCTGCATGATGCCCAGAACCGGGTGAGCGAACTGAACCGCATCGGCGCAGAGCTGGGTCGCGAAGTGGCTGACAAAGCGGGCAGACCGGTGGTTGTTGCAGGGTCTGTTGGCCCAACCGGAGAAATCATGGAGCCCGTCGGCAGCCTTTCCCACGCTGAAGCTGTCGAAATGTTTCACGAACAGGCTGACGCGCTGAAAGCCGGAGGAGCGGATGTTCTGTGGCTTGAAACCATCAGCGCCCCGGAAGAGTTCCGTGCAGCGGCCGAGGCCTTTGCGATGACTGATATGCCCTGGTGCGGCACCATGAGCTTTGACACAGCCGGACGTACCATGATGGGTGTCACCTCCTCGAATCTGGCGATGATCGTTGAAACGCTTCCCAATCCGCCCGTGGCCTTCGGCGCCAATTGCGGAACCGGAGCGTCGGACATTTTGCGAACCGTGCTTGGTTTCGCCGCCCAAGGGAACGAACGACCGCTGATCTCCAAAGGCAACGCAGGCATTCCGAAATATGTTGATGGCCATATCCACTATGACGGAACGCCCGAACTGATGGGGCAATACGCAGCGATGGCGCGTGATGCGGGGGCAACCATCATCGGCGGATGCTGCGGTACCATGCCCGCACATTTGCGCAAAATGCGTGAGGCACTGGACACGATTCCACGCGCAGCGCGCCCGACACTTGATCAGATCACATCGGCGCTTGGCCCCTTCACCTCAGCCTCGGATGGCACCGGCGATGAGGCGGCCCCTGAACGGCGCACCCGCCGCCGCCGGGCCTGATCGAGCGTTTAGCGCCCTTCGAATTTGGCGGGACGCTTTTCCAGAAACGCTACGACACCTTCGGCAAAGTCGCGCGAACGCCCGCATTCGCCCTGCAAATGAGCCTCTGCCGCCAATTGCTGGGGCAGCGTCTTTTCATAAGTCCCTCGAATTGCCTTCTTGATCGCCCCGAAGCCTGCAGTTGGACCTTTGGCCAGATAGGCTGCGCGTTTGCGCCAATGTGCATCAAACTGATCATCTGCGACCGCCTCCCAGATCAAACCCCATTCATCTGCCTGGCGTGCGCTGATCTTGTCTGCGAACAAGGCTGCGCCCATCGCTTTAGCAAATCCCATCTGGCGCGGCATAAACCATGTGCCACCTGCATCGGGCAACAGACCGATGCGTGCAAAAGCTTGCAGGAAATAGGCACTTTCAGTCGCTATCACTACGTCAGCACACAGCGCCAGATTGGCCCCTGCCCCAGCCGCTGGCCCATTCACAGCAGCGATAGTGGGAACCGGGCAGTCATAGACAGCCTCAAGCATCGGTTCGTATTCATCACGCAATGTACGTTCCAGATCGATCTTCCCAGTGCTCGACGCATCCCCAAGATCCTGCCCAGAACAAAACGCAGGCCCTGCTCCGGTCAGCACAATCGCGCGCGCATGGCGCGCAGCGTCTTTCATCGCATACGCAATCTCGGCCCGCATCTGCGTTGTCAGCGCATTCAATTTGTCTGGTCGATTCAGAGTCAGAATCGCCAAATCATCTTTGATATCAAGAAGGACCGCTTCGTATTCCATGTACAACCTCACCTGCGCAGCGTTAGGCGAGACAGTGACCCAAATGCGAAAAAAGGAAAAGCAGAACCGCGCGTCAGTCTTCTAGGATTTGCCGCAGTCGTTCCTGTTCTTCGCTACTCAGGGAATCAGAAGGTGCGCTATCGTGATGCTGTGATCGCTTACGTAAAAAGCTCCAGCCCACACCAGCCGCGATCAGCAACATGATTGGGCCTGCCAGCCAGAGCATCAGGTTTGCGCCCGTGACAGTAGGTTTCAACAGGACGTATTCGCCGTATCGATCAACGATGAAATCCACAGCTTCCTGATCCGTGTCCCCTGCTACAAGGCGTTCGCGCAGCAAAATGCGCAAATCGCGCGCAAGCTCGGCATTGCTTTCGTCAATGCTTTCGTTCCGGCAGACAAGGCAGCGCAAACCGGTGCTGAGGTCGCGCGCGCGCGCCTCAAGCGCTGGATCATCAAGCACCTCATCGGGTTGAACAGCCAACACTGGCGATGCGATCAACAGCAGTACCAAAAACAGGCGTTTCATTCAGCAGGAACCCCGCTTGCAGGTGTTTTGCGCGCGCCAGCCGCGACCCGGAACCGACGATCCGTCAGGCTGAGGACACCCCCCAGTGACATCAGGATACAACCACCCCAAATCCAGTTGGCCAGAGGCTTGATATAGGTTCGCATCACCCAACCGCCATCCGCTTGCTGATCCCCAATCACGATGTATAGATCGCGCAAGAAACGATAATCGATCGCTGCCTCGGTCGTGGGCATACGCGCCACGGGATAGTCGCGTTTTTCGGGGTTCAGCGTCGTGACATAACGGCCATCTTTTTCAACCAGCACATCGGCCATTGTCGAAAAATAGTTGGGGCCCTGAACACGTCGAACATCTTGCAGAGTCAGAGTGAACTGTCCGACCTCGAACGGCTGGCTCGGCTGAGCAACCCGAATATCCTCGATCTCCCACGCTGTCAGGCCAGCGATAGCGAACGTGGTGACACCAAGGCCTGTATGCGCAACAGCCTTCCCCCAGTCTGCCCCCGGCAGGCGGAACAGGCGCCCAAGGCTTCCCTTGCGACCAGTGCGACTCC
Organism: Ruegeria sp. CE9; assembly: GCF_056537425.1. Taxonomy (NCBI): domain Bacteria; kingdom Pseudomonadati; phylum Pseudomonadota; class Alphaproteobacteria; order Rhodobacterales; family Roseobacteraceae; genus Ruegeria; species Ruegeria sp. CE9. The sequence goes on along the minus strand of NZ_JBQFRO010000001.1, from coordinate 501,739 downwards.
AAAGATCGATGATCGCGCCGAATGTGATCCAAGCGCCAAGAAACAGGCCCACTGGCGCCAAAGCGCTGCGCCCGGTTTGCATCACCCAGATCAGTATTGCCAGTGCGACCGCCAGCACAAAGGCGTATCGCAAAGACCACGCCGCCCGGCCCAATTTACCCCGCTTCCACGGCAACATGGCGCCTATGGGCAAAACAATACCAAGCACGATCATGAAGGGCGTGAATGCTGCATTAAAAAATGGCGCTCCGACCGAGAGCTTTCGGTCAAACGCCATCTCGGCCACCATTGGCCACATCGTGCCGAAGAACACCACGAAACAGCTTACTGCCAACAGGATGTTGTTCAGAACCAGCGCACTTTCGCGGCTGACCATTCCAAACACCCCCTTCGCCTCCATCGCTTGCGCGCGTGCGGCGAACAGGGTCAGCGCCCCGCCGGTAAAGATGATCAGAATGAACAGGATAAACACACCGCGTTCGGGGTCGTTGGCAAAGGCGTGAACCGAGGTCAACAGACCGGATCGAACGATGAATGTTCCAATTAGCGAAAAGCCAAAGGCGATGATCGCCAACAAGATGGTCCAGCTCTTCAACGCTTCGCGTTTTTCCACCACAATCGCTGAATGCAACAGCGCCGCCGCCAAAAGCCATGGCATGAAGCTGGCATTCTCAACCGGATCCCAGAACCAGAACCCACCCCAGCCCAGTTCGTAATAGGCCCACCAGGACCCAAGCGCGATGCCAATGGTCAGAAAGATCCAAGCTGCCAATGTCCAAGGCCGCACCCAACGCCCCCACGCGGCATCAACACGCCCTTCAATAAGCGCAGCAACGGCAAAGCTGAACGCCATGCTCAGCCCCACATATCCCAGATACAGGAACGGCGGGTGGAAGGCCAAGCCGGGATCCTGCAACAGAGGGTTCAGGTCTCGCCCATCAAACGGTGGCACGGGAAGCCGATCAAACGGGTTCGAAGTGAACAGGATAAAGGCATAAAACGCTACCCCGATCGAGGCTTGAACGGCCAACACACGAGCCTTCAATGTTGGCGGCAAGCCGCCCCCAAAAATCGCGGCCATCGCACCGAATATCGCCACGATCAGAACCCATAACAGCATCGAACCTTCGTGGTTCCCCCAGGTTCCGCTGATCTTGTAGAGCATCGGTTTGGCCGAATGGCTGTTTTCGACCACAATCCGCAATGAGAAGTCTGAGGTCGTGAAGGCCCAGACCAGGGCACCAAATGAAAATGCCACCAGAATGAACTGTGTGATGGCCGCCGGTTCGGCGAAAACCATCCAACCGTTCCAGCGTTTTGCCGCCCCGACAAGTGGCACCACGGTTTGGACGATGGCGACAAGGAAGGCTAGGATCAGTGCGAAATGGCCGAGCTCTGTAATCATGGCCCGTATATACTGCGGAGCCGGGGCGAGTGCCATTCACATTCGCGCCGGATCACCGCACATAGTGTCGCGCCTTAAGCGTTGCTCAAGCGCCGCCAGTCTTCAAGAGCTGGGTTTGCGTCTGGTTGCATGACCACCTGCGCCAAAGTGGCATCCGTGCCAGTAACAGCGACCCCAGGACTATCATCGCGTAGCTCACGGAGTGCCTCAAGATTGGCAAGCACTTCTGGCGCCCGCAACATCGTAGCGCTGATTTCTCGTTGAAAATCCTGCGCTTTAATCTGATGGCGCGCGCCAAAATAGAACGAGACGATGACCCCCAGCAGCCACCATAGTGGTTCCGGCACCAGTGCAATGCCCTGCATCCGCGCCGCAAACCACAGCGGATCGATCATCGCCGCCAAGAACAGACCCAAGGTACCCAGAGCCAAGGCTGGGCGCGGTAGGCGATTCAGGCCGTCCATAAAACGATCAAAGCTACTTTTTTCGGGCGTTTTGAATTCACTTCCAAATTGCGCCAACGCCGCGCTGCGCAGGGCGACTGAGCGTTCAGCGCCGCTCTCGGCGTTTTCGTGAAAGACTTCGGCAGTTTCGCGTAACACATTGCGGCCTGAGCCAAACAACAGCGTGAAAAGTCCGGATATCAAGCCCATCCCGAAACCCTTCTTTGAAACTCAGCCACGCTCAGATGATATTTGGGCGAGACAAATTCTTCGGCACGCTTAATCCATCCACCCTTGCCGCCCGCTCGGGTTCTTGCGTATTTGCGAAGTGTGGTCCGCCGATCCGCCAAACGAAAGTAATAGTTCCGACGTGCCACGCCATAGGCATCTCGTAAGGCCAAGGCTTTGGGTTTGGCAGCGTCATGTGCCGCGCGGCTCGTCTGAGGGCCAACGACCCCATCAACCGCAACCTCATACCCCATTTGACGCAACAGATTTTGGAGAATCTTGACGGCTTGCGCCCCTGCATTCACGTACATATCGAATACAGACGCCTGAATTGCCTCGGGCAACACGCCAAGGCGTGGTTTCTCAAAATAATGCTTCAGGAATATGTCGGCCGCCTGTGCCTTACTGAGCGCCCTTACATCTTCTGGCGTAACTTGGCCATCTCGGTCCAGATCAAGGCCCAACCGGCGCATCGTGTGGATTGTCACCCCGTATTTCGTCGCCCCGCCGGGATCATCAGGGTCATCCACAAACCCTCCTTCCCGCGCCACGATACCGTTTGCAATCTGTCGCACCGTTTGCATTTCTGTCACCTTTGCGTTGGTTAGGCAAACGGTCCGGTAAAGATGTTAATCCCGCGATAGAACAAAGGGCGCTGCATGGTCTGTCCACGCAACGCCCTTGTTATCGATCGGATTTAGAAATCGTTCAGCTATCGCCGGCTTCTTTATAAACGCCTTGCTCTTTCAGCGCGTCCACAACCTCTTTCGGCATGTAAGTTTCATCATGTTTTGCCAGAATTTCAGTGGCTTCAAAGACGCCATTTATGTAACTTCCCGTGCCGACCATGCCTTGGTTTTCTGAGAACAGATCAGGCAACACGCCAGTAAACGCGACCTTAACGCTTTCGCCGCCATCGGTTACGACAAAGTGCACGGTTTCACCCTGCCCGCGAATGATCGAGCCCTCTTCGACCAAACCGCCGATACGGAACACCTCAGTCGGATTGGGTGGTTCAGCGATCACCTGACTCGGTGAACGGAAGAAATTGATGCCATCTTTCATGGCAACCCCAATCAACGCCGTAGACAAAGCCAACGCCACTGCAGCTAGCACAATGATCTGAACTCGACGACGTTTCTTGAGCGTTTTCATACCGTCCTCACGGGAACAAAGGGGCCATCATCAGGCCTTGGGTTTCGTCCTCACCTAACATCAGATTCGCGTTCTGCAAGGCTTGCCCACTGCTACCTTTTGTCAGGTTGTCCAATGCTGCCACAACGATTGCGCGACGTTCGATCCGGTCGCCGACTACGCCGATGTGGCAAAAGTTCGAACCACGTACATGATGGGTCGAAGGGGTCTCGCCAAAGGGCAACATCTCGATGAAGGGCTCGGTCTCATAAGCCGACTGAAGCGTCTCATAGACACTTTGCGGATCGCCTTTCACGTAAGTGGTGGCCAGAATGCCCCGGTTCGCGGGGATCAGGTGCGGTGTGAATTGCACGTGCACGGTGCGACCTGCGATTTCCGAGAACTCCTGATCGAACTCGCCCAAATGCCGGTGAGTTCCGCCCACCGCATAGGCGTTCGCACCTTCACTTAGCTCTGCGTGCAGCAGATTTTCCTTCAGCGCCCGACCCGCGCCTGAAACAGCACATTTCAGGTCCAGAATGATATCATCCAGATCGATGACCCCGGCTGAAATCAACGGCCGTAGCACATATTGACCGGTCGCCGCGTTACAGCCCGTTCCGGCAACCAGTCGTGCGGCCCTGATCTCGTCCCGGTAGAATTCGGTAAGTCCGTAGACGGCCTCTTCCTGATGCCCAAGCGCTGCATGCGGATTGCCGTACCACTTCTGGTACTCGTCACCATCGCGCAGCCGGAAATCTGCTGAAAGGTCGACGATTTTCAATGTGCTAGGCAACGCACGGATGACTTCCTGACTGGTCTTATGCGGCAACGCGCAGAAACACAGATCAATCTGGCTAAAGTCGATCTCGGAAATCTTGCACAGCACCGGCAAATCCAAATGGCGCAGATGCGGGAATACTTGCGCCATAGTCTGTCCAGCCTTGCGCTCGGCGGCCAGTGCTTTGATTTCTATATTCGGATGTCCGGCGATCAGCCGAACAAGCTCAGCTCCGGTATAGCCGGATGCACCTAGGATTGCGATTTTATGGGTCATGTCAGACCTCTTTCATTCATGTGTCACATGGGTGACCGCCACTGTGACGGTCAACGAATTACGAGATTGGAAAAGCGCCGTCCTTGACCTAGGTCAGGCGGCTTCAAAGGTGATTTGTCGTCGGAGGAACTGAGTCGCGCGATCCGTCACCACGCCAGGCTTGCCCGTGGTCAGGAATCCGGCCTCGCCCTCGCCCATCATATTCGGGTGGCGTTGCAGGTAATCCGCCAGGCTTTCCGCGACCAAGTCGCCCTGACTATAGACCTTCACGTCCGGGCCAAGCGCCTGCTGGAATGTTTCAGCCATCAACGGATAATGGGTGCAGCCCAGTATGGCCGCCTGCGGTTCCGGCATCTTACGCTTCAGGGCGTCGACATGGCTGCGCACCAAAGCTTCAGCCAGAATCATGTCGCCCTCTTCGATGGCATCTACCACGCCGCCGCAAGCCTGCGCCTCGACATCGACGCCGATCGCCCGGAATGCAAGCTCACGCTGAAATGCACGGCTAGACACCGTTGCAGGTGTCGCAAACAGCGCGACATGCTGCACCTCAACTTCGCGCGGTGGCGAGTTATCGCCCCATTGCCGCTCTGTCAGCGCCTCGATCAGAGGTACAAATACACCAAGAACCCGTTTGCCTTCGGGAACACCGGCTTCTTGCATCCGACGCAGGGCGGCAGCACTGGCGGTGTTGCACGCCAAGATCACCAGATTGCAGCCGCGATCCCACAGGTCCTGCACAGATGTTCGTGTAAGTTTATAGATATCTTCGGCATCCCGCACGCCATAGGGCGCATGTGAACTGTCCGCGAAATAAAGGAAATCGACGTCGGGCAGACGTTTCTGCGCGGCGTTCAGAACGGTAAGACCGCCCAATCCGGAATCAAAGATGCCTACTGCCATTTGCCCCTTCAGGCGCGATGCCGTTCCTCGAATTCATAGCCATAGTCATACGACTCTAGCGGCTCTGGAGACAGCTCATACGTGGCTTTGCGCAGGAAATCCATCATCTTGCGCGTATCCTTGCCCAGTGGGTCAAGAATGTCGCGCCCGATAGGGTCTCCAACTACAACGCGCACTGGTGTATCGACGCGTTTTTTGAACTCTTTTATCAGGAGACCCATTCGCAGAGTGTTGTGCAGATGGCTTGCGATCTGGAACAGCCGCGAGGTGTGTCCGTCAAAGAAAACGGGCACGACGGTTGCATTCGATTTCGCGACCATCCGAGCGGTAAATCCACGCCAGCCCGGGTCCATCGGGAAAGAAAAAGGCTTCGCAGCCGTGCTGACGGTGCCACCGGGAAAAATTCCTATTGCCCCACCATCGGCCAGATAATTCAGAGCAGCCTTTCTGGTCTCAAGATTCAGCTTCATCGCCTCTTTGGTGGCATCGAAGGAAATTGGCAGAACGATGCGGTTCAAATCCTCGGCTTTGCGAAAGACATGATTGGCGAGAATGCGAAAGTCTCTGCGCGTCTGCGACAGAATATGACCCATCATCAGGCCATCCATAATGCCGTATGGATGGTTCGCAATGAGAACTAGTGGCCCGTCTTCGGGGATATTCGACAAGGCCCCGCCGACCACATCCAGCGTCAACCCATAGCGATCAACCATCACCGACCAGAAATCGCGCCCTTGCGCGACCTCTTGCTCGTACCCGTCAGCACGACGGATTAGCCGCATGCGACCAGTGGTATTCTCCATCAGCTTGATCACCATACGCCCGCTCCGAGTTTCCGCGGAATGAGCGTAAGATATGTCACGGGCGACGTGATGGCGCGAAGGCATAGGTTACTCCGATTTTCTGGCGCATAGATAAGGCCGGGTAACCATTTTGCATAGATTTGATGACAGGCTTGTTAAGCTTTATTCTGCCGCAGCCTTCATTTGAGGCCCACCTGCACGGATGACGGCCAGCAACTCCTCTCGCCGCTTCGCAGCTTTGGCCTCATTCGCCACCAGAACCGGGCCAAACCCACGAATATCCAGAGGCAGAGCCGCAAGTGCAGCAATCGCATCGCGCGTTTCGGTCGTTAGCATGGGCAGAACCTCTTTCATGTCCTTTTCATACTGACGGATCAAAGCACGCTCCATCTTGCGCTCAGACGAATACCCAAAGACGTCCAGAGGCGTCCCGCGCAGGCCTTTCAACTTCGCAAGCACCTTCAAGGGTCCCAGGAACCATTCGCCAAAGGCTTTCTTGGTCGGACGACCATTCTCGCCCTTGGTCCCCAAGGTCGGCGGTGCAAGGTGGAAGGTCATCTTGAAATCACCATCAAACTCGGCCTCAGCCTTCTGACGGCTGTTGAGGAGCAATCGCGCAACTTCGTATTCGTCCTTGTACGACAAGAGTTTATGGTAGCCCTTAGCCATCGCTTCTCGGACCGTCTGATCCTCGGTGCTTTCGACAAGCTTACGATAGCGCTTCGCCAATCGCTTGCTCTGATAGTCGGTCAAATGTGCAGCGCGGAAGTCGATCATCTGATCGAGCGTTTTTGGCAGTTCGGCCACATTCGGGCTCAAGATTTTCAAAACCTCTTCAGGATGGGTCACCGCCCAACGACCAACTTCAAACGCGCGCTTGTTGCGTTCGATTGCAGCGCCATTCAATTCAATTGCCTGCATGATCGATTGATGGCTGAGCGGCAGCAACCCGCGCTGCCAAGCCGCGCCAAAGACCATCATGTTGGAATAGATCGAATCCCCCAGCACAGCGCGCGCCAGATCGGTGGCATCGAACAACGCGACGCCGTCCTTCAGTCGCGCTTGCAACGCAAGCTGCAACTGATCGCTCGGGATCGTGAATTCGGTGTCACGTGTGAAATCCCCGGTGATGATCTCATGATTGTTCACCACCGCTCCGGTCCGGCCGGTCTGCGTAAGACCCAGAGTCTTTGCCCCCGCCGAAACCACCAGATCACCACCGATCAGGGCATGCGCCTCGCCAGTCGCAACGCGGATTGCGCTGATGTCTTCGGGCCGATTGGCCAGACGGCAATGGATATGCACCGCACCGCCCTTCTGCGCGAGCCCGGCCATCTCCATCATACCTGCACCCTTGCCGTCAATCTGAGCCGCTTGCGCCAGAACAGCACCGATGGTCACGACTCCGGTGCCGCCAACACCCGTGATCACCACGTTATGAGTGCCGTGGATCTGCGGCAGAACAGGGTCTGGCAGGTCCGGCAGATCAAGATCTGTGGTTGCTTCCATGCGTGGCTTCGCGCCCTCAACAGTGACGAACGAAGGACAAAACCCGTTCAGGCAAGAGAAATCCTTGTTGCAGCTGGACTGGTCAATCGCACGTTTACGACCAAGCTCCGTTTCTTTTGGCACGATCGAGACGCAGTTCGACTGCACGCCACAATCTCCGCAGCCCTCACAGATATCTGTGTTAATGAACACCCGCTTATCTGGGTCCGGAAACGTGCCCCGCTTGCGCCGTCTGCGTTTTTCAGCGGCACAGGTCTGGACATAAACAATGACCGATACACCTTCGATTTCACGGAGTTTCTCTTGAACCTGCATCAACTTGGAACGTTCAAAGGTCTCGACACCCGAAGGCAAAACGTCGAAATTCACATCTTCCTTTTCGTCGTAAACAACGGCCACGTTGCTGACGCCCATCGCGCGAACCTCGGCCACGATGCGCTCGGCACTCAGCCCGCCTTCGTTTTCCTGCCCACCGGTCATCGCAACGGCGTCGTTATAGAGGATCTTGAAGGTTATGTTTGTACCCGCCGCCAACGCAGCCCGGATCGCCTGAACGCCCGAATGGTTATAAGTGCCGTCGCCCAAGTTCTGGAACACATGGTTGGTGGTAGAGAACGGAGCCTCTCCGATCCAGTTCGCCCCCTCGCCGCCCATCTGGGTAAAGCCGGTCGTCTCGCGATCCATCCACTGCACCATGTAGTGGCAGCCGATACCCGCATAGGCGCGACTGCCGTCGGGCAGCTTGGTCGAGCTATTATGCGGGCAACCGGAACAGAAATAGGGCAACCGTGCCGCTATTTCCTGAGCGTTATCCGCACGGCGCGCTTCGGATAGCGCCTCGAGACCCGCGCGAACACCATCTGTATCGCGACCCTCTTCTATCAGAATCTCGCCTAGTTTCTCGGCGATCATGATCGGATCAAGCGCGCCTCGGGTCGGGAATAGCTCTTCGCGGTGCAAAGTCCCTGCTCCGCCTTTGTACCAACCGTAAACGCGACGGCCACGACGGTCATCAAAGATCGCCTCTTTGACCTGCACCTCGATCAGCTTGCGTTTTTCCTCGACGATCACGATCAGGTCGAGCCCTTCCGCCCAATCGTGGAACCCTTTCATATCCAAAGGAAAAGTCTGACCGATCTTGTAAGTGGTGATCCCCAGCCGCTCGGCCTCATCCGCGTTGATGTTCAGCAACGACATGGCATGCGTTAGATCAAGCCAGTTTTTACCCGCAGCGACAAAGCCGATCTTGGCGCCCGGTTTGCCCCAAATACGTTTGTCTAATTTATTGGCGTGGGAAAAGGTCTCGGCTGCGAAGCGTTTATAGTCGATCACACGCGCTTCTTGCAGATGTGGCGTGTCGCCCAGCCTTATGTTTAAACCACCTTCAGGCATATCGAACGATGGTACCGTCACCATCATCCGGTTCGGATCACCATCCACAACCGATGTGACCTCGATCGTGTCTTTCATCGTTTTCAATCCGACCCAAACCCCGGCGAAGCGGCTGAGGGCAAAGCCGTATACGCCATAGTCCAGTATCTCCTGCACGCCTGCTGGGCTCACTACAGGCATATACATGTCCACCAGAGACCATTCCGATTGGTGCAAAACGGTCGAGCTTTCGCCTGTATGGTCATCCCCCATGGCCATTAGCACACCGCCATGTTGTGCAGTGCCCGCCATGTTGGCATGGCGCATCACATCACCGGACCGGTCCACTCCGGGGCCTTTGCCGTACCAGAGACCAAACACACCATCGAACTTGCCGTCCCCGCGCAGCCCGGCCTGCTGGCTACCCCAGAGCGCCGTCGCCGCGAGATCTTCGTTCAATCCGAACTGGAAAGTCACATCGCTTTCAGCCAACTGCTTTTCGGCACGCGACATCTGCTGGTCGACAGCCCCAAGGGGCGAGCCGCGATATCCCGTCACCAAACCAGCGGTATTCAGCCCTGCCGCGCGGTCGCGTTCCTTCTGCATCAACATCAATCGCACCAGGGCCTGCGTTCCGTTCAACAGGACCGGACTCTTGGTTAGATCGAACCGATCGTTCAGAGTGATTTTCGGCTGACTCATCTGACGTCTCCCCTCGTCGGATTAGTGTGCTGCATTTGTGTTCATTTTAGGTCACAAATACTGACCTGTATAGCAATTTTAGCCTTTATCGTAACGATTTCCCGGTTTGTTTGTGGAATTTGTTACCTGTTTCATATAGGGCTGCCCGAGGATAACGAAAGTTGCGGCGATGGATTGGGACAAGCTCAGAATATTTCACGCGGTTGCGGATGCGGGCAGCCTCACACATGCGGGGGACAAGCTCAATTTGTCTCAATCTGCAGTGAGCCGTCAAATCCGCGCGCTCGAAGAATCGCTGGATGCGACCCTTTTTCACCGCCATGCACGCGGGCTGATTCTCACCGAACAAGGTGAATTGCTGTTCGATGCGACATCAGCCATGTCGAAACGCCTAGACGCCGCAGCCGCCCGTATTCGAGATAGCGAAGATGAGGTCTTTGGCGTCCTTAGGGTGACCACGACCTTTGGCTTTGGCACACTCTGGCTCGCCCCGCGCCTGCCCAAGCTTTATGAACAGTATCCTGACCTCAATATCGACCTGATGCTGGAAGAACGGGTACTGGACCTGCCCATGCGCGAAGCCGATGTTGCGATCCGCATGAAGGAGCCCAGCCAGGCAGACCTGGTGCGCAAACGCTTGATGACGGTTCAAATGCTGCTCTATGCGACGCGAACCTATCTCGATACCCATGGTGGTGCGCCTGAATCTTTGGAAGATATCTCCAAGCACAGATTGATCTGCCAAACACCTTCGGCCCCTCAAGTCGGTGCAAGTGCATCTATGGTGCGGCATCTGATGACCTACAATCCAGGTTCGTTGCTAACGGTGAATAACTATTTCGGCGTTCTTCAAGGCGTGCTTCACGATCTGGGGATCGGAGTTCTGCCAGATTATGTGACAGAGGACTTCCCGGATCTGGTTCCCGTCATGTCAGATATCGAAAGCGCCGACGTTCCGGTGTACCTCGCCTACCCGGAAGAATTACGTCATTCCAAGCGGATAGCAGCGTTTCGAGATTTCGTTCAGGATGAGATCATCGCCCATCGCAAGCAGTTGAGGCAATTGGGCAAGCTCTAGCCATGCACTCAGAGCATAGCGGGCATGACGATCTCAATCCCTGTTAAACCTTGATCGTTCACAAACTGATCCCTAAATGAGCACTCGAAGGCGGTGATGCTGAAACGCTCATCATCTTCATACCTCCCTGTTGGACTATGGCCGAGCTTAGTGCTCGGCCTTTTTTTTGGCTGACGCACAGCAATTCTCAGGAAAGCACTGGGAAAATTGAATCCACAAGCCTATGATCCCGAAAAAACACTTAAAATCGTGTTCGAGGGCTAATTCATGTTCCACTCATTCCGCCTATTGTTGGCGATGGTTTCTGTCTTGTTTCTGGCGGTCCCGCTTCATGCGCAAAGCACAGGCTCAACTTCCACAGTCGCGATCCCCGAAGATCTGACACCTGAACAGGTCGATGATCTGGTCGCGCGCATGTCCGACGATCAGGTTCGGGCGATCTTACTGGAACGACTTGATGCGGTTGCGGAAAAGCACGCCGCAGAAAAGGAAGGGCACGAAGACCCGCTGACTGAACTTAACGAGATCTGGGCGGAAATGGTCACGTCTTGGACGCAAGTCCTGACGACAGTTCCCAATATCGTCAGCGCACAGATCGAAGCATTCAGCAATTTCGCTAACAGATTCAGCGAAACTGGTGTTTTGACGCTGATCGGGTTGGTACTTTCTGTCCTTATAGTTGGCTATATTGCAGAAAAGCTCTTTGGTCTTCTGACCCGTCGTTGGTCAAAAACATCCGAAGTCGGCGAGGAAGCGGACCTCTGGGGTGCTGTTCAATATCTTTTCAGGCGTTTCAGTCGCGAGATCGCCGGTCTTATTGTGTTCTACGTCGTAATCAGGGGGGTTGGTCGTGCACTACTGACTCCGGAACAGATTACATTTGCGGCCCCCTTTGTCTTTTTCCTGATCTGGATTCCGCGCCTTGGCGCTGCTGTATCACGCTTTGTGCTTGCACCACAAAAACCGCAATACCGATTGGTGAATATCGATGATCACTGGGCCAAATACCTTCACCGTAATCTGATCGGTCTGCTGATCCTGATCGGTCTTACGCTGTTCGTTGTCCGCTTTAATGGGCTGAATGGGATTACCGGCGCTGATACGCGCATCGGATTCTGGCTGAATGCTGCGATCCACATTTATATAGGCATCATCGCGTGGACGGCGCGCGAAGGTCTGTCGCAAATGATGCTGGGCACTGACCCCGATCACACCAAATTCGATGAAGAGGTCGCTCAGTATTACCCCTATTTCGCCATCGGCGTTTCTGTGGTGATCTGGTTTCTTGTTGAATTCCTGGTGGCACAGCGGAACCCGGCGATCATGCGGGTGATCGGAACCGGCGCGCATTTCAGCACGATGTTCTGGCTATTGATCGCACCAGCACTCGATACGTTGATCCGTGGCCTTGTACGCCATCTCCAACCACCAATGTCGGGTGAAGGTCCGCTGGCGGAACGCGCCTATCGCTCGGCCAAGCGCAGCTATATCCGGATTGGCCGGGTTATCGCAGGTCTGGTCGTTGTCTTCATGATCTCGCGCGCCTGGCAACTTGACCTGCGCAATGTCGCGTCTGCGGGAATTGGCACCGAAGTAGGCGGTGCAGTTATCCAGTTCCTGCTGATCATCGCCATTGGTTACATCTTGAACGAGGTCGTCTCGCTCTGGATCAATCGCCGATTGGCGAAAGAGCAGACCGCCGCCGAAGAACTGGATGAAGAGGCCGGCGGTGAAGGCGGCGGCGCAGGCGGGTCGCGTCTGGCGACTGTTCTGCCTCTGCTACGGATCACCGCGCAGGTGACCATCTCGGTCATATTTGGCTTGCTCGCGCTGGGAGCGTTGGGGATCAACATCACCCCGCTTTTGGCCGGTGCGGGTGTTCTGGGTCTGGCGATCGGCTTTGGTGCACAGAAACTGGTGGCCGATATCGTCGGCGGCATCTTCTTCCTGATCGATGACGCTTTCCGCGTTGGCGAATATGTCGATGTCGGCGGCACCATGGGTACGGTCGAAAAGATCTCAATCCGTTCGATGCAGCTACGCCACCACCGTGGTCCTGTCCACACGATCCCTTATGGCGAAATCCAGAAACTGACTAACTTCAGCCGTGACTGGGTGATCATGAAGTTGAAATTCACCGTGCCATTCGATACCGATCCAAATAAGGTCAAGAAGATCTTCAAAAAAATCGGTGCCGAGATGATGCAGGACGAAGTTCACAAAGATGGCTTCCTGCAGCCGTTCAAATCACAAGGCGTATTCGACTTTGACGATGTCGGCATGATCATCCGAGGCAAGTTCATGGCCAAACCCGGCAAGCAATTCACGCTGCGAAAGGAAATCTTCAACCGCGTGAAAGCCGAGTTCAACGCCAATGGCATCGACTTCGCACGCCGCGAGGTGCGCGTGGCAATTCCGGGGCTGGACGAGGCTGAGAACCTGACGGAAGAGCAAAAGGCAGCTGTTGGCGCTGCCGCTGCGGACTCGATCAACAAAGGTCAGGCTCCGGCTTAAAGCAGTTGGTTCGGTCTTCGGATCACCAAGGCGGAGCCAATAATCGATGATTAAAATGCGGAACCGGCCACGTTGTTGGTTCCGCATTTTCTTTACAGTTGGCTCCCTTCGCTCACTTGACCCTTCCCACCGGCGCGCCCTTGCCCTAAAAGGCGCGCAATCTCGGCCCACTTGGACACAGGACAGAAGATGCAAGAGCCCGCCATCACACCCGATCTGATTGCCGCACACGGGCTCAAGCCCGAGGAATACGAAATGATCCTCGAGATCATCGGGCGTGAACCGACCTTTACCGAGCTGGGCATCTTTTCGGCCATGTGGAATGAACATTGCTCGTACAAGTCGTCGAAAAAATGGTTACGTACCCTACCGACCTCGGGCCCTCAGGTGATCTGTGGCCCCGGTGAGAACGCAGGCGTGGTCGATATCGGTGACGGTCAGGCTGTGGTGTTCAAAATGGAAAGCCACAACCACCCATCGTATATCGAACCATATCAAGGTGCCGCGACTGGCGTTGGAGGTATCCTGCGCGACGTCTTCACCATGGGTGCGCGCCCTATCGCCTCGATGAACGCATTGTCCTTTGGTGAGCCTGGACACCACAAGACCCGTCAGTTGGTCAATGGCGTGGTTGAAGGCATCGGCGGCTATGGCAATTGCTTTGGCGTGCCCTGCGTTGGCGGAGAAGTTCGCTTTCACCCCGCATACAATGGCAACTGCCTCGTAAACGCCTTCGCGGCTGGTCTGGCCGACAGCGACAAAATTTTCTACTCGGCCGCATCGGGGGTCGGTATGCCCGTTGTGTATCTTGGCGCAAAAACTGGACGCGATGGCGTGGGCGGCGCAACCATGGCCTCTGCCGAGTTTGACGACACCATCGAAGAAAAACGCCCCACCGTTCAGGTCGGTGACCCCTTCACCGAAAAACGCCTGATGGAAGCGACGCTGGAGCTGATGCAGACCGGCGCTGTGATCTCGATACAGGATATGGGCGCGGCTGGCTTGACCTGCTCGGCGGTAGAGATGGGAGACAAGGGCGGGCTTGGCGTACGCCTTGATCTGGAAAACGTGCCGCAGCGCGAAGAGAACATGACGGCATACGAGATGATGCTGTCCGAATCTCAAGAGCGGATGTTGATGGTTCTCAAGCCCGAGCTTGAAGCCGAAGCCCGTGCCGTGTTCGAGAAATGGGATCTGGACTTTGCCATTGTCGGGGAAACGATCGAGGAAGACCGCTTCCTGATCATGCATAATGGTGAGGTCAAAGCTGATCTCGTCCTGTCGAAATTGTCTTCGACTGCGCCCGAGTACGATCGCCCATGGGAACCAACACCCGAGGCGGAAGCGCTGACGGACGTCCCTCAGATTGACCCAATCGACGGCCTGCGTGCCCTGCTCTCCTCGCCGAACTATGCGGGTAAGCAATGGGTGTACGAGCAATATGACACAATGGTCATGGCTGACAGCGCCCGTACCCCGGGACTGGGTGCAGGTATGGTTCGCGTGCATGGCACCGACAAGGTGCTAGCGTTTACCAGCGACGTAACCCCGCGCTATGTTCGCGCGAACCCTGTTGAGGGCGGCAAACAAGCGGTTGCCGAGGCTTATCGCAACCTCACCGCCGTCGGGGCCAAGCCGCTTGCCACGACTGACAACCTGAATTTCGGCAATCCCGAAAAACCCGAGATCATGGGCCAGTTTGTGGGCGCGATCCAAGGCATTGGCGCGGCAGTTGGTGCGCTGGATATGCCCATCGTTTCAGGCAACGTGTCGCTGTACAATGAGACGGATGGCCAAGCGATCCTGCCGACCCCCACCATCGGCGCCGTCGGTTTGCTGCAACATGCCGATGACATCATCGGTAACGAAGTGCGCGAAGGTCATGTTGCACTGGTCATCGGTGAAACCCAGGGTCATCTGGGGCAATCCGCCCTTCTGGCCGAAGTCTTCAACCGCGAAGATGGCGATGCGCCCCATGTCGATCTGGACGCTGAACAACGCAACGGTGAGTTCATTCGAACCAATCGCGAGATGATCAAAGCCTGCACCGATCTGGGCGACGGCGGCCTGGCCCTGGCCGCGTTCGAACTGGCCGAAGCCGCAGGCGTGGGCATTTGCCTTGACGATGCCTCGACCGAGTTCCTGTTCGGTGAAGATCAGGCCCGTTATCTGGTCGCTTGCAACTTTGATCAGGCCGAAGCTTTGATGATTGCAGCCGGTCAAGCCGGTGTTCCGCTGGTTTCGGTCGGTCGCTTCACCGGGGATGCCGTAAAAATCGGCAGCTCCGAATCCGCACTTACCGAATTGTCGGACACCTTCCGCAGCAGTTTCGCCGAAGCCGTCGTCTGATCGACACCCGATAGGTCGCAATCAATGGGAATTCCTGCGTGCGCCCACGCGCAGGAATTGTCATCGAACGGCACCCGCCCCATCTTGCACGCCCCGTCTCATCGCTCTACATCTTGGAAAAGACCTTCAGGAGTAAACCTACATGCCGATGAGCGCCCACGAGATTGAAACACTGCTACGCGAGAGCTTTCCCAACGCGGAAATCCAGGTTGGTGGCAGCGATGGCGTGCATATGTCCGCCATGGTCGTGGACGAAAGCTTTCGCGGCAAGAACCGCGTGCAACAACAGCGCGCGGTTTATGCGGCGTTGAAAGGCAAGATGGATGGCCCGGATGGAGAACTGCACGCGCTAGCGCTGACTACCAAAGTGCCGGAATGATCCAAAACTTCTGGGATTTACTCTCGGCGATTGTGAAATGACGCGTTCCTAGATCTGATGGAAAACCACCTTTAGGAATGGAAGCAACTGACATCGATTTGGTGAACAAGATCCAGGCCGAGAATGAACGACTAGAACAGATGAACGGGCGCAATTAGGCGTCAACCACAAGGAAACGCGAAATGACCGACGTGAAGACCCAGATCGACGAAACCGTCAAAGCCAATGACGTGGTGCTGTATATGAAAGGCACAAAAGAGATGCCGCAGTGCGGGTTTTCGTCCCGCGTGGCCGGAGTGCTGAATTACATGGGTGTCGACTATACCGACGTGAATGTTCTCGCCGACGAAGCCGTCCGTCAGGGCATCAAGGACTATTCAGACTGGCCGACCGTGCCTCAGCTTTTTGTTAAAGGTGAGTTTGTTGGTGGCTGCGACATCATCACCGAGATGACCCTTTCGGGCGAACTGGACACTCTGTTTGATGAAAACAGCGTCAGCTACGACAAAGACGCAGCTGACAAAATTCGCGAAGCGAACGCCTGATTTACCGACTTGTGCAGTCCCTGAACAAAACGCGTTCCGGGGCTGTACTGCCTTCAGCCTGATGGCTGATCGATGCCTCCCAACCTTTGGACCGCAGCGTATACGTGCCTGTCGACCCGACGGATTCATAGCGAATACCCGAGCCGCTCTGGACCTGCTGCATCGGGATCAATTGATCCTCAAGCAACATCGCGGCAGCCCCGTCCCCATTGGCGGCGTTAAAGTAAGACACCGGCACCCGTGTGTTGTTTTCGCAGTTAAAAGTTACCGACAGGATGTCGATATCCGCAAAAGCCATCGAGCCTGAGACAGTTACGATTGCTGCACAAACAGCAGCGCGGGTAAGTACAGCCATCAAGATGCCCTCTCTTCGATCACAGCAGCCAATGCCTCGGCTCGTGCTGCCATTTCTGCCAGCGTGTCTGTGACAGATGGCGGTACTACGGCGACTTCGATGCGTTCAGGCTCGGGCTGAGGCTGATTGCGCAGGCGCTTTACCTCGGCCTCAAGCTCAACCAACTTGGCCTCGGCCAGTTTCATTCGATCTTCATGTGCCGCCGCTTTGTCCGCCAACATTAGCCCAGCCATCAGCAGCATTCGCGATTCCGGCATGCGCCCGATCTGATCCGACAGCACCTGCGCCTCATCATCCAGCAGTTTGGCGGCTGCCTGCAGAAACGGTTCTTCACCCTCTTGGCACGAGACATCAAAACCACGGCCACCGATGTGAATGGTTACTTCGGGCATTATTCCACCTCTCCTTCTGCAAGGTTGGCATTGGTCAACAACGGCTCAAGCCGGGCCAAAACGGCATGGGCTTCGGCAGCATCCGATGCCCGTGCGGCGCGAATAGCCTCAAGCTCAGCGGTTGTGGCCCGGTTCAGCATATCAGCGTCCGTGACCCCTTCTTCCGCAGCCGCGCGCAATTCATCAACAGTACTGCGCAGCTGTTCATTCGCCTTGCGAAGCCGTTGCAGATCATCGTCTAGCCGCGACATTGCTGCACCGTGACTGCTTCGTTCCGCACGCAACATTTCCAGCTCGGCGCTGAGTTCGGTCAGTCGCTCGCTGTCGGCTAATTCGGCCCGTAGACGGGCCAGCTCAGCCTCCATCTCTTCCGCGCGATCCGCAATTGGGGTCAGCTGTTCGACTTCTGCGCGCAAGGACTCTGCTTCTTCTGCTGCACCCTGATTTGACCTCAGAGTCTCGATTTCCGCCTTCAGACCTTCGACTTCATCGGTATTCTCAAGCGCCGCCTTGGCCTCAGCCAATTCTGCCCGCGCAGCCTCAACAGTGGCAAGGCGCGAGGTTGCTTCGGCCAACTGCGCCCGCAGCGCATCAAGCTCACCATCTGGTGCAGATTGCGCTCGCAGAGCGTCAATCTCTTGCGCGTGTCTCTCTTTGATTGCCTTCAGCCGCTCCTCGAGCTGGGCATAAGCCACCCGCTCTTCTTCCAGGGTCGCGCGTAAATCCGAGTCGCCACCGCCTGCAGGTCCGGCAGCACCCAGCGCTTCGACGCCGCTGCCGATCCGCTCCATCGCGGTAATGATACGGCGTTGTAGTTCCTCGATCTGACTCATGCCTGTGTCACCTCTTTACCAAGGTTCGTTCTGCTATACGCCAATCCGAATCAAAAGCGGCGGCTCTCAAACCCAGTCTAACGGAATGCGACAGAAAATACCCACTGTTTGGTTTCAAACACTTGCACAACGCTCTTGAAGCGGCAACTCAGCATGAAACCCAGTTCTGCTTGCACTTTGGCAAGCGGATGGTATTCAGCGCCCATCTGCCTGTAATCCAAAGGAACAACGCCCGTGGACCTGACTGCGCTGCGCAATGCCAACCCCGAACACTGGGACAAAGCTGCGGCCATCCGCACTCTGACCCTCGACGCCGTCGCCGCCGCCAATTCCGGCCATTCCGGCATGCCAATGGGCATGGCCGATGTTGCGACCGTACTGTTCGAAAAACACTTGAAATTTGATGCCTCTGCCCCGAACTGGCCGGACCGCGACCGGTTCATCCTCTCGGCGGGCCACGGCTCGATGCTGGTCTATTCGCTGCTGTATCTCACCGGTCATGGCGACGTGACGCTTGAAGAGATCAAGAACTTCCGCCAACTTGGTGCTAAAACCGCTGGCCATCCTGAAAACTTCCTGATCGACGGTGTCGAAACCACCACTGGACCTCTGGGTCAAGGTATTTCCAACGCCGTTGGCTTTGCGATCGCAGAAGAGGTGCAGCGGGCGCATTACGGGAAGAAAATCGTTGATCACTATACCTATGTGATCGCTGGCGACGGCTGCCTGATGGAGGGCGTCAGCCAAGAGGCGATTACGCTGGCCGGTCGGCACGAGCTGAGCAAGCTGATCGTGTTCTGGGACAATAATAACATCACTATCGACGGAACCGTCGATATGGCTGACCGCACCGATCAGGTCAAACGCTTTGCCGCCTCAGGCTGGCAAGTGATCGAGATTGACGGCCATGATCCGCAAGCCATCGACGCCGCGATCGTTCAGGCGAAAAAGTCGAACAAGCCGACAATGATCGCGTGTGAAAGCCACATCGCCTTGGGTCACGCTGCACAGGATACTTCCAAAGGCCACGGTGCGCTGACGGATCAGGATCAGCTGAAAGCAGCGAAAGAGGCTTATGACTGGCCGCATGACGCATTTGTCATTCCAGCCGAAGTCAAAGCCGCTTGGGAAGCCATCGGTACGCGTGGCGCGGCAGAGCGCGCAGCCTGGGAAGAGCGGTTCGCACAAATCTCTGAGCGTAAGCAGGCGGAATTCAACCGCGCCTATGCGTTTGAAGCGCCGAAGAAACTGGCTGGTGCAATCCGGTCGTTCAAAAAACAGATCTCGGAAGATCAGCCCAAGCTGGCCACCCGCGCCTCGTCCGAGAAGGTTTTGAACGTTGTAAACCCGATCATGACCGAAACCGTTGGCGGCTCGGCAGACCTGACCGGTTCGAACAACACCAAATCGGCTGATATGGGTGTGTTCCTGCCAGAAAACCGCAAGGGGCGTTACATCCACTACGGTATTCGCGAGCATGGAATGGCCGCCGCAATGAACGGCATGGCGCTACATGGTGGCATCCGACCCTATGGCGGTACGTTCATGGCTTTCACCGACTATGCGCGCCCGTCCATGCGTTTGGCTGCGCTTATGAAAATCCCGTCGGTGTTTGTGATGACCCACGACTCGATTGGTCTGGGCGAAGACGGCCCGACCCACCAGCCGGTCGAACATCTGGCCATTTCGCGTGCGACGCCGAATACCTATGTGTTCCGCCCCGCCGACACCATCGAAACCGCTGAAGCGTGGGAACTGGCACTAACCTTCAAAGACAGCCCCTCGGTTCTGTCTCTGACACGTCAGGGGGTTCCGACCGTCCGAACACAGCATAAGGCAAAGAACCTGACCGCACAGGGTGCGTATGTGCTGGCAGATGCGGAAAGCAAACGTCAGGCGATCCTGATCGCAACCGGTTCCGAGGTTTCGCTGGCGATGGAAGCCAAAGCAATGCTTGAGGCCGAAGGCATTGGTACGCGCGTCGTCTCAATGCCCTGCATGGAACTGTTTGCCGAGCAAGATGAAGCCTATCGCAAGCGCGTACTGCCAGCAGGCGCTGTTCGTGTCGGCATCGAGGCCGCTGTCCGCGCCGGTGGTTGGGACCGTTGGTTGCTTGGCGAGCGTGGCCGCGAGGCGAAGGCCGGATTCATCGGTATGTCCAGCTTTGGCGCATCAGCACCTGCCGGTGAGCTTTACAAGCATTTCGGCATTACAGCCGAAGCGACAGTCGCAAAAGTCAAAGAATTACTGGGCTGATCCGGCAAATTGCAATCACAAGGCCCCGGTCAACACCGGGGCCTTTTTTTGTTAGACGAATATGATTACTGATTGCATGCCATCGACAACCAGCTCACCCTCGGTGTTCCACATCCGCATCACCTGAGAGCTGTAGCCGTCATGCCCTGCAGTAAGCTGATGTTCCATCAGCCACCAGCCATCGCGCGTTTCAAGGTCTTCGGATAAAACATTGAATATCCAATTCATTGACGAGTTGTTGCCCGGTTTCTTCAACGTCGGGAATATGGCAGGCGGCAATAGATCCGCAATCGCGATCAGCCCTTCCATCCTGCCGCGCATCTGCGCGTCGTTATGACGGGCCCAAACCTTCACATATCCTCGATCAGCGCCAGCAAATGGTCGTGCACCATTGATTAATCGGACATCAAAATTCTCGAGAAACGCGATGGGAAGTATTGGCATATCCGGTGGGAAGTAGTGTTCCGTGGCCTCTGGCTGGGTTGCTGCCTCTGCCGGGAACCCAAATGCCACGTGGCTGTCCTGTGATTGCCCGAAGGTGAATGTTCCCAGTGCCGCCGTCTTCCCGTCGATCCTCGCCCTTGCATTGATCGTCGTGACATTCCGCCCTTTGCGCAGCACCTCGGTTTCAATCAGCGGTGGTGAGCCGATAGGCGCGGTGAAGTTAATCAAAGCCGACCGTAATGGAGGCAAATCATCGACCGCACGCCTCGCTGCAGCCAGAAGCAAGGCGGATGAGAACCCACCATACGTCGTACGACCTTGCATCCAGTTTGACGGCACAGGAAATTGCAATTCCCCGTCGATACGTTCCGAACTGTCAAGAACCTGAAAAAGGCTGAGTTTTGTCATGGGCGTCACGATAGCTAAGGTATGGCTGGACCTTACCCCGCCCGAGCAGACGTGCTAGACGAAACCCCACGTCACATGAACTTGATGTCAGTGTTTTTTCTCAGATCCTGAAAACGCGCTGATTGCAGGGGTTAGCACCTTGGTCGCCACAGGTATCAGCACCAGCCCATAAGCCAGACCAAAGACACCATCCATAGTCGCCTTGGCGATCCACTCAACTGCGCCGGCCCATTGATCAGACACAGCATGGCCTGCGGCATATGCCCAGTCGTGTATGTGATGGCCTAACCAGCCAAAGCCCAGAACTTCCATTCCATGGATCATAATCGACCCGCCGACCCACAGCATCGCTGCGGTGCCAACAATTGACAGAACCTTCATGACGATCGGCATCGCCTTGACCAGCCCCCTGCCCGTTCCACGCCCAATCGGCGTCGGAGCATTTTGCGCCAGGAACAGGCCAACATCATCCATCTTCACAATCAAAGCGACCGAACCGTAAACGGCAACGGTTACACCGATGCCCACAACCGCCAGCGTTGCGGCTTGCATCCAAACATTAGGAGCCTCAATGGCCGCCAATGCGATGGTCATGATTTCAGCAGACAGGATGAAATCGGTCTTGATCGCGCCCTTCACCTTCTTCTCTTCCAGATGGCCGGGATCAGGGTTTTTCATATCCTCATCGATCGCATGGCTTCCATGCGGGAACAGGACGTGAAAAATCTTCTCCGCTCCTTCGAAACACAGGTATGAGCCTCCAAGCATCAGCAGTGGGGTAATCAGCCACGGTGCGAAATTGGCCAGCAACAAAGCCACCGGCAGCAGCAGGATGATCTTGTTGAATATGGACCCGCGCGCGATGCGCCAGATGATCGGCAATTCGCGCGCCGGAGCAAAACCCTGAACATATTTGGGCGTCACGGCCGCGTCGTCGATGATTACGCCTGCGGTTTTAGCACCCGCCTTACCGGCTGCGGCCACCACATCGTCAACCGAGGCCGCCGCGACCTTTGCAATGCCCGCCACATCGTCCAACAGCGCCAACAGACCACTCATCGCGCTTCCTTTCCATTCATCTGCCCCGATTGGACCCTACCTGATCTAACAGCTAGCGCAAGCGTTAGCGCAACCGGTGCAGGTTTGCGCTAACACCTTAAAAATATGCCATTTTTGCCCTTTTGAGATTCAATATTCGCGGCTATATGGCCTGCAACGCAAGCGCATTTTGGAGACGTCGGATGACCATCAAGGTCGGTATCAATGGTTTTGGCCGCATCGGCCGCTGTACCCTGTCGCACATCGCCGCTTCGGCACGCAACGACATCGAAGTGATCAAAGTCAACGCAACCGGCCCGCTGGAAACCTCGGCACATTTGCTGAAGTATGACAGCGTCCACGGGCGTTTCCCGCGCGAAGTCTCGGTCGAAGGCAACACCATGGACTTAGGCCGCGGCCCGATGGAGATGTTCTCAACCTACGATATGAACGAGCTTGACTGGGAAGGCTGCGATGTCGTCCTGGAATGCACCGGCAAGTTCAATGACGGGCTGAAAGCCAAGACCCACCTGGATCGCGGCGCTGGTAAGGTTTTGCTGTCTGCTCCGGGCAAGAATGTTGACAAAACCATTGTGTTTGGTGTGAACCACAACAGCCTATCCGCGAATGATAATATGGTGTCGAACGGCTCCTGCACCACCAACTGCCTTGCTCCGCTTGCCAAGGTGCTGGATGAAGGGATCGGAATCGAGCATGGCATCATGACCACGATCCATGCCTATACCGGCGACCAGCCGACGCTGGACCGTCGTCACAGCGATCTGTACCGCGCCCGCGCGGCTGCCATGTCGATGATCCCGACCACAACCGGCGCTGCAGCGGCTTTGGGCGAGGTGCTGCCAAACCTCAAAGGTCGTCTGGACGGTTCGGCCATCCGCGTACCAACTCCGAACGTATCGGCGGTTGACCTGTCATTCCGCGCTTCGCGTGATGTCTCGGTCGAAGAGGTGAACGCGATCGTCGAAGAGGCGGCCAAAGGCCCAATGCAGCGTGTGCTGGGTTATGAGCCCGCCCCGCTGGTTTCGACCGATTTCAACCACACCGAAGAAAGCTCGATCTTCGCACCGGATCAGACCCGCGTGGTCGACAACCGGATGGTTCGCGTGCTGGCATGGTATGATAACGAATGGGGATTCTCGGTGCGTATGGCGGATGTCGCCGTCGCGATGGGCCGCCTTAACTGACCCTTCGCACATCGCTTGTACCTTGATGCCCGCTCAGGTTATCTGAGCGGGCATTTTCGTTCAGGACGCAGCAATGACCAATCAAATCGCCATCTGGCTTGGAGTCCTGATCCTGGGTGGGCTGATGCTGGACGTTGCACTGTTCGGCACCGAACACCTGCTATTTCTGGGTAAGAAACTCTACTATTTCCTAGATTGGCTCGCCTTCTGGCGCTGACCGAGGTTTTGCTTGACTTTCCGACCAATCTGGCTTTGTTAGCGCTAACCATCTATCGACCGCATTCTGACGGAGCGTATCATGACACTCAAGCTGGCAATCAACGGATTTGGACGGATCGGACGCGGAGTTCTTCGCGCAGTTATGGAGTCGGGCCGCACCGACGTGGAAATCGTCGCCATCAACGATCTGGCAAAGCCCGATATGAACGCGCATCTGTTCGAGTTCGACAGTGTGCACGGCCGTTATCCCAACCCTGTTACCCTGACTGATGCCGGCCTGGATGTCGGCGCTGGACCGATCCGGTTGACCAGTGAACGCGATCCCGAGGCACTGGACTGGTCGGATGTTGATGTTGTTCTGGAATGCACCGGCGTTTTCCGGACCCGTGAAGCAGCCGAGCGGCATCTGAAAAACGGATCAAAGAAAGTTCTGATCTCGGCTCCTGCCCGCGGTGATGGCGGCGTAAAGACCGTCGTGTTTGGCGTGAATGATCATGAATTGACTGCAGACGACATCGTGGTCTCCAACGCGTCGTGCACTACGAACTGCCTGTCGCCCGTCGCCGCGGCCTTGGACGCAGGGCTGGGCATCAAGCACGGCAATATGACCACTGTCCACGCGTATACGGCAAGCCAACCGGTTCACGACACAGCGGGTAAAGACCCCTACCTCTCACGCGCTGCAGCATTATCGATGATCCCGACCACGACCGGTGCAGCATCCGCAGTTGGTCTGGTTCTGCCGCAACTGGCCGGTAAACTAACCGGGCAAGCCATTCGTGTACCCACTCCGAATGTTTCGGTCGTTGATCTGGTGGCCGAAGTTTTGCGCCCAACCACTGAAGAAGAGGTCAACGCTCTCTTTGTAGAAGCTGCCGCGAAGATCCCCGGTGTGCTTGCTGCAGAGAATCGCCCTCTGGTCTCGGTCGATTTCAACCACGACTCACACAGCTCGACTGTTTCGCTGGCCGAAACCAAAGTGACCGACGGCACATTGGTTCGCGTGCTGGCGTGGTATGACAATGAATGGGGCTTCTCGAACCGGATGCTGGACACAGCGGCAGCGATGGGAGCCCTAGCTTAAACGCTCGCGTAGCGCGTTATTGACACGGGGCGTGACGAATTTCGACACGTCCCCATTCAGCCTGGCGATTTCTTTGACCAGTTTCGAAGCAATCGCCTGATGCCGTGCTTCGGCCATCAGAAAGACCGTCTCAATCGAGTCGTCCAATGCCCGGTTCATGCCAACCATCTGGAATTCATACTCGAAATCAGCAACGGCGCGCAGTCCGCGAACGATGATCTGAGCGCCCACATCACGTGCGCAGTCGATCAGCAAGTTTTCAAACGGGTGCGCCACGATTTCTGTTCCGGTTTGCTCGGTCAGATGAGCGCACTCGGCCTCAATCATCGCGACACGCTCTTCCAACGAAAACAGAGGCCCCTTGTCGCGGTTAATTGCAACACCGATCACAAGCTTATCGACCAGCGCGGCTGCGCGACGAATGATGTCGATATGACCCAAGGTGATAGGATCAAAAGTTCCGGGATATAATCCGACCCTCATTGGGCTCTCCAGCGCAACAATGTTTCTGCGCAAGCAAACATAACTTTGCCGCAGGTGCAAGAGGCTGCAACAGCCCCCGCGTTCAGTGGCCCATGATCATGCCTTCAAGCGCGTCTTTTTCCATGGCAAGTTCTGCAAGTTGCGCCTTGACTGCATCGCCAAGCGTGACAATCCCGACCAGTTTTCCGTCTTCCAGAACCGGCATGTGTCGAAACCGTCCCTCAGTCATCTGAGAAAGGATAGCCTCAACCGTATCCTGCTGGCTGGCTGTAACAAGCTGCTTGGTCATGTAGCTGCTGACGGGTTTATCCAGGCACCCACTACCGCTGGCGGCAAGCTCACGAACGATGTCGCGTTCTGACAAGATGCCAGATGCGGTCTGTCCTCCATCTTCCGAAATCACAACAGTACCGATCCGCTTTTCTGCAAGAATTTCGGCCGCCTGCGAGACCGATGCTGTTGGTTCGACCGTCACGACGCCGCTACCGGCTTTGGACTTGAGAATGGCCTGAACGAGCATATGCAAAAACCTCCGGAATTACGTACTGTTTTCCAAAGCGTTGCCGGAATGTCTGAATGTGTCAAGGTGAAGCTTCCGCTTCCAGCCGCGCTACTTCGTCCCGCAAGCCACGAGTCAGTGCTTCGGCAAATCGATTCAGTCGTTCATTGCGTTGATCACCTTGATGGCGGACAAGATAGAACCCCCGGGTCAAACTTATCTGATCCGTCAGTATTTTCCGCAATTCTCGATGAAACGGCAGAGTGAAATCATGCGCCACACAGACCCCTGTCCCCAATGAGACCTGCCGCAGCTGGACGGAAACCGAGTTTGATGCAAGAGCGACACGCTCAACCCCAATATCATTGAGATAATCCAACTCCCGATCAAAGATCATGTCAGGAATGTACCCGATCATCCGATGACCGCGCAGGTCATCTGTGGATCGGATGGCGGAATGGCGACTCAGATATTCCTGCGTTGCAACCATATGCAGTTGGTAATCGGTAATTTTTTGAACCAGCAACTGCCCAGCGGTCGGCGCACTGACTGTGATTGCCATATCAGCCTCTCGCCGCGACAGGTTGATGATGCGCGGCAAGGCCAGAATCTGAATGTCGAGGTCAGGATTTGCATCGCTGATCTTTGCGCATACCTGCGGCAAAAGATAATTCGCACAGCCGTCCGGCGCACCGATCCGAATCTGGCCGCTTAGAGATTTGGTTGAGCCTGACGTTACGCCGGTTGCTGCACGCATCGCCTCTTCGGCTTGAAGTCCATGCTCCATCAGACGCTGGCCCGCGGTCGTCAACACATAGCCCTGCTGCGACTTAGTAAACAATACTGCGTCCAAAGCCGCTTCTAGCCGTGCGATCCGGCGCCCAACGGTTGCTGGATCGATCTTAAGCACCCGACCTGCCGCCGAAAGGCTTTCGTCGCGCGCAACCGCCAGAAAGACCCGTAAATCATCCCAATTCGGCGTCATGAACAATCCTTTGCATTTTTGCAAAACCAGTTTGAAATATTGCCTCTGTTCAGGTGATTTTCGCAAGCCTATTCTGCGCGCAGCTTTATTTGGAGGAGTTTGCGATGAACGACCTGACTCATTTCATCAATGGTGAAAACGTCGCCGGCACATCGGGCCGTTTCGACGAAGTCTTCAACCCCGCCACCGGCGAAGCGCAGTATAAATGCCCGATGGCCAGCGCGGCTGAGACCACCGCAGCCATCGAAGACGCCGCTGCGGCTCAAGTCGCGTGGGGCGCAACCAACCCGCAGAAACGCGCGCGCGTGATGATGGCGATGGTTGGCCTGATGAACCGCGAAATGGATAGACTGGCCGAAGCGCTCAGCCGAGAGCACGGCAAAACCCTGCCAGACGCCAAAGGCGATCTGCAGCGTGGTCTGGAGGTGATCGAATACTGCATCGGTGCACCCCAAATGCTGAAGGGCGAATTCACCGACAGCGCGGGTCCGGGCATCGACATGTATTCGATGCGTCAGCCTTTGGGCGTTGTTGCTTCGATCATGCCCTTTAACTTCCCCGCGATGATGCCATTGTGGCACGTTGGCCCGGCACTGGCTTGCGGTAATGCAGTGGTTCTGAAGCCGTCCGAGCGCGACCCTTCGGTGCCCTTGATGCTGGCGGAGCTGTTCATCGAAGCCGGTCTGCCCAAAGGTGTGTTCCAGGTCGTAAATGGCGACAAAGAGGCCGTTGACACCCTGCTGGACAGCGAGATCATTCAGGGCGTGAGTTTCGTGGGCTCAACCCCGATCGCACAATATATCTATGCCCGCGCGACCGCGAACGGCAAACGCGCGCAGTGCTTTGGCGGCGCCAAAAACCATATGATCGTCATGCCCGACGCTGATCTGGATCAGGCCGCCGACGCTCTGGTTGGGGCTGGCTATGGCGCGGCGGGTGAACGCTGCATGGCAATCTCAGTCGCGGTACCGGTAGGCGAAGAAACCGCCGACGCATTGATCGAAAAACTGATCCCGCGCGTCGAAAAGCTGAAGGTAGGTCCCTACACCGCTGGTGATGATGTTGACATGGGACCGGTCGTGACCGGTGCCGCGAAAGAACGTATTTTGGGCCTGATCAATTCGGGGGTCGAACAAGGTGCGAAGCTGGTTGTCGACAACCGTGATTTCAGCCTGCAGGGATACGAAGACGGCTTCTTTGTTGGCCCTCATCTGTTTGATTATGTCACGCCCGATATGGACATTTACAAGCAGGAAATCTTTGGGCCGGTTCTCTCAACCGTACGTGCTGGCTCGTATGAAGAGGCGCTGAAGCTGGCAATGGATCATGAATACGGCAACGGCACCGCGATTTTCACCCGCGACGGAGATACAGCGCGTGATTTTGCCAACCGCGTGAATATCGGCATGGTCGGCATCAATGTCCCGATCCCTGTTCCGCTGGCCTACCACACATTTGGCGGCTGGAAGAAATCCATGTTCGGAGATCTGAACCAACACGGGCCTGATAGCTTCAAGTTCTATACTCGCACCAAAACTATCACCTCACGCTGGCCGTCGGGGATCAAGGAAGGCGGCGAGTTCAATTTCAAGGCTATGGACTAATCAATCCGAGCCTTCTTCATAAAACCCGGCCGCACAGGCCGGGTTTTTCGTTTTTCAAAGCTGGTTCTCGCTGGTTTGGACACCTCACAAGAAATTCAGAGGCCAACCACTGGAAATTTACATCAATCGCCAATATTTTATCGGCAAATCAGCCAGACGAGCAGTTCGTATCTTTCCGGAGGCAACATTGTCCCAAAATCGTTTTACCCGTCGTCATGCCCTGTTGGGCGCCGCATCTCTGATCGCGACCCCCGCCCTTGTACGCGCTCAAAGCAGCGATGCTTTCCCGCAGGATGAAGAAGCCATCAGCACGCAGTTGCCGGTACGCCGAAACGTATCCTCGTTCTCGCAACAGAACTGGCAGGATCATTTTGACGAGTTGGGTGTTGGCGCGCTGTTGGCCGACATCACCAGCCGCGCAGTGCACTATTGGGGGCCAGACGGAACCTATAAGCTTTATCCAAGCTCGGTTCCCATGAGCGAAGAACTGACTAAGCGTGGATATACCAAGGTCACGCGCAAAGCGGAAAACCCAAGCTGGACACCAACAGCTTCGATGCGCGAGCGCGACCCTTCACTGCCGGTTCGCATGGAAGGTGGCGATCCGGGCAACCCGCTGGGTACGCGTGCCATGTATCTGGGCTGGCCTGCCTATCTGGTTCACGGCACCCACGACACTCGCAAGATCGGACGGCAGAGCTCATCTGGATGCATCGGCCTCTACAACCAGCACGTGGAAGAGCTGTATCCGCTCGTACAAGTCGGCACTCAAGTCCGCCTTCTGTAAGAAGCTTCGTATCAACGCAAAAGCCCCGGCCATCTGGACCGGGGCTTTTCAGTTTGGGGGTGGTAGTATTATTCGGGGATTATCACTTCGTCGATCACATGGATCACACCATTGCTGGCCTCGATATCGGCCTGGATGACTTCGGCACCGTTCACCTTGACGCCGTTCCTGGCGTTTACGCTCAGACGGTCACCTTGAACAGTCAGAACCTTCGCGCGCTTGCCAGCAATATCACCCGACATCACTTTGGCTGGGACCACATGATAGGTCAGGATCGATACTAGCTGATCCTTGTTTTCCGGCAGAAGAAGGGTTTCGACCGTTCCCTCGGGAAGCGCAGCAAATGCTTCATCCGTAGGGGCAAATACTGTAAACGGACCTTTGTCCTTCAGTGTGTCAACCAAACCTGCGGCCTGAACAGCGGCGACCAGAGTGTTGAACGACCCAGCAGAGACTGCGGTGTCTACAATATCTGCGGCCTGCGCCTTGACGGGCAGTGCAAGTGCGAGTGCGGCGGCGGCGCCCATGAATGTGCGGCGGAACATGGCTGTTTACTCCTCTCCAGCTTGTTATGGAAAGGAGTACGGACCTTTTGCCGCGCCGGATCACATTGCGATCATTTTTCTTTGAACTGCACCCAGATGCTTTGCGCCCTGCCGTCTTTCAGAAATGGTAACACCTCGGTCGCATCGGGGCGTTCCTGCTGCAGGTAGTATCCCGGCCAAAGCATTGAAAAGGAACCTGATTGCAGCAGGGCGTGCAGCATATATTGCTCACCCCAACCCGGGCAGTCATAGAAAAACCGTTTCGGATATTCATAGGGCAGAAAAACATCATGCACATGAATGACAACGCCCGGTTTCAGCGCCGGAATGATACGGCAGAACAGGTGGGCGACATCGTTGCTCATCCGAACGACATGGCTTGAATCGATGAACAACACGTCGCCGGCTTCAAGCTGATCGAATATTGCAGGATCCACTTCTTCCAGCCGCTTCTGTTCGAACCGGTCTACGACCTGAGCGATATCGGCACGTGGATATGGGTCAATTGCTGTTATGGTCGTCTCCAACCCACCATCAATGATCGCTTGCCGCGTCACGCGGGTCGAGTTTCCACAACCTACTTCGATCACGCGCTTGGGCTGAAAACGGCGGATCATTAGGTACAACGCGTCCGCATCCGGGCTGTCATAATAGCCATTTTCTGGTGCGTAACCCGTCTGGTTCCGCGCCGGATCTTTCAGCGCTGCAAGCGCATCTGCGTGGCGCGCATACTCTTCCGCCAACTGCGTTACATCAAAACCATCCATCCCCGGTGACAGGGCATAGGTCGGACGGGTCAGCCCCCCTGCCCGTTCAAACGCTTCAAGCCGCGCTCGTTCGTCCTGTTCCGTGACCTTATCAATCAGCTTCACGCCGAGCTCATCTAGGGCGGCATTGATCTGCGGAAATTTTCTGGGTTTCACGAGCATTGCTCCAAACTGCTTTGCGTCTGTTCCTTACCTGTGCACGCAAGCTCTCTGCAAGAACCGTTGCGGCAAACCCTTGGCAAAAGTGCAAATTCCGTATTCACTGAATGGAATTCAACGATGAGGACCGCAATGCAGCAGGAATTCACGTTAGGGATCGAGGAAGAGTATCTGCTGGTTGATCGTGACAGCCTGCAGCTTGCGCATGCTCCAACCGCCTTGATCGAGGCCTGCCAGAATGACTTTGAAGGTCAGGTTAGCCCCGAATTCCTGCAATGTCAGATTGAAGTAGGCACCCGGCCCCACGCAACCATCAAGTCGGCGCGCGAGGACCTCAAGCGGCTTAGGTCCTGTGTGTCAGAACGCGCGGCGGAGTATAATTTGTCGCCGATTGCAGTATCGTGCCATCCGTTTGCGAATTGGAAGGATCAGCACCACACCCGGAAAGAGCGTTATGATGCCCTTCAACATGCCTTGGGCGGTGTAGCGCGGCGCATGTTGATTTGCGGTATGCATGTTCATGTCGGCGTCGAAGATCAAGCATTGCGCGCAGATCTGATGCCGCAGCTTTCCTACTTCCTACCTCATCTATTGGCGCTGTCCACATCCTCACCTTATTGGAACGGAGAGGACACCGGCCTGTCTTCATACAGGTTGACCGTTTTCGACAACCTGCCCCGGACCGGCCTGCCCCCGGTGTTCAACAGTTGGGGAGAATATGAGCGCACCACCGGCGTACTGGTCGAACTCGGCGTGATCGAGGACACCTCAAAAATCTGGTGGGATCTGCGCCCCTCTCACCGTTTTCCCACGTTGGAAACGCGCATCATGGACGTGCAGCCTCGCTTGGAGCATACGCTGTCTCTGGCCGCAATGGTGCAGGCACTAACGCGGATGCTGTGCCGCCTGAAGGCCCGGAACCTGCGGTGGCGGCAGTATGACAAATTCCTGATCGGCGAAAACCGCTGGCGTGCGCAGCGTTATGGAGTCGGCGAAGGTTTGATCGATTTTGGCGATCGCTCGATCAAGCCAATGGCCGAGTTGATCGGAGAGCTGATGGGTATGCTTGCTGAAGACACCGAAGCCTTGGGCACCATGACCGAACTCGCCCGTCTCAGGCAGATCGCCGAAACCGGCACATCCGCCACACGTCAGCGCCGCGTCCATGCCGAAGCAGTTGCGCGTGGGGACGATCCCGGCATGGCCGTCGTCAAACATCTGATCGAAGAATTTCATGCCGACCTATAGGCCTAGACTGCTGCCAAAATCTCTTTGATCCGATCAGCGACAGGTTCGTACAGATCGCGATCCGTCCAATATCCGTTGTGCGACAATGGGTTCCAGGACGTAAAGATTTTGCCCGCGTTGATCGCCTTGTCTTTCAGGGCCCCACTTTGCGCAAGCTGCGCATAGCTCGGGGCGCTCTTACCCAAAGGAAAACCCAGTACGTCGTGTTTGTCATAATAATTTCGCCACCAGGTCGAGAATTGCAACGCGGGAGCCAACGCACGATTGGGGGCCATGATCGGGAAGATTTCATTCTCTGGATATGCGAATAGAAAAATCGGGATGTTGCATCCGAAAGTCACGATGCCGGCGACGGTTTTCATGTTCTCAACATCCGTCGGATGTACAGGTGAGCCACCTTGCCGCAGATGTCGCTGCATATCGTAAATATAGTTTGACATGATGTGCCCGCCCAGCGAATGGGCCAATACAAGAACGGGCCCCTGTGGTCCGACCTGATGCTTTACAACGCCCATTACGTTCTCGATCTTCTTGTGAATCGCCTCATAAATCTTGTCACCATCATCGGGCGTGGGACGGTAAGATGCAGCATCTGACAGATTGCAAACAACAAACTCGCGCAGCTTGTCATATCCAAGGCTTCGATTGACCTTGCGCAAGTATTCCTTTTGCCGTCCCTGCAAGATCTGTGCCCAAACCACCTCGTGCCAGATCACATCGTCCATATCCGCGCCCACTCGGTTCGACACGCGCCGTTTCAGCCCCTTGGAAAAGGTCGGTGTAGTCGAAGGCGGCTGGCCCTGAGGATTGTGCTGGCTACCCATGCCATGGATCACGACCACGGCGAGTTTGTGCGAAGGCATAAGAATACTCCTTAATGACCAAAATTCTCAATTCGCGCAGTATACTCCATCGCCTCGATATCACCTAAATCACTGCGTTTGCCGTCGCTGAAAAATTTCTGTAAGGATTGAAGAATAAAACGCTCGTTCAATTCTACAGCCAACAGGAAATACACGTTATGGATTTCGCGCTGACCGAGGAACAAACGGCCATCTTCGACATGGCGCACGCTTTTGGCCAAGACCACATCGCCCCTTTCGCGCGTCAGTGGGAAGCTGAGGGCACCATCCCCAAAGATCTTTGGCCCAAAATCGGCGAGCTTGGCTTTGGTGGCCTCTATGTCTCGGAAGAGGCTGGCGGGTCAGGCCTGAGCCGGCTGGATGCAACTCTGGTTTTCGAGGCTCTATCGATGGCCTGTCCCTCGGTTGCGGCGTTTCTTTCGATCCACAACATGTGCGCCAAAATGCTGGACAGTTTTGGCAGCGACGATCTGAAATCCCGCATCATGCCAGACGTTCTTAGCTTGGAAATCGTGCTCAGCTATTGCCTAACTGAACCCGGATCGGGATCGGATGCAGCCGCCTTGAAAACCCGCGCCGAACGCACCAACGAGGGTTACACGCTCAACGGCACCAAGGCCTTTATCTCTGGCGGAGGTTACTCGGACGCCTATGTTTGCATGGTCCGAACAGGTGCGGATGGCCCCAAGGGAATCTCTACAGTCTATGTCGAAGATGGCACACCGGGCTTAAGCTTTGGTGCGTTGGAACAGAAAATGGGCTGGAAAAGTCAACCAACCACTCAGGTCCAGTTTGATGATTGCAAAATTCCATCCGGCAATCTGGTCGGAACTGAAGGCGATGGATTCAAATACGCGATGATGGGATTGGACGGCGGCCGTTTGAATATCGCCTCCTGCTCGCTGGGAGCCGCCCAGAACGGCCTGAACATGACCATGCAGTACATGTCCGAGCGCAAGGCCTTTGGGCAATCGATCGATCAGTTTCAAGCGCTGCAGTTTAGACTGGCCGATATGGAGATCGAATTGCAGGCGGCACGCACCTTCTTACGACAGGCGGCGTGGAAGCTGGATCAGGGTGCACCGGATGCGACCAAGTTTTGCGCGATGGCCAAGAAATTCGTGACCGAGACCGGATCGAAGGTCGTGGACCAATGCCTGCAATTGCACGGCGGATATGGTTATCTGGCTGACTATGGCATCGAGAAACTCGTGCGGGATTTGCGCGTTCATCAGATACTGGAAGGCACGAATGAGATCATGCGCGTGATCGTCGCGCGCCAGATGCTCTCAAACCGTTGAGGTCTTTAATGTCCGACATTGACATTCGCACAACGGGCCGCGCCGGGCGCATCACCCTGACGCGGCCGCAGGCTTTGAATGCACTCAGCTATGAAATGTGCATGGCCATCGATACTGCCCTGCGCGACTGGCGCGAGGATGATGAGGTTGATCTGATCATCCTCGACGCTGAAGGTGAGAAAGCCTTTTGTGCGGGTGGAGATATCGCTGAACTCTATGAGACCGGCACCGCGGGAAACTATGCATATGGTCGGAAATTCTGGCGGGACGAATACCGACTAAACGCCTTGATTTTTGAGTACCCAAAACCAGTCGTCAGCTTCCTGCAAGGTTTTACCATGGGCGGCGGCGTTGGAATTGGTTGCCATGGAAGCCATCGGGTCGTTGGAGAAAGCTCAAAGATTGCGATGCCGGAATGCTCAATCGGGCTTGTCCCTGATGTGGGCGGATCGCTGATGTTGGCGCTGGCACCGGGACGTTTGGGAGAATACCTGGGCACGACCGGATATCGCATGGGACCTGCAGACGCGATACTTGCCGGGTTTGCCGATCACTTTGTTCCGCAAGAGAAATGGCCGGAACTGGTCGACCTTCTGGAAGCGTCGGGACGCGCCGAACTGGTCCATGAACATTCAGTCCCCGCCCCCGAAAGCGCCTTGGCTAACATTCAAGATCGCATCGACAAATTCTTCGATGGAAAAGGGCTGGATGAGGTTCTGGACAGCCTGCGCAACGATAGCACAGAATTTTCGACGAAAATTCTCGATACGCTGTCGAAGAATTCTCCGATCTCAATGGCATGTTCGCTCGAGATTGTGCATCGTCTGCGAAGCACAGGCCCGACGTTGCAAAATGCGTTAGAATTGGAATACCGCTTTACCTATCGCGCGATGGAACATGGGGATTTTCTGGAAGGCATACGAGCCCAGATCATTGATAAAGACCGCAATCCCAAATGGCAGTTTGCTGATCTAAAGGTTCCAACGGAAGCGGTTTCCAAAATGCTACATCCGCTTGGAGCGGACGCTCTAAGTTTTTCAGAGGAGTAAGGGATGAGAATCGCATTCATAGGTCTGGGCAATATGGGCGCGCCGATGGCAGCCAATCTGGCACGCGCAGGTCACGAGGTTATCGGCTTCGACCAGGCAGATGTCGCGGTTGATGGCGTTGCTATGGCTGCCTCAAGTGCAGAAGCAGTTGCAAGCGCTGACGCTGTCATCACCATGCTTCCAAACGGCCAGATCCTGCGTGCCGTTGCTGACGAAGTCATACCGGCGATGCAAGATGGCGCCGTCCTCATCGATTGTTCCACGGTAGATGTCGACAGCGCGCGCATGGTGGCGAAACAAGCGTCGCAGGCCGGTTTGCTCTCGGTGGATGCTCCGGTCTCTGGCGGAATTGGCGGTGCGGCGGCAGGCACCTTGACGTTCATGGCTGGTGGCTCTGATACCGCCTTTGCCAAAGCCGCTCCGCTATTTGAAATCATGGGCCAGAAAGCCGTACATTGCGGTGAAGCCGGCGCTGGTCAGGCTGCCAAGATCTGCAACAACATGATCCTTGGTGTCACCATGATCGCCACCTGCGAAGCGTTTGCCCTTGCCGACAAACTGGGATTGGACCGTCAAAAGATGTTCGATGTAGTCAGCACCTCATCTGGATATAGCTGGACAATGAATGCCTATTGCCCTGCCCCCGGTGTTGGCCCCGAAAGCCCATCTGACAACGACTATAACCCTGGCTTTGCTTCTGAACTCATGCTCAAAGACCTGCGCCTTAGCCAACAGGCCGCAGAAAGCGCGGACGCCGATACCCCGATGGGGCAGATCGCGACGATGCTTTATGAGCAATTTGTGGAAAAAGAGAATGGATTGGGCCGAGACTTCAGCGCCATGCTGCCGCGGTTTGAGAAACGCAGCCGCAGCTGACAGTTCGGTGGCGGAAAACCGCACAGGGATGGAATTCCGTAAGGCGCGTACTTAGGTGTTTGGGTAATGTGTAAGTACACAACCTTTGCCGGAGCGCGCCTTAATGAACACCCTGACCCGTTCTTTCATGATCGCCCTTATTGCGCTGAGCCCTGCTGCCGCATTGGCAGGTAATGGAAATGGCAAAGGTAAAGGCAAGTCCAAGCTGCAGGTCGAGCGGATTGCGCCGCAATCTGGCGTCGTTCGTGGCAGTGTTGGTCATTGTCCTCCGGGCCTTGCCAAAAAGGCTGTGCCCTGTGTACCGCCCGGGCAAGCCAAAAAGCTATATCGCACCGGCGACCGGATTGGTGACTACGTTTGGATCGACGATCCCTATCGGTATGGCTTGCGACGCGGCGGCAATTATGTGCGCGCGGGGGATTACGTGTATTCAATCGATCCCGACACGCACAAAGTTCTGAATCTGATCGGTGCCGTCGCTGACATACTGTACTGATCGCGCTACTCGGCGGCTACGCGTTCGTTACTCAGCATTGGTTTCAGATACCGCCCAGTGTGGCTACGCTCGCATTCTGCAACGTCTTCCGGCGTACCGACTGCAACGATCTGACCTCCTCCATCGCCGCCTTCAGGACCGATATCAATGATCCAGTCAGCGGTTTTAACGACGTCCAGATTATGCTCGATCACGACCACTGTGTTGCCCTGATCAACAAGTTCATGCAGCACTTCCAATAGCTTACGCACGTCTTCGAAATGAAGCCCTGTCGTGGGCTCATCAAGAATGTACAGCGTCCGCCCGGTCGAACGTTTGCTCAACTCTTTCGACAGCTTCACCCGTTGCGCCTCACCGCCCGACAAGGTCGTCGCCTGTTGACCAACCTTGATATAACCAAGCCCAACGCGTGCCAGGGCGTCCATCTTATCCCGAATGGACGGCACCGCCTTGAAGAACTCCTGAGCGTCTTCAACCGTCATATCAAGCACATCCGCGATGGATTTACCCTTGAACTTGATCTCGAGCGTCTCGCGGTTATAACGCGCGCCCTTGCAGGTCTCGCAAGTCACATAGACATCAGGCAGAAAGTGCATCTCGATCTTGATGACACCATCCCCCTGACAGGCTTCGCAACGTCCACCCTTGACGTTAAAGCTGAAACGACCGGGTTTATACCCACGCGCCTTGGCCTCGGGCAACCCGGCGAACCAGTCGCGGATCGGGGTGAAGGCCCCGGTGTAAGTCGCTGGATTCGAACGCGGAGTCCGCCCGATGGGACGCTGATCGATGTCGATCACCT
The DNA here is from genome assembly GCF_056537425.1 of Ruegeria sp. CE9. Taxonomy (NCBI): domain Bacteria; kingdom Pseudomonadati; phylum Pseudomonadota; class Alphaproteobacteria; order Rhodobacterales; family Roseobacteraceae; genus Ruegeria; species Ruegeria sp. CE9. Next base: position 464,621 of record NZ_JBQFRO010000001.1, on the reverse strand, counting down.
TGTCGAGGTGTTCAAGCCCTTTGATCGTTTCGCAAGGTGCCGGAGTCTGGCGGGCTCCATTCAACCGCATCGAAGCCGTTTTGAACAATGTCTCGATTGTCAGCGTCGATTTCCCACCACCGGACACACCGGTTACACAGACAAATTTGCCCAGCGGGAAGTCGGCTGTGACGTTCTTAAGATTGTTCCCGGTGGCCTTGACCACGCTTACTTTCTGCTTCTTTCCCTTCCGCCGCTCGGTCGGTACGGCGATCTCACGGGTTCCAGAAAGATATTGGCCAGTTATTGAGGCTGTATCGCTTGCAATATGCTCGGGCGTACCGTGACTGACCACCTGCCCGCCATGTACACCAGCTCCAGGACCGATATCGAAGACGTAATCCGCCTCTCGAATAGCCTCTTCGTCATGTTCAACAACGATCACCGTGTTTCCTTGGTCGCGCAGGTTCTTGAGCGTATCCAACAGGCGGTCATTGTCGCGCTGGTGAAGGCCAATCGAGGGCTCATCCAACACATACAATACCCCGGTCAGGCCCGATCCGATCTGGCTGGCCAAACGAATACGCTGACTTTCACCACCCGACAGGGTGCCACTTGAACGAGACAGTGTAAGATATTCCAATCCAACGTTATTCAGAAATCCCAGCCGCTCGCGAATCTCTTTCAGTATAGCGCGTGCAATCTCGTTGTTCTGCGCACTCAGATGGTTCGGGGCGTCTTCAATCCAAGCCAGCGCCTCGCGGATCGACATTTCGACGACCTGTCCAACATGCAAACCCGCGATCTTGACGGCCAGCGCTTCGGCACGCAGACGGTAGCCTTCGCATGTGCCGCAGGGTCGGTTGTTTTGATAACGCTCGAACTCTTCACGAATCCAAGCGCTGTCCGTCTCGCGATAACGGCGTTCCATATTTGGGATGACGCCCTCAAAGCTTCGGGTAACCTGATAAACACGTCCACCTTCGTCATAGCGGAACTGGATTTCCTCATCACCAGAGCCACGCAGAAACACCTGCTGAACCTTCTTGGGCAAATCCTTCCAAGGCGTGTTCTTGTCGAACTCGTAATGCCGCGCGATGGCTTCGATCGTTTGCAGAAAATAGGGCGATTTGCCCTTCCGCCACGGGGCCAGCGCCCCGTCATACAACTTCAACGTCTGGTCGGGCACGACGAGACGTTCATCAAAGAACAGTTCAACACCCAGACCGTCGCAATCCGGACAAGCCCCAAAGGGTGCGTTGAACGAAAATAGACGCGGCTCGATCTCGGGGATGGTAAATCCGCTGACCGGGCAGGCAAAGTTTTCGCTGAACGTTATCCGTTCAGGATCACCCTCTTTCGGTGCGGTTTCAAGGATTGCGATCCCATCCGCTAAATCCAATGCTGTCCGCAAACTGTCGGCTAGCCGGGTTTCCATGCCTTCACGCACGACCAGACGATCAACAACAACGTCGATATCGTGGCGGAATTTCTTGTCCAGCGTCGGCGGCTCATCCAGTTCGTAGAATTCTCCATCCACCTTGACGCGCTGGAAGCCCTGCTTGCGAAGTTCAAGGAACTCTTTCTTGTACTCACCTTTCCGGTCGCGCACGATTGGGGCCAGCAGGTAGCCGCGGGTGCCCTCCTCCATCGTCATGATCCGATCGACCATATCCTGCACTTGCTGTGCCTCAATTGGCAGCCCAGTGGCCGGGCTATAGGGCGTACCCGCACGGGCAAAGAGCAGGCGAAGATAGTCATATATCTCGGTCACGGTACCCACGGTCGAACGCGGGTTTTTCGAGGTTGTCTTCTGCTCAATCGAAATTGCCGGAGAGAGGCCGCTGATGTGGTCGACATCAGGCTTTTCCATCATATCAAGGAACTGACGCGCATAGGCAGACAAGCTTTCGACATAGCGGCGCTGTCCTTCAGCATAGATCGTATCAAACGCCAGTGAGGACTTGCCCGAGCCGGACAGACCGGTGATCACCACCAACTGATCGCGCGGAATGTCGACATCAATGCTCTTGAGGTTATGTTCGCGCGCGCCGCGCACCTCGATATTCTTCAGCTCAGCCATTCTGGCCCCCAACAAACAACGCTTTAGAGATAGGCGAGCAGCGCTGAGTCTCCAACCAAAAAATTAGAACAAATGAAGAACGAGCGGATTTTCGACAAATACGTCTAGTCGTGAGACTTCTGGGCAAGCGCCCATGCACAGATCGGAAAATCTGGATCATTTTCCAGATTGTCTGTTTCAGGGTCATAGACCGGTGGCCACTCGGGTTCGAGATTGCGTAAAGCGGCCTCACGGTTGCCCCATTGCTCAGCACGGATCAGTGCAGGATCAAACCCGCATTCGGCCAAAAGGTTCTTCAATCCGCGTGCGGACCAGCGCGAACAATCGTGTGGCGCGGCATGGTATGGGATGAAGAACGGAACGGCCAACCAGAAATACCCACCGGGTCGCAGCATCTCTAACACGTTCAGAGTGGCCTCTACCGGACGGTCCAAATGCTCCCACACTTGGTTGGCTAATATCAGATCAGACTTGCGGACCTGGTGTTGTGCATCCAACAAAGGGCCGGTGCAGATGTCATGCTGCCGATGCCATACCTGCAAATAGCTTTTGAAACCGAATTGTTTGCCCCACGAGCCCGAAATCTCAACAGCATCAAGCGCTTCCGGCTTCAACCCTCGCACCCATTTCCGGCTGCGCCGCGCCATGATGACTCGATTTAGACTGGTCACTATTTGCCCCTGATATTTTGCAGGCAATAAACCACATGACCGGCCCGATGTCGGTACCAAAAAGACGATTTGATCAACAATTTTGGGCAGGAAAATGGCGCGGTTGACGGGGCTCGAACCCGCGACCCCCGGCGTGACAGGCCGGTACTCTAACCAACTGAGCTACAACCGCGCATCTATTTTCGTGGCCTTTACCCTGGACCAAGGAGTGCAGCGATGGCGCGGTTGACGGGGCTCGAACCCGCGACCCCCGGCGTGACAGGCCGGTACTCTAACCAACTGAGCTACAACCGCCCGCTGCCCGTTCATCCCTGAACGTTTGGGTGTATTATGGCTACGCCCCGGCATCGTCAAGCGGCGTTTTGAAGTTTTTTAACCGAACCGGATTTTTTCCCATCTATTCGACTTGGCACACAACACCCGCAATCCGCGTATCTGTCGGCGAACCCGATAATAGCGCGCTTTGAACTTGCAGAGAACCGCAAGCCGCTGTATCGAGCGCCGCTATGGGTGATTAGCTCAGTGGTAGAGCGCTTCGTTCACATCGAAGATGTCAGGAGTTCAAATCTCTTATCACCCACCATATTTTCAATGGCTTACCGACAGTAGATAAAGTGACGCAAAGCCCGTTCTTTCAACACGCTAAGCGTGGCTTTTGTCCTATCCGCCAACGTAAACACCAGATTTCGGTCGATAGAATATCTTCTGGTCATGCAGCCGACCAAGCAGCTCATGGGCCCTGCGCACAAAGTCTTCGCGGGTCTGTCTGTCCTCGTTGCCTTCGTCAACCAGCGCGGCAGACCGTGCTGCGATGGCATGGCGCATGGCCTCTTCGATCAGATCCATATCTTCCACCGAAAGCTCGAACAAATCATTGTACTGAGGCATCCTGAGGTCTCCTAGCTTCGCGCAGGCTAATAGATTGCCCGAAGTTCCGGTTCATTTCCACCTCTATGGACTGCGGTTGATGGCTCCAATCCGACCCAAATGTTCGGTGATAAACGTATTGAGCCCAAGATTTCAGCACATTCTTAAAGACTTGCCACATTTCCGATCACCCGCTTATCCTACGGTCATTGATCTGGCGCATTTCCTGGGTGAATTTACAAATGGCAAATCTGAAGCGGGAAATTGGCCTGGTTGGTCTGACCTTCATTTCAGTTGGTGGCATTATCGGATCTGGCTGGCTGTTCGGTCCGCTTCTCGCTGTCCAACACGCAGGTCCAGCTGCCATCTTGTCCTGGATCATCGGTGCCGTTGCGATGTTCATTCTGGCGATCACGTTTGCCGAAATCTCGGCCATGCTGCCGATCCCCGGCGGGATCGCGCGGGTTCCGCAATTTTCTCACGGCAATATCGTGTCGATGGCAATGGGATGGACGGCTTGGATCGGCTACAACACCACCGCACCGATCGAGGTAGAGGCAATGCTCAAATACCTCGCCCCTTATGCGTCTTGGCTACATGCAGCAGATACAGGCGAATTGACCGGGGCTGGAGTGTCAGTAGCCTTGCTCTTCATGTTGTTATTCGTCGCTGTAAATGCGCTAGGTGTTAAATTCTTTGCACAGGTGAATGCGACCCTGACGTGGGCCAAGATCGGGATCCCAATCGTCCTGTCCGTCCTATTGATCGCGACTCGATTTGATGCGCAGAACTTCTCAACGCCTGATGGCTTCGCTCCTTACGGCCTCAAAGGGATCATGGCCGCGGTTTCTACCGGAGGCGTGATTTTCTCTTTCATAGGGTTCCGGCATGTCGTTGATATGGCTGGGGAAGTTCGCAACCCAAAGTTTGCCATCCCAGCCGCTCTGGTTCTGTCGATTGTGCTGTGCGCCTTGATATATCTGGGATTACAGGTCGCCTTTATTGGGGCACTTGACCCTGCAATGATCAGCAAAGGCTGGGCGAGCCTAAACTTTGGCGGTCAAGGACCACTGGACGGCGTCATCATGTCGGTCGGTCTGCTGTGGTTTCTCAGCCTGCTGAACATCGGATCGATTATCGGCCCATTTGGAAACGGTTTGGTTTCGACAGGTTCAAATGCGCGCATTGCAATGGCGCTGTCTCAGAACGGGTTCCTGCCAAAACGCCTGCAGAGGCTTTCTACCTTCGGTGTCCCTTGGTGGGCGCTGGCGCTGAACTTTCTGATAGGAACGCTCTTTCTGGTGACCGTACCGTTCACCACTGTCATCGCCTTGAACGGAGCAGCGATTGTGCTTTCATTCGCAGTAGGACCCATCGCCGTAGTATGCCTGCGGGACCTACTGCCAGATCAACCACGCTCGATCCGAATCCCAGCCGTCAAGCTCGTCGCGGTGACAGCCTTCGCCATTTCAACGCTGATCGTCTATTGGAGCGGTTGGGACACGGTTTGGAGGTTGGGTATCGCACTACTGGTTGGCATGGCACTGCTATTGATCCGTTTTCACAACCGACTGGACGAGATGGACGCCACCGAGGCGCTTTGGCTGATGCCTTATTTCTGTGGCTTGGGGCTGATTTCCTTCATGGGTCAGTTTGGTGACGGCGCACAGAAACAAATTCCGTTCGGCTGGGATATCCTGATTTGCGTCGCGTTTTCAGTGGTGGTCTTCGTACTTGCCGTGCGCTCGTCGCTTTCTGACAAGAAGTTTCAGGCCTACATCGCAAACGAGGAAGTGCTGGATCCAGCGAAACCTGTCATTGGTCTCTGAACCGAAAAAGGCGGGGAATAACCCCGCCTTTCTGACTTATCTGTAGGGCTTTAGTGAGCCGTCGCAGACGGTCCGGCGCCTTCCGCGGCTTTGGCCGCTGCAGCAGCAGCTTCTTCCGCAGCTTCGTCCCATTCAATAGACTCGGGCGTACGGACAAGCGCCTGCTCCAACACTTCCGAGACGTGTTTGACAGGAATGATCTCCAGCCCCTCTTTCACGTTGTCGGGGATATCCGCCAGATCCTTCTCATTCTCTTCGGGAATGAGAACGGTCTTGATCCCGCCACGCAGGGCCGCCAGCAGCTTTTCTTTCAGCCCGCCAATCGGCATGGCATTTCCGCGCAGCGAAACCTCGCCCGTCATGGCGATATCCTTGCGCACCGGAATGCCGGTTAGAACCGATACGATCGAGGTCACCATCGCCAAGCCCGCTGACGGCCCATCCTTGGGCGTCGCGCCATCGGGCACGTGCACGTGGATGTCGATCTTGTCGAACTGCGGCGGCTTCACCCCGATCTGGGGCGAAATCGAACGTACATAAGACGAGGCCGCGTCGATGGATTCTTTCATCACATCGCCCAGCTTACCGGTGGTCTTCATCCGCCCTTTACCGGGCAGTTTCAACGCCTCGATATGCAGAAGATCCCCACCAACCGATGTCCAGGCCAGACCGGTGACAACCCCGACCTGATCGTCCTGTTCGGCCAGGCCATAGCGGAATTTCGGCACCCCAAGGAAATCATCCAGATTTTCGGGCGTTACCGTTACGGTCTCAGCCTCTTTCTTGATGATCTTGGTCAGTGATTTACGCGCCACCTTTGCAATCTCGCGTTCGAGGTTCCTTACGCCCGCTTCGCGCGTGTAAGTGCGGATGATCGCCTGTAGTGCCTCATCGGTCAGCTCAAACTCCTTGGCTTTGAGGCCATGGTTCTTGATCTGCTTGCTGATCAGGTGTTGCTTGGCAATCTCGCTCTTTTCCTCTTCGGTGTAACCGGCCAGCGGGATGATCTCCATCCGGTCCAGCAGAGGCCCAGGCATGTTGTAGCTATTTGACGTGGTCAGGAACATCACGTTGGATAGGTCGTATTCGACCTCCAAGTAGTGGTCCATGAACGTGTTGTTCTGTTCCGGGTCCAACACTTCCAGCATCGCCGAAGCCGGATCGCCACGGAAATCCTGACCCATCTTGTCGATTTCATCCAACAAGATCAGCGGGTTCGTGGTTTTCGCTTTTTTCAGCGCCTGGATGATCTTACCCGGCATCGAACCGATATAGGTCCGACGGTGACCGCGAATCTCGGATTCATCGCGTACACCACCCAGCGAGATGCGAATAAATTCGCGCCCCGTGGCTTTGGCGACGGACTTTCCCAGCGAGGTTTTACCGACGCCCGGAGGGCCAACAAGGCACAGGATCGGGCCTTTCAGCTTTTTCGAACGCTGCTGAACCGCAAGATATTCGACGATCCGTTCCTTGACCTTTTCAAGCCCATAGTGATCGGCATCCAGAATATCCTGCGCCCGGCCCAGATCCTTTTTGACGCGGGATTTGGTGCCCCACGGCAGTGACAGAATCCAGTCCAGATAGTTGCGCACGACAGTGGCCTCGGCCGACATGGGCGACATGTTCTTGAGCTTTTTCAGCTCGCCCTCAGCCTTCTCACGCGCTTCTTTCGACAGCTTGGTCTCGGCGATCTTTTCTTCCAGCTCAGCAACTTCGTTGCTGCCATCCTCGCCATCACCCAGTTCTTTCTGAATGGCCTTCATCTGCTCATTCAGATAGTACTCGCGCTGCGTCTTCTCCATCTGGGATTTGACGCGGGTCTTGATCTTTTTCTCGACCTGCAGCACCGACATTTCGCCCTGCATCAGGCCATAGACCTTCTCAAGACGCTCGCTGACGCTGAGGGTTTCCAGAAGTTCCTGCTTTTGCTCGACCTCAATGCCCAGATGACCCGACACAAGATCGGCCAACTTGGCGGGCTCGGTGGTCTCACCGACCGCAGCCAGTGCTTCCTCGGGGATGTTCTTGCGCACCTTGGCATAACGTTCGAATTCGTCCGCAACGGTACGCAGCAGAGCTTCGGTCGTGGTGACATCGCCAGGGATCTCGGTCAGATACTCGGCGCGGGCTTCGAAAAATTGATCGTTTTCAAGAAATTCTGTGATCTGTACGCGCGCCTGCCCTTCGACCAGCACCTTGACGGTGCCGTCAGGCAGTTTCAGCAGTTGCAACACGTTGGCCAGTACGCCTGAACGGTAGATACCGTCAATTTCGGGATCATCTTCGCCGGGATCAACCTGGCTGGACAACAGAATTTGCTTGTCATCCTGCATCACCTCTTCCAGCGCGCGGACCGATTTATCTCGGCCCACGAACAGCGGCACGATCATATGTGGGAACACCACAATATCGCGCAACGGCAGGACGGGGTATGAGGAATTCAGAGGCTCTTGCATGCTCTATCCTTATCATTGGCAAGACGGCACCGGTCCCTCGTTCAGGCAACCTTCGGCCGTCTCCTGTCTTGGACGATAAAGGTGGGGCACCTGTTCCCCCATTTCAACCTCATCGCCGTTTGTCGTGATGCAGAATGACCCGTTGATTTGGGGACTTCAAGGCATCCAGCCGACATATCCACCGTTTTTAGCGGTATGCGCCAAGAATAGAGGCACGTACCGGTCAGAATATCTTTTGAACGGCCCGAGACAAAAAGAAGCCGTGGCCGACCTCATTCTTACACTCCAACCCCTTCTTCGACGAATGACAGACGAACCCACCGAACCGGCCCGTAACCCCATAATCTGCGCGATCAAATCCGTCACGATTTCGGTTGAGCGGCTGGCACAGCATCCTGACCGCGCCCTGATTGGTCATGAAAAAGTCATGGCCCCAATCCGATTGGCAATCTGCGGGGCGCGGTAAGGCTGGCGCGCCCCTGCGCTCGATAATGGTACATGACAGGTCCGACGCACCAGGTTCCTGCCCGACAACACACTGGATGTTTTCGGATGGTGTTTCAAAGGTCCAGACGTCTGCGTTTGATACCGATGCGAATAATGTAAATACGATGGGAATAAGAACTCGAGGCATGGAATACTCCTGCTCAAAACAAAATGAAATTCGTAAATCTTATGCAGACAGTATAGCGGAAAACGTGCCATTTGTCATCGAAAGGGCGACAACCTAAAGCGGCTCGATATCGCCCTGCGCACGCTGCGCATGGAACTGCGCTTGCCATTCGGCAAATGTGCCTGCGGAAATTGCGTCTCTCATGCCCTGCATAATCTCTTGAAAGTAATGCAGGTTGTGCCAAGTCAACAGCATACCCGAGATCATCTCGTTCGAGCGGAAGACGTGGTGCAGATAGGCGCGCGAGTAATTCGAGCAGGCCGGGCAGCTGCACTGTTCGTCCAGGGGGCGCGGATCGACGGCGTGGCGGGCGTTCTTGATGTTGACCACACCATGGCGTGTAAACACCTGCCCCGTACGGCCCGAGCGCGAAGGAAGTACGCAATCCATCATGTCGATGCCACGCGCCACGGCACCAACGATGTCATCCGGTTTGCCGACTCCCATCAGGTATCGCGGCTTGTCCTCGGGCAGATAACCGGGGGCATAGTCAAGGCAGTCGAACATAGCCTCCTGCCCTTCGCCAACCGCGAGGCCGCCAACGGCATAGCCCTCAAACCCGATCTGTTTCAGCGCCTCGGCGCTTTCCTCGCGCAGGTCCTGTTCAAGCCCGCCCTGCATGATGCCAAACAGCGCGTGACCGGGGCGATCCCCGAACGTCTCGCGGGACCGTTCGGCCCATCGCATCGACAGGCGCATTGACTCGGCAATCCGATCCCGATCCGCTGGCAGCGCGGGGCACTCGTCAAAGCACATGACGATGTCGGACCCCAACAGGCGCTGGATTTCCATCGAGCGTTCCGGCGTCAGCTCATGTTTTGAGCCGTCAACGTGCGATTTGAAGGTCACACCCTTCTCGGTGAGCTTGCGCAAACCGGCCAGCGACATCACCTGAAAGCCACCCGAGTCGGTCAGGATCGGACGATCCCAATTCATGAACTTGTGCAACCCACCCAAACGATCGATCCGTTCAGCCGTTGGGCGCAGCATCAGATGGTAGGTATTCCCCAATAGAATATCAGCCCCGGTCGCGCGCACGCTTTCTGGCATCATCGCTTTCACAGTCGCAGCCGTACCCACCGGCATGAACGCGGGCGTCCGCACCTCACCCCTGGGCGTATTGATCACACCGGTACGGGCTTTGCCGTCAGTTGCTTTCAGGTCAAAAGAGAAACGATCAGTCATCAAAGGGCCTCGGGTCGCGGAACCGGGCAGGCTTTGCCCGATCTGTCTGTGCAATGCAACCCGTCAGGGCAGCGATGCAACGCGTTCGGTAAACAGGCGTACAACCCCTGCCCCGTCGACGTCCTTGCATACCCGTACCGGAGGTCGCTTGGAATCAATGCGCGTCGCTCCGTGTTCGGCACCACCAGAGATCACCCGCAGGCCTGTTTCTACGATCTCGAACATCGGATCATGGGTGCAGGCGATGACGGCTGTTGAATCGTGCAGACCACAGCCTTCCAGCCCGCCGACCTCTTTGTAGAACTTCAGATAGAACCGCGAGATATCACGCAGAAAACCTCCCATATCAGGGGAATTCTGGGCCAGCCCTTCAAAATCCGCAGTCTCATACAGCGTTTTAAGCGTCACATCCAAACCAACAAGCACGGTTGGTAAGGGTGCGGCAAATACTTCGTCCGCGGCTTTCACATCATGATAGATGTTGGCCTCGGCATGTTCCGTGATGTTTCCCCGGCAATAAACTGCGCCCCCCATAATCACCAGCTTGGCAAGATTGTCGGCAAACTCTGGGTCCAGTCTGATCGCATCCGCAATGTTGGTCAGTGGCCCGACGGCACAAACGACCAACTCACCGCGATGGGTCCGCGCCATCTCAACCAGAAACTCTGCCGCGGTCAACTCGTGGTTTGTTCCGATTTGAGGAATTTCCGTGATATCCCCAAACCCTTCTGGCCCGTGTACATGCTCGGACGGGGCATGACCGTCTTCGCCTCGCGCAAAGGGTGCCCCTTCAGCAACTGGGATACCCAACCCCAATTTATCAACCAGATAGCGTGCATTGCGGCTGGATTGATGCACGTGGGTGTTGCCGAACACGGTCGTCAGGCCCATTAGCTCAATTTCGGGTGCGGCGGCTGCATAAGCGATCGCCATTGCATCATCGATGCCGGGATCTGTATCAATTATCAGTTTCATCTCTGCCCGATACCGCAAACGCCAACAGGATGCAAAGCAGCCACAGCATGCGAATTCCGTATCAAATAATCAGTTTCAGAGATTTGCATTCAGGCCTGCTCAATCCATACCAGAGTTGAAAACGGGCGACTCAATCCCCAAATGTATACTATAGTACACAATAAATGAGGACAGATATGACGGAAGACCAGATTATCGGACTGCTTACATCAAACGTTATCTATCTCCTGGCGGCGGCGCTGATTGCGCTCGTCATCTTCAAAGGCGTCAAGATTGTACCTCAATCCGAAAAATTTGTGGTTGAAAGGTTTGGCAGATTGCGCTCAGTCCTTGGGCCCGGAATCAACTTTATCGTTCCTTTTCTTGATGTTGCACGCCACAAGATATCCATCCTTGAGCGTCAGTTGCCAAATGCAACTCAGGACGCGATCACCAAAGACAACGTATTGGTGCAGATCGATACTTCGGTTTTCTACCGCATTCTTGAGCCTGAAAAGACGGTTTATCGTATTCGCGACGTGGACGGAGCGATTGCCACAACAGTTGCTGGTATTGTCCGTGCCGAGATTGGTAAGATGGACCTAGATGAGGTCCAATCGAACCGCGCGCAACTGATTGAACGTATTCAGGAAAGTGTCGAAACTGCCGTTGACGATTGGGGCATCGAAGTCACGCGTGCCGAGATTTTGGACGTGAATCTGGATCAGGCCACACGTGACGCCATGCTGCAGCAATTGAACGCCGAACGTGCGCGCCGCGCTCAGGTCACCGAGGCAGAAGGCCAGAAACGCGCCGTGGAACTGCAAGCCGACGCCGAGCTTTATGCGGCAGAGCAAACTGCCAAAGCCCGCCGTATCTCGGCTGAGGCCGAAGCGTACGCAACGCAGGTTGTTGCAAAGGCCATTCAAGACAACGGGCTAGAAGCAGCGCAATATCAAGTTGCGCTGAAACAGGTGGAATCGCTTAACGCTTTGGGCAATGGCACCGGCTCGCAGACCATCGTCGTGCCTGCAAATGCACTTGAAGCCTTCGGTAATGCATTTAACATGCTGAAAGGAGGCAAATGATGGCTGATCCTTTCTGGCTGACATGGTGGGTCTGGCTGGCCGGGGCGCTTGCTCTGGCCATCCTCGAAGTCGCCTTGCCAGGGTTTATCTTCCTGGGTTTCGCCATCGGTGCCGCCATTACCGGGTTTCTATTGTTGGTTCCCGGCATGGCTCCATCCCTGCCCGTTCTGCTGCTGATCTTTGCGGTTTTGTCGTTGGCTGCCTGGCTGGTTCTGCGCCGCATGTTCGCTTTACCGCATGGGCAAGTTAAAACCTTCAACCACGATATAAATGAGTGATCTGATCTGGCGCCCATAACGGGCGCCACAGCACCTCTGGACGCTGCACAGTGGTTTCCCTATATAATCTCTCAGGTAACAGACCCGAGGCATCAATGACCCACCCCAGCGAACAGTTCGAAGGCAGCCCGCTCATTGCACCTTCGACCATCGAACACCCTTTGTACGAACCCGTGGTGGAAGCGTGCCGGACGGTTTTTGATCCCGAAATTCCGGTTAACATCTATGATCTGGGTCTGATCTATACCATCGACATCACCGGCGAGAATGCCGTCAAGATCATCATGACCCTGACCGCGCCGGGCTGCCCGGTCGCAGGTGAAATGCCCGGTTGGATCGTGGAAGCCATCGAACCTGTTGCGGGTGTCAAAGAGGTGGACGTTGAACTGACATGGGAGCCCCCCTGGGGCATGGAAATGATGTCAGACGAAGCCCGGCTTGAGCTGGGTTTCATGTAACCCAAAACTTACCCACAGAAAATTCAGACCTGTTACAAAACAGTGTGCTGCGTGTTACTTAACCGTTTTCGGGTTGTCACAATGTTGGGCCACAACGCCCGCATCTGATGACCCGGAGATCAAGAATGCGCATCACAACTCTTTGTGCCACCCTATTGTTGCCAACACTGGCTGCCGCCAACGGCATCACGCCACAGATCAGCTATGGACCACGCCCAGCTTATTTGATCGATAAGTTGCCGGGTGGAGAGCTGAAGACAACACTGCAGGCCTGCGCGGCACAAACACCCGAACCCTCTGATTTTTCGATTGGCCACCGAGGTGCTCCACTGTTGTTCCCGGAACATACGGTTGAATCGAATGTAGCCGCTGCGCGCATGGGGGCGGGAATTTTGGAATGCGACGTGACCTTTACCAAGGATCACGAACTGGTTTGCCGACACGCACAGAATGACCTGCACACCACAACCAATATCCTTGTCAGCGATCTGGCTGACACCTGCCTCGTACCCTTCACCGCTGCCGATGGTGAGATCGAAGCGCAGGCCGAATGCCGCACGTCTGAGTTGACGCTAGAGCAGTTTCGCACGCTGACGCCCAAGATGGACAGCGCTGACAAAACCGCGACCACGCCCGAGGCCTATCAAGGGGGTGTCGCTGGCTGGCGTACCAATCTGTTTGCCGATGCGGCGCACACCATGACCCATGCGGAATCAATTGCTCTGTTCCGCGATCTGGGGGCTAAGTTCACACCGGAACTGAAATCGCCGTCTGTCGAGATGCCATTCAACGGTTTCAGCCAGCAGGACTATGCACAAAAGCTGATCGACGAATACAAAGCTGCAGGTGTTCCGGCGTCGGACGTTTGGGCCCAAAGCTTCAATCTGGACGATGTCCTTTATTGGATCGAAAACGAGCCGGAATTCGGCAAACAGGCTGTGTTCCTTGACAATTCCTACAACATCGAAGGGTTCGACCACAACGATCCATCGACTTTCCCGCATGATTTCAAGGAACTGCATGCCAAAGGTGTGAACTATATCGCGCCGCCCATGTGGATGCTGGTGACAGAACAAGACGGCAAGATCGTGCCGTCTGTTTGGGCCACACAGGCCAAGGACGCAGGATTGAAACTGATCACGTGGACGTTGGAGCGTTCGGGGCCGCTGCAAACCGGTGGAGGCTGGTATTTCCAGTCGGTTGAAAACCTGACCACGGATGACAGCATGTACTATCAGCTGCTGGATGTTCTGGCGCAGGACGTAAAGGTTGAAGGCGTCTTCTCGGACTGGCCCGCAACCGTCACATACTACGCGAATTGCATGGGCCTCTGACCAAAGCCTTCCCCCATTTTAAGGCCCATTCTGGACCGCCCTTGCCCGGGGGCGGTCCAATTTTATGATGCAATCATTTGATGTTACAGGTCGATTTTATTTCAGCCGCACGGGCATCCAGTTCATTGATGTAGTCGCCTGATAACATCTTGAGGTGCTTTTGCTCGGTCCCGGTCACCAATCCCAACAAGGCCCCAGCAGGTAGGATTGAGACCACGCTTTCCACCTGCTGATCCTCAGCATGTTTCTTCTCAGCCGCAATCGCGCGCAGATCACCTGGCGCGGTGGCGCAATTGACCGGATGGCGTTTGTCATCCGCAGCGAACACCGGGGTTGCCAGTGCAATACAGACCAGACTGATCGATACGCTAATCCTGATCATATGTTTTGCTTTTTGTTTCATCTCTCTTCGCCTCTAGTAGAAATCTATCCAAATAATCCGACAATACGGGCACGCTAATGCCCCACTGCCGTTGCAGGCAACCCATCACAGCTGCGGTATTTGTCATCTCGCTCTCTTGAGCCTGACGCAGACCGGCCTTAGATTAGGTCTAACGCGCGAATACGGAGCCCGCCCATGTTTGGCATTCCCGGCAAACAAGCCGTGACTATGACACCTAAAGCCGCCGAACAGATTGTTCGGCTTATGAAATCCGGTGGCCACGCTGGATTGCGCATTGGCGTCAAGAAAGGCGGCTGTGCAGGTATGGAATATACCATGGATTATGTGGATGAGTCAGATCCGCATGATGAGGTGGTTGAGCAGGACGGCGCACGCGTAATGATCGCACCGATGGCTCAGATGTTCCTGTTCGGGACCGAGATCGATTATGAGGTCTCGCTGCTTGAGGCTGGATTCAAGTTCAGAAACCCGAATGTGGTTGATGCCTGCGGTTGCGGGGAATCGATCAAGTTCGACGAAACGATTTCGGCTCAGAACTAAGCTCAGACCACAATGTATTGACCTCGCTGCCGGAATTGTCAGACCCTGTCTTCGATGATATCCGAAGAGCATAACACTTGAGTTCTCGGAGGGACGGAGATGCGGCGCAAACTGGCGGCAGGCAACTGGAAAATGAACGGAACCAGCGCTGCGTTGAGCGAGCTTGAGACGCTGAGCGCGTCGTATCCTGCGCCTTCAGTCGATATCCTCATCTGCCCGCCCACAACGCTACTTGATCGTGCGGCGAACGCGGTCAAAGGATCAGGCATCACGGTTGGTGGGCAGGATTGCCATGCTGCCTCCTCGGGTGCTCATACCGGAGATATCAGCGCCGAAATGCTGCTGGATGCCGGTGCAAACACGGTGATCCTTGGCCACTCCGAACGCCGCGAGGATCATGGCGAGCAGAACGAAGACATTCGCGCCAAAGCCCGCGCTGCGATGGATGCGGGCCTGAAGGCGATCATCTGTGTCGGGGAAAGCTTGGAACAGCGCGAGGCGTCAAACACGTTGGATATCATCGGCGGGCAGATGTCAGGCTCGATCCCTGACCAGTCGACCGGAGAGAATCTGATCGTCGCCTATGAACCCATCTGGGCCATCGGCACCGGCAAAGTCCCTACTCTCGAAGAGATCGGCGAGGTTCATGATTTCATTCGCGCCCGGCTTGAAAGGCGCTTTGGCGAAGGCGTTGGCCGCTCGGTTCGTCTGCTTTATGGCGGGTCGGTCAAACCCGGCAATGCGGCTGAGATTTTCGCCGTGTCCAATGTCGATGGTGCGTTGGTGGGTGGTGCCAGCCTGAAAGCCGAAGACTTCTCGGGCATTATCAACGCGCTTGAGGGCGCCTGATTTTATTCAGCAATATCCTCAGCCCATAACTCGGGCTTTTCTTCAATGAATCGCTTCATCAAGGCGATGCAGTCCGGATCGTCGGCAATCACAACTTCGACCCCGCGTTCGCGCAAGAAGTCCTCATTGCCGCCGAAATTCAGTGTGTCCCCAATGACAACGCGCGGTATGCCGAATTGAACGATGGTGCCTGAGCACATCATGCAGGGTGAAAGCGACGTATAAAGCACCGTATCGCGATAGGTTTTCTGTCGGCCTGCCTTGCGCAGCGCGTCCATCTCACCATGTGCGATCGGATCACCGGCCTGAACGCGCTGATTGCGGCCTTGAGAAATAACCTCGCCACCGCGCGCCAGAACCGAACCGATGGGGCAGCCGCCTTCGTCAAACCCCGCCTTTGCCTCATCATAGGCAATGCGCAGCAGGCGTGTGTCGGTGTCGGTTAGCATCGTGATATCCTTTGAAATTTGAAACCAAGCTGCCCGACACCGGATGGGGCGTCAACGTTTAGGCGAGTTTCATGACCACTAAGCCACTAACGATCAACATCGCCGCGAATACACGCATGGGCGTTAACGCTTCGCCAAGGAACATGATGCCAACGGTAAAGGCTCCAACGGCACCGATCCCGGTCCAGATGGTGTAAGCCGTGCCAAGTGGCAAATCTCGCATGGCAAGCGCCAGCAGGCCAAAGGACCCGATCATCGAGACCCCCATGATCGCGGTCGGCCACAAGCGTGTGAAACCAGCGGTCTGTTTCATCGCCACGGCCCACACGATTTCGAGCAGGCCAGCGAACAACAACAAAATCCAGGGCATAAGAACACCTCACTGTGTAAGTTCGGGTCGTCCCGAACGATCAACCATGATGGTGAGGTCGTCCTCAGAACCTTAGTTATGCTCTTAAGCCCAGGATTCAAGGCGCAAAAAACCGGGCGGATTGCGCCGCCCGGTCCAACTGCTCTGTATATCTTGTTTAATTGGTTATGATCTCCGGCCCCATGAACGTGTTAGGCAGGAAGGTGGATATCCACGGGATGTACGTGACCATGATCAGGAACACGAACAGAACGGCCAGGAATGGCAGCGCTGCCCTCACAACGCCCATCATCGGCATCCCCGCTACACCCGAGGTCACGAACAGGTTCAATCCGACTGGAGGCGTAATCATCCCGATCTCCATATTCACTACCATAATGATGCCCAGATGGATCGGATCGATCCCAAGCTCGATCGCAATCGGAAAGACCAGTGGTGCCACGATGACCAACAAGCCCGAAGGTTCCATAAACTGACCACCGATCAGCAGGATTACGTTGACCACGATCAGGAACGTCACTGGCCCCAGCCCCGCAGACAACATCGCCTCGGCAATGTGCTGAGGCACCTGTTCGTCGGTCAACACATGCTTGAGGATCAACGCGTTGGCGATCACGAACAACAGCGTCACAGTCAACTTGCCAGCCTCGAACAGCGTGTGCTTGGTATCGGGGTGAACAAATGCTGTGATCAACGCATAAGGTTTTTTCAGCAGCGAGATATTCTGCGCATCGCCTTCGGTGCTGAGAGGCCCCATGTCCTTGTAGACAAAGCTTGCGATGAAGAACGCATAGACTGCTGCCACAGCTGCGGCCTCGGTCGGGGTAAAGATGCCTCCGTAGATACCGCCCAGAATGATGACGATCAAGAACAAGCCCCAACCGGCCTCGCGGGCAGATGTAAAGACCTCACCCCAGCCCTTCCAGTCACCTTTGGGCAGGTTCTTGACCTTGGCCATGACGTATATGGTGATCATCAGCATCAGACCCGCCATCAGGCCCGGTATGACGCCCGCTAGGAACATCCTCCCGACCGAGACTTCGACGGCGGCCGCATAGACCACCATCACAATTGACGGCGGGATCAGAATGCCCAGCGTACCAGCATTACAGATCACACCGGCGGCGAATTCCTTGGAATAGCCAACCTGTCGCATCCCGGCGATAACAATCGACCCAATGGCAACCACAGTTGCCGGGGATGAGCCCGACAGTGCCGCGAACAACATACAGGCGAACACGCCCGCAATCGCCAACCCGCCCGGCAAATGCCCCACGCAGGCAATCGAGAACCGGATGATCCGCCGTGCAACTCCACCTGTCGTCATGAAAGACGATGCAAGGATGAAGAATGGGATCGCCAACAGGGTAAAGTGCCCTTCGAACGCCTCGAACAATGTCCCTGCAACCGAAGCAAGCGAACTGTCCGAATAAATCAGTAGAAACAGTGTCGAACTGAGGCCCAAAGCCACCGCAATCGGCACACCGATCAGCAATAGGCCAACGACCATCGAGAAAAGGAGTACGACGTCCATCAGTCATGCCCTCCTTGCTGAGCACGAACTTCTTCGATCTCGTCCTCGACTTCATGGCTGGCAACTAGGCGGTCAGTTTCACCGCGCCATATCTGAACGGCGACCTGCGCGAAACGGATCACAAGCAACAGCATCGACAGCGGCAAGACGAAATAGGGAACCACCTTGGGCAGTTTCTCGTAATATTCGCCGTAGTTGATCATGTCTTCGAGAAAGCGCAGCGGCGCGACCATGGGAATGTCATCAACTTCGTAGAAGCTTTGGCTGCGCGCGCTCATGTCGAAACCTGTTGGGAACCAGCGACCCGAGGTTGGAGGCAGATCGGCGAACACTGCCCAATAGTCGTATGACCCTTTTAGCAAGAGCAGCGAAAACACCAGACAACAGGCCACTGCAATCAACGCCAGGATCCGGCGCGGCGCCGGGGCTAGCATATTCAGGATTGCATCCACACCCAGATGTGCGTGTTTTTTCACCGCATAAGACGCGCCCAGAAGTACCAGCCATCCAAAGGTGAACACTGTCAGTTCTAGCGCCCATAGAATATTGGAATTAAACACAAACCGCGCGATCACATTAGCAAAGGTGACGACCGTCATCAGCCCCAATAAGCATGCAATCAAGGTTTCTTCGATATGGTCGACCAGCCCGCCTTGGCCGGATTTCGCACCAGACATCTCTCTGTCCCCGCAATTTTTTTGATGAGAGTTGAGGGAGTGTGGCGGGCCATAGCGGCCCGCCCAGCCTGCACATCCATAACTCCCCAGTCCCCGGATGCGCGGCCTAAACCGGGATTAGAACCCGGCGTTGATCGCCTGTGCGGCGTCGATTTTGTCCTGACCGACGTCACCGGCAAACTTGTCCCAGACCGGTTTCATCGCATCAACCCAGGCTTGGCGCTGTTCTGGGTTCAGTTCGCGAATGATGCCACCTGCATTGGTGATCGATGCTTTGGCTTCTTCATTCACCGCGAAGGCCTCTTTGTTCCGAGTCTCTGTCACTTCGGTAAGAATGGTCAGGAACTGATCACGCACTTCGGGATCAAGGCTGTCCAGCCAGTCCACCGAGGTCACAACCAGATAGTCGATGATGCCATGGTTTGTTTCGGTGATACCGTCCTGAACCTCAAAGAATTTCTTGCCGTAGATGTTCGACCAGGTGTTTTCCTGCCCGTCCACAACGCCCTGCTGCAGCGCGCCGTACACTTCCGAGAACGCCATCTTCTGCGGGCTACCACCGATCGCTTCCATTTGCGCAACCAGAACGTCCGAGGATTGTACGCGGAACTTCAGGCCTTCTGCATCCGACGGATCTTCCAACGGCTTGTTTGCCGACATCTGCTTCATGCCATTGTGCCAAAAGGCCAGCCCCTGCAGTCCGCGGCGCTGCATGCTGTCCTTCATCGCCTGACCATCAGCAGAGGCTTGGAACGCATCCACGGCATCGATGTTCTTGAACATGAATGGCAGGTCAAACAGGCGGAATTGCTTGGTGAACTTTTCGAACTTCGACAAAGACGGTGCGGCCAGTTGCACGTCTCCTTGCAACATCGCCTCAAGTACCTTGTCATCGTTATAGAGGGTCGAGTTCGGATAGACCTCCATGCACATCACGCCGTTCATCTCGTCATTGACGCGCTGCTCAAGCAGCGATGCGGCGATGCCTTTGGGGTGCTTGTCGGTGTTGGTCACATGCGCAAACTTGACGACGATCTCGCCATCTTCGCAGGCCGCCAAACCTGCTGTCGCGGTTACGGATAAAGCAATCGCAGTTGCTGCCGTTGTCAGGAATTTCATCAGTCTTCTCCTCCCAGACTTCCCTAAAACTTTCATCAAGCGCCCAATCAGCGCCGTCTGGTGCGGAGTGAACCGAATCAACACTTCACTCTCAACAAATTGTTCATCAGCGGACAAATTTGATTTTTTAGCTATTAAATCATTTGGTTAAAGCGCATCCCACACTAATCAAGCATATCGCAAAATCGACCATGTGCGAATTTCCGCACAGGCAAAGTGCGCCCTGTGCGGGATTCCGCACAAATTTCGAATCACACCTTCCGAATCGCACATAAGTAACAGCGCGCAACCGCAGCCCGCCCTGCGGGCTGCCGGGCCCGACGGCTTTGCCAGTATGATAAATACTGAAAAAAGCTGGCGGGAGAATTTCGCTAGCGGCGATAGTCTTCTGGTCGGATGTGATAACGGGCCAGCTTGTCATAGAAAGTCTTGCGCGGCAGCTTCAGCGCCTTGGCCGCATCTGCAGCCTTACCATTGTGGCGCCCAAGAGCCGCGATCAGCAAAGACCTTTCGACCCGCGCCAATTGCTCGCTCAACCCCAGATCGTTGGCCTGAGCCACCTCGTCCGGCATTCCCAGCACAAACCGCATGGCCGCCGACATCAGAGAACGCGCATTGCCCGGCCAATCCTGCGCCATCAACGAGGCCAGATGCTCGGGTGTTACTTCAGGTTCGGCAATTCCGGCTTGTTCTGCCGCCTGCGCAACGTAACGACGAAAGATAATGGGGATATCTTCGGGGCGCTCTGATAGCGCTGGGATACGCACGCGCATAACATCCAACCGATAGAACAGGTCCGCATTGAACCTTCCCTGCGCGCAAAGGTCGGACAAATCGGCTGTTGCCCCCGCAATAATCCTGACATCTGCCCCCTGCTCGATCATCTCCAGCGCTGCAAACTGCGTTGCATCTGTCATCGCCGAGACCTCATCTAGAAACAGCGACCCTCCCGCAGCGTCTGCGCAGACACGCAGCAGATCATCCGGGTTCAGACCTGAGGCCGGGCGTTTGACAAATGGCCCCTGCCCAACCGGCGACATCAGGTGGACCACCTCTGCCACCTTCGATATCCCACTGCCCGCCGGACCGGTCACCAGTACTTCGGCATGCGTGGGCGCTACGCTGCGCACGCGTTCGCGCAAGGCCTCGGCCTGATCGGACAAGCCAAACAGCATGCGCGCCGCGGGATCACCACGTTCAAGCTCGCGCCGCTGCTCACGCTCGTGCAGAACCTCCGCGCGCGCAGCGAAGGCGCGTTCGAGCACACCGAGCAGGTCAGCAGCAGCGCAAGGCTTTTCAAGAAAATCAAATGCTCCCTGCCCCATGGCCTGAACAGCCATCGGAATATCCCCTTCGCCGGTCAGCAAAACCACAGGTAGCTCCGGATCCACTTCACGCGCAAAGGACAGCAGATGAAACCCGTCGCGCCCAGGCATGCGGATATCCGATATGATCACCCCATCAAACTCGCGATGAATATGATCCTTGGCGGCCACAAAAGACCCAGCCGAAACCGGCTGATAATCAGCCAATTCGAGTGTCTGGGCCAATGCCTCACGTACGGCAGCGTCATCGTCAACCAAAAGCACTTTGCGGATCATGCTGCCTCATCCTCTGCGTAAGGCTCCAACTCAACCGTGAACTCAGCACCGTCCTCGGTGTTTGAACCGCGAATGTCCCCCCCAAAGCTCTGAACCAATCCATAGGAAATGGACAATCCCAATCCCATGCCCTCAGATGAACCCACTGTTTTTGTGGTATAGAAGGGCTCGAACATCCGATCAGGGTCTTCGATGCCCGGGCCCGTGTCACGGACCGAAACACGGATGGGCTTGCCCGCTATAAGCGAAACTGAAATCTTGCGCATCGTCCGATCGGCCATCGCATCCGCCGCATTGTTAATAAGGTTGACGAACACCTGTACCAGACGGACCTCGCCACCCCAGGCGTAAACGGCATCCTTCGGGGGCAGCCATTCCAGTTCCACGTTATCATCGCGCAGCCGAACTTCGGCTAGTTCGGTGGCCGCATTGAGCACCTGAACCAGATCTACGCGTCCCATCGGTTCGCTTTCATTTCTCGCAAAGGCGCGCAGGTTCTTGATGATCCGCGCCATTCGGGCGGCCATATCCGAGATGCGACCCAAGTTTTCACCCGCTTTCTCGTCCTTTCCGCGCTCTAGAAAGGCAGACCCGTTATCAGCGAATTGTTGAATCGCCATCAGAGGCTGATTTAACTCGTGGCTGATACCTGCCGACATCTTGCCCAACGCGCTCAGCTTGCCAGCCTGCACCAGATCAGCCTGCGCCTGTTTAAGCGCCGCCTCCGCTTCTTCGCGCTCGACGACTTCACGACGCAGCGCCGAATTGGCAGCCGTCAACGCCCTGGTCCGCTGAGCCACCCGGCTTTCCAGCACCATGTTAGCTTCGGCCAGCGTTCGCCGACGCTCCGAGGCCAAAAACAGCAGCGCACCGAATGCAAAACAGATGGCCGCAACTGCCGCTGCCTGCAAACCCGCCAATCGGCGCGCAGGGGCCACATCCACCAGCATTTCCGCAGTCATCGCAATAACGGGCAGTTCTAGTGTCAGGTGCAAAGCACGTCGTGGGAGATAGCGACCCCAATTAAGTGTCCAAACCTCATGACCCGCTACATTGGTCGAAGCAAAATCAACATTCTCTCCTTGGGGTGAAGTCAGGCCTTGTTGACCCTCAACGCGGTTCCAGAGCAACAAATCCGAGCGGTTCGAGATAAACACGACCCCGTCGGCATCAACAAAAAACACAGCATCGGTGCTGCCACGCCAGGTCTGTTCAACATCCTGCACATCTGCCAATACCATCAGCGCGCCCAGAATCTGCCCTGTATCAAGAAACGCGGGTGCCGCATATGAGTAGATGCGATCACCGCTCGCCTCATCTACGCCATGCGCGCTTCCTAGTGCGCCTTGCATAGCCCGCTCAAACGCGGGATGCGCAGACATATCGCGCCGCGCCACGGGTTGGGCCGCCGCCAGAACCTGACCTTCCGTGTCCAGATACATCACGTTCACTGCGGCCGTTTTGTCTGCGACCTCCAACAGCACATTTCGGGCCGCCAGCTGTTGATCCGGACCGTCAAGCGCCAGCAAAGCGGGATGATCCGCCATCAATGCAGCCACTTCCTGATAGACTTGCATCTGGGTGCTCAAACGGTCTGCAGCCAATTCAAGGTCGGCCTCAGCTTTTTCGCTTAGCTGCGACAAGGCTTGGCGATACCCGTATGTCCAGACTGCCGCCGACAGCAGGGCAACCGCACAACAGAAACCTGCGATAATCCAAAAACGTTGCATATCTAGGGTCTTGCATTCAGCGGCGCCCATGGCAAGTCTGCAGCGCATGAAGACACTGGCCCAATCACCGACCGATCCCGCATTCGTGCAAAACCCCTACCCGTTTTATGACCGGGCGCGTCAGTCTGGCGATCTGTTCTATTGGGAGGACTACGGCATCGTTGCAGCCGTTTCTCACAAAGCGGTGCAATCATTCCTCAAAGATCGGCGCTTCGGGCGCGAAGTTCCCGCAGAGCTCGCGAAACCGGGCGCAAGCCATCTTGCGCCGTGGCTCAAAGTCGAGTCTCATTCCATGCTGGAACTCGAACCACCTCGACACACCAGGTTACGGTCATTGGTCCTGCGGGCGTTCACTTCGCGCGCAATCACCGCTCTGGAACCATCGATCGTACAGTTGTGCCAAGATTTGATCGGTAAATTCCCCGAAGGTCCCTTTGACCTGCTGCAAGCCTACTGCACGCAGGTTCCGGTTATCACGATCTGTCGCCTGCTAGGCGTCCCCGAGAACATGGCGCCGCAGTTGCTGCATTGGTCGCACGCCATGGTTGCGATGTACCAAGCCAACCGCACGCGTAAAACCGAAGATGAGGCCGTACGGGCAACGCAAGAATTCACCACTTATCTCGAAAACTATGTTGAATTGCGGCGCAAGGACTCTCGTGACGATCTGATCACCCGATTGATCGTCGCAGAGGAAGATGGCGAGAAACTCTCGCGCGACGAACTGATCACAACGTGCATTCTCTTGCTCAACGCCGGTCACGAAGCGACGGTTCATGCCATCGGCAACGGCGTGAAAACGATACTTGCAACAAACACCCAGCAACTTGCCTTGTCGCCTGACACCATCGACGGGTTGGTCGAGGAAATACTGCGGTTCGATCCGCCGCTCCATATGTTTCGGCGCTACGCCTACGAAGATGTTGAGATTTTTGGACACCGTTTCTCGCGTGGCGACGAGGTTGCACTACTCTTGGGGGCTGCCAATCGCGACCCTGTTGTCTGGGACCGACACAACGCGTTCGATCCGGTGCGCAACATCAGCGCCAATACCAGCTTCGGCGGAGGGCTGCACTTCTGCGTAGGCGCCCCCTTGGCACTGCTTGAGATGCGGATTGCGCTTCCAATCCTGTTCCAGCGGTATCCAAATCTGGAACTATCTGATGGGCCACAATACGCAGACACCTATCATTTCCACGGGCTATCAAAACTGATGGTTCAAACCTAAGAACCCATCGCGCGTAAGGTACTACGCGTCACTCAAAGACTGATCCACTCTTCATCTGGCTAAAAATATCCCGGGGGGAGTCGCCCTTAGGCGACGGGGGCAGAGCCCCCATAAACGCTTCACTCTATCCAGCAGGCTTTAGAGGCAACATCGTGGTCGATTTGATCTCTTCCATAGACAACAAAGCGGTAACGTTGTGCACCCGCACCTCAGATATCAGAGCCTGATAAAACGCATCATAGGCGCGCGCATTCCTGACTCGGACTTTCAGGATATAATCGATGTCGCCTGCCAGACGATGAGCCTCCTGAACTTCAGGTCTATCGCGCAGCGCTTTCAAGAACTTCTGCTGCCATTCCGCTTCATGCTCGGACGTGCGGATCAATACAAAAAATGTGGCTTCGAACCCCAGCGCTTCGGCGTCCAGCAATACGGTTTGCTGACCAATAACACCCGCCCCTCTAAGCTTGCGAATACGATTCCAAACCGGGGTCTTCGAACTGCCCACTCGGGCCGCGATTTCGTCAAGCGACTGGCTCGCATCGCGTTGCAGCTCGGCTAGAATTTTCCGATCTGTGTCGTCTATCCGCACCGACATTCCAATTTTCCCTTCAATTCAGGACACGGGTTCCACGCGCTGCCACTTTCAGAACAAACGTTCTTATTTGACGGCACATATGGCGATTTACCGGGAATATTTCCTATATTGGCAAACAAGTCAATTCAGCCACGAGATGATCCAATGCAGGTCAAACAGTCAATTAAATGCACACGCAAGCCGGGCTTTGCCCGCGCTGCACTCAATCTGCAGATTGTCACGGTATTTCATAAGGAGTTTGCCTGATGGCTCGCGCTTTTACCCCCAAAGTCGTCACCGCCAACGACTTGTTGGAAGGCGATGTGATTTATCAAACCGAGGATGACCGCTGGTCGCGTGAGTTGTCCGAGGCCGAGCTGATCACCGATGAAGCGCATGCGCAGGTTCGTCTGCTGGATGCCGCGCGTCAGGCCAATAAGATCGTTGGCGCCTATCTCGCTGACGCGGTGGCCGGTGAAAACGGCCCCGAGCCCACCCATTTTCGGGAAGACTTCCGCCGGACTGGTCCGTCCAACTATGCCCACGGCAAACAGGAAACTTCCCCGCAGCCCCGGGCCTGATCTCTGGCCTCTCTCTCCCCTTCAAGGCCCCGGATCCGGGGCTGCAACTAAGGACAGCTAAACATGTATCGCTACTCCGAGTTCGACACAGCATTTTTGGCAGAACGCAACGCGCAGTTCCGGGCGCAGGTTGAGCGTCGCATCGACGGCTCACTAACCGAAGACGAATTTAAGCCCCTGCGCTTGATGAACGGCCTGTATCTGCAGCTGCACGCCTACATGCTGCGCGTTGCCATTCCTTATGGCACGCTGTCCAGCGCACAGATGCGTCAACTCGCCTTGCTCGCCGAGAAGTGGGACAAGGGTTATGGCCATTTCACCACCCGTCAGAACATCCAGTACAACTGGCCGAAACTGAACGATGTACCGGATATGCTGGACGCGCTGGCTGAGGTTGGCATGCACGCCATACAAACCTCGGGCAACACCATCCGCAATGTGACCGCCGATCATTTTGCCGGTGCCGCGGCGGACGAGGTCGCCGATCCGCGCCCCTATGCCGAACTGCTGCGGCAGTGGTCGACCGACCACCCCGAATTCCAGTTCATGCCGCGTAAGTTCAAGATCGCAATTACCGGGTCTGAGAACGACCGCGCCGTGATCAAAGCGCATGACATCGGCCTGCAACTGGTTGAACGTGACGGTGTTCTTGGCGCGCGTGTTATCGTTGGCGGTGGTCTTGGCCGTACTCCGATGATCGGCAAGGAACTGTCGGACTTCGTCGCGTTTGACGACCTGCTGGCTTACTTGGAAGCCACCGTATCCGTCTGGAACCAGATCGGTCGCCGTGACAACAAGTACAAAGCGCGCATCAAGATCACCGTGCATGAGCACGGCATTGATGCCATCCGCGCCAAGGTTAACGAGCGCTTCCTCCAAGTGCGCCCGCAATTCAAAGGCGCCGATATGAACCTGCTTGAAGAGATCAAGGGCCACTTTGCCCCGCCTGCTTTCCGCGAAGGATCCGTTGCCTCGTTCGAAAGCGCCTATACGAACGATCCGGTCTTCCGGTCATGGGTCGACACCAACATCGCGCCGCACAAAAACGCGGACCACGCGATTGCCACGATCTCGATCAAGAAGCACGGCGCAACGCCGGGCGATGCTACGGCTGAGCAGATGCGCGTGATGGCCGACCTGGCTGAAGAGTTCGCCTATGACGAGCTGCGCATCAGCCATGAACAGAACGTGATCCTACCGCATGTCCACAAATCGGACCTGCCCGCGATCCACGCCAAGCTGAAAGAGCACGAACTGGCCACAGCCAATATCGGGCTGATCAGCGACATCATCGCCTGCCCCGGCATGGATTACTGCGCGCTTGCAACGGCCCGTTCAATCCCGGTTGCTCAGGAAATTGCGACCCGGTTTGAGGACATGAAACTGGAGCATGATATCGGCCACCTGAAGATCAAGATCTCGGGCTGCATCAACGCCTGTGGTCACCACCATGTGGGTCATATCGGCATCCTGGGTCTGGATCGCGCCGGCGTAGAAAACTACCAGATTACTCTGGGCGGTGACGCGACCGAGACAGCGGCAATTGGCGATCGTACCGGCCCCGGCTTTGCCTATGATGAGATCGTTCCAGCCGTTGAGCGCATCGTCGAAGCCTATCTGGAGCTGCGCGAAAGTGCCGAGGAGACCTTCCTCGAAACCTATCGTCGCGTTGGCATGGCACCGTTCAAAGCTGTGCTTTACCCCGAGGCGCAGGCCAATGCCGCTTGACCTGATCCAGACAGAACTGGGTAGCGATAGGCGCGAGCTGACTGAAAAAGTCAACGCGCTGAATGCCCAGTTCAAACACCATAGTGCCCATGACGTAATGCACGGCGCGATCCAAGAGATCGAGGAACTTGCGCTAGTCTCAAGTTTTGGCGCGGAATCGGTGGTGTTGCTGCATATGGCGGCGGTGGTTGATAAAACCACGCCGGTTCTGTTCATCGACACGCAGATGCTTTTTGCCGAAACGCTGGAATACCAGCATGAAGTCAGTGAGCGTCTGGGGCTGACCAATGTCAAAATCATCCGTGCGGATGAGGATGATGTTCAGCGTGATGATCCCTATGGTGCCTTGCACCTGCGTGATACCGACGCCTGCTGTAACCTGCGCAAGACGTTTCCTCTGCAACAGGCGTTGTCTGGGTACTGCGGCTGGATTACTGGGCGCAAACGGTTTCAGGCTGGCACGCGTGCGGCGCTTGAGTTCTTCGAGGTTGAAGACGGCACGGGCCGGATCAAAGTCAACCCGCTGGCCCATTGGGCACCAGAAGACGTTCGTACCTATATGGACGAAAACAACCTGCCCCGGCATCCGCTTGTGGCCAAAGGATACCCTTCGATCGGCTGTGCGCCTTGCACATCTCCGGTTAAAGAAGGCGAAGACCCGCGCTCGGGACGTTGGCGCGATCAGAACAAGGAAGAATGCGGCATCCATTTTGTTGACGGAAAAATGGTGCGCATCGGAGAGAAAACATGAACGTAATCGTAAATGACGAGGGCTTTTCGCCAGATGATTGGACCGACGGCTTTGTCACATTGGACGACGCGGCCAATGATGTTGTTGCGTTGGACGTGACATCGGATACGGATCCGGATGAATTGATCGATCGCTTGGGCTCGGCCCAGATGGTGCGTGTCGATTTTCCTTCTTCTGCTGACGGGCGCGGCTTTACCATAGCGCGCGTGTTGCGGCTAAAAGGATTCAAAGGACGCCTTCGCGCCAAAGGCCACGTGCTGGCGGACCAATACGCCATGGCACGCCGCAGTGGCTTTGACGAGGTTGAAATCGACCACGCGCTGGCAAACCGCCAACCCGAAGATCAGTGGCTAGCCCGCGCCAATTGGCAAGAGAACAACTATCAGGCCCGACTGCGTGGCTGAAGCCACTATGGCCAGCTTGTGATGCGAAAGGGGCAATCTGCCCCTTTTCCTGACTTGGATCAAAGATTAAACGGAGATGTCGGTTTACCTCACCGGCAGAGAAAACGATGACAGAGATGAAACCCGTGAGTGAAGCAACCGCCGTAAAGGCCCCCGTTCTGCCGGACGCCCAGACTGTGACCGATGTGAAGCATTGGACAGACCGCCTGTTCTCGTTCAAAGTATCGCGTCCGGCCTCGTTGCGCTTTCGCTCGGGTGAGTTTGTGATGATCGGCCTGCTGGGCGAAAACGGCAAACCCTTGCTACGTGCTTATTCGATCGCCTCGCCTTCGTGGGACGAAGAGCTGGAGTTCTATTCGATCAAGGTGCAGGACGGCCCGCTGACCTCAAAACTGCAGCACATCCAGCCCGGCGATCAGATTATCCTGCGGCCCAAGCCCGTGGGCACACTGGTCCATGACGCGTTGCTGCCCGGCAAACGCATCTGGTTCTTCGCCACGGGTACCGGCTTTGCACCTTTCGCCTCGCTGCTGCGCGAACCGCAGACCTATGAGGATTATGACGAGGTCATCATCACCCACACCTGCCGCGATGTGGCTGAGCTGGATTATGGTCGCGAACTGATCGAAGGCATCAAGCAGGACGAGTTGCTGGCTGAATTGATCGGTGAAGGCTTTGCCGACAAAATCCGCTATTACCCAACCACAACTCGGGAAGAGAGCCCCAAGATGGGCCGCATTACCGAGTTGCTGAAGGATGGCACTGTATTTGCTGATCTGGGCATCGAAGGCGGCATCAAGCCGGATACCGACCGCGCCATGGTCTGCGGCAGCCTTGCGTTCAACCACGATATAAAAGCGATCCTTGAAGAGTTCGGCTTACGTGAAGGCGCCAATTCCGACCCCAAGGAGTTCGTGATCGAAAAGGCCTTTGTGGGCTAAACACGTATCGCGGCCCGGCATTTTGATGCCCGGACAGCGTAAATACCCCCAGATACCCGGATTTTTCCTGCTGGCTGGTGTTTATGCCGCTTGAAACGATCAACAGCCCGGTCTAAATTCCGGGCTCGAAATTCTGCAATCATCAAAGGAATGAACCCATAGCCCGCAGACCTCACAACGCGCCGCCACAGCGAGATACCGGCCCGCGCGTCAATGACAAGATCCGTGCTCCCGAAATTCGCCTGATTGGCGCCGAAGGTGAAAATGTCGGGGTGGTTCATCCCGCGAAAGCCATGCAGATGGCCGCCGATGTTGGCCTCGATCTGGTTGAGATTTCGCCCAACGCCAACCCGCCGGTCTGCAAAATCATGGATTTCGGCAAGTTCAAGTATGAACAGCAGAAGCGTGAAAGCGAAGCCCGAAAGAAGCAGAAGATCATCGAGGTGAAAGAGGTCAAATTCCGGCCCAACACCGATACGCATGATTATGACGTCAAGATGCGCAACGTGTTCAAGTTTCTAGAAAACGGCGACAAAGTGAAAGTCACCTTGCGGTTCCGTGGTCGCGAAATGGCGCACCAGAACTTAGGCCGTGAACTGCTAGAGCGTGTGGCCGAGGACGTCAAGGATCTGGGCAAGATCGAGAACATGCCCAAGATGGAAGGCCGTCAGATGATCATGATGATCGGCCCGCTGCCGCAGAAGTAAGCGTTCTTTTATTAGAATGACAAAAGCCCCTCCGCTATCGAAGGGGCTTTTTGTTGCTTGGTGTCATGGGTCGATCAAACAACCGAGAAGATCGCCTGCTCTAGTTTGTCTACAAGCTCCGTCAGTTGGTCATCTTCGATGATAAACGGCGGAGCCAGCAGAATATGGTCGCCGTTGCGTCCATCACGCGTGCCTGACATCGGATAACATATTAATCCCTCGGCCATGGCTGCCTTTTTAATCTTACCCGCCACGCCGCGCGATGGATCAAACGGCGTTTTCGTGTCGCGATCTGCGACTAGTTCAATCCCTCGAAACAGGCCGCGCCCGCGAATATCCCCAATATTCGGATGCTGACCAAACCTGTTTTCCAGCATGCCTTGCAGCTTTTCTCCCATCACGCTGGCCCGCGCTGGCAGGTCACGAGAGGTAAGCTCTTGTACAACGGCCAAGGCAGCGGCCGTCGCGACCGGATGCCCGATATAGGTGTGACCATGTTGGAAAAACCCTGACCCGTCCCGGATCGCATCATAGATCTGGCTCGAGCACAGCATTGCTCCTATGGGTTGATAACCGGCCCCTAACCCTTTGGCGATACACAGGATATCGGGGGAAACACCATCATGATCGCAGGCAAACAAGTGCCCTGTGCGCCCCATGCCGCACATCACTTCGTCTAGGATCAGCAGCACGCCGTATTGATCGCAAATCTCGCGGATACGCTTGAAATACCCCTCAACCGCTGGAACAGCCCCAAGCGTCGCGCCGACCACTGGCTCGGCCATAAAGGCCATGACCGTTTCAGGCCCAAGACGCAGAATTTCTATCTCCAACTCATTCGCTACGCGCTGACCATATTCAAAGCTGCTCTCGCCCTCAGGCTTTTCGGCGTATTCATAACAGGGCGCAATATGGGTCATCTCAATCAGCATCGGTGCAAACTGCGCACGCCGCCATTCATTGCCACCGGCCGAAAGCGCCCCCAGAGTGTTACCGTGATAGCTTTGCCGACGCGCGATCACATGACGGCGTTCGGGCTGGCCGGTTTCCAAGAAGAATTGCCGTGCCAGTTTGATTGCAGCCTCGGTCGCCTCGGACCCACCCGATACAAAATACACCCGATCCAGATCACCTGGCGCATGCTCGATCAACAGATCCGCCAAAGCCTCAGCCGGTTCCGAAGTCATAAATCCGGTATGCGCAAACGCGATCTGCGCCACCTGGTCCTGCACTGCCTTGATAACCGGTTCGTTCGAATGGCCGAGACAGGATACTGCGGCATCGCCACAATCCAGATACCGGCGACCATCAGAATCGATCAGGTAACACCCGTCTCCGCCGGCAGCGATTGGCAGATCGGTTTTTGTGTGGCGTGGAAATACGTGACTCATTTCGAAGTCCTTTTCAAAAGTTCGATCAGCGCCGCGACCGATGCGGCATTGTCGGCCCAAGCTTGTCCATCGGGGCCTGCAAGACTGTTCTCAAACCCCACGCGCACATCGCCGCCGCGCTGTGCTGCTTTTTGCAGGCACGCATGTTCCCGCCCACCAAACGCACAAACCATCCAGGGATCATTCGACCTCGGAAACGCATCCAGATCTTCCGGGCTGGATTCCTGCGCCGTGGCGTATCGACCCAGAACAAGCAGACGTTCAACCTGATCCGGTTTTACCACGCCTTTCTCCTGCCAACGGACCAGTAACGCAACGTCTTCAGCATCATAGAGGATATGCTGAACCCGTGTCCCTTGATCCTCGCAGAGGGCATAGACCTTTGGCGCAAGTTCCGGTGACCGCGCGATCTCGCGCACTGAAATCGACGCCCAATCCGGGCGAACATCTCGAAGACATTCGAACTGAGCTTGAACGTCAAAAAGACCAGCGGCCTCGGTCGTGATCTGAATGTCCATGTCAAGCACTGCTGCACGCAACTCTGCAATCGCCTCGCGATACCGCCCTGCATCCAGTGAGTGCAAACCTTCCGTGTCACGAACATGCAAATGAAGCCCGTTTGCGCCCGCTATGCTGCATGCCCTTGCAGTCGCAACGATCTCATCCGTTGAGACCGGCAGAGCCGGGTGATCCCCATGTCCTCGTCGTGCCCCGTTCGGGGCTACCAACACATAAGGTATCGTGGTTACTACAGTCTCGATCTCCGACATTCCGACACCTGCTTATTTTGATCCCGAGCTAAACACTTCCGCATTGTTTTCAATTTCCTTTCTTCATAACATATGTTTTTATTGTGACATGCAGTCCACCACCTCCCAACTGTCTGAGCAGCTCCGTTCAAATATCGACGCCCTGCCGCAGCAAATGCAGGCCGCTGCAAAATACATCATCGACCATCCGGGCGACTTCGGGCTCGATCCGGTTCGCGTGTCGGCTGATAAAATCGGTGTCAGTTCGAATGTCCTTGTGCGTCTGGCGCATCGAATGGGTTTCGACAGTTTCGAGGCCTTCAGACGCCCCTTTCGCCAAACCCTTGTTACTGACCGAGAGGATCGGCTCGGACAAGACTGGCTGGATCGGATACGATCTACTGACGACTTTGGAGCAGCGCAGTCAGGGTATGCGCAAAACGAGTTGAATGTCGTGAACCGGTCCCTGCGTTTGGCCGACCCAAACGTGATGCAACAGATTGTGAGCAGCATGCTTTCCGCAAATCGCTGTTTCATAACGGCGACACGGGCCAGCTATGCCCTTGCATATTACTTCCATTACGCAGGCCGAATGGCGCACCCGGGCTTCCAACTAATACCACGGCATATGGGCTCTGCAGTCGATGATCTACTCGAAGCAGACACGTCAGACTGCCTGTTCGCCATCACCGTTCATCCCTATTCTTCGGACACCATCCAATCGATGCGCTTTGCCCGCAGACGCGGCATGCAAATCGTGCTTTTGTCGGATAGCCAGGTGATCGCCCCCGGGGTAGAACCGGATCTGGTCCTACCGATCAGCACTCGCACACAGCATCATTTTTCCAGCTTTTCGGGGGCGATGGCCGTGCTCGAATGCCTGCTTAGCCACCTTTTTGCTGCCGGAGGGTCAGCAGCCCGCGACCGGGTCGAACGTTATCAGACGGCCCGAGAAGATACCGGTGCATATTGGCGGCCAGCCAAGCCGCCCCGTATCAGAAAAGACTAAAGCCCCGGCTCTCACCGGGGCTTATCGATTTGGCTGTGAATTCGCTTAGCTGCAGGCTTCAACGGCTCGTTTTGTCATCACGCTGACCAAATGTGCACGATATTGTTTGCTGCCGTGCAGGTCTGCGATCATGTTCATCGGGTTGATGTGCAGACCCATCAACGCATCCGTGCGAAACTCTTTGTCCAAGGCTTCTTCGGCCTCAGACCAGCGGAACACGCCATCCTCGCTCGCCCCGGTCACAGCAACCCGAACGCCATCTGCAAACCGGGCAAGATAAACCCCGACCAAAGCAAACCGCGACGCTGGCTGCAGAAACTTCTGATAGCTTGCTACTTGCGGAACCGGGAACCGCACCGAGGTGATGATCTCACCTTCGTCTAGGGACGTCGTGAACATGCCCTGAAAGAAATCGTCAGCCGCAATCTGGCGCGAATTTGTAACGATCGTTGCCCCTGAACCCAGCACACCTGCCGGATAACAAGCAGCGGGATCATTATTGGCGATCGATCCTCCAATCGTGCCACGATTGCGTACCGCCGGATCACCGATCTGACCAGCCAGAGCCGCCAAAGCCGGATAGCTACCCGCTGCATCCGCTGCCACATTTGCATGGGTCGTAGCCCCGCCGATGGCAACCGAGCCATCATCCTCAATACAGACACCTTTCATCTCGGCTATTCCGCTAACCGAAACCAGCTTGGATGGCGCTGCCAACCGCTGCTTCATCGTCGGGATCAGGGTTTGCCCGCCCCCCAACGCCTGCGCGTCCTCGCCCCCCAACGCAGCAACCGCGTCTGCAATGGTCGAGGGTTTCTCAAACTCGAAATTGTACATTTCGTTCTTCCTTTCCGAAAAGCGCGGATCCGCCCTTCATCTGGCTATAAATATCCAGGGGAGCGCGAGGGGCTGGCCCCTCGCATTCCAACCTCTCAACCATGCATCGCTGTCCAAACGCGTGACGGGCTCATCGGCATATCGATGTGATCGACAGCCTTACCACCCGAATTCAGCGCATCCAGAACCGCGTTGACGACGGCAGGTGGCGAGCCAATCGCACCAGCCTCGCCACAGCCTTTCACACCCAGCGGATTGTGGGTGCATGGCGTCTGGCTGGAATGGTCGACCGCATAAAACGGTAGATCATCAGCACGCGGCATCGCGTAATCCATGAAGGATGCGCTCAACAATTGGCCGTTCTCATCGTAGGCGCAGTTCTCCAGCAACGCCTGACCGATGCCTTGACCGATGCCGCCATGCACCTGGCCGTCCACGATCATCGGATTGACGATGTTGCCAAAGTCATCCGCCGCAGTGAACTTTTCAATGCTGACTTGACCGGTTTCTGGGTCTACCTCAACCTCACAGGCATAGGCGCCAGCAGGGAAAGTGAAGTTGGCCGGGTCATAGAACGCGGTCTCCTCTAGCCCCGGCTCAACCTCCAACGGGAAGTTGTGCGGCACATAAGCCGTCAGGGTCACATCGCCCCAGGCCACCGATTTGTCGGTACCTGCTACGCTGAACTGACCGCCCTTCAACTCAATGTCGGCCTCGGACGCTTCCAGCAGGTGGGCTGCGATCTTCTTGGCCTTGTCGATCACTTTCTCTGTGGCTTTGACCATGGCCGAGCCACAAACCGCCAGCGAACGCGAGCCATAGGTGCCCATGCCAAACGGGATCTTCGAGGTGTCGCCATGCACGATTTCAACCATCGACTCATCGATGCCAATCATGTCGGCCACAACCTGCGGGAAGGCGGTTTCATGCCCCTGCCCGTGGCTGTGTGCACCCACCATGACACTGATCGAGCCGGTAGCATTCACCCGCACAGTCGCCGCGTCATAAAGACCGGCACGCGCGCCCAGCATCCCGACGATGTTCGACGGCGCGATACCGCAGGCCTCAATATAGCAGTTGATACCCAGACCGCGCAGTTTGCCTTTGGCTTCACTGGCCGAACGACGTGCGGCAAAACCCGAAAGATCAGCCGCAGCCTCAAGCTTGTCCATCGTCCCGTTGTAGTCCCCGGTGTCATAGGTCAGAGCCACAGGCGTGTCATAGGGGAACTGGGTCACAAAGTTCTGACGGCGCAGGGCAATCGGATCAACGCCCAACTCACGCGCGGCCTTGTCGATCACACGCTCCAATTGATAGGTCGCCTCAGGACGGCCAGCGCCACGATAGGCATCCACCGGCACAGTGTTGGTAAACATCGCTCGCACGTTCACCTGAATGACTGGCGTCTTGTAGTTGCCCGCCATCAGAGTGCCGTGCAGCCAAGTCGGAACCGAGCTGGAGAAGGTCGACAGATACGCACCAAGATTGGCATGGGTATTTGTGCGCAGGCCGATGAAATTGTTCTCGGCATCCAGTGCCAACTCGATCGTGGTGACGTGATCTCGTCCATGGGCATCTGACATGAACGCCTCGGACCGGCTTGAGGTCCACTTGACCGGGCGGTTGCAGGCCTTGGCGGCGAAGGTACAGAACGCCTCTTCCGCATAGTGGAAGATTTTGGTCCCAAAGCCGCCACCTACATCCGGGGCGACCACGCGAACCTTGTGCTCGGGCAGGCCCAGAACAAA
Organism: Ruegeria sp. CE9; assembly: GCF_056537425.1. Lineage (NCBI taxonomy): Bacteria > Pseudomonadati > Pseudomonadota > Alphaproteobacteria > Rhodobacterales > Roseobacteraceae > Ruegeria > Ruegeria sp. CE9. Next base: position 428,840 of record NZ_JBQFRO010000001.1, on the reverse strand, counting down.
AGCGCACATCAGCAGGCGGATTACATGCGGGTTTTGCGAGGTGGTGTAGAGCGTGTACTCATCTGTGCCTCGGCTGTATTCGGCCACAGCCACGCGCGGCTCCATCGGGTTGGCAACCAGTCGGTTGTTGACCAGATCCAGCGTGGTGACGTGGGCTGCATCGGCAAAGACCGCGTTGACCTTGTCATTGTCTTCTTCGCCCAAGTGCCAGTCATAGCAGATGTTGTTCTTCAGATCGTCATGAACCAGCGTCGCGCCATCCTGCGCCGCAGCCTTCATGTCCAACACAGCGGGAAGCTCTTCGATGTCCACTTCGATTGCTTCAGCGGCATCGCGTGCAAGTTCGAGGCTGTCCGCCACAACGGCTGCGATGGGGTCACCCACATGGCGCACCTTGCCCTGCGCCAGAATAGGATGCGGGGGTTCCTGCATTGGAGCACCGTGCCGGTCCGTCACTTCCCAGCCGCAGGGCATACCGCCCACGCCTTCAAAATCCTTGCCGGTGAAAACTTTGACCACGCCCGGCATGGCTTCTGCCGCCGAGGTGTCTACTGAATTGATCCGGCCATGTGCGATGTCGGACCGAAGAAAATGCACATAGGCCTGGCCATGTACGTTGATGTCGTCGGTGTAGTTGCCTGCTCCGGTCAGAAAGCGTACGTCCTCGCGCCGCTTGGAACTGGCTCCGATGCCACTGTCTTTGGGCATTGCTTGTTCTCCTCCCTGGAAAAGAATTTTCGTCGAAAATTCTTACCCGCCTTATTCGGCGGCGATGCTGGAAACGTCCTGGCCCGATGCGGCCATGATCGCTTTGACGATATTGTGGTAGCCTGTGCACCGGCACAGATTGCCTTCAAGGTATTTGCGAATCTCGCCTTCGGTCGGGCGCGGGTTCTCTTTCAACAGCGCTGCAGCGCTCATCACCATGCCCGGCGTGCAAAATCCACACTGAAGACCGTGATGGTCCTGAAAGGCCTGCTGTATGACGTTCAGCGTACCATCTTCGGCCGCCTGCCCCTCGATCGTGCCCACATCGGCGCCATCGGCTTCCAGTGCCAGCATGTTGCAGGATTTGACAGCTTCACCGTTGACATGCACGACGCAAGCGCCGCATTGCGCGGTGTCGCAGCCTATATGTGTGCCAGTCAAATTCAGGTGGTCGCGCAGAAATCCGGACAACAAAGTCCGCCCTTCCACATCACCGCTGACGGCGACGCCGTTCACGGTCATAGAGACCTTGGTCATAAGATTCTCCCCTTTTAGGCTTATTTTCTGAACCCGAGTTAAACACGGCAAATTTCGTTTGAGAACAAAAATATTTGCCTGATTTTTCTGCGTCTTCGCCGTTCAACTTTCTGATGATGATGCAAGCGGACAAAAGGGCAAATATGCCGTAACGTCACGTGCCCTTACCAGCACGTGGCTGTGGGCGCGTTGGGATTTCCTTTAGAAGTCCTCCGACCCCCATGGAGGCGATATCAGCGCCTGTGGTCTCGATCCCGCATGCCACCCGCGACAAAACCCAATCCGCCCCATTCAGTGCCGGGGAACGGGCGCATCCGGGCAAACCAATGACCGGCCTGCCGCGTGATGCCCCCAAAAACAACAAGTTTCCGGGGTCAACTGGCATTCCAAATCGGTCGACACTCCCCCCTGCAGCACGCACCGATGCGGGGGCTACATCATTTTCGTCGGAAGTGGCGGATCCAGTAAGGATCATCACGATCTGGCCACTAATAGAAGAAAGCGCGGCGGTAAGATCATCCATCCGATGCGGGACCACCTGCACATCGGACAATTCCATCCCCAAAGCTTCGACCCGCCCCCGAATGGCGGCAATACCCTTTTCATTTGAAGGCCCGCCGGAGATCTCGGTCACGATGAGACCTGCCGACCGATACGTCGGAACCACAAATCGAATTGCATCCCGCGTTTGTCTTGCGGCGTTTTCCACATCAGATCGAGGCACCGCATATGAAATAACCTTGATCGTTGCGACCATGCCGCCTGCCGACATTTGCTGATACTGCGGCACTGTCGCAACCGTGATCATCGGATTGACCTGATTGAACTTTTGCAAGGCATCGGTATCCAGCACCGCAACACCCGGACCATTCGCCAGAAGGTTGACCCGCCCCGTAAATGCCTCGGTAACACGCAAATTTGTCTGCGCCGGGTTTGGCACAAGCGCTTCTGCAAGCAGCTTTGCGGCCTCATCTTCGTGGCAATCGCCCTGCTCCAGTCGGGCGACCGTAACCTCGGTCAACCCGGCTTTCAGCAACTCGGTAATGTGTTCAGGCGAGAGCGCGATGCCCTTTCTAAGCTTCCGGTCGCCCACTTTGACGGAATGGGCCAATATCGCTCCGGTCGCGTCGGAAACAGGAACCGGACCAAACTTCACGCCTTACCTCGCAGAACCGCCGTCATTTGCGCCAGAATCGCTACCGCGATCTCGGACGGGTCGGCCGCTCCGATATCGAGCCCCACCGGTCCGTGAATCCGGGAAATCTGATCGTCGGTGAACCCAGCCTGCTTCATCCGGTCTACACGCTTGGCATGGGTACGCTTGGACCCGAGCGCGCCAATGTAGAACACGTTGGCTGCCAACGCGGCCTGAAGCGCGGGGTCATCCAGTTTGGGGTCGTGGGTCAGCAATACAAGCGCTGTGCGCGTGTCGAGGCCCAGTTTAGACACAGCCTCATCCGGCCAATCCGTCAGAATGGTTTCCCCGGGAAAGCGTGCGTCCGAGGCAAATGCCTCTCGGGGGTCAATGATCGCCGGGTCATAGCCCGCGATCCGCGCCATCGGAACCAGCGCCTGAGCGATATGCACTGCCCCCACCACGATCAAACGCAGCGGTGGATTGTGGACGGCGACAAAGGTTTGACCGTCCTCTTCAAACCCGGACCTGTCCATGCGCAAGCGTTCGGCATAGGCGTTACGGCGCAATGCACGATGGCCTGTCTCAACGTTGACCTCATAAGCCACAGGCTCACGCTGCGCGCGTGCCGCGACCAGCTCGGCGAGCATAGCTTCTGGCAGGACCTTGCCGACCGGTTCAACCAGCACCCGGATCGTTCCTCCGCAGGCCAGACCAACGGCAAAGGCGTCTTCGTCGCTGACGCCAAACTCCAGCAATCTGGCCTCTTCTTCGTCGATAGCCTCTAACGCTTCGACAATCACTGCCCCTTCAACACAGCCTCCGGAAACCGAGCCTTCGATCCGGCCATCGCCCGCAATGACCAACTGCGCACCAACGCGCCGCGGCGCGCTGCCCCAGGTCTCAACCACAGTGGCCAAAGCGGCGCCTTTTCCAGCGCGGTGCCACTTCAATGCGATTTCCGGGCTGCTATCGAATCGTTCCATTGAGACCTCCGGCCTAGCTTGGGTTCAACATAGTCAGCTTTGAAGCAATGAAAAGCGGGCTGGCAGATGATCTTCCAGCGCTAATAAGCCGATTCTGAACTCACATTCGCAAATTGTTGAATGTTTGCGAGTGGCACTCTAGCCTGCAAACAGTTCCGGGCACCGCTCGGAATCACCCCTGCATATTTCAAAGCGGAGACAAACAGTTGAAACGCATTCTTACACTGGGAACGGCGATCGGCATGATGGCTGCCAGCGCCGGTTGGGCTGATACATTTCTGAAATACGGTGAGGTTGAAGGCTGGAAAGTCTTCATCGATCAGGATAAGAAATCCTGCCTGATCGAAGCGGTTGATGACTCGGAGAACGTTGTCCAAATGGGCCTGACCGAGGATCGCGGTGTTGGCTACGTGGGCGTTTTCACCAAGGCCAAGACCAATATCAAGAAAGGCGAGAAAGAAGCCGTGGCCATTCTGATCGGCGACAACATCTACGTTGGTGAGGCCACTGGCATGAAGGGGAACATCACCAAGGGCTATTCTGGCGGGTATGTCCTGTCCGACGATCCTCAGTTCGCTGATGATCTGGCCAAGAAAAAGGTCATGGTGGTATTTCCGGAAAAAGAGTTCGCTTTTACCGTCGATCTGACCGGCACTTACAAAGCCATGGAGATGGCCCGTAAGTGCAACGAAGAACAGCTTTCTTAGAGGCTAATCGGACAGCGCGGCCATCAGCCGCGCTTTCTGACCCTGATCATCGGGCTGCGAGATTACGGCAGCCAAGTCCTCTAGCGACGCGATCGAATGCCCGGCCCGAAAACTGTCGACGTGCGGAAGCATTGTCGCCACGCCTTGGGCCTTTGGCGCGAACCCGTCCCAGCGCAGCAATGGGTTCAACCAGATCAAGCGCCGCGACGACAGGTGCAGGCGTTCGATTTCTTTCTGCAGCATATCGGGATCGCCACGCTCAAGCCCATCGGTGATCAACAAAACCACCGCCCCTTGCCCCATGACCCGCCGCGACCAGTCGCGATTGAACTGGTGCAGGCAGTCGCCGATCCGAGTCCCACCTTCCCAGTCCTGCGCCTCGGCCCCCGCTGATGCCAACGCGGCGTCGACATCGCGTTGATGCAGATGCCGAGTTATGTTAGTGAGCCGCGTCCCGAACGTGAAGGCATGCACTTTGGCCCAGCCTGCCCCTTTGGCATTCGAAACCGTGTGTAGAAAATGCAGGATAATCCGACTGTACTGGCTCATTGATCCGGATATATCGCAAAGCGCTATAAGGTTCGGCCAGCGCGGTTTGGGCTGCAGGCGCGCTATATCGCGCAATTCCCCCCCTTGCCGCATTGCAGAGCGGAGGGTTCGGGCGCGATCAATGCGCTGCCCCAAATGGCTGGCCTGACCTCGCCGGGATTCGATGGGTTTAACCGGCAGTGTCAGACGCGACAGCAAGCGTTTGGCCTGCGCGATCTCAGATGTGCTCATCTGTTCGAAATCAAGGTTGCGCAGGCGTTCTTCGGAGGACGCGGTCTGCGTCGCGTCAATCTCAATCTCGGTTTCATCTTGCTGTTCGGAGGTGTGCGGCAAGTCGCGTTCAACGCCATCCAACAGGGCCTCAGCCGCGCGTTTTTCCGCCGCATCCGCTTTACGCTCTTCCTGAACGCCGCGAATAGCTGGAAGCATCATCGACATCATGTGTTCGAGATAGCGCGGATCACGCCAGTAGAGCCGAAACACCTGCGCAAAAACTGTGCGATGTTCGGGCCGGTTCACGAAACACGCATGCAGTGTCCAGTAAAAATCCCGTTTCTCGGTGAACCCCGCGGCCTGCACCGCGCGGATTGCATCGATCACCCGCCCGGTTCCGATCGGCAATCCAGCCTTGCGCAAAGCGCGCGCAAAATGGGTGATGTTCTGCGCCAGCTTGGGGTTGTCCGGGATATCCAGCGGGAGTTGCTCTGCCATCAAACCCCCAAACTATCTGCTAAACGATACCGCATCAGGCCGGTTCAAGGTCGGCCTTGGCCTGATCAAGAATGCGTTTCGCCTCAGAACCTTGCAGCTTTTGAATGTCGTCCTGATATTTCAGAATGGCCCCCAATGTGTCGCCAATCACCTCCGGGCTCAGGTTGATTACATCCAGCGCCAGCAGGCATTTCGCCCAGTCAATGGTTTCTGCGACGCCGGGTTTCTTGAATAAATCCTCGGTGCGCAGGCGCTGGACAAAGGCGACCACTTCGCGGCTCAGCGCATCGGCCGCCTCAGGCGCGCGGGCGTGCAGGATTTCGATTTCGCGGGCAAAGTCCGGGTAGTCGACCCAATGATACAGACAGCGGCGTTTGAGCGCATCGTGAACCTCGCGCGTGCGGTTCGATGTGACAATCACGATCGGCGGCTCGGGGGCTTTGATCGTACCAAGCTCGGGGATTGTGACCTGAAAATCGCTGAGGGCTTCCAGCAGGAAGGCCTCGAATGGTTCGTCTGTTCGATCTAGCTCATCAATCAGCAACACAGGCGCGCCGTTTTCATCCGGGCGCATGGCCTGCAGCAACGGGCGTTCGATCAGATAATCATCCGAGAACAACTCGGATTGTAGTGCGCCTCGGTCCGCCCCACCCGACGCTTCGGCAGTTCGGATCGCCACCATCTGGGCGGGAAAATTCCATTCATACACAGCGGAAGAGGCATCAAGGCCTTCGTAGCACTGTAGTCGGATCAAACGACGCCCCAATCCCGCAGCCAACGCTTTGGCAATTTCGGTTTTGCCGACGCCCGCCTCGCCTTCCAGAAATAGAGGTCGACCAAGTTTCAGCGAAAGAAACACGACCGTCGCCAAAGCCCGGCCACAGACATAGCCCTCAGCGCCCAAAAGATCTTGCACGGCATCGATGGAGTTTGGCTGTGTCATGAGGTCCCCTTTTTTGCTCCGCCCAACAGGTCATGACCACAACCAGAGGTCAAGACCACCCGCCATCTGTGACTTACGGCGATCTGTCTCATCGACAAGGGCAAGAGGGCCTTTCACCACCCCAGCGGCTGTGCTAGCCGGTGGCCATGACCCATTCCCTGACGATCCGCCGCCCCGATGACTGGCATCTGCATCTGCGCGATGGCGCAATGCTCAAGGCCGTTCTGCCCGAAACCGCGCGCCATTTTGCCCGCGCCATCATCATGCCAAATCTTGTTCCTCCCGTTGTGACCGGTGATCAGGCCGCTGCCTACCGAGATCGCATTCTGGCCGCGTTGCCCGAGGACATGACGTTTGAGCCGCTGATGACGCTCTACCTGACCGAGGACACAGACCCAGCCGATGTCGCCGCGGCGCATGCCAGCGGATTGGTCAAGGCGATCAAACTGTACCCCGCTGGTGCGACAACGAACTCCTCTTCCGGTGTGCGCGATTTCGACAAAGTGCGCCCGGTGCTGGAGAAGATGGCCGAGATTGGTCTGCCGATGTGTGTGCACGGTGAAGTCACCGATAACGACATCGATATCTTTGATCGCGAGGCGGTGTTCATCGACCGCGTTCTTGATCCGATCCGCAGGGCAACGCCCGGGCTGCGTGTGGTGATGGAACACATCACGACATCAAACGGTGTGGACTATGTGAAATCGAACGAGAAGGATTTGGGCGCAACAATCACGACGCACCACCTGATCATCAATCGCAACCACATTCTGGTCGGGGGCATTAAACCGCACTATTACTGCCTGCCGGTTGCAAAAAGGGAAGAGCATCGTCTTGCGTTGCTGGCCGCAGCGACTTCGGGCGATGCACGCTTTTTCCTTGGAACCGACAGCGCGCCGCATACGGATGACAACAAGGAAATGGCCTGTGGTTGCGCGGGATGTTTCACCGCAACAAAAACGATGTCATTGTTGGCAGAGATGTTCGAGCGTGTGGGCGCGCTGGATAAACTTGAGGCGTTTGCATCGCTGAATGGACCGGCCTTCTACCGTTTGCCGATCAATGAAGAGACCATTACGCTGACCAAAGGTGACGAGGTCACTTACCCCTCCAAAATCGAAACCGGTGACGGCCCCGTCACTGTGTTCGACCCTGGCTTTCCGATCCACTGGCGCGTTGTCTAATCGACCAGCCTTTCAGCCAAATCCGCTGCGCGCCCACCGGTGCGCAGCATCGACCAGATGGCGTCTGCCTCGTCCCCTCCGATCAGCTTCGCCGCTTTCTCCCTGACGCGATCTTCGCGATCCGATAGAGACATCGGAGCCAGCAGATCATGGCTGACCTCGCGGCGCGCGCCGTCCCTGCGCAGCAGGGATAAATGGGCTTGGGTCTCGGACAGGCTTTCATCTGCCTCGACCGTGATCCGATCACGCAAGGATTGCAGCCTTGGATCCGCGCAAATCTTGTCATAATAACTGCCCGGTAGAGCAGTGTCATACCCCATCGCCTGCATTGCAATCACGGTGCGATAGGAAAACTTCGCACCCAAACCGCTGGTTGGCTGCAGTTGATTGCAGACGCTCATCCAACGGGGGTGTGTTTTAACCTTGATCTCGGCCACCTCGGGTTCGGCAATGTCGAGATCGCGCGCGGCCTCAAGCGCCGCGTGCAGCCCGTGGCAGCAGGCGTGGAACTTGTGGCTGACGCCTTCGAACAGCCACTCATCCCCAAGCCCATCCAGCGCGCCAGAGGTATCGCCTGCCCCCAAATGGGTCGCCCCAAATCCAAATGGGCCTTCCAAAGCGTCGGCTCCGGGTTGAAACCCGTTGCGGATCAGCTGGGCAGCCTCAACCCCGTTTGAGGCCGCAAGTCCTGCGTTGTAGGGTTTGCCCATGGTTCCGAACTGCGATTTCTGACCTGAAGCACGGGTTGCTGTCAAACTCAGCAAATCGCGCATCTGAGTGGCATCAAACGCCATTATCCGACCTGCGGCAACCGCAGCGCCAAACGCACCTGCCGTAGCGGTTTGGTGGAAACCGGCCTGATAGTGCTCACGACCCAGCCACAGACCAATGCGGATCGACAACTCCATCCCAACCAACGCCGCCTCGAGCAAGTCGACCAAAGGTCGATCCTCCCACGCCGCAAGAGCCAGAGCCGCCGGGAAAACGGCAACCGATGGGTGACCGATATGGGCGAAATGCGTATCGTCATAATCGAGCGCATGAGAGACGGTGCCATTCACCAGCGCCGCGGCCCGCAACGGGGCATCACCACCACCAAACAGACGTGCTTGTGTGGCACCACTCTCAGACAAAACCATTTGGCGGATAATGCGGGACACAGGCTCATCAACTCCTGCCCGGCCAACGGCCAGCCAATCCAGAGCAGAGAGAGACGTCACGATGCGGGCCTGCGACGTTGTGGAAACAGGCCCGGCGGCAAACTCGGCAAGAGCGGATGTCAGATCGGTCATAAGGCGCAGTCTAGCGCGCGCACCCCCGGCGTAAAGCCTCAGCCGTATAGTACAGCGGCACGTTGTTCGAAGGCGCGAACGATACGGTGCATGGCCTCGTTGAACACCACTCCGATGATCCCTTGCAGCACCGCATTCTTGAATTCGAAATCTACATGAAACGAGACATTGCAGCCTTGATCCGTATCCTCAAACTGCCAGTCCGAACGCATGTATTTGAAGGGGCCGTCCAGATACTCGGTGTCGATGCGTTTCTGCGCATCAAACAGCGTGACGCGGCTGCCAAAGCGTTCGCGGAACACCTTGAACGATATGACCAGATCCGCCTCCATCACCTTACCCTCACCGGCTTGGTAAGTCCGGCGGATACGAGCCGCAGAACACCACGGTAGGAATTCCGGGTATTTCGCCACATCCGCAACAAGATCATACATCTGCTGAGCGGTGTAAGGCAGTGGGCGGGTCTCGGAATGGGTTGGCATGATATCCGGGATTAACTGGTGACAATGGCGCGTGATTTCGTATGTTGCGCGCCAAAGATCAAGGGGGCAGCGATGAGCCAGCGCGCATATGTGATAGATGAGATGATCTCGGCCAAGGCAATTGCCGCCCGGATTGAAGAGCTTTGCCGCGAAATCACGGCCGAGTTTGGCGGCACCGACAAGCTGGTTGTTGTCGGCCTGCTGCGGGGCAGCTTCGTCTTCATCGCCGATCTGGTGCGCGAACTGGACCTGCCCATTGAGGTCGATTTTCTAGAGGCGTCTTCCTATGGAGATGCAATGGAAAGCAGCCGGGAAGTGCGCATTCTCAAAGACTTACGCGGCGCAATTGAAGGGCGCGATGTGCTGGTGGTCGAAGATATCGTGGACACCGGTCATACCCTGAACCACGTCACCAAGCTGCTGCAAAGCCGCAAACCTCAACGCTTGAAATCTATCGCCTTGCTGGACAAACCCAGCCGGCGTGAGGTTGATTTCCGCTCGGATTGGATCGGGTTTGAAATCCCGGATGAATTTGTTGTGGGCTACGGGATCGACTACGCACAGCGCAATCGTAATCTGCCGTTTATCGGCAAGGTCCGGTTTGTCGAAGATCAGGACGGATGAGTCTTCGCCACTTTCTGCGTATGTCACAATGGGGGCGCAACCCGCCCTCGGAACGGCGGGTGAAACTGGTTTTTGGCGCGATACTAGTCTGTCTTGTGATTGCCGGTATAGAGTTTATGGGCTGGTGGCCCGACTGGGCAGAAAGCCAGCCCAGAAAGCTTAGGCCTTGAGCGTTTGCTCGATCGCCGCCAGAAAAATATCTGTCCCGATCGGGATCAAGGCATCGGGGAAATCATAATCGGGATTGTGCAGCTGCGGATGATCCCGCCCTGCACCCAGCCAAAACATCGCCGCCTTGGCGCCTTTGCCAAATTGCCCGAAATCTTCCGAGAACCTCTGAGGGGTTGGAACCAAACTGCACGGAATGTCTCGGGTCTGGCAGGCACCTGACAGGATCTGCACGGCTTCGACCGAATTTGTGCAAGCCTCAAACACGTCATCATAAGTGATTTCGACACCTAATCCATGCGCATGAGCACTGGAGGTCACAAGTTGCTCGGCCTCACGGATCAGCTTTGCCATACGAGTGTCTGAAACCGTGCGCAAAGTTACCCAAAGCTCGGCCAGACCCGGGGCGACACCGAACGTGGCTTCGCCCAACCGCGCATGGGTCACGGTTGTCAGAGCATAGTCGTCATCCAGCGGACCACCCTGCCCCAACGCAGCCAGCGCCGGCATCAGATCGGCCAACGCACCGGCTGGCGAAACCCCATCCTGAGGCGCAGCGGCATGAGAGGTTTTGCCCGTCAAAACAATCCGCATCCCGCGCGACGCGCAATTGGTTGGGCCCGCGCACAGCTCGACCGCGCCCAGCTCCAACCCCGGCAGATTGTGGAGAGAAAACACATAGTCCGGCGTGATATCCGCGAATTTGGGATCGGCAAGATAGGCAATTGCGCCTTGGCCTGTTTCTTCGGCGGGTTGGAAAATCAGAACAACGCGACCCTTCGCCGGACGCTTTTCACCCAGTACAAAGGCCACGCCCAGTACCATGGCCATATGCCCATCATGACCACACAAATGCCCTTTGCCAGGATGCTGTGATGCATATCGCGCGGTTGAGATTTCCTGAATCGGCAGCGCATCCAGCTCACACCGAATCCCGATGGTTGGTCCAGGTTGACCACTGTCGTAAATCGCCGCTACGCCATGGCCGCCAATCCCGCTCAGTACCGCATCCGGGTCACAGGCCAGAAGTAGGTTCGAGATACTTGCAGCAGTACCGCGCTCCTCTCCTGAAATCTCGGGCACCTGATGCAACTCATGGCGCTTTTCGGTCAGCCAGGACTGAAGCTCGGGTTTCAAACCTGATTCAACTTCTTCTGCCGGGCCTCGCGCAAACGGGCAAAATCATCGCCCGCATGATAGGACGACCGGGTCAGAGGTGTCGCCGAGACCATCAAGAAACCTTTGCCAAATGCAGCCTTTTCATAAGCCGCGAATTCTTCGGGTGTGACAAAGCGATCAATGCCATGATGCTTGGGCGTGGGCTGAAGATACTGACCGATGGTCAGAAAATCGATATCCGCCGCGCGCATGTCGTCCATCACTTGTCGAACCTGCTGCTCGTCCTCACCCAGACCGACCATGATGCCGGATTTGGTGAAGATCGACGGGTCCATCTCTTTCACCCGCTGAAGCAGACGCAGCGAGTGGAAATACCGCGCGCCCGGACGCACCTGGGGATATAGCCCGGGTACCGTTTCAAGATTGTGGTTGAACACATCCGGTTTGGCCTCAACGACCACCTCAAGCACCGAGGGATCGCATTTCAGGAAATCCGGCGTTAGAATCTCGATCGTTGTCTTGGGTGAGCGGTGCCGGACTGCTCGGATGGTCTGCGCGAAATGATCAGCCCCACCATCCAGAAGGTCGTCCCGGTCAACGGAAGTGATGACCACGTGATTCAGGCCCAGCTTTTGAACTGCATGCGCCACCCGCCCTGGCTCAAACGCGTCCAGCGTGTCCGGCTTCCCGGTTGCGATATTACAGAAGGTACAACCGCGCGTACAAATCTCGCCCATGATCATCATGGTCGCGTGGCCTTGGCTCCAACACTCGCCCACATTCGGGCATCCGGCCTCTTCGCAGACGGTGACCAGATTGTTGTCGCGCATAATTTTATGCGTTTCGGCATAGCCCTTGCCACCCGGTGCCTTGACGCGAATCCAGTTCGGTTTGCGCGGGGCTGCATTGTCAGGTCTATGCGCCTTTTCGGGGTGTCTTTGCTCGGGTATTCTTAGATCACGCACAGCTGGCTTTCCTGACTTTGGGTCAATTAGCGATGTGCATAACATAGAACGAGATCATTGGTTAGACCAGCGACGCATAGCCGCTATGCCAAGGAATTTCGCATGTGCAGAAAACGGCTTCGACCCCATCATTTTACATAATATTCGCAAATATTTAACCACGAAACAGGTATCATGCTTTTGCAGCATATCTAACATTGAAGCCAAGTTAGAATCATTTTAACTCTCGCCACAATCACAAGTGAATCACAGGAGTTTGATGATGAAAACCGGTGCAAAACTGCCTGACGTAACCTTCCACACCCGTGTCCGCGATGAGGCCGTCGAAGGCCCCAACCCATTCCGCTGGGAAGACAAGACAACAGCTGACTACTTTGCGGGCAAGCGGGTCATTCTGTTCTCGCTGCCAGGTGCTTTCACCCCCACATGCTCGACCTATCAGCTGCCCGGTTTTGAGAAAGGCCATGCTGATTTCTCGGCCAAGGGCATCGATGAAATCTATTGCATGTCCGTGAATGACAGCTTTGTCATGAACAAATGGGCAGCGGATCAGGGATTGAGCAACGTCAAAGTCATTCCTGACGGATCCGGCGAATTCACCCGCAAGATGGGGATGCTGGTCGACAAGGATAATCTGGGCTTTGGCATGCGTTCCTGGCGTTACGCAGCCATCATCAATGACGGCGTAGTTGAGGCATGGTTCGAAGAGCCTGGCCTGATGGATAACTGCCCCGAAGATCCTTACGGTGTGTCATCGCCGGAAAACCTGATGAAGCATCTGGACGAAGCCCGCGAACCCGCTCTGGCGTAATTCGATCATCATCTCTTGCATCAAGGCCCGCCAATCTGGCGGGCCTTTTTGTTATGCGCGGGTTCTTGAGACGACATCTTCACCGACCTCACGGATCACCTTTGCCAGCCGATCAAACCACTCTTGTCTTCCGGTAGAGGCGCGGCGCACCAAACCAATCGTGCGCGAAGGCTGCGGCGCACCGAAGCGTAACAACCGCAAGCCAGGCACTGCATTTGTCTCAGCCTGCGCTGCAAGTTCAGGAATTAGGGTAAGACCGAACCCTTCGGCAACCAGACGCGACAGTGTGGCCAATGAAGACGCGCCCATGTTGATCTGGCCACTGCTGCGGTCCTGCCCGCAAACCTCAAGCGCTTGATCGGTCAGGCAGTGACCGTCCTCCAACAACATCAATTGTGCGGATTGCAAATCCAATGGCCGTAGTTCTTCGGGGCTGATGGTCAGTCGATTTAGGCGTGTTTGGCTTCCCGCCAATAGAAACCGGTCTTCAAACAGCGGTTCTTCATAGTAAGCACCACCGCCCAGCGGGAGGGCAAGCACCGCTGCATCTATTTCACCCAACCCCAGCATACTTAGTAGCCGCTCGGTCCGCGCCTCGCGAATCTGTACTCGCAATGAAACATCAGCAGCGCGCAATCCTGCCAGCACCCCGGGCAACAGGTAAGGCGCAACGGTTGGTATAATGCCGATCGACAATGATCGGTGCCCACCAGAGTGGTCCCGCGCGAACCGATCCAGCCTTTCAGCGGCACCGAGTATGTGCTTAGCATAGTCCAGAACATCCCGACCAAGCGGTGTCAGCAGGATATCGCGGGCCTGCCGTTCGAACAGCGGCCCGCCGATCGATTCCTCAAGCGCCTTGATTTGAACCGAAAGTGCCGGCTGTGAGACATGGCACACCTGTGCCGCACGACCAAAGTTTCGCTGCTCGGCCACAGCCTGAAAATACTGCAATTGGCGGAAGGTAAAATTCATAAGCTCTGACTATCATTTACCAACATTTCCGCAAGGTCAGGATATTATTTCCGGACGATCAGCCGATCATTCTGTCGCGTTCGGTTTGGTCTTCATAATGGCGCTTCAGTCTCTGCAGCGCGATCCTTAAAACGATCTTCCCTGACCGCGCTGACCACCCCATGCGCTTCTCAGCCAATTCCAGCCCTTCCAGATAGCAACAGCAACGCAATGCGACATCGCTTAACCCTGGCCCAAGATCGGACAATGCGCGGGCCACACGGTCGCGCGCGCCAGAGGCTCCCAGCCCCGCAGGTGCGTCCGACGAGAACTCTCCACGCCCACCACCCGTCAAAAAGTGATCCCAGTTCTGCGTGACCTGCGGCCCAATCTGCGCGAGCTCAAAATCTTCGCGAAGACGTTCACCCGCGCTCACCAGCGCTTCGTCAAGAAATGGTTTTCCATCCCGATCACGACGTCGAGCCAGCGCGATCAACGGGCTTTCTGTTGCGCTATATCGGACCCTCGGTTGATGTGTGCCGCTGCTTCGATCCCCAGCGGGTTTGAACGAAGCTTGGGCTTCCGCCATGCCAAACTCATTCTGCGCGCGCGCGCGGTTTTCTGCCTCGGCAATCAAATGGCTAAGCGCTGCCCGGCCAGACGTTGAAATCCGATATCGGGAAATACGTCCGGGGTTGTCGCATGAAATCCAATCGTTCAATGCCAAAGCTTGCGCGATACGACATTCGACAACAGCTGTCTTGGTCGTACCACCTTCGCCGATGTCCCGAACAACAACCGCCTTATCCATATCTTCAGCTACCGCAAGTACAGCGCCCGTTTCGCACATGCGACGTAGAACTCGGAGGGCCTCATGTTCGAACTCATCGGTCGGGGCGCCGGTTTGCCCGGGTTCCGGTTTGACTATGCTAAATGCCCGGCCATGATCGATTTCTGATGAAAAATGAGACTCTGCCAAAGACTGCAATGCAGCATCCACCAACGGGTCGTCACGTCGCATCTCGACCCTGCGGATCTGACGCAGAATAGTTGAGGCATGGCAGCCCGCAGATCGCGCAATATCCCGTATGGACCGGCCAGACTCGGTGTGGTCCAGATATCGCTGCGCCCCTTCTGGGACCCATGTGGGAACGGTGAAAGCCACGCTATTTTCCATATTTTTTTCGCCCTCGTCGACAAAGCAAACTGACAGTTCAAGCCGTCGGATTCTTAGTTAACCAAATCTAACTAGAGTTGCTTTCGTTACTCGTTCGTTAATCACAGACAGCGCTGAGCAGAATTGATTCAAAAAGATAAACAGTGATGAAACCAAAGTTCGGAGTGAGCTGTGACAAGGCAACACCCGCTAAGGTTGTGCAAACTTTCTGGCAGCGAAATCGAAATGAAGGAAAGCTGCTGTGCAGGACCTAATGACCATGATCGCCACACTCCGTCGCCCAAGACTACTGGCCCGCGCCGCAAAGATCGGGGCACAGGACTATGACCGCGGCCGCCACCTGCAGCGGCTTCTTGGATATGGGTCGATACCCGGATCAGGTGCGGCCCTGATACGTCTTATGGAGTTGGAGCGTGAAATAAATGCGCAACGATTAGAAGAGGATGCGGCTTACTCTTTGGTGCGCCATTTGGATTTGTTGATTGCCTTGAATGGTGAGGCGCGGCTGTACCAAGCCAGCCGCGCCTCACAATATCAGTGATCAGGTGAAAGCATCCGGCATGGAAGCTTTCTTGTCGGCGACGTATGCGTCCAAAGCCGCCTTCACATCGGGGTCAATCTGCGGCTGTTGGTAATTCGCCAGCAGATGCTCAACCCGAGCCGAAGCCAGCGTCCGCGTATCGCGGGCGCCCTCTTCTTCCCACGTCTCAAAAGGCTTGTAGTCCAAAAGATCAGTCTTCCAGAACGCTTCTTTAAAGTTTGCCTGCGTATGGGCGCAGCCCAGATAGTGACCACCGGGGCCAACTTCGCGGATCGCATCCATCGCTTGAGCGTTCTCGTCATAGGCCACACCTTTGGCCAAACCGTGAAGAACCCCCAACTGGTCGGCATCCATGACGAATTTCTCGAAATCCGCGACCAGACCGCCCTCAAGCCAACCGCAGGAGTGAAGCATAAAGTTCACGCCTGACATAAGACCCATATTCAAAGAGTTCGCAGTCTCATAGGCCGCCTGCGCATCAGGCAACTTCGAGCCACAGAACGATCCGGCAGAGCGATACGGCAGGCCTAAACGACGCGCCAACTGACCCGCGCCATAGGTTACATGCGACGCCTCCGGGGTCCCGAATGTCGGCGCACCAGAGTTCATGTCAATCGATGACACGAAAGCCCCGAATATTGCGGGAGCACCCGGACGAATGATCTGGCTATAGGCCACGCCAGCCAACACCTCTGCTAGAACCTGTGTCAGCGTACCTGCAACCGAAACGGGTGCCATCGCGCCACCCACAATGAAGGGGGAGATGATGCACGCCTGGTTGTTCGCCGCATAGACCTCAAGCGACCCCATCATCACATCGTCAAACGTCATCGGCGAGTTGATGTTGGTCAGCGAGGTCATCACAGTGTTTTTCTGAACGAACTCTTTGCCAAACAGGATCTCGCACATCTCAACCGAATCCTGCGCGCGGCTGGGATCGGTAACCGAACCCATGAACGGCTTGTCCGACAGGGTCATGTGCGCCATCAGCATATCCAGGTGGCGTTTGTTCACCGGAATGTCCGTGGGTTCGCAAACTGTGCCGCCCGAGTGGTGCAACCACTTGGACATATAGGCCAGCTTCACGAACTTGTTGAAATCATCCATGGTCGCATAACGGCGTCCACCTTGCGCATCACGCACGAATGGAGGTCCATAGACCGGCGCCAGCACCATATTGCGGCCCCCAATAACCACCGATTTCTCGGGGTTGCGGGCGTGCTGGGTGAACTCACTTGGAGCCGACTTAATCAACTCGCGCGCCAGTCCACGCGGCAGGCGCACACGTTCACCTTCGACATCAGCACCCGCATCCCGCCATCGCTCCAATGCAGCAGGGTTGTCAACGAAATTGACGCCCACTTCGGCCAAAACGGTTTCGGCATTGGTTTCGATAATCTCCAACGCTTCTTCGTTGAGAACTTCGAAATTGGGAATGTTGCGTTCGATGTATTTCGCGGTTTCGATCTTGACCGCCGTACGCTCGGCCCGGCGGGCGGCGCCCCCGCCACCTCGTGCTCTGCGCCGGGTGTTTGCCTCTGCCATGAGAAAATCCCGTTGATAGGTTGGTTCGACAAATGTGTTACATCAACCACAATTGATGCCAGAGGTAGTTTACGGCGCTATCGGGGTAAAAGCGACATGCACCCCGGGTTGCCGAGAATTCATTGGATTCGGTCGTTACTTTAGCTGTTTTTCCATCAGTACTGTGTTGCCCTTCGCCTCAATCTCTTGCCATCCCAGATGCAGGTACATGGCACGGGTTCCTGACATCAGCCGATGTGTCCGCAGACGTAGGACGCTCAGACCATCCGCTTTCGCGGCCTCCTCGGCAGCGTCTAGTAATTGGCGTGCAACTCCACGACCTTGAGCTTTTGGCGAAACACCCAGATTGAAAATCATCATCGCGTCAGGCTGCGGACCATAGATAATAACACCCAGAACGTGCGCAGCGTCTTCAACTACCAGAACCTGATGAGTAGCAATATCGCCCAGAATCCCGCTTGTTACGTCGGGCATATCGCTGATTTCGCGCATCGCGTCGGCATAGGCCTCAGCAAGACAATCCTCTATCGCGCGAGCGTCATTCGGTTCGGCAGACCTGAGACGAATTTCCGACATTTTGTGCCCCCTTGGAAGCAAACCGTCACTGATCGCCTAAAAGACGTCATTACGCTTGCACAAGCAAGGCTTGCGACCTAATAGCCAATCATGACCCAAGACACCCATGACCGCCTTTTGATCATCGACTTCGGCAGCCAGGTGACGCAGCTTATCGCCCGCCGCCTGCGCGAACTGAACGTCTATTGCGAAATCCACCCCTATCAGAACGTCGCGATGGATTTCGTGCGCGAGATGGCTCCCAAAGCCGTCATATTCTCAGGCGGTCCAGACAGTGTCACGCGTGAGGGGTCACCCCGCGCCCCGCAAGAAATTTTTGACTACGGCGTTCCGATCCTGGGCATCTGCTATGGCCAACAGGTGATGATGCACCAACTGGGTGGACAGGTTGAAAGCGGCCACGGCACGGCCGAGTTTGGGCGTGCATTCGTAACACCTCGAGCCAAGCTCGATATTCTGGACGGCTGGTTTGGCGACGGCGACGAACAGGTCTGGATGAGCCACGGTGATCACGTCAGCGAAATCGCCCCGGGTTTTGAGGTCTTTGGCACCTCGCCCAATGCGCCTTTCGCGATTACTGCCGATCCATCGCACCATTTCTATGCCGTTCAGTTCCACCCCGAAGTTCACCACACCCCGAAGGGTGCAAAACTCTATGAGAATTTCGTCAAGCTGGCAGGTTTCTCAGGCGATTGGACCATGGGGGCCTATCGCGAACAGATGATTGCGAAGATCCGTGAACAGGTCGGGGACAAAAAAGTAATCTGCGGCCTCTCGGGCGGCGTCGACAGCTCGGTCGCTGCCATCCTCATCCACGAGGCTATTGGCGATCAGCTGACCTGCGTATTCGTCGATCACGGCCTGTTGCGCAAAAACGAGGCCGCTGAGGTCGTCGGGATGTTCCGTGACAACTATAATATCCAGTTGATCCACGCAGATGAGAGCGAACTGTTTTTGGGAGAACTGGACGGACAAAGCGACCCGGAAACCAAGCGCAAAATCATCGGTAAGCTGTTCATCGACGTGTTCCAGAAACACGCGGACACCATCGAAGGCGCCGAGTACCTGGCGCAAGGAACACTGTACCCGGATGTGATCGAATCTGTCTCGTTCTCGGGTGGGCCTTCGGTCACCATCAAATCCCACCACAATGTGGGCGGTCTTCCCGAAAAGATGGGCCTGAAACTGGTGGAGCCCCTGCGGGAACTGTTCAAGGACGAAGTTCGCGCCTTGGGCCGCGAGCTCGGCTTGCCTGCCAGCTTCATTGGTCGCCACCCCTTCCCCGGCCCCGGCCTTGCCATTCGGTGCCCCGGCGAGATCACCCGCGAAAAGCTTGAAATCCTGCGCGAGGCAGACGCGATCTATATCGATCAGATTCGCAAGCATGGTCTCTATGACGAAATCTGGCAGGCCTTCGTGGCCATCCTACCTGTCCGCACGGTTGGTGTGATGGGCGATGGCCGAACATACGACTATGCCTGTGCGCTGCGCGCAGTGACCTCGGTTGATGGTATGACAGCGGATTATTATCCGTTCAGCCATGAGTTCCTGGGTGAAACCGCCACGCGTATCATCAACGAGGTCAAAGGCATCAACCGATGCACCTATGACATCACCTCAAAACCGCCCGGAACCATCGAGTGGGAATAATCGCCCCCACTTGGGGCATTGTGTTTTAAGGGCGAAGGACAGATTGATGAGCAACTATTCGGTGCACGAAACTGCAATTATCGATGAAGGCGCACAGATCGGAGACGGTTGCAGAATATGGCATTGGGTCCATGTTTGCGGCGGGGCCAAACTGGGGTCGAATGTATCGCTTGGGCAAAACGTGTTCGTCGGAAACAAGGTGGTCATCGGAGACAACTGCAAAGTGCAGAACAACGTCTCGATCTATGACAACATCACCTTGGAAGAAGGCGTTTTCTGCGGCCCCAGCATGGTGTTTACCAACGTCTACAACCCTCGCTCATTGATCGAACGAAAGGCCGAGTATCGCAACACTCTGGTCAAGAAAGGCGCAACTCTGGGTGCCAATTCGACCATCGTTTGCGGTGTTACAATCGGAGAATATGCGTTTATCGGTGCCGGTGCGGTCGTGAACGCTGACGTCAAGCCCTATGCGTTGATGGTAGGTGTTGCTGCAAAACAGATCGGCTGGATGAGCGAGTATGGGGAACAGTTGAATCTTCCCCTGTCTGGAGAGGCCGAAGTGACCTGCCCGCACACAGGTGATCGATATGTGCTGAACGGCGATACGTTAAGCAAAGTACTGGCAGACACTTAGTGCACTGAGAATGCAGTGTTAATAGCTGCCGAATGTAGATCATCAGTAAGCAAGCCTTCAGATTGAGCAAAACTGAACAATCGCTCTGACATTTGACCTTGTCTAAGCGTGTAAATCACCCTCTATTCAGCCTGTTACACCTAGGGGCATTTAAGATATCTCATGGACGGCAGTAAAATGCAGATCGGCAAGGCTGCGCTTTGGATGACAGGGGCGATCGCCTCGTTCTCGTCTATGGCGATTGCCGGACGAGAACTAAGCGCGACGCATGACACGTTCGAGATCATGTTCTACCGCAGCCTCGTTGGTATCTGCGTGGTCGCAATGGTCCTTACCGCAACGCGCAAATGGCAGCAGGTCACCACGAAACGGCTGGGCCTGCATGGCATTCGCAATGTGCTGCATTTTACAGGTCAGAACCTTTGGTTTTATGCGGTAACCGTGATCCCACTGGCGCAGGTCTTTGCACTTGAATTTACCCAACCTATTTGGGTGATTCTTCTGTCCCCGCTGTTGCTGCACGAAAGATTGACCGCTTTGCGTTTAACCTCAGCGCTTATCGGGTTTGCCGGGATTCTTATCGTCGCGCGACCCGGCGCAGCCACGCTTAGTCCTGGAGTGTTTGCAGCAGCAGCTTCGGCCATATTCTTTGCCTTAACCACAATCTCAACCAAATCACTGACCCGAATTGCCAGTATCGGCTGTATCATGTTTTGGCTTACATTGATGCAGGCCGGATTGGGGTTGGTCGCGTCCGGAGCAGATGGGCACATCACACTTCCGACCTTGCAGACCATCCCATTCCTGCTGCTTGTGGGGTTCGCGGGTCTACTGGCGCATTACTGCATTACAAATGCGCTGGCTATTGCGCCGGCCACAGTGGTTGTGCCCTTTGACTTTGCACGCCTTCCAACAATCGCAATTGTCGGAATGATCCTTTATCATGAACCTCTGGATCACTGGACTTTGCTAGGGGCTGCAGTGATCTTCGCCGGAATTTTCCTGAATGTTTGGTCCGAGAACCGTAACAATTCGGCAACACCTGCACACAGCACACAAGCTGACTAACGCTCCGTCACCAGTTGACCATATTTTAAAGTTTAAGACAGTACAAACCGGTAACGAAGCCGGATGCGCATGATGAGGGTGCGCTTGACAGGCTATAGGACAGTGTAGGGAGGAATTAATGAAAAGAACGCTGTTTAAGGCGTGCGCGTTGTGCGTTGGCGCAACGACTGCGCAGGCAGGCGGTCTCGATCGAAGCGGTCAGGGCGTCAACATCCTGTTCGAAGAAGGGTCTGTCGCGCAGTTTCGACTTGGTTATACCAAGCCGGATGTTAGCGGATCGATGGAAGATCAGATTCCCACCAGCCCGACATTTGGTGAGACGATCGATTCCGGCAATGTGACGAACAGCTTTTTCACTCCACATCTGGCATATAAGACCTCTCTGACAGAGACGTTAGATTTTGCGCTGATATATGATCAGCCCTTTGGTGCTGACATCGACTATTCCTCGGATTATCCGCTGTCGCAAAACGTGCTGGGGCTTGCTGGATTTGACGGGGCAAATCAGGATGTTCTGCGTGCAAAGGCCGATACTGATGCGATAACTGCACTACTTAGGTACAAATTTGATGGTGGCTTCAGCGTGATCGGCGGCGTTCGTGCGCAACGGCTGAAAGCCAGTGTTTCTGTGCCAATCGCAGGTGCAGGAACCACACCATTCCCGTCTGGTGGATACCGCGTTGAAACAGATGCTGAGATCGATTTTGGCTATGTCGTGGGTGTCGCGTGGGAACGACCAGACATCGCGGCCCGTGTCGCCTTGACCTATAACTCTAAGATCAAGCACGATCTGTCGCAGACCGAGGCGAACGACTCGCTGGCCTTTACCCCTTTCCCAGAGGTTACGCGGTCTAGCGCGGACTCAACGACCGAAGTTGTAACACCCCAATCCGTCAACCTCGACTTTCAGACCGGCGTCGCACCAAAAACGCTGTTGTTTGGTTCGATTCGCTGGGTTGATTGGCCCCAAACCGTTTATGCTCCACCGGTTTACACAGGTCTGACGGGCATCAACCTGGTCGACTATGAAGAGGCCACATGGACCTATTCGCTTGGTCTTGGTTATCAATTCAGCGAAGAATTCTCGGGCGCCGTGACTCTGGGCTACGAAAGCTCTCAGGGAAACTCCGTTTCGAACCTCGGGCCGACCGATGGGTTCTGGAGCATTGGATTGGGCGGCACCTACTCGCTTGAAAAGGCACAGATTTCTGGAGGTGTCCGCTATACCGATATCGGTGATGCGACTGCCAATGGCACTGGCCCTGACAACCGCGCCACCTTTACTGGAAACAGCGCGTGGAGCGTTGGCCTTCAGATTACTTACGCGCTGGATTGAGCCAGCCCATATGAACAAGCAAAGCCCCGCCAATTTGGCGGGGCTTTTTCGCATGTTTCGGGTCGATCCGCAGTCTGAGAGATGCGAGGAAAAGAAATGACTTCTCAGAAAACCCTCACCCCACGCACCTGGTCCGAGCTGATATTGCTTGGTGTCATTTGGGGCCTGTCTTTCCTCGCCATCCGGATCGCGCTTGATACGGTGCCGGTTGTAACTTCGGTCTTTCACAGGGTTTTCTGGGCCGCGCTCGTCTTATGGCTGGTTATCATCCTGCAACGTCAACCCATCCCACGCGATCCGAAAATTTGGGGTGTGTTTCTGGTCATGGGGCTGTTGAACAACGTCTTGCCATTTACGTTGATGGCCTGGGGGCAACTTTACGTTGAGACAGGCCTGACATCGATACTGAACGCAGCAACCGCGATCTTCGGCGTCCTCCTGGCCGCACTGTTTTTCCGGGACGAACGGCTGACCAAAGCGCGCCTTCTTGGCGTAGGGCTTGGATTCCTTGGGGTCTCAATCACCATTGGCCTCAGGCAATTCGCAAACTTGAATCCGAGCAATCTGGGCCAGTTGGCCATCCTTGCTGGGACCTTGTTATATGCGTTTGCGGCGATCTGGGCGCGTTCTTACATGAGCGCCCTCCCCCCACAGGTTGCCGCTGCGGGCATGTTGACCGGATCGGCGATCCTGATGACCCCGATCATGTTGATCGTTGATGGGGTTCCGAGCTTCGCCCTTCCTTTGGAAACCTGGCTAGCGATCGCCTACTACGCTCTGCTTGCGACCGCCGGGGCCTACCTATTGTATTATCGGGTCTTACAACAGGCAGGCAGTGGCAACGTTCTGCTTGTAACGCTGATCATCCCACCCATTGCGATCTTGATGGGTGCCTTGGTACGCGACGAGGCGTTGCCATCTCGCGCGTTTATCGGGTTCGCCGTACTTGCCTTTGGCTTGCTGATCCTTAGCCGATCTCGCAGTCGCGATTGACGCCGCCAACCGCCCGATTTAGCTAGGGCAAAACAAGGGACGGCGGATCATGATCTACAACTCGGCGACGGACTGGCGCGAAGCTGCACGAAAGAAGGTGTTATTCTTCGGCATGTCCGGGTTGGGCAAGTCATATGTCTCGAACACATTGCGCGACGATGGGGACTGGTTCCACTACTCGATCGATTACCGGATCGGGACCCGCTATATGGGCGAATACATCACCGACAATGCCAAAGCCGAAGCGATGAAAGTCCCCTTTCTGCGTGAGCTGTTGAAGTCGGATTCGATCTATATCGGCTCGAACATTACTTTCCAGAATTTGACCCCAGTGGCGGCCTATCTGGGTAAACCCGGTAATCCTGACATGGGTGGCCTAGAGATTTCGGAGTATCAGCAACGGCAAGAACAATTCCGGCAGGCTGAAATTCGTGCTCTTCTAGACACCAAGTATTTCATTGATCGCGCCAAACGCTTGTACAGCTATCCAAACTTTATCTGCGATACGGGCGGTTCCATCTGTGAATGGGTCGAGCCCGACGATCCCAATGACCAGATCCTGACTGAATTGTCCCGCCAGACGTTGATGATCTGGATCAAAGGTGACGAAGCGCATACCGAAGAGCTGATCAGGCGTTTTGACAAAGCGCCCAAGCCGATGTCGTACCAGGCCGCGTTTTTGGATCGGGTCTGGAATGAATACCTGACCCTTAATGCGTGTTCAGGGGCTGACGTCGACCCAGACGCCTTCATTCGTTGGACATATGCGCAGGCACTTGCACATCGTCAGCCGCGATACGAGGCGATGGCCCGGAATTGGGGCGTAACAATCGCGGCCAACGATATCTCCAAAGTGCGCGACGGCGGTGATTTCAATGAGTTGATCGAACGCACTCTTGAGACCCGCGCCAACCCCGCCTAAGTTCCAGACTTCTTTCGCAGATTTAGCAGCGTGACCAAATGCCGATCAAAATCCCCTCAGACCTGCCCGCCTTTGATGTCCTGACCAATGAGGGCGTCATGGTCATGGCCGAAGATCAGGCCGCGCGACAGGATATTCGGCCTCTTCGGATCGGTTTGCTGAATCTAATGCCCAAGAAGATTCAGACCGAAAACCAGTTCGCGCGCCTGATCGGGGCGACTCCGTTGCAGATCGAGCTGTCGCTGATCCGCATGACCGAGCATCAGACCAAGAACACTGCGGCCGAGCATATGGCCGAGTTCTATCATCCCTTCCAAGAGGTGAAGAATCAGAAGTTCGACGGCTTGATCATAACCGGAGCCCCCATCGAGCACCTGGATTTCAACGACGTCACCTATTGGGACGAAATCCGTGAAGTGTTCGAGTGGACGCAGACCAATGTGCATTCAACCTTTGGCGTCTGCTGGGGTGGCATGGCGATGATCAATCACTTTCACGATGTGAAGAAGCACATACTGGACGCAAAGGCCTTTGGCTGTTTCCGGCACAGAAATCTGGCGCCTGCATCTCCTTTTTTGCGCGGATTTTCTGATGATTGCGTAATTCCCGTCAGCCGCTGGACCGAGATGCGGCAATACGAGATTGATGCAGTCCCTGACTTGATCACGCTGCTCGGCAGCGATGACGTCGGCCCCTGCCTGATCGAGGACCCAACACATCGGGCGCTCTATATCTTCAATCACTTCGAGTATGATAGCGATACGCTTAAGCAGGAATATGACCGGGACGTTGAAAATGGCACACCGATCAACGTGCCGATAAATTACTACCCTGAAGACGATCCCAGCCAGCAACCTCAGAATAGGTGGCGCAGTCACGCGCATCTGCTCTATGGTAACTGGATCAACGCCATTTATCAGACAACTCCTTTCGATATGGATAAAATTGGCCAGTAAGCTATTGATATCACTCAGCATCGCGATCATTGGGATCGCTGTTGTCACGGCCTGGCGCAGTGCTCAGCGTGAAAGTGCCGCCGAGGCCGCGTTCCCGCCTGAAGGCCAAATGGTGGATGTCGATGGGATTGCCGTCCACGCGGTTGTCATGGGCGAAGGTCCGGATGTGGTTCTGATCCACGGCTCCAGCGGGAACACGCGCGATATGACCTTCGCGCTGGCTCCGATACTGGCGGAAAACTATCGAGTCATCGTTTTTGACCGACCTGGCCTTGGCTATTCGGATGGCTTTAACCCCGATGGCGAAACCATTGTAGAGCAAGCAGAAATTCTGCAACGTGCCGCATCGATTCTGGGGGCCGACAAGCCAATCGTTGCCGGGCAAAGCTATGGCGGATCGGTATCTCTGGCTTGGGCTCTGGCACGGCCCGACAACATTGCGGCACTTGTTCTCATCGCGCCAGCTGCGATCCCGTGGGAAACACCATTGGACGCGTTCAACACCATCGGAGCAACCACCGCAGGCAACGCGCTGGCATTGCCGTTGGTAAGCGCGCACGTCCCCGACTGGTTTGTTTCAAAGGCGCTGGATCAAGTTTTTGCACCTCAGAAGGCCCCAGAAGGATATGCGGAACATTTTGGCCCCGGCTTGACCATGCGCCGTGCCTCGATGCATGCAAATGCCAAACAGCGTGCAAACCTATTGGATGAAATCACCGAGCTTCAGCCCCGATATGGCGAGATTTCCGTACCAACCGAAATCGTTCACGGAACAGCTGACACTACTGTTGGGCTCGAGTGGCATTCTAATCGACTGATTGACCAAATACCTGGTGCCGAACTGATCGAACTCGATGGAATCGGTCATATGCCGCAAGTGGTTGCAGCCCCGGAAGTCGCAGCCGCCATCGACCGGGCTGCCGAGCGCGCGGGTTTGCGTTAATCTGATCCGTAATCCATAGTAAGATTTGGATTTTATGGCGAGGTAGCACATGACCCGATCAGAACAGGATACCATCCAAAGCTACTTTCGTAATCACGCCCCAGAATCGATCCGCTCGGCCATCGAAGACGCCAAAAAGGTTGAGATTCTGAACCCAACCTACCCTTATTCCAAGAAGCTGAAGGGAAAGGATTACGATCAGCAGATGGATGGTCTGCAGATTGAGCTGGTCAAGATGCAACAATGGGTCAAGAAGACCGACCAACGTATCGCTATCCTTTTCGAAGGTCGCGATGCCGCAGGCAAAGGTGGAACGATCAAACGGTTTCGCGAGAACCTGAACCCTCGTGGCGCACGCAACGTTGCGCTTAGCAAACCATCGGATGCCGAACGCAGCCAATGGTATTTCCAGCGCTATATCTCGCACCTTCCGTCGGCTGGTGAAATCGTGTTCTTTGACCGCAGTTGGTACAACCGTGGCGTCGTTGAAAATGTGTTTGGGTTTTGTACAACGGAAGAACGTGAGCGGTTCTTCCGGCAGGTTCTTCCACTGGAAACAGGTTTCCGAAACGACGGCATCCACATGTTCAAGTTTTGGCTGAACGTCGGGCGTGCCGAGCAACTGAACCGCTTTCTTGCCCGCGAAACCGACCCGTTAAAACAGTGGAAGCTGAGCCCGATCGACATCGCCGGGCTGCATAAATGGGACGAATACAGCCAATCGATCACCGAGACCCTCACCCGAAGTCACTCAGACAACTGTCCATGGACGATCATCCGCTCAGACGATAAAAAACGCGCCCGGTTGGCAGCCATTCGCACGGTGCTGAGCCAATTGGACTATGATGGTAAGAACCACGATGCAGTTGGAATGCCGGACGAAAAGATTAGCGGTGGTCCGGAAATCTGGGATGCCTGATTGCTCTGCAACACATTGCCCGCGCTGGATTAACCCCTGGTCGCTGCATATATAAGACAAAACGCGCCTGAGGCCGGGATGACGAAACGCGGATATCACCACGGAAATCTAAAGCAAGCCTTGATGGAGGCCGCGCTGTCCCTGATCGAACAGAAGGGGCCAACCGGCTTTACATTGTCAGAAGCTGCAAAAACGGCTGGCGTCACACCCGCTGCTGTTTATCGCCATTTCGAAGGACGCGAAGACCTGATCGCGGAAGCCGCGCGGCAAGGGTTCGAGATGTTCGCGGACCTGATGCAATTTGCCTATGACAAAGGGCAACCCTCGGCACTTGCTGCATTCGAAGCCACAGGCCGCGCCTATCTTGCTTTTGCCCGCAAGCACCCCGGATACTATATTGCGATGTTCGAAAGCGGGATTTCAATCAATCGCACGCCAGAGTTGGCTTTGGCCGCCAATCGCGCCAAAAATGTGCTGGAAAAGGCCGCCAGTGATCTTTCCCAGCATATTCCACCAGAAAAACGCCCCCCGGCATCAATGTTCAGCGCTCATATTTGGGCCATGAGCCACGGCGTAGTCGAACTGTTTGCCCGCAATACTGGTGCAAGTTCACCCTTCCCACCCGAAGACCTCTTGGAAAGTGGGATTGGAATCTATCTTCGCGGTTTGGGTCTTGTAGATCAGGACGAGTAGAGATCCTGTGGCAACGGTTCAGTCTGTTTCAGAAGTCACTTCACCTGCACCAAACTGCACCCCCGCTGCCTTCACCCCGGTGATTAAAGCGTCGACTGGTTCTGGTTCTTTGAAAACGCGCCGCTTCAAAGCTTCCAGCGGAAAATTGGGCCATGTTTTTTGGTACACTTTGGCCAGGCGCCTCGCTTCGACCTGCTCGCCATTATTCCAATGCGCGGCCATCAGATAGGCTGCCGAAATTGGCCCAAACGGCCCTCCGCGCTCAATCGTATCTTCATAGGTCCGGATCGCAGCGCCATAGTCGCCGGTGTGAAACTGTGCTGACCCAAGCACATTGCCAAAAACAAGCCCACCGCTACGTTCAGCAAGTTCTTCATACCACTCAGATTGCGAAAGTATGTGTTCAAAATTCAAAGTATACAATGAGATAAGGGCATCAAATTCTGCGATGTGCGGGTCGTTCGGGGCAAGAGAAACTGCCCTGCGAGACAAGGCTACAGCCCTTTGGTAATTCCCTGACCCGAACTCTTGCCAGGCGCGCGCCGATAAGGCCCAGGCCTCATCGGGGGCAAGATCCATGGCATGGGCGCTGTTTTCATCAGCAGCCATCAGATTTGCCTCAGCGTTCGGGTCGAAGAACTGCAAAATAGCCAGCATCGTCTCGACCTGCGCTGCTCCCGCATAGCCGCAGTAATACAGGGGATCTCGTTCAACCGCGGTCTTGAAAATCAGCAGGGCCGGTTGGAGACGCGAAAGATCAACAACCGGGAACATCACATCTCGGCCAGCATCGCAGAGGTTCATTGCCTCAACCCGAGCGGGAGAGACATCGTAGATCGCGCTTTGCCCCAGGCCAGTGGCGTTGGATGACGCACCTATATTAATATTGCTCCAAACCAGAACACCCATGCCAACCAAAGCAGCCAAAGCTAAAACCGCAGCTCCTACGCGGCGAAATTGTGGCTTCTTTGTTTGTTCGGATTGGGCCTCAAATACTGGTACGTAACTCCCGACGGGTAAGGAGATCGCTAACGGGTCAGTCGCACCTTCCGTCCCGTAATACGCTTTGAGTTTCCGCCTGACCCGGCCTGCATCAACCCGCACCACCCCTTCCCGCTTGGAAAGGTCATCGGCGGAGTAACCGTAAACATCCATGGCGATGGTCTTGGCTCTGATTTCCGCTGAGCGCCCAGCTAGGACTTCATTGACAACATAGGTCAGAAATGACCGCATTCGGGCCGATCCTTTGAAGCCGTTCGACCCCAACACACGCTCAAGCGCATCGTGCACTTCTTCTGGCGAGAAGGAATGCGTGGTTTCGCGTGAATTTTCATCCCCCAGGGCAGTCAAGAACTATCCTTTCGTGACAATGGCTTGACCCCGTTATGCTACGGTAGCATGCGGCATAATACGTTCAAGTCATATTCTTCACATTGCATGCTTTCAGTGGGCAGCTGATCAAGGCGCGGCAAATGGATGAAGACGAATTCTTCGACACGCAATTCCCCGGTGCCATCACGCGGCTGCAGAACCTGCGCGCGCATGACAAGGAATTCGACCGAATATGCATGGACTACCAAGAAATGATGATCGCGCTGGCAGAGCCCCCTCACCCCGGGTCGATCCATCGGCCTCGGTACCTCGCTGATTTGGCGGAAACTGTTTCGGACTTACGCAGCAGTATCGAAGCAAAGCTATCGGACGACCCGGGTGCGCCCTGACGACTATCAATACGAAAGGCACGACATCATGCTGAAACAGATATTGCCTGCTCTGATCCTAACTGCGGGTTCTGCGTATGCTCAACAAAACCCGATCATTCACGATGGTGAATTTGAGTTCCTGCGCGCCCAGTTCGGCGAAGTTTGGGATGCGCAAGACGCTGAAATCGATGCAAGGCTGTCAGAGATACGTGAAGAAAACGGGGGTAAACCACCTAATATCCTGTACATCCTGATTGACGACGTCAGTTTCGGTCAGATGGGTGACCGCAAGATGAACTATGTGATGGGCATCGAGACACCCAGCATCAACCAGCTCGCCACGGAAGGCCTGTCACTGATGCGCATGTACACGGAGCCTTCGTGCACACCGACCAGAACAGCGATGCTAACAGGGCGACACCCGGTCCGTGCAGGTGTGACCGAAGTCAAGGTTGCGCTTGTGGGCGAAGGTCTTCCGGCCAGCGAGGTAACCTTGCCCGAAATACTGAAAGAGGTTGGCTACAATACTGTGCATGTCGGCAAGTGGCATCAGGGTGATATCGAACAGGCTTATCCTCACAATCAAGGTTTCGATTGGGCCGCCTTCCCTCTGCATCAACAAGTCCAACTCAGCCTCATGACCCCCGAGGCCATGCGCGCAAATAACATGCTCGGATACGTAGCCGAGGGACAGAATAACCAATTCCTACTGGACGAACGCTTCAAGCCTTATGGGCTTGTCACTGGTGTCGAGGCCATTGCAGGCGGCACTGCCCGCGAAGTCGATATGTCGGCTGGCGAGGTCTGGACTCAAGCCAAATATGAAGAAATGAATGAACGCTATCAACGCCAGGCGCTTGAACAACTTGAACGCGCCGCTGCAGAAGAAGAACCATTCTTCATGCAATACTGGCCGCTCTATCCGCTCAATTTCGTTTACCCGGATGAAGCTCTCTCCAGGAACGGAGGCTTTCAAGCCGATAAGTTGCAACTGCTGGACGGATGGATCGGCGACCTGCTGGCCAAGCTTGAAGAGACAGGCGAAACCGACAACACGATTGTTGTGCTGATGGCTGACAACGGGCTGATGTACCATTACGAGGGGACTTCGGGCCTCAATCAACTGATCTATCGCGGTGGCAAGACTCAGCATTTGGAAGGCGGCGTGCGCACGGATGCTTTCATTCGCTGGCCCGGAGTGATCGAATCTGACAGTGCCGCCGGTGATATCTTTCACGTGTCGGATATCTATACCACCATCGCGCGGATTGCAGGTGCCACTGACCACATTCCACGCGATCGCATAATTGATGGCATCGACCAGACGGCCTTGTTGCTGAATGGCGAAGGCAACGGTCGCCGCGACTATGTGTATGTCTACGAAGGTCCTGTTCTGCGCTCGGTGGTCAAGCAGGAGTTCAAGATGCACTTACCCGCACCGGGCCAACCAGGCGCGGCGGCCCCGACCTTCAACATCTATCGCGACCCGCGCGAGCTGCACCCGTTGGTTGGCTATTCGCTTTGGGCCGGCGCATCATTTCAGGACATGATCAAGCGCCATCAGAAGATGATCGCGAAATATCCGCATTCCGAGATCGGACGCGGCGTCCCCTATGAGGGCATCGATAACCTGCGCCCGGAATCCGAATTGACGCGCGACGTGTTCATGAGCTGGCAAGAGTAAAGACTACAGAAAATCTTGTCTAAATATGATAATGTTTCAATATGTAAGCCGCTGCGGGTAGATTTGCTTTCCACCCAGCACACGAACGGGGGATATCGGATGAAGATTTTAGGGGTACTTGTTCTATCTGTCGGCCTTACTGCGCAGTCCGTACTGGCACAAGATAATCCAATCCAGCACGATGCCGAATTCTATATCCTGCAGGCACAGCGCGCAGAGCAATGGGCCCAGGATGATGTCGCTGTCGATGAGGCATTGGCCACCTTTCGCGAAGACAACAACGGTAACCCGCCGAACATTATCAGCGTATTGATCGATGATCTCGGCTTCGGCGACATGGGCATACCTGAATTGAATGCCGTCCGCGGATATGAGACTCCGAACATCAACGATTTCTCGGACGAGGCGATGCGCATGGTTCGGATGTATACCGAGCCGTCCTGCACCCCGACGCGCGTGGCCCAAATGACCGGTCGCCTGCCCGTGCGTATGGGCATGGGTGACACCACCGTCGATATTGCTGGCTTCGGCCTGCCGGAAGACGAAGTGACGTTGGCCGAGGTTCTGAAACAAGCAGGATATGCAACCAGCCACGTCGGCAAATGGCACATGGGGGATATCGCGGAAAGTTGGGCGATGAACCAAGGCTTTGACTACGCGCAACACGCCATTCACCAACAAGGCCAACTGACGATTTTCAATGATGATGCGATCAAGGAGCAAGTCTCGGTCGCGATCCGGGATTATGATGACAAATATACGCTGGACGATTGGTTCCGGCCCGACGCCTCAGCGATGATGACCGTCATTGAAGGTGAAACCGGCGGTCCAATTCGCGAGATAAGAATGGAATCTGGCGAGCGTTGGAACGCGGCCAAATACGATGAGATGAACCAGGCCTTTCAGGACAAAACGCTGTCTGAGCTTGAGCGTCTTGCCAGCGACGATACCCCCTTCTTCCTGCAATATTGGCCAATGATTCCTCTGGACAACACCCGTGCTGGACGCTCTGGGCCCGAAAGCGCGAATGGCGGGCTCTATGTCGACAAGATGCAACTGCTGGATCAATGGCTGGGTGATTTGTTCGCCAGAATGGATGAGCTGGGGGTCAGCGAGAACACCATTGTTGTTGTCATGGGGGACAATGGGCATTTTACCAAATACGCCCCGCAATCGGGCTATACACCGATGATCTATGCTGGTGGCAAAGGGGATACGACCGAAGGCGGCGTTCGGGTCGATGCCTTCATCCGCTGGCCGGGAATGATCCAGGCAGATGGGTTGCTGAACAGCATCATCCATGTCTCGGACCTGTACACGACGCTCTCGCGCTTTGCGGGTGCCGATCAGCACATCCCGAGGGATCGATTGGTGGATGGCGTCGATCAATCCGCAGCGCTTTTGTTTGCGGACGAAGCAAAGGCGCGCCGCGATCATGTGATCATCTATTCGGTCGCTAAACCCGAAGCGATCGTCAAGGACCAGTTGAAGCTGAAGCTGCCGGGCGCTGGTGAAAGCGCTATTCTGGCAAAATTCTTTGATCTCTTCCGGGATACGCGTGAGGAGTATTCAGTCTCGACCGAGGTTGGCGCCTGGGGAGGGCAGGAATTCGCCCGCATCCTTGGTCGCCACATGGCGAGGAAAGAAAAATACCCAGACACACCGCCCGCATACGGCGTGCCATACGAAGGGATCGAGAACATTCGCCCCGAAACTCAGCAAGCGGTCGAAGCGTTTCTGATCAAACGCCAATCGCCACAGCAATAGCCCCAGTACGCAGCAGTCAAGATTTAGGATCATCACATGTTCGGACTTCTCCTATTCGCACTGGGTTTGATCGGATCACTTGGGATTGGGTTCGTTTATTTCCGAGATTTGGGCGACGTGTCTCAGATGCTCCTGAAAGTGAAGCGCGAGAATATGGTGCGGTTCATCCGCAATGAATACCGCCTGATTACCATCGGGTTGGGCGCTTTTGTCGTTGCGACGCTTGCACATTTCGCGCTGGGGGCCGGACCGTTCTGGCTGTGGCTGGTGGCGGCTATTCTGGTCGTGTTCCTCTATGGGTTTCCGTATGTCTGGGTTCATCTGGGCCTTAGGAACCAATTGAATACAGCGCAGTATTTTCCAATAGACGAGGCCCGCAAATATGTCGGCCCGACCGCGCCTGTGATGGTGATCGACAATGACGGCCATGCCCGTGCTCATCCCGACGCTCAGATCATGCGGCCGCATCTGGCGGGCGATGACAAAGGGCTGGGCGGTGAAGACGTCGTGATGACCTATTGCGCCATGGCCAATCTTGGTCAGGGCTATTCGCCAAGCATCGAAGGTAAACGGCTGAACCTTGAAGTTCTCGCCCAGCACGGAAACAATCTGATCCTGCGCGACAACGACACGGGCGAGCCTATCCAGCACATATATGGCTTTCGCGAGGCGGATCAGAACCCAAACACAGATGGCCTCGCCTGCCCGCTACGACCCGAGGCGCAGATGAAACCCTGGCCCACCTACAGGATGACCTTCCGAGGATTTCAGAAGGCCTTTCCAGATGGCGAAGTCTTTCTGAACAAACCCTCGCAAAACCCGTTGCTGCGGCTTCTGGACATGATGACCGAGATTACCTTTGGCTGGGGCATCGGCCGTCAGCATCAGGAAGAGGCTCCGGTGATGGATAACATGGACCGATCAGACGATCGGTTGCCCAATAAAGCCTATGTCTGGGGGATCACCATCGGACAGGATGCCACCTGCTGGACTGATGATTTCATCGTCGACAATGATTGGATCGTAAATGCGCGGGTCGGCGGTCGGGATGTCGTTGTCAGCATCAACCCAAAGTATGAAAGCTTGGGCGTTTGGTACAATGACAGCGGCCAACCCGTGACCAAATGCAACTTTTGGGGAAAATCCGATCAAGGTCAGCTACAACGGGTCGAGACCTTACGCGCCGGCGTGTTCTGGCATGTCTGGTCCGAGTTTTTTCCCAGCACAGATATCAACCGCGTCGGCGATGGCGTAGGTAAATCCGAAGACGCGGCGGCATGAAATTCACAAACGCCAGATTGGATGGGAGCGACCCCATGACCGGATTTCGAAGAAGTTTTTGACAGGAGGACAATGATGGGAATAACAGCGAAGTGGAAAGAACTGGCCATCGGAGTCTCTTTGGCAAGTTCAATGGCATCCGTCGTGGCGGCCCAGCAGTCCGATTGGTCATACGAGGCCTCGATCTATCTGTTTATGCCAGAAACAGAGACTTCGATCAGCACACCCCGAGGAACCTTGGATGGCACGTTGAGTTTTTCCGATGCACTGGAAAATCTCGATTTCGCGTTCATGGCAGCATTTGCAGCGACAAACGGGCGTTGGTCACTGCTTGCGGACTACAACTATACCAACCTCTCTTTCAGTAGCGATACGCCCGGCCCGGCAAGCTCGGGCCTCGATACATCCTTTACGACACAATTCCTCAGCGGCTATGTCGGTTATCGGGTCTATAACGATCAATCCGCCAATATCGATCTTGTCGGCGGGTTCAGGTGGTTCAGCACGGAAACCGATTTTGAACTGCAACCCGGCGCCGCACCTGGTCGTCGGACGACCGTTGATTCAAGCTGGACGGATCCCGTGATCGGGGCCCGCGCACGCGTCACGTTCTCGGACAAATGGTCAGGCACCGGATTTGTTGACTATGGTGGTTTCCGCAGTGGCAGTGAGACGTGGCAGGTCTTGCTAACCGCAGACTACGCGATCAATGATCGCTGGCTGATCCGCGGCGGATACCGCTATATCTCATTCGATCATGACATCGACGGGAATGATTTCAAATTCGATCAATCTGGTCCTCTGATCGGCGCAACCTACCGCTTTTGAACGTCACTTAGTGACCGCCAAAATAGGCTTCGAGCAATCGTTTATCATTCCGCAACTCGTCTGCGGTGCCTGACGTCTGCATCCGTCCGGATTCGAGCACATAAATACGGCTCGCCAACGACAGAGCGAAGTTGGCGTTCTGCTCGGTAATCACCACCGTCAGCCCGTATTCTTTGTTGAGCTTGCGTACCACCTCGGCGATTTCGTGGCAGATTTTCGGGGCCAGGCCAATTGTCGGCTCGTCGACCAGCAACAGCTCGGGGCTGGTCATCAGCGCGCGCCCGAACGAGACCATCTGACGTTCCCCGCCCGACTGGGTCGAGGTCTCTTGCCCTTCCCTCTCTTCCAGACGCGGGAACAGGCTGTGCACCATCGCCAGATTGCTCTGGATATCATCGCGGGCCGTGAAGGCACCGACCATAAGGTTGTCACGCACAGACATATAGGGAAACAGGTTGAAGCGCTCGGGCGCGTAACCCACTCCATGCCGCACAATTTCCGAAGGCGTTCGACCGGCCAGACTGTGCCCCCTCAGCCGAATGTCTCCTTCGGTTTTGACAAGCCCCATGATGCTGTCCAGCAAGGTCGATTTTCCGGCACCATTAGGCCCAACCACGGCGACGATCTCACCGGGTTGGACAGTGATTGAGATATCGGTCAGCGCTTGCGCTTTGCCATAGAAGGCCGACAGATTTTCGATTTCCAGATACGACATTACGCGGCCCCCAGATACGAGGCCTGAACAGCCTTGTCGTTCATCACCTCGGCAAACGATCCCTCGGCAATCATGGTGCCGCGTTCTATGGCGATGGCGCGGTCGATCAAAGGCTCAAGCGCGGGCAGATCATGGCTGACGATCAGGAAAGTCATTCCATCCTTGCGCATCGACTGAATGAGCTCCGAAATCTGTGCAATCTCCCCAGTGGTGAGACCCGCGAACACCTCGTCCAGCAACATCACTTTGGGTGCGGTTGCCATCGTGCGGGCCATCTCAAGCTTGCGCAAATCACCCATGGCCAATTCTGTTGGCGCGCGCTCCAAATCCGCTTCGGTAAAGCCGACGCTAAGCGCTAGCTCCCGCTCACGTTCTTTGTTTGGGGGCGAGACAATCATTTGCCAGATATTGTCAGGCATCAGCCCAACTCGGATGTTTTCAGCAACGCTCATATCACCAAACGGGCGCGGGATTTGATAGGTCCGGCTAACCCCGGCACGAATGCGCTGCGGGGTCGAAAGGTTCGAAATTTCCTGCCCGAACAGCTCGATCGTGCCGCTGTTCTGTCGCAGCTCACCCATGATCTGGCTGAATACCGTCGTTTTGCCCGCTCCATTGGGACCGATCAATCCCAAAGACTCGCCCTCTTTGAGAGTGAACGACAGATCATTCGTCGCGACCAACCCACCGAAACGTTTCACAAGACCGGATACCTTTAACGCCGCGCTCATGCCATCCGCCCCCTGCCCAGGGTTTTGAAGCCACGCCGGACAAGCTCAACAAGGCCTTTCGGCTGATACATGTAAAGGAGCAGTGCAATGGCACCGTAGACGAAGTACCGCTCCGCCCCCGGAAGAACCGGCCTCAGATATTCCAGCAAGAACGTCATGAAGAAGGCGCCGATCATCGGACCGATGATGGTTGAGGTTCCACCCAGAAGTGCCGCGACAATGATGGTGAACAAGAAGTTGATATCAAACAGCGCGCGTGGAGCAAGCGATCCCAGATAGTGGACATAGAACGCCCCGCCTAGACCCGCAATCATAGCGCTTGTCAGAAAGGTAAACGCCTTAAGGCGGGTGGTGCTGAGGCCCGAGCCCCGCACGCTTTCCTCGTTCATGCCAATCGCCGACAAAGCGGTTCCAAGCCGCGTCTTCATCAATAGCCACATGCTGACGGCGATCGCCAGCATCAGCGTCGTCGATAGGTAATACCCGTTCGCCGCGCCGCGCGTCAGCGTTTGAATGCCTGACATGCCGCGCGTTCCGCCGGTCAAGTCGGGACGAATGACTTGAACCAGTTGATACAGCAGCTCCATAAAGGCCAGCGTGACCAGTGCGAAGTAACTGCCCCGAATTCGCAGGGCTGGCAGCAACACCAGCAGGCCCGCGATCATTGTGACGACAACAGCAATCGGGATTGATACCTCAACAGCGACATCGAACCGCTTGGTCAGGATTGCAGTGGTATAGGCCCCGATACCGATCAGAAACGGATGACCAAAGCTGACATACCCCGTTCGGCCAGACAGCACGTCCCAACTGATGGCAAAGATCGCCAGATAGTTGGCAAAGATCATTGTGCGCAATGTCCCGTTCGAGACGACTTGCGGCAACAGGAACATTCCCGCGATCAAACCGCCCCAAAGCGCAAAGTGAATCCAGCGTAGGCCCATGATCACAGCTCCTCTCGGCCAAACAGGCCTTGCGGTCGCGTGACCAGCACGCCGATAATCAGAAGCATTGTGAAGACCCCGCGCAACTCTGGTGCAAGTGTCGCCACGACAATGACTTCGAGGAAGCCCACAATATGCGCCACCACCAAAGTGCCCAGGATCGAGCCGATCCCACCAACGATAACCACAGCCACCGAAATGATCAGCGGGGCGACCCACATGGAAGGCGATAGCTGCGTATAGCTGGCGAAGAAAACACCACCGAGTGCGCCCAATGCGCCCGAGATACCCCAGGTGATCAGATTGATGCGATCCGGGTCGATCCCGGAAATCGCCGCGCCTTTGGCATCCATCGATACCGCCTGCATTGCGCGCCCGGTATGGGTCAGCCGGACAAAGGCATAGAGCCCCAGCAGTATGGCCCAGCTAATGAGTGTCGCGATCAGGATGTTATATGTGACCGAGGCCCCGGCGACGTTGATCACTCCGGGGACAATCGGCAAAAGGATTTTGCTGCTGTCGCCAAAGACCAAAACGATGCCTGCCTGAATGACGGCCGCAAGGATCAGCGTCGAAATCTCGACAGCCACATGATCCCCTTTGAGCGTTTTGACGATCAGGCGATATTTCAAGACGCCCATAAGCACACCCAGCGCGGCGGCCACGGCAACCCCCATGAGCTTAGGCATCCCAAGCGATTGCGAGATCCAAAAGTAAATATAGCCGCCGACCATCAGATAGGCGCCATAGGCAAGATTCAGGACACGACCGATGCTGAAGATCAGCGTGAACCCCATAGCAATGAGCGCGTAGAGACCGCTGAGCAAAAGCCCCTGAATCAGTATCTGCAACATGTGTTGATCCTTGGCTGCAGGCGCGCGCTGCCGCGCACCCGTTTCAAGCTATGGTTGGGGCTGGACTACTGCTTGACCCAGCTGGGCAGCGTGAACTCGCCCGTCGCGTATTTCTCGGGATACACAACTGCGGCAGTGCCGTCTTCGTACCACTGAACAACGACCATTGAAGGGGCTGCATCATCAAACGGCTCGGACAGATCAAAGCGTATGTTATGGGGATAGGTGCGGCCTGTCACAGGCTCGACCTCATCGTCGCCCCAGAAGGCATAGCGCAGCCAAAGCTGACCATCCATTTCAAGAACCAGATCCTGCTTCTTCATCGCATCGGCCCAGCCTTCGACATTGTCGAAGCCACCCGCCTCTTCGGCGGCGGCCATGGCCTGCTTCAGCCCGTGATAGGCGTTGAACCCATTGAAATGAGGCAGCAGTGGGCGGCTGTCATACTTGGCCTGATAGGTGTCAACAAAGGTCTGGCTTGCCGGGTCAAGTTTGAACCCTACAGACGGGATCGGTGACAGAGTCGAGATGCCGCCACCTGCTCCGCCAGTGTCTTCCCAATATTCCATACCCAATGCGGCTACGTTCACCCCTGTCATCGCCATGGGCACCTGCAGTTTCACATATTGCGACGACACCACTTGTGAGTTCACAGACGAGACCTGATAGATGAAATCCGCCCCGGTATCCTGTGCCCGACTGAAGATCGGTGCGAAATCAACGGTGGCGACGTCATAGGTGATGATGTCCTTGACCTCGATCCCGGCAACGGGTGCCAGCGCCTCGGTCACCAATCCGGTGATCGCCTCACCAAACGCTGTATCCTCAGCCAGAATGACAACGGATTCCCAACCCATCTTTTCCTTCAGTACGTCGGCACCAAAATTGATATAGAGCGTGGCCAGAGCCTCGTCCGACGCGATGTTCATGAAGTACGGCGCCATGCTTTCGGGGTCCTCGACCACCATGTCGATGATCCCGATATACGATGTCCACGTGTCCAGAGTCGGAATCCGGTATTCCTGCATCCGTGGCAGCCAGCCCAACGAAACATCATCGATTGAGCCTGAGATGATGAAATCTACCTCTTCGGTTTCCGCCAGATACTCATAGGCCCGCACCCCCTCGGTCGGGTCCTGCCCCGTGTCGGCCGAAACCAGCGTGATTTGTTCCCCCATCACCCCGCCATTGGCATTCAGTTCTTCAATTGCGATCTCGGCACCGCGCAACGTCGATAGACCGGTGTCCGACGAAAGTGATCCGATAAATCCGACCTTGATTTCCGCGGCAGCCGCCGAGGCCATGAGCGCGATACATGTTCCGCTGAGTAGCGTTGTTTTGATCATCACATTAGCTCCCTGTGTCTTATTTTGCCTTCCTTGTATTCTGTATACAGTACACAAGACAGAAGTTCGATCAAATCC
Source organism: Ruegeria sp. CE9 (assembly GCF_056537425.1). Classification (NCBI taxonomy): domain Bacteria; kingdom Pseudomonadati; phylum Pseudomonadota; class Alphaproteobacteria; order Rhodobacterales; family Roseobacteraceae; genus Ruegeria; species Ruegeria sp. CE9. Next base: position 389,078 of record NZ_JBQFRO010000001.1, on the reverse strand, counting down.
TTTCTTGATGAGTCATGTTTAGAGTCCGCTGATTTTACCGTTTTCGTCGTGAATTACCGCGTCGACATCGATTTCCACCATCAAACCAGGCTGTGTCAGCCCCGCTTCAACGGCGGTCAGAACTGGATCGATACCATTGAAAACCGCTCCGTGTATGCGCGCGAACTCGCCCGCACGTGACAGATCGGTTAGATAAACGCGGACCCGACCGACATGACGCATCTCGGCGCCGACGGCCTTAAGCGCCTCTTCTATACGAGACAGAATGTACTTTGTCTGTGCCTCTACATCTCCGGGTGCATGAATGCGCCCGCTGGGTTCGATGGCTGTGGTCCCCGCAACCCAAACGAATGGACCGATGCGCTTTGCGCGGGAATAAGACGCAACTTCTTCGAACCGCCCGCCTGACTTCCAGACGCGGAGGGTCACAGGCCCAACCTCGACCGGATGGCATCCGCCGCTTTCTGCAAGGCTGCTTGTTCCCGATCGGTCAGCCGCAACTCCTCGACCTCGACCAATCCAGAAGATCCAAGATGGGCAGGAACACCAAGCACAACGCCATCGATACCATATTCCCCTTGCAACATGACTGAAACCGGAACAGGGCCTGTACGCGCGCCCCGTATATGGTCGATCAATTCGATAGACGCATGCGCCGGGGCAATGGTTGCCGAACCCGATTTCTTGAGGGCAACAACCTGCCCCCCGCCGGTTACGGCGTCCTTAACACAGGCATCAATCTGGTCAGGCGACAGAAATACATCCAACGCCCGGCCCTTTATTTTGGCTCGGCTCGGAATCGGCGCCATCTCATCTCCGTGACTCCCAAGCGTAAAGGCCTCAACATCAGCGGGTGAGACCCCTGCTGCCACGGCCAGAGCATTGCGAAAGCGACTGCTGTCCAGTGTTCCCGCCATGCCCAGTACCCGTTCACGCGGGAACCCGGTGGCGCGCAGCATTTCGACAGTCATTTCATCAAGCGGATTGGTTACGACAATGACGATAGCATCTGGCGCGGCAGACCGGATGGCCTCGGCTGCCTGACGGATCACGCGCGCATTCACGTCGATCAGATCCGCGCGGCTCATACCCGGACGCCGGGCACGGCCTGCGGTCACCACAACCACCTCTGCCCCAGCGACTAGATCGAGCGACTCTCCGCCCACACACCGTGCGCTTGCGCCGGTGATGCCTGACGTATGGTTTAAATCCAACGCAGTTGCGGCGGCCATTCCCGGCGCAATATCGATCAGAGCAATCTCATCCGCGATATCCTGCATTGCCGCCAGATGCGCCACATTGCCACCGACGCCACCAGCCCCGACCAAAGCAAGTTTTCCCAACCTGCGCGCCTTGCGCTTCGCACGCACCGGAGCAACCCATTTGGGCGAACGGCGATACAACACGCGCTGCATTGAAACCGCTGCGTCTGTACGCATTGGCTGCGGTTTTTCCAGCGGTCCATCGACCAATTTGATGCCAACTCGCTCAGCGGTTTCGCGCGCCAATGCCGTCACGATATCGTCCGGCAAGACCTCAAACACGATCCGACCGCGCCGGCGGGCATCTTCGACCGCATCAGAACCTATGACACGCGGTGCCGCCATCAACCGTCTTTCCCGTCCACGGCCTCAATCGCTCGGGTCGCAGCCTCAACGGCGGTTTTGACCGAGTTTTCTGACCCCGAGATAAACAGGCGTCCAAATCGCCCCACGGCGCGCACTTCGACAATGTCGATCTCTGCCGCTTTCTCGGCCTCGTTCGCGGCAATCGAGATGTAAGCGGCCGGTGCGCATTCCACGATTCCCAGCGTCTGACCCGGAACGATCAACGCGCCTTTGCGCCATTTGTTCAACAACTGCGCCTGATAGGGTTCAACACTGGTTATGATCTGTGTCGAACTGATCACCGGTTTCAACCGGTCGGACATCGTGGCACCAAGTTCAGCCAGCATCGCATCGCGCGCAGCGGAGACCTCGGCATTCGATGGCGACCGCAGAATAAAGAATCCAAATTCACGCTCGACCATCTGGGTCGTCGCCTCGACAGACGATGCCTTGAGCGCGCGGTCGATCAGCGAGAACACTCCGTTGCCCGGCGCAAATTCTCCGATCAGAACCGTATCACCGGACAAAGGGACCGATCCCTGCACGGTTGCGCCATTGTAAGCGGCAAATTTCGGTTGCAGGTTATCGATCTGCATCAGCGCCCGGATCGTAATCTCGCTCATGCGCCATACTCCTCGTAAATGTCGCGCCAGGGTCTGCTTTCGTAAGCGACCCGTTTGATGTTGATGAGATGCAGGGCCGTCACGTTGTCTGAGGTAATGGACCCCGACCATGTTCCCGTACCCAGCATGAAGGATGGCTCTAGATCAGTCGAATATCCCATACCGCCCATGATGCCTGGCGTATTCACCAGCACGCGGCCCGTTGGCACAGTCGAGAACCGGGCCACGACCTCAGGGTCGTCCGAATGGATGACCGAGGAATGGCCCCAACCTTCGAATTTGGCGATGGATTGCGCCAGCTCGATTCCATGATCGGTGGACTTCGCTTCATAAAATGCCAGAACCGGGTTCAGTTTCTCGGCTGATAACGGGCGCTGCCAACCAATTTCGGTTTCTTCTGACACGAGGCAGCGGGTGCGCGGCGGGATTGCAAATCCTGCAGCGTCGGCAAGCGCTTGCGGGCTTTGCCCAACCCTATCCGGATCCATGGCTTGCCTGCCTTTGAAGATCACTTTGGCCAGACGATCAGCCTCAGCGGGCGTACAGAAGTACGCGCCTTTCAACTTGAGCTCGTGGCGCAGATCGCGCGCTATTTCGGGGTCGGCGACAACCGCCTGCTCACTAACGCAGGCCGTACCGTAATCGAAACTTTTTGACGTCACGATCATCTCGGCCACTTCGGCCAGATCACGCGCTTTCGACTTGTGCACATAGCACGGCACATTGCCCGCCCCTACTGCGAGCGTCGGTTTGCCGCTGGAATATGCCGCTTTGACCATGGCCGGTCCACCCGTTGCCATCACAACCGAGGTACGGCGGTGTTTCATCAGCTCGGCTGTGCCCTGAATCGTCACGGAATCCAGACATTGGATCAGGCCTTTGGGGGCACCCATCTGCTCGGCCACACGCGCCATGATGCGGACGGTTTCGATGCCACACGCCACTCCGCGCGGGTGAGGCGCGCAGACGATGGCGTTACCCGCCTTCACTGCGGAAAGCACTTTGTAGATGATTGTCGACGTTGGATTGGTCACCGGGATCAGGGCAGCCACAACGCCCATGGGTTCCCCGAACGCTGCGATCTTTGTCGCGTCATCCCGCCAGAGCATGCCCAGCGTTGTTATATCTCTCAGATAATCAGCAACAGACAACGCATTGAACAGGTTCTTGACCCGCTTGTCCGGGACATTCCCATAGCCGGTTTCCTCGACCGCCATTTGCCCCAACCGTTCGGCTTCCGGCTCGATTGCGCGCGCCATGGCGTCGACAATTGCATCCACCTGCGCAGGATCAGTGCCCAGAAAGGCGCGATAGGCTTCGAAAGCGTGATCTGCGGTGCGTCTTGCGGCGGCAATCGATTTCAGGTCTGCGTCCATCACGAAGCTCCGGTGGCGATGGTGTCAAAGATACGGCGCGCGTGATCTACATCTCCCGCTGAAACCCCTATGGTTTCCAGGCGTCGACCAGCCGCTGCTACGTCAGCGCCCAAAATTCGATCTGAGATCGCGATCAGGCTGCTCGTCAGCGGGCTTGCGATACCCGCAAGCTCACCAGCCGAGACTAAAGGAACGAGCGAGCCCAGCACCCCGTCGCGCATCATACCGCGAGACGTTTGCTGATCGGGGATCGGTCGTGCGCCTGGGCCTCGCTCGGCACCGGCAAAGGTGGAAACCCACTGTTCGGTCTCGGGCAGGTTGCGTAAACCGTATGCAGCTGCAATGCGCCGCCGCTCATCCGCCAGACCATGGATCACTTCTTTCTGATCAAGTCCGATCAAAGACGCAAAAGTCTGATTGGCCTCAAGCGGCACGCCGCCCATCGGGACATCAGGACCACCAACTCCCATCGCAGCCCCCCCAAGGATCAGTGCAGGTATCTCAACCGCGGCTGATAGATCGTTGAAGCTAGACGCCAAGACCGAGTCAACGACCTGCACATTGGGAAGATACGCAGACAAGCCATCAAGAACCTCTTCGCGCCCGCGCGGCAATGTCGCTGCAGCCATTGGCGCCGCCTGCGATATTGTCAAAGCTGCCCCTTCGGAACGGAACCAATAGGGCAGCCCCTGGATTTCGACCAGAGTGACGTCAGCTGTGCAGCCACCAATCCGCAGCAGCCAGGCTGCTTCAACAGCCCCAAGGGAGCGACCAGGCGCCAGAACCAGTATCTGCCCATCGTTGAGATGATCGGCCAGCACCATGGCATAGGTGCGCTGCTTATGGATTGGTCCAGTTAGGAAAACCACCTGTGCATCGCGCACCGCTGCGTCCAACTCGGCCGTCGTATGTATCGATGGCCCATCACAATCAACCTGATAGGTCCCGACCGGACCCTCACCCTGCAGTGAGATGCCTGAGGATTGGGCCAGCAACGACAGCTCAGATCCATAGGCCGAAAACAAATTGACCTCGGCCCCTTCAGCAAGACACAGGGCTGCCAACAGTCGCGCATCTGCCCCGCCACCCAATACCGCTATTCGGTCAAGCTTGGGACGTTCAAGCGCAGCCCGGGTCGCGCCGCGTGTCGCTGCTCGCGTGAATTCCTCGAAACCGGCAGACATAGCGTCTCCTTAAAAGCTGGCGGATCAGGCTGCAGAGCCAGCGCCAAGGCTGTCAATAATCGCCTCAAGTTCGTCATGCGGGCGGGCAATCACGTGGACAGAGACAACCTCACCAACTTTGTTTGCTGCGGTCGCACCCGCATCGGTCGCCGCTTTGACCGCGCCAACCTCACCGCGCACGAGCGTGGCGACCAATCCACCGCCCACCTTTGTCTGACCAACAATCGAAACGCTGGCCGCCTTGACCATTGCATCTGCAGCTTCGATCGCGCCGACAAGCCCACGCGTTTCAATCATGCCCAGGGCCATCTGCCCCGCCACTGGTTTCGCCATTTTCTGTTCCTCCAACGAGATTTAGGTGTTTGATGTCTTATGCTTCAGGTCGTGGCTACGCGGTCCACGATCGCGATGATCGCCAGATCAATGGGTGCAGTGGACAGACCCGCTGCCATACGCGCCGCTGAGCCACTGACCAGTAAAACCGTATCCCCGACCCCGGCGCCGCAGGTATCGACAGAGACCCGGGCCGGGTCGATCACCTTGCCCTTGCTATCGACAAGATCCGTCACCAGAAGTTTCGCCCCGACCAGTTTTGGGTCTTTGGCCGTGGCTGTGACGGTCCCGGTGACTTTGCCCAGATGCATCAGAGCGTCCTCAGGTATCGGTCCAGCTCAACCGGAGTGACCTGTTGATTAAAGAACTCAAGCTCGCGCTCGGCCTGCTGCAAAGACAGCTCCCACAGCAATTCGCCTAGAACATCACGCAGCCATTCAGATCCTCGCGCCAGTTCAATGGCGGTCGGCAGATCGGTGGGGATAGGATCACCAATTCCCTCTTCATAGGCGTTGCCCATTGTCGGCTCAGAGGGCTCGAGCCCCTGCTCAATCCCGTCGAGCCCGGCCGCAATTTCCGCAGCCAGCAGAAGATAGGGGTTCGCATCCGCCCCTGCGTCGCGCTTCTCAACGCGCACGGCGCTGTCGGCCCCTTCGATGACCCGAATACCGACCGTTCGATTGTCATAACCCCAACTCGCGTTGATGGGGCAGAACGTATAGGGCTGGCGGCGCCGGTAACCATTCACCGTACCACTGCCGCAGATGGCTGTTTCGCACATGCGCTTCTGCAGACCGGCGATGAACGATTTACCGGTGTCATTAATCTTGCCACCAACGGCAAACGCGTTCTTGCCGTCTTTCCACAGCGAGTAATGCGTGTGGAATCCGTTACCCGATTGCTCAAAGAAAGGCTTGGGCATGAAGGTCGCTAGATATCCGTGGGCGATGCCCAACTGACGGATCAGCGATTTGAAAAGAACAACACGATCTGCCGCTGTAAGCGCCTCGCCATAGCGAATGTTCACCTCAACCTGACCAGCCGCGTATTCCGGGTTCGACTGTTCGATCGGAATGCCGCATTCGTTGATCTGTTGACGGATTGGGCCGACGATGTGCTCCATCCGGGCGGCTCGCCCAAGGCCATAAACCTGAATTCCGCTGTCTCGAGGCTGCCCGGTCTCCGGGTCCAATAGATAGAACTCGAGCTCAGTGCCAACATTGACCTCGAACCCCATCTCGCGGGCACGCTCAACCTGACGCACCAGCGCTTGCCTTGGATCAATCGGCACCGGTTTGTGATCCATACCTTCTGCACGGCCAAAGCATACCGCAACCCCTGGCTCCCACGGTACGGCGACGGGCTGCGTCATCGGGAAGAGGTGCATATCCGGATAGCCGTTGTCAAAATTGACATAAGGCGTGTCCCAAACATCGCAGGTCATATCGATGGCCATCAGTGCAATCGACAGCGCATTGCCGCTTTTGCAGACATGATCCCAGTGGCTGGCCGGAATGCGCTTGCCGCGCATGATGCCGTTGAGGTCACCCACACCAAGTATGACGGTATGCGTGCCCTCGGGCAGATCAAATCCCGAACTCATTGATACGCTCTCCCTGTTTTTGGCTTTATAAATTTTGTATTCTGTATACAGTATTCACAAAGCCAATCGATAAACAAGGAAAATCTGCATCATGTCCAAGAGCTCGGTCATTGTTGTCGGAGGCGGCATCGTCGGCGTCATGACGGCACTTACATTGCAACGACGTGGTGAATCGGTCACCCTTGTTGATCGCTGGGAACCCGGACATTCCCGAGCCTCTTCAACGGATTACAACCGAGTGATCCGTGCAATATCGGGGCGTGACGAGTTCTATACACGGTGGGCCCGAGAAAGCCGCCTGCGCTGGTTGGAGCTGCAGGCAGAGAGCGGACAGAATCTGATGTACGAATGCGGCGCGCTGATTCTGGCAACAGGTGGCCATTGTGATTGGGAAAACGCCACAGCCGAAACCTTCGACCGCGTTGGTGTGCCCTACTACAAGTTTGGGCGGCAGGACATCGAATCGCGATTTCCGCAGTTTCGCGTTCCCGACATCGAATACGCCCTGTTCGAACCCGAAGCCGGAATGCTGATGGCACATCGCTGCGTCCTGACCGGGCTGGAATTGTTTCGTCGCGCAGGTGGCACTGTGCAGCGCGGCCGCGTGACCACCGACGGGTCTGAACGCCCAATGCTGGATGGCAAACCACTTGAGGCTGATCTAATCATAGTCTCAACCGGCCCCTGGATGGCGGACATGTTCCCCAAAACGATCAAACCGATTTCGACCGTGGTTGGCGTAAACGTCCTTTATACCTCAACACCCGATGGGTCCGAAGATTTCGACATGAGCCGGATGCCCTGCTGGATCGACCACGGTCAGGGGTCCTTTGGTCTGCCCTCCTCTGAAGGGTCGGGCGTGAAAGCGGCGGTCGTGATCCCGGATAAGATCGATCTGGACAATGACGAGAGGCTGATCCGACAGGAAACGCTGGGACGGACACGCAGCTACATCCGCCATCGCCTTCCGGGCCTTGAAGGCGAACGTGTGGTAGATTCCAAATTCAACCAGATCATCCTGACACCCGATACACATTTCATCGTAGACTGGCACCCCGAGCATGAGAACGTTTTATTTGCCGGCGGATGTTCCGGACATCTGTTCAAACATGCGCCGATCTTTGCCGAGTTTGCTGCAGGTGTCGGAATGAAAGATTTCGGGACGGCTGATCGCTTCAAGATCACTGGTCGTAGAAAGCTGAGCCCAAAGGAAAGCCCAAGCGGACGCTAGGCCTCGGAAAGTGCCGCATACAGCCCCGCATTCGGGCACTTTTCCTGCGGCAATCGCTCACCAGACCGGATTGCATCGCGGCAGGTTTTTGCCTGACGGCAATGCCCACATTTTTCTGCAAGCTCAAGGCTAAGCTCAGGATGTGCATTGAGATCATCTTCGCTAAGACCAAACTGACTTGCCATAGAAAGGATACGCTCTCTCGCGTTGGGTGCGCCAGAGCGCAACATGGCCAGATCTGCACGGGAAAGACCGAGATCGGACAGTTCAAGTTCGCTGATATTTTCATCGCGTGGCGCATTGACGATCCGCGCTATTCGTTGAAAGAAGTTCTTGTATCCTGACATTCCGAAATCTCCCAATCTGCTGTGTATACAGTATACACAGCAAGGATTGACTGAATTTGATCAGGATCAAGAACTCCTTGCCTTACGAATTTATCGTTGCTGAATGTAGGTGCCCCGAAACAGTTCCACCGCCTGAAGCGCAGCAAGATCATTAGGGACATTTGCGGCGTAGACCGAGGTCATCCCCTCGTCTGCTTCGGAAGCCGATAGAAGAATCTCTCGCCCCCTTGTGAACAGATCGCGCAGGTGATGCGCCTGATATTCGGGATGAAACTGCACCGACCGCGCGGGAAAGTCATAATCCAGTGCGCCAACAGGACAATGGCCTGCTGACCCTGTTACCCGAGCTGAATCTGGAACGCTCGTCACCTGATCCTGATGCCAGACAAACGCGTCGACTCTGTCTTCGCTATACTTGAAAGAACGCGCGCCAACGATGTTGCCCACCTCGGCTTTCTCGGCGCACCCACCATAGACATCAGCCATGATCTGGTGCCCGAAACAGATGCCAAAGACTGGTTTGTGTATGATTCTGCAGCGTTCAAGAAATCGGCGCAGCGGATTCATCCAGTCGGTGTCGTCGTAGACCCCGAATTCAGACCCGCCGACGATGACACCGTCGAAATCGGAGGCATCAGGCAGAGGTTCCCCATCGACAACCCCTACCACCATGAACTCGGCCTCAGGCAGATGCGGAGCGATCCATTCTTCAATCTGCTGCGCGGTTCGGGGCATCCCCTCCAGTAAAGGCAGCGGATGGCTTGTCAACTCAAGAACTGCGATTTTCACCAGTCGTAAGCCCTGTCAATTCCAGCCATTTTCACCCCGGTGAAGGCTGATGCTTCGAAGCTGAGCGCGCGCAGGTCTTCGGTTTCCAAATTGCGGACCGAGGATTTACCGCAAGCTTTGGCCAATGCCGTAATCTCCATCGTCATGGCGGTCAGATAGCGCGCAATGCGTTCAGCGCCAGCGTTCGGGTTCATGCGCGCTTCCAGTGTTTCGTCCTGTGTCGCAATGCCAACCGGGCAACGCCCTGTATGGCAGTGATGGCACGCACCGGGCGAAGTTCCCAAGGCAGCGTAATCATCCAAATAGCGCGGGCTGTTGCATCCCAGCGCAACCATAGCCGCGTTCCCGATCATCACGGCATCCGCGCCAAGTGCCAGGCACTTCGCGGCATCCACGCCGGACCGGATACCGCCAGCAGCCACAAGTGAAACCTTACCGGTCATGCCGCATTCATCCAAAGCCTCGCGTGCTGCGCGAATGGCGCTCATCGTTGGGATACCTGTATGGTTCAGCAATAGCTCCGGAGACGCCCCTGTGCCACCTTCGGCACCATCAACGACCACAACATCCGCACCCGCCTTCGCCGCGACCGCAACGTCAAATCGGGGACGTGTTGCGCCCATCTTGATGAAGATCGGCACCTGATAGTTGGTGGCAATCCGCAGCTCTTCGATCTTCACCGCCAGATCATCCGCGCCCAGGAAATCGGGGTGGCGAATGGTCGACCGCTGGTCCACACCTTCAGGCAACGTCCGCATCTGGCTGACCCGCGGGCTGACTTTCATGCCCAGCAGCAACCCGCCGGTGCCCGGCTTTGCCCCTTGCCCCACGACCAGTTCCAAAGCATCCGCGCGGCGCAAGTGATCCAGATCCACACCATACCGGGCGGGCGACATCTGATAGAGCAGGCGTTGGGAGGCTTCGCGCTCCTCTTCCAGCATGCCACCCTCACCCGTGCAGGTCATGGTTCCGACTTTCGAGGCCCCATAACCCAGCGATGCTTTTGCCGATGCCGACAAGGCACCAAAGGACATCGAGGCGATATAGATCGGAATTTTCAGCTCAAGCGGGCGTTCTACAAGGCCGCGCCCTCCACCCAGAACTGTCGTCGTATCGCAATTCTCGCGATACCCCTCCAGGGGAAGACGCGTCATTGTCGCGGGAACGAATGTCAGATCATCGAACGTCGGCAACCGCTTGTTGAACGTGTTGTACCCGCGCACCTGATAACGCCCAAGCTGCGCCAGCGCGTGAACTTCCGAGATCGCCTCGGGCGTCCAGCGGGTCGAACCGCCTTCATCATAAGAGGACGGAACACCGGCTGGACGGCCTTCAATTGCACCCGCATCCCGGAACCTGATTTCCTCTTCCGAGGCAACGTCGAACGGATATTCGTAAGGTTTACTCAGATCATGAGCCATGCGTTTGCGTCCCTGCTTTCAAAATACCAAAGACGCTGGCCCGAAACCATTTTGCGCCAATTTCGCGAACTGTCGACCAGTCCAAGGGGATCGAGGATCGCATCGACCTCGGCCACTTCTTCTGCTGTTGGTTCGATCACGTCGACATCCACACCAAGGCTGTCGACGTCTCCGGCCACCCAGACCTCTCCCTCCCACAGCGCGTCGGCACAGGATTCCCCTGCCCCGCCAAGCGCAATGATGCGCCCGGAATGCGCCATAAAGCCGGACTGATAGCCGATCTTGCCTTCGACAACGATGTTGCCACCTTTCATCGCAACACCGACCCGTGGACCTGCGTCGCCTTTGACATGGATTGTGCCGCCAATCATCGCGGCACCACAGGACATTCCAGCATAGCCACCGACAGTGATATGACCATTTGCCATGCCCTCTCCCACGGCCCAGCCGCAGTTGCGTTCGATTTTGATATTCGCACCGGTATTGAGACCACCGCAATAATACCCAACCGATCCTTCAAAAGTGATATCCACATTGTCCGGAAGACCCACGCCCAGGTTATGGCGCGACAGCGTGTCGACGACGCGGATAGGTCGACCGGTTGCGCAGGCCTCCATGATATCGCGGTTCACTTCGCGGATATGGCGCTCGCCGACTTCGATGACGATCTCATCCATCTTTGCTGCCACCTCGTTCATGCCGCCAAGCTCCGGTTTCCAACGCCCCAGATACCGGTCAGGGATGGGCCGTCGTAGTTGATAACATCGCATTCCTCTGTCATCACCCGGCGAACCGCTTGTTCCTCAGTCGCAGCGGCCAGATCGCCATTGCGATTGACTACGACCAACGGCTTCATCGCAAACCGATCCTTGGCAAACCCGATCCCGTTCGGTGTTGCGATCATGTAAGTAAAGACACCATCGATTGAGGTAATAGATTTCTTCAGCGCCTGCTCCATCGTCAAACCGGCCTTCATCTGGTCGCTGACCCAGACGGCAATCAACTCGCTGTCGTTTTCGGTCAAGAACCGATAGCCCATGCGGGTCAGCCTATCGCGCCATGTGAAATAGTCGGTGATTTGCCCGTTGTGCACGATCGCCACATCCGAAAACGGGCGCGCCCAGAACGGGTGCGAGGCGTTGGGCAGGACCGAGCTTTCCGTGGCCAGCCGTGCATGGCCTAACCCATGAGTCCCGATCATGTCGCGCACACCGTGCTTTTCAGCCACCGCTTCGGCGCCACCGATATCTTTGATGATCTCAAGGCTGCGGCCACAGGATTGTATTTCGATGCGATCTGTCAGCTCATCTGCATCCGCGACCCAGGCTTGCAAATTCGATGGATCCGAAATCTCCATCCGAAAGCAGTAGTGGCGGTTCTGGTCCGTAAGGATTTCAGGATCGGAAAGGAAACCGCTTCCGTGTTCACGCAGAACGGCCTCAAACTCGGACAGATCGGAATCCTGCTGCGCCTTGTTGAAGCCCATTCCTCTCAGAACGTACCCCGTTTCCCGCGGCACGCCATAAACGGCAAACCCAGTGCTGTCGGCCCCCCGGTGTTCCTGCGCATCCATCAGGTCAACCAGGTCCGCCCCTACCTTTCCGGGCGCGGCCAGTATCCTACCAGCAATTCCACACATGAAGAGCTCCCTGTTCATTCACGTCTGTATACTGTATACAGTACACGAACAATAGCAACCCCAATCGCCTTGGCACCCGCTGCTTTTTTGAATACAGAATTCAGAAAGAACAGAAAGAGAGGCTCCGAGTGGCTCTGAAACAGATCAAAACACAACGTAGGCGTCTTGCGGACGAGGTCTATGACCAATTGGTCGAAGCCATCATGAGTCGCGAGATCACAGGTGAAGATCGGCTGGTGCAGGAAAAGCTGGCCGCCGAGTTGAATATCAGCCGCACGCCCGTGCGCGAGGCGCTGATGCGGTTGGAAACCGAAGGCGTGCTGGAAGTGGCCGCAAGCGGAGGATTTCGGCTGGCCCGCATGGATCAGGCAGAGGTCAGGCAATTGTATCAGGCCCGCGCTGCAATCGAAGGTCAGGCCGCGCGCATCCTTGCGGTTCATGCAAAACCTGAGGTGCTGGACCGTCTACGCGAGCTTATACGTCGCGAAGAGGACCTGACCCAACCTACGACGCGGGACTACTTTGTCGCTAACCGGCGCATCCACCGCGCCTTCATGGTCGAGGCTGGCAACAAGTTTCTGATCGATATGTTCGATATGATCTGGGGCAAGGCCATGGCGTTCCATTTGTTTTCAGCGATCGAAAACGTCGATATCTCCAAATCCCTTGGAAACCATCTTATGCTCGTCGATGCGATTGCGACAGGCGACGTGACCGAAGCCTTGGAAACAATCACCCGCCACATTCATGAGGGGTTTGACCTTCAAATTGAAGGTTTGAAGGAAGTCGACAGGAAATAATTCGCCCCACGCAAAAGGCTGGGTTGCAAATATACTTTGCGAAGGTTTCTATGTTTCGGCGGCGCGGCGAGAGCGGCCAATCGAGTCCAATGGCTCGAGTGGCCGCAACCAGATCATATCACAAAGTGCACTTTGTCGAATTCCGATCGCCATGCAGAGACCTCTGACAGAATGTCCTCGCCAACTAGCCCAAGCTTAATCAGGTTTGCTAAACGTTCAGCACCATCAGACGTCATGCCCCACCGCACCAGCTCGGGTGTGCCAATGCGAAGGCCGTTCATATCACCTTCTACCGGCTCTACCGGCAGCCCGATACCGCACGCAAGAAACCCACACTTGCGCAGTGCTTTGGATGCTGCCTGCCCCCCTCTATAAGAAGCCGCCAGCACTGCAAATTGATGAGAGTTGGTGAAGCCTTCCGCACCAGAAAAAACAGGAACGCCAAGCGCATCCAAAGCCTTGGAAAGTGCTTTCGACATCGCGATCATCTCTTTCGCATAAGCCGTGCCATGCTCTTTCCAGTCCAGCATTGTAACGGCAAGCGCCGCAGTCTTAGCTGCATCGAAATTTGCGGTCATACCGGGAAATGCAATTGCATCCAGCGATTTGGCGATCTCTGCATCATTCGACACAATCAAACCTCCAGCTGGACCACCGAGGCTTTTGTAAGTGCTCATCGTCATAAAATGCGCACCCTCTTTCAGTGGGTTGGACCATGCGCGCCCAGCAATGATGCCGCATTGATGTGCGGCATCGAACATCACCTTTGCACCAACATCATCCGCAATCGCACGCACTTCGGCCACCGGATGCTCAAACAGATTCAAGCTACCCCCAACCGTTATCAGCTTAGGGCGTTCAACCCTTGCAATCGCGCGCAACTGGTCGAGATCGACAGTATATCCGTCGGCATTGACCGGAGCTTCGATTGTGCGCAGCCCAAATAGGCCCGCACATCCGGTCAAATGGTGAGTCACATGGCCCCCTATCGATGCGGGTGGCGCAATAATTGTGTCGCCGGCTTTACAAGTCGCCATGAAACCATAGAGATTGGCGATTGCACCAGAGGGCACCCGGACCTCGGCAAACTGGGCATCGAAAACATCGGCACACAGCTCAGCGGCGATGACTTCGATCTCTTCAATCGCTTCCAACCCCATCTCATATTTGTCGCCGGGATAGCCCAGCGATGGCCTGGACCCGATACCAGAGGACAAAAGCGCCTCAGCCTTTGGATTCATAACATTTGTCGCGGGGTTCAGGTTAAAGCACTCTTTCTCATGAATGCGCCGGTTTTCATCGGCTAAGTTCTGAATGCGTGACAAAAGGTTGTCTGACGATTCAGAGGCGGCTTTGCACGCGATGTCCTGAACCAGGGTCTCACAGGCGGTTGGCACCCAATCTCGTTGTACAAGTGTCATCTGACATCCTCCTAGTTTGTGCCACTTTGGCTGCAGTCACGTGACATCGCAAAGCAGAATTGTTATTTCTTGGCGTAGAAAAACTAAGGCTAATAGAATGAGCGTCGCCCCGAAACGTCCGACAGGACCTCCGCTGAATGCCATGCGCGCCTTTGAGGCGGCCGCGCGCCATGTCAGCTTTGTTGCGGCAGCGGAAGAGTTGAATGTATCGCCGGGTGCGATCTCGCAGCACATAAAAGCGCTTGAGGGTTGGGCTGGCGCACCGCTGTTTCGTCGGAACGCGCAAGGCGTTGAACTCACGACCGAGGGGCAGTCACTTGTCGCGGTATTTACTTCAGCGTTTGATCAGATAGGCGACGCTGCCCGCGCCTTACACAACCTAAAACCTAACCCCGATTTTCACATCGCCGCCCTGCCCGCCGTTGCCCAACTTTGGCTCCCAAAGCGGTTGCGTCGCATTCGAGAGCGGCTGCCCGATATCAATTTTTCAGTCACCGCGATGGAAACACCACCAAGCCTCTCACGCGAGATGTTTGATCTGTCGATTTTCTTCGCAAATCATAAAACCTCATCAAACCAAGTTGTTCTGATCCGAGATGTAATCACTCCGGTATGTGCGCCCGAACTTCTGGATCGCGTTCAATCAGAGAACTGTTACGAGGGGGTTCCGATACTGCATGATCAAACGTGGAATGACGATTGGTCTATGTGGTCTCAAAAAACAGGTTTCGAGATTAAGAATGAAAAAGCTGGACCAAGATTTTCGCTCTATAGCCTTGCGGTGGAGGAGGCCAAAGCAGGTGCGGGGGTGCTTATGGGGCATCTCTGCCTGATCGAAGAGGCATTGAACTCTGGGGCACTCGTTGCGGCGCATGAGCAAAGCTGTCGGACAGACCGTTCGCTTGTGGTGCAATTGCCATTGGCCTCGCGGCAGAGACCCGAAACAGGTCAGGTTGTTTCCTTGCTCATGCAATGAATAATACACAATTACATCAGATCGATACTCACGAAATCGGCCCTCCGTCCGACATAGATCAATCGTTCGAAATTGCGGTAGAAATCCAGTTGCGCAGGTTTGAATGGCGGAGAGACAGGGATTCGAACCCTGGAGACGGTTTCCCGCCTACACACTTTCCAGGCGTGCGCCTTCGACCACTCGGCCACCTCTCCGTTAGGGGTGTCTTATGCGAATTTCCGAACCGAGCGCAAGGCCCCAATCGCAAGAAGGGATGGCTCAGAAAATCCGAAAGCTGGCCACGAATGGCAGATGATCCGACACTTCGTCCTTGAATGCCTCACGCCCCATATTCATGGTCCAGTGCATCGGAAACAAGCGCAGGCTGCCGCGGACGTAATCGGTGGAGTACGTCCGTGAAACGGCGAAACCGTCCAGCAAATTAGCGCGCCCCTTATCCAAAATATGCGAGAACCGATCCTGCAGGTCCCAGCACGATACAAAGTCCATCATGTCATCCCCACCGAGATGATGGAAATTGCTGACATCCTGACCGGGGATCATATTGAAATCGCCCATCAGCAGGATCGTGCACTGGGTCAGCCCCGGGGTTGCACGGATTTCGGCGATCTTGTCGCCGATAATTTTGCACTGGCTGTCCCGAATTTGTTGTTCGGGTCGGTCACGGCCTGACTTTAAGTGCACTGCTATCAGCTTGGCCTTGAACTTGCCGACCTCGACATCGGCAATCAGCGCCTGTCGGCCTCCGGGATCATCTCCTTCCGAGCCGTCGATGAGTTGAAGCCCCGACACCGAGACGCCCGGCTTGTGAAGGAACCCGATATGAATGTTACCATTTGGCTGCGGTAAGATCTTGACCTGATAGTCCAAACCCTTATCCGCCAATCCCGCCGCCAGTCGGTTGATATGTTCGATTGGGCTGACCTCAACCAACGTGATCAATTCTGCGTCAAGCAAAGCCAGACCTTCGATCTGATGCGCAACCCGATCGCTATTCGCCGGGATGCCAAGGCTCGTGTTCACCGGGTTAAAACCTGCCAGATTCCAAACCGCAATACGCGCAAGACTATGTGAAAAAGTGACCATCAATATTTCTCCTAAATAACTCTCAGAATACATCGAAATGTAACAACCCGATAATCATTTGAAAAAATTGATTAGGTCGAAAATTCAGCGACCGTCACCATCTGCATCCGCGTCTCCGGAACCGTCCAGATCGTCGGCCGTCAGATCTGCCGGCCTTGAGGACGGTGCAGACTGAGGGAGATCATCTTTGGGCTCGGCGGCCTCAGGCTGGCCTGACAGAACCTCTGGATTTCTCAACCACAGATCACGCTGGGCAAACGGAATCTCGATACCCTCTTCAACGAACCGACGATTGATCTCGTGGTTCATGTCGGATTTGACAGACAGAACCCAATTTACATCCCGCAAGATTGCCCGGATTTCAAAATCCAGAGAATCTGCACCAAACCCCTGGAACACGACACTCGGCGCTGGGTTGGCCAGAACCATGGGATGCCCGTTGGCGATCTCGCCCAGAATGGTCTCAACTTTGCGGGTGTCTGTGCCATAGGCCACCCCCACCGGCACGATCACCCGGCCAATCGTGTTGCCTCGGGTGTAGTTGGTCACCACCCCGCTGATCAGGTCCGAATTGGGAACGATCACATCCGTCCGATCAAACGTCTCGATCCGCGTGGACCGGACCGAGATGTCACGGACATATCCCATCATCCCATTCACATCGATCCAATCGCCCTTGGAGATCGGGCGCTCAACCAGCAGGATAATTCCTGAGACAAAGTTTGAAACGATGGTTTGAAGGCCGAAACCGATACCAACGGACAGAGCCCCTGCCACGATCGCAAGCGACGACAAGTCAAATCCGGCAACCATGATCGCGATCAGGGCCGCCAGAAATATCCCGACATAGCCAGTTCCCGAAACGATGGCATTTTGCCCACCAGGATCGATGCTGGTTTTCGGCAGCAACGAATTCCGCAGCCCGCTTTGCAGCAGGCGCGTCAACGTATAGCCGATCGCAAATACGGCGATGAAGGTCAGGAAATTGCTGGGTGAAATCGTCACGCCACCGATATCGAATCCCAGCAGAATTCGCGACCACGCTTCGCGCAGATCCGTTTCGCGTGCGCCCCAATAAAGCGCGAGAATTGGCAGCGCTACGATCGCAAGCGCGAACCCAACCAATACTGAGAACAGGGAATCGCGCGCTGCGTCCCCCTGCCCAGAAAGCCAGCCATAGATCGTGCTGACAAAACGTTGAACGATCACGAGAGCCGCGATTAGCACCAGTGTCTTGACGGCAGGGAATACGATTGCTTCAGCAGCATTAATATAGCCAAAGGCCCCTAAGACTGGAGTCGCGATCCCGAGCATGAACAGAGCGCGCCGCAGAAACTCGACCAGTTGACTGAATCCGGCAGCACGTCGGGTCGCCTCTTGCTCTGCCTGCTCTTGCTGCGGCTCTGATTGCCGGATTTGACGCACACGCAGCAGAAGCAACGCGGTCGCCACAACGATTGGAAAACTCACAACCGCACGGGTCGCGTCCGAGATATTCTCAATCTGTTCAAACAGAAGCGTAAGATCATGAAGGATCAGCATGACCGCCAATAGATCAATATAGACCCGCAACTCTTTGATTTTGCCTGCGGACAACCTTTGAAAGTTCTGGGCAGCGCCCATCAGGTAAACCTGCCGGCCAATCCAATCAAAATAGAATATGATTGCGGCCCAATACGGAACTTTTTGGAACAACAGCGTACCGCGTAAGCCAAGTACGCCTGTCATGACGATGGCACTCACCAATGCCACTACGCCCAACCACGGCAGCAATATGCGCAACAGCGAGACGACAAAGGTCCAAACGCCGCTGCCACTGCCGCCGAATGAGCGCAGAAACTCGCCCCCCTTCTCTGACCACTTGCGCCCGAAAAGCAGCAGCACTGCCGAGATGATCAACAGGACAATGATACCAAGACCACGCTCGCGCACCTGCTCACGAACCACGTCGGACCGCATATTCTCGACGGTTTCATTAATCAGGCTTTGCGTCGCTTCCTTGATATCCGACCAGGCGGGGGTCCAATAAACTGGATTGAGCGGCGATGGCCCACGTTCCAGCATCTCTTTTTTCTGTCGATCACGGATGATCCGGTCGATTTCACCGATCAGACCATTGGCACGGCTGAACGCCTCTTCCGAGATAATACGCGGGACCCGCAAACTGTTTATCTGGGTTTCGAGATGTTCGCGCAGCTTGGCGATGTCTTCAGGCTCAGATTCACCCTCGGCAGGCTTCGGCCCAAGCGCTTTGAGCTGGCTTTCCAGCGTCTGAAGCCGATCTGTATTTGCGCTCCGCGCGTTGTTAAAGTCTTCGCGGTAATTATTTATTTCTGAACGCAAATTCTCGAGCGCGGCGTTCGAGGCTCGATTGGCCCGGATAACAGATTCCGCACGGTCCGCCGTGCTGACCCAGCCCTGATAATATTCACTCTGTCTGTCGGTCAGCTGGGCAGACGCGACGCCACCCAGCCCGATGAGACAGACTAAAATCAGTACCAGAAACAGGCGGACCTGTCGCAGCATTACACGTCCTCAAACACGCCGGGAATGCTACGCGGCGCTTCGGTCATCCAGTCTGGAACAGGCAGTTCTTTCTCCCGCAGGAACTCGGGATTGAACAGCTTCGATTGGTAGCGCGTACCATAGTCGCACAAGATGGTTACGATGGTATGTCCCGGTCCCAGCTCTTTTGCCAGACGAACCGCACCGGCGATGTTGATCGCGGTCGAGCCACCCATCACCAAGCCCTCTTCGCGCAGCAGATCGAAGATATATGGCAGAGCTTCGTTGTCTGTGATCTGCCAGGAATGATCTGGGGTGAACCCTTCTAGGTTCTTCGTAATCCGAACTTGCCCGATGCCCTCCGCGATCGAGCCACCCTCCATCGCGATTTCACCAGTGGTGTAATAAGAATAGAGCCCTGCCCCCATCGGATCCGCCAAACCAATCTTGACACCTTTGGGCTGCAACGCATCGGCCACACCTGCAAGGGTACCACCGGAACCAACGGCACAGATGAAGCCATCGACTTTGCCGCCCGTTTGTTCCCAGATTTCGGGACCCGTTGTCTCCACATGCGCTTGACGGTTTGCGACGTTATCGAACTGGTTCGCCCAGACGGCTCCATTCGGCTCGGTCTGCGCCAGTTCTTCGGCCAAACGACGTGAATAATGCACAAAGTTGTTGGGATTGCGGTAAGGCGCTGCAGGCACCTGCACCAGTTGCGCCCCGGCAAGGCGGAGCATGTCTTTCTTTTCTTCCGATTGGGTTTCGGGGATCACGATCACTGTCTTGAACCCCATCGAAGCACCAACCAGCGCAAGGCCAATGCCCGTGTTCCCTGCTGTGCCCTCAACGATCGTGCCACCCGGTTTCAAGTCGCCACGCGCGATCGCATCACGGATGATATACAGCGCGGCCCGGTCTTTGACCGACTGGCCTGGATTCATGAATTCGGCCTTGCCGAGGATTTCGCAGCCCGTCTCGTCGCTGACGCGTCGCAGCCGGATCAGAGGTGTTTTCCCGACCGCGTCGGCAAGGTCTTTTGCAATGCGCATGGCGTCCTCTTGTCATATGGTATTTCAGCAGATTTACAGGTGCCCCGACATGATCACAAGTCGGGATAGTCACGTACGCAGGCGCTCACGGTTTCGCGCCAACCAATGCGCCAAGGTCAAGAGCGGTAAATCCTTGAAAACATGGGCGTCTACCATCTTCATGAATTCATCAAAAGGTAGAATTTTGCTTCGGATATCTTCGCCTTCCGACGCCAATCCACCGCTTTCAACGGTATGGGTCAGATCACCCAGCCCAACATAGAGATAGACGTATTCAGTAGAGGACCCACTCGAGGAATAGGCACCACCGGCAAATTCCAAACGGCTCAGTGATATTTGCGCCTCTTCCTTTGCCTCGCGCAGGGCCGCTTGTTCGGGTGTTTCACCGGGATCGATCATACCGGCGACGGGCTCCCACATCCATGGTTCGGGATCGTCAATCAAAAATACGGGCGCGCGGAACTGTTCCACCAACAACACCGTATCGCGCACCGGGTCGTAAGGCAGGACGATCACAGCCGTTCCCTGCATCATTCCGCTGCGATGTAGTACCGGGCTCATTGCGCCATTATTCTGACGGTGCTGGAGCTGGGCCTCATCCATTGCGAAATAGTTGATATAGGCCTGTTTGCGTTCTTTGACGATCACGTCATGCGCAATGGTACGATCGTCGCCATTTCCGCGCTGTCTTGCTGCAAGCTTTGCCCAAGCGCGCATGCGAATGGCCGGAAAACTGCGCGCTATGGCAGCGGCATCAATCCTGCCGTAATGGGCCATCACCTCTTCCGCTGCCAGTAATGAAACCTCGCCCCAGTCTTTGGACCAGTCCTCGATATCCCATGGTGTGCCAGCTTCCCAGGCGGCAAGATCGGGGAAGAACACCAACGCCTGATGTTGGGTCCCGTCGGCTGTCATGATTGTCTGTGGGCGAAGGTCATATTCAAATCCGCCTTCATAAAATGCCAAGCGGGCGCGCTCTGCTTCCCCTAACCCACGTACCAGCAAGCCTTTGGCCTCACTGCCTGGTTCCGCCATTATCATTGGAAAGGGCTGATCCAAGGCGGAGTATACCGCATGATCAGGCAACACCGCTTGAGTCACCGACAAAGCGTCAGCATTGCGCCCCATAACAAGCTCGAGCAAAGGCACATGGCGCAAAGTGCCATAGAAAAACAGGTCAGACAAAGTTAGAGATCCCGATTTGGCAGATCAGACTTAGCGCCAGCGGCGAGAGGCGATTTCGGTGAGAATTCCGCTTAGTATCGCGCCGACCCCAAGTGTTATCAAAATCTCGGGTACCACCAGTTGTTTGCCAAAGTCGATCCCAATCTCGAAAATGGCAAGCAGGGCTTCGAACGGGCCGCCAAAGCGGTGACGCATGGCCTGGCTGAACATCTCATGCGTGCCTTGGACAAAAAGTCCCCAGAACACGAGCGCCGCAACCCCGGTTAAACCGTTGTTGATGGCTGCGGTCCAGCCGCGGCCTGCACGTTTCCCCATAACAACCCAGCCACAGATCAGACCCAGACCCATGTTGATATAGGTGAAGTAGCCGTAATCCTTGCCCTCTTCCCCGTTGTCGATAATCATGCCCGAAACAAGAAATGCGATCACCAGCAGACACAACGCGGCAACGAGACGTGAGGCTGTAGGCATTCGGATTATCCGTTCTTCAACTGGGTTTAGCTACTGTGATCTGTGTCACATCACAATTACCCGTGTCAAAGGCTGCGCCGCATGCTGTTAAATAATAATTCCACATGCGGCGAAAACGCTCATCGAAACCCATGTCCGAGATCTGATCCCATTTGGCATTAAACGTCTCGTACCAACGGCGCAGCGTCAGATCATAGCTTTTGCCAAACTCTTTGGATCGCACCACTGTCAGCCCAGCCTGATCAATCTGCTCTCTCAGGATTGTCGGGGCTGGCAACATTCCACCCGGAAAGATATATTTCTGAATGAAATCAACACCGTTTTTATAAACGTCCCAGCGGTGATCTGCGACCGTGATGATCTGCAAGGTCGCATGCGCGCCTGGCTTTAATCGATCTCGGACGGTGTTGAAGTACGCAGGCCAGTATTTCTGACCGACCGCCTCGAACATTTCGATCGAGGCAATGCCGTCATATTGCCCCTGCTCGTCGCGATAATCTTGCAGTTTAAATTCCACAAGATCGGCAAGCCCTGCTTTTTCAATGCGTTCTTTCGCAAACTTTAACTGCTCTTGGCTGATGGTCAGCCCTGTTACACGCAGCCCACGTTCTTTTGCGGCATATTCGGCAAACCCACCCCATCCGCATCCGATTTCAAGGATATGATCCCCAGGCTTGGCGCCCATTTCATCAACCATACTGGCATATTTGGCAGTCTGCGCTTTTTCGAGGCTTTCTTGTCCTGTCTCAAAAATGGCGCTGGAATACGTCATCGTATCGTCGAGCCAAAGACCATAGAAATCATTGCCCAAATCATAGTGATACGAGATGTTCTTTTTCGCCTGGGTCTTGTTGTTGCGATGCAACCAGAACCGCAGCCTCTCATAGGCGCGAACAAGAAATTTCCCCGTAAAGTCGTCGTATACGGTTTCGGTTCCCAGGTGCACGAGGTCCATGAAGCTGCGCAAATCAGGCGTGCTCCAATCCCCTTCCAGATAACCATCCGAAAACCCCAGTTCGCCCTCTCGCACCAAGCGTGCAAACACATCTGGGTCGTGAATATCGACATGGGCAACGGGGCCAGGCTTGGGCGCGTCGGCTCGGAACACACGACCATCTGGCAATGCTATATCAAGCCGCCCGCTCTCCATCCGGTTCAGCATCTTGAAGACTTGTGCAAAATATCTTGGCAGATTTTCCTGCCCTTCGGTGCTCGTCAAGAACATCCGCTCTCCCCTCTGCGGTTGCGAAATAAAGCTAGGACGGGATTCGGTTTCTGGCAAGTTTTCAGTTCCTTACTGGTTTTTTCTGGCTTCATACGCACCCGATGCCCGGGCACGGCCCTCTTTCAGCCCGACCACCGGCTCAGGGTATGCGTCTTGATGGGACAGGCCCCAGGATCGTGGTACCGCATCAAAATAGGCAAGTGCCGTGGGCGACGGGTCTAGCCTACCCTCAGCGATCCAGCGATGCAGATAGTCAGAATTCGGGTCAAACCGCTCACGCTGTGTATCGGGGTTGAAGATACGGAAATATGGTGCTGCATCCGGGCCAGATCCCGCCACCCATTGCCACCCCATCGCATTGGCGGCTGGGTCCCAGTCAATCAGGCAATCTGCGAACCAGTCTGCGCCGATTTTCCAGTGCGTCATCAGATGTTTCGTCAGGTAGCTCGCAACAATCATTCTTGCCCGATTGTGCATCCGTCCGGTCACATACATTTGCCGCAAGCCTGCATCGACAAGCGGTATGCCCGTTCTGCCCTGTTGCCACGCGCGCACTTCGGGCGCATCTGCATCTGTGTTCCAGGGGAATGCATCCCATTCAGGCTTCCAGTTATCCGTCAGCAGATGCGGCCAATTGTACATCAGGTGATAAGCAAACTCGCGCCAAACAAGCTGACGCAAGTATGCTTCGCCACCACGTGTGCCGGTTAGTTCAGCGTTTTGTACACGGTGCCAGATCGTTCGGGACCCAATTTCACCAAGTGAAAGATATTCGGACAGATCAGAAGTTCCGCTCTGATCCAGTAGATCGCGCTGTGCAGAATACTGATCGATGCGCTCTAAGAACGCGTCCAACTGATCCAATGCCGCGTCTTCTCCAGGTCGGACATACGGTCGAACGACCCGCGACCCGCGACGCATGTCCCGATCCAGGTGCCAATCAGACAGTTGATCCGACTTTGGCCAAGCATCCGGTATAGCCAGTTTCGAAGGTCGTGCCTGCGGCGTCGGGATATCGCGCCCCTGTACTGACCGCCACATCGGAGTAAACACACGAAAGGGCTGACCGGTTTTGGTGGCAATTGTCCAAGGCTCAAACAGCAGATGGCCTGCATAGGACCGTGCTTCGATCCTTTGGTCGGTCAAAGTCGCCTTGATTTCTTTGTCCCGACGGATTGCCTCTGGATCGTAAGCGCGAGACCAGAAAACAGATTTTGCACCGGTTTCCTTCAGCAGATCTTGCAGTACATCCAGCGCTGTCCCTCGACGCAAGATCAGCCTGCTGCCAATCTGCGTCAGGCTTTTCTCAAATGCTTCCAGACCCAAGCCAAGCCGCCATTTCGGAGCTGCCCCCAAGCCTTGAGCCTGATCATCAAGTATGAAAACGGGCACGATGGGGCGACCCGACTGCACCGCTGCTGCAACTGCTGGATGATCCCCCAATCGCAGATCGCGCCTGAACCACAAAATGATCGGAGAGTGCTCAGATTCCATAACCGCCCTTTATTTCTTCGGATTACGAAGCGACGCGGAAACTGGATCACAAAACGCGGTCAAGCGCCTCCAAAAGCTGATCAATTTCCTGTTGCGACGTGTAGTGGGTAAAGCTGAGCCGCAGCACGCCTTGATCAACATCGACGCCCATCGCCTGCAAAGGGCGCACCGCGTAGAATTCGCCTCCGCCTGCCATAATGCCATGTTTTGCAAGCTCAGCGGCAACCGGCTCTGCCGCGCGGTTCAACGACAATGCCACTGTCGGCGCCCGCATGTCTGCTTTGGAGGGGCCAAGCAGCCGCAGCGCGTTGCGGTCTTTGACAGCATCAAGCAAGGGCTGCAGCAATTTGACCTCATGCCCGCGCATCAAATCATGCACAAAGGCACCGCGCGCGGCGTCGCCTGTTTCCGGCCCGCCATGATGGTCGCACAGAAGATCGATATAGTCGGCCATACCGGCACTCGCCGCAATCTGTGCATGATCCGGCCCTGCCGGGGTAAACCGCTTGTACAGCGTATCGGCGTTGAAATAATGCGCCTGATTTGGAAGCATCTCGCCCAAAGCGCGCCGGATGACCATGCAGCCCTGATGCGGGCCATAAGTTTTATAGGCCGAGAACAGATAGATATCCGGCCCCAAATCTCCGACGTTCGGAAGACCGTGCGGCGCGTAAGAGACGCCATCAACGCAGACAAACGCACCTGCGGCATGAGCAATCGCGGTGATTTCGGTCACCGGGTTGATTTCTCCCACCACGTTCGAGCAATGCGGGAAACAGACCAGGCGCACTTTCTCGTCCAACAAGTTCTCCAGATCCTGCGGGTCCAAGGACCCACTTTCTAGATCAATCTGCCATTCGCGGATTTCGATTCCGTCTTCGGCCAGCCGGCGCCATGGGCCGGAATTGGCCTCGTGATCCTGATTGGTAACAACGATGGCATCGCCGGGCTGCATCCACTGGCGGAAGGCTTGCGCCAGAACATAGGTGTTCTGAGTGGTCGATGGACCAAAACTCAGCTCATCCGTATCCACACCCATGATTGCGGCCAGACGCAGGCGGGCCTCGTCCATCTCTTCCCCACCTAGGCGGCTGGCCTCGTAGGGTGCATAGGGCTGGACCTTTCGCTGTGTGTAAAACCGGGTCAACCGGTCAATCACAGGCTTGCAGGTATATGATCCCCCGGCATTCTCGAAAAACGCCTGACCTTGCAAGCTGGGTTCGGCGAAGGCCGGGAACTGCGCCCGGACGAAATCAATATCGAGGGTGCCCATCGCATCTCTCCTGTTTCATGCGCCACATTTCAGGAGTTTGCCCGCGCATGATCCGGTCAACTCCGAAAACAAGGCAGGTCTTCCAGCCCAGCCGCAGGCTCAACAGCGTTAAATGTTCGGCGGCAGCCCTTGGCGTGAGTGTTTGCTACCAAAGGTCCGCGCCAGATAGCCAGAGCTTTGCTTGTGGGTCAAGCACCTGTTCTGATGACGGTTTTTGTCATCATGTGATGGGAAGGTGCCGCAATACAAAACCAAGAGGAAAGACCATGAACTACACACCCAAAGATTTTCTGGTTTGGGGCGAATTGCCCGTCAGCAATCTGGACAAGGCCATAGCATTCTATGCCGAGGTGACTGGGGCTGAGCTGCATCTGGACGAAAGCGGCCCAAACCCGATCGCCGTCTTCAAACCTGCCGAGGTTGAGACCGGTGTCGCGTTGCACTTGTATCCGGGCAAACCTGCCAAAGGTGGCGAAGGTCCCACTCTGCATTTGGCCGCGCAGGGCACACTTGAGGATACGATGAAGCGCGTTGAACAGGCTGGCGGCAAGGTTCTTTCTGACCCGATTTCCATTCCCGCAGGCCGGTTCTTTTATGGAACCGATCCTGACGGCAACTCGGTAGGCTTCTTCGAAGGCCAAAAATGAAAGAGGCCGGGCGTAAATGCCCGGCCTCATACTTAAAAAACGCGGATACTAGCCCTGCACTTTGGTGTAAGTTCCTTCACCGGCCAGAATTCCTCGGAACCCGCCCGGCTCATCCAGACCAAACACAATCAGCGGCAGATTATTGTCTCGTGCCAGTGCAATCGCTGATGCGTCCATGACTCGCAGCCTTTTGGCAAGCACATCATCGTAAGACACGGTATTGTAACGCACCGCATCCTCGTGAACTTTCGGATCTTTGTCATACACACCGTCCACGCCGTTCTTGCCCATGAAAATGGCCTGACAGGCCATTTCGTTCGCGCGCAAAGTCGCGGCTGTGTCGGTGGTGAAATAAGGGTTCCCGGTCCCGGCTGCAAAGATGCAGACCCGTTTCTTTTCGAGGTGGCGCACAGCGCGGCGGCGGATGTAAGGCTCACACACCTCATCCATGCGAATGGCCGAGATCACGCGGGTAAAGACCCCTACCCCTTCAAGCGCGGATTGCATCGCCAGTGCATTCATAACAGTCGCCAGCATGCCCATATAGTCGGCCGTCGTCCGCTCCATTCCCTGCGCAGATCCAGATAGCCCGCGGAAGATATTCCCGCCGCCAATCACCATACAAATCTCGACCCCCAGATCGTGAACCGATTTGACCTCTTGCGCGATGCGCTGAACGGTTGGTGGATGCAGCCCGAATCCCTGATCCCCCATCAGTGCCTCCCCCGAAATCTTCAACATGACGCGGTTATAGGTTGTTTTCGGGGTTTCTGTGGTCTCAATGGATGAGGAAAGGCTCATGTTGCGCTCCGGGCTGGCACGGGGTTATTTTCCGGCGCAAAATGAAGCAAAACCTCCGCAGGTTCAATGCGGATCGTCAGGAACAAGGCAAGCATCAATGGCCGACAACACCGAGAACCGGCTTTGGGCGCAATTGCCGTCAATTCCCGATGACAAACCCGTGTTGATTGCCGGGCCTACGGCCTCAGGCAAATCGGCGCTGGCACTGCTAATTGCAGAGCGTTGCGGGGGCGAGATCGTCAATGCCGATGCGAGTCAGGTATATGATTGCTGGCAGATCATCTCGGCCCGGCCCTCGCCCGAAGATGAGGCGCGCGCGCCGCACCGACTGTACGGGCACATCGCCCATGATCAGACCTATTCAACAGGTCACTGGCTGCGAGAGGTTACGCCCTTACTGTCCCAAAAGCAGCGCCCAATTATTGTCGGCGGTACCGGGCTTTATTTCACTGCCCTGACTGAAGGCATGGCCGACATACCCCCTACGCCACCGGATATTCGGGCAGAAGCCGACACAATCCCGTTGCAACAATTGATCGAGGGCTTGGACCCTCAGACCCAGCGCACGATTGACACGCAAAATCGCGCCCGAGTTCAACGCGCTTGGGAGGTCAAGGTTGCAACAGGTCGGTCCCTGCTTGAATGGCAGGCCGATACCCCTGCGCCAACACTGGACATCCGGGACACCGTTCCGATTGTATTCGACGCCGAAAAGAACTGGCTGTTGGAACGCATCAGTCGCCGGTTTGATCTGATGGTGGAACAGGGCGCAATGGATGAAGTGGCCGCGATGCGCGATCGTTACAATCCGGATTTACCGTCCTGCAAAGCTATTGGGGTTCCGGAGCTGATGGCCTGTCTGGAAGGTCGCATGACGTTGGACGAAGCCCGCGAGAAAGCAACAATTGCGACACGCCGGTTCGCCAAGCGACAACGCACCTGGTTTCGCGCCCGCATGAAATCATGGAACCACATTGATGCCGCGGGCTGAGTGCTTTAGTTTATAGGCACTCAATCACATATACAAATCAGTATTTTATTGGGCAAAGTTGGTATGCAAATGCATGCCGAAATTGATGAACCGTTTATCGATCATTCAGGTTTCAGATCGAAGCTAAACTCAGCACACTTTTCTCAATGATGTCGCTTTTGTGCCATCTATGACGATTTCCAACATTGACGCAGCGAGAAAACTGGTGCCGAATACGACCATGGGGATGTTCATAAATCTAAAATCCAAACCCTCGGCACTACCGACCGATACCAAACGGTCCCTGTAGCGCCCGTCTTGATCAATCAGAAACACGAAATCTAACAAAAATATGTGTCACAGGGAGACATCTATGGAGAACCAAACAATCAACGGAAAGCCAGTGCATTGGGCAGCAGAGATGCATGCTCAGGAATATCGCGATGGCAAACTAAGCCGCCGTGAATTCCTTACGCGCGCCACAAGCCTCGGCGTGACTGCAGCGGCGGCCTACGGCTTGATTGGCCTGCCAACGCCCGCCGTTGCCGAAGGCGAGGATGCCAAAAAAGAGGGTGGCACCCTGCGCGTTCAAATGGAAGTGCGGGCTCTGAAAGATCCACGGACTTATGACTGGTCGCAGATTGCCAACTTCAGCCGTGGCACCTTGGAATATCTGGTTGAATACAACTCGGATGGTTCCTTCCGTGGCATGCTGCTGGAAGGCTGGGAAATCAACGACGATGCTACCGTCTATACACTGAAAGTCCGTAAAGGCGCCAAGTGGAACAACGGTGATGATTTTACCGCAAACGATGTGGCGCGCAACATTGCGCGGTGGTGTGACAAGGGCTCGGAAACCAACTCGATGGCAGGTCGCTTTGCGACATTGGTTGACGACGATACCGGTCAGGCGATTGAAGGCAGTATTCAGGTCGTGGACGATCACACAGTTCAACTGAACCTGCCCGCCCCTGATATCACGCTGATCCCTGGTATGTCGGACTATCCCGCGGCAATCGTGCACGAGTCCTTCAGCGAAACCGATCTCCTGAACAACGTCGGTACCGGCCCATATCTGATGCAAGAGCTGGAAGTCGGCGTGAAAGGCGTCATGGTGCGCAACGAGGATCACACTTGGTGGGGCGAGGAAGTATTCGGGCGTCCTGCGCTCGACCGGATCGAATATATTGACTACGGAACCGATCCGTCGGCCTGGCTGGCCGCGCTGGAATCTGATGAAGTCGACATGCTCTACGAGTCGGTCGGGGAGTTCATCGACGTTATGGACAGTCTCGGTTACGTGAAGTCCGAAGTTGTCACGATGGCAACCATCGTGATCCGGCCTAACCAACTTGCTGAAGTTGACGGCGTAAAACCCTATGCCGACAAACGTGTGCGTCAGGCCCTGACAATGGCAGTCGACAATTCAGTCTGTCTTGAGCTGGGATACGGAGGCCGCGGTTCGCCAGCCGAGAACCACCATGTTGGGCCAATCCACCCGGACTACTTCGAGTTGCCGAAGCAGAAGGTCGATCCCGCAGGGGCGCTTGCTCTTATGGAAGAGGCTGGCATGGCCGATTATGAGCATGAGCTGCTTTCAATCGACGACGATTGGCGCCGGAATACCACCGATGCGGTAGCCGCTCAGCTTCGGGATGCTGGCATCAAGGTCAAGCGTACCGTTCTTCCCGGCAACACGTTCTGGAACGACTGGGCAAAATACCCGTTCAGTTCAACAAACTGGAACCCGCGTCCGCTGGGTGTTCAGATCTGGGCCTTGGCCTACAAGTCTGGAGAAGCCTGGAATGAATTCGGTTGGGAAAACCCTGAATTCGACGCCATCCTGGCCGAAGCGTTGGCCATCGCCGACGCCGATAAGCGCCGTGAAATCGTCGCCAAAGGCGAGGCCATGATCCAGGAGGAAGGTGTTACCATCCAACCCTACTGGCGGTCGCTCTACCGCCACATGAAAGATGGTCTTGTAGGAACCGACATGCACGTCGCTTTCGAGCATCACCAGTATAAGTGGGGCTGGGCCGCGTAATCACTGCTTACTCATGACAAGGGGCGCCGGTTCAGGCGCCCCTTTCCAGCCGCAGACTTGCCGACACGGGGTCGGACGTCCGAGGCCAGATAATGGTCCACTGATCTGCGGAACACCCAAACAACAGGGGCCATCATGGGACTCTTCATCCTCCGACGGTTTGGCGTAATGCTGCTGACTGCGCTTTGCCTGACTTTCGTGGTCTTCTTTTTGACCAACCTATACCCAAACCTCGAAAAACTTGCCAAAACTCAAGGGAACCAGCGGATGTCGGACGAACAGGTCCAGACTTGGCTGGAAAACCGCGGCTATTTGCAACCTACATTGATCAAATATGGTCAGTGGCTTGGGGTCGCGCCTGGATTTACCAACACATTAGATGACGGCACATTTGTCGGAAGCTGTACGCGTCCCGGCTCGACCGAGGAAACCACGCCACGCTACTGCGGTGTCCTGCAGGGCGATTGGGGTTATTCCACCGTCTTCAAGGATGAAGTGGGTACAATTGTCGCCAAACGGCTTGGCAATACTGGCTATCTGATGTTTTGGGTACTTGTGTTGATGGTGCCCTCTGCCTTGCTGGTTGGGGTACTTGCGGGGATGCGCGAAGGGTCTGCCCTGGATCGGTCGCTGTCGACATTCTCGATCATCACGACCGCAACCCCTGAATATGTTTCGGGTGTTATCTTTATTGCGATCTTCACCTCGTCGACTGTTGGCCTGAAATGGTTCAAGGGCACGGCAACACAAGCGATGGAGAACCCGACCTTCGAGAACTTCTTCCTACCTGTGTTGACCATTGCGCTTTACGGGATGGGTTATATCGCCCGAATGACCCGCGCCTCGATGACCGAGGTAATGACAGCGCAATACATCAGAACCGCGCGCCTCAAAGGTGTGTCGTTCGGCAACATCGTCATGAAACACGCTTTGCGCAATGCGCTGATCGCGCCCTTCACCGTCATCATGCTGCAGTTCCCATGGTTGCTGAATGGTGTGGTGATCGTCGAGACCCTGTTCAACTACAAGGGCTTTGGCTGGGCGTTGGTTCAGGCCGCAGGCAATAACGACATCCAGCTGCTGCTGGCGATCTCGGTCGTGTCGGTCTTTGTGGTTCTGGTGACGCAGCTGATTTCAGACATCGGCTATGTCTACCTCAACCCGCGCATTCGCATTTCATAAGAAGGGATAGACTATGGAACCTCTTAGCTGGACCGGCTCTATCGCCTTCCTTAATCCGATCCTGATGATCGCTTTGGCGGCGCTTGTGCTGTCTATATTGGTCTGGATTGTCGCGAGCATCTTCCTGCCCGAGCAGCAAATCACAGTAAACTCTGACGGGACTGTCAGTTCCGGTGGCGGGTTTCGCGGCCTGATCCAGTTGGCACTAAACTACAGTTTCCTTGCCTGTGTTGGCTTGTCTGTGGCCTATCTGCTGCTTGGCATCGTGATGGGCACGAGTGCGGGAATTATCGGGGCAATGTCCCAGCAATTCCTGCCAGTTTGGGTTGCCCTGATCATCATGTTCGCGTCTTCCATCGCCTTCAAACGGCGCCTGGGTCTGTATGGCAAGCTGTATGACAGCCCCATCGGCATGATTGGTTTCGGCCTTGTGATGTTCTGGGTGTTTACTGGCATCTTTGGCGCAATGGACATGATCGTCACCCATGATCCGCTGACACAGGTTTCGGGCATGAAAAACAAGGTGCCGGGAACTCCGCTGCCAAATGTGGAAGATGGAGAGTTCGCCTGGTATCTTCTGGGTGGGGACAACTTGGCCCGCGACGTTTTCAGTCGCATGGTCAAAGGGGCCTGGATCGTAGTGCAGATCGCACCGCTGGCGACCATGTTCGCCTTTATGGTCGGGATTACTTTGGGCCTGCCCGCAGGCTACTACGGCGGACGTCTCGACACGTTCCTGTCCTTCCTGGCAAACTTGATCCTGGCCTTCCCCGTCATCCTGCTGTTCTACCTGCTGGTGACGCCTGAGATCGTTGCAACCGGGGTGCCGAATTATATGGCGGCAGTGTTGTTCGTCTTCCCCATCCTGTTTCTGGCGGTTTTGCTGAACTCTCGGTTCTATACGCGCCCCAGTTTCCGGACACCGCTTTTAATCGCTGTGTTGGGCATTACGGTTTGGCTGTACCTGTCGCTGATTTCGACCGGAGGGTATATCATCAACACCGATGCCTACCGCATTTGGGGGCTGCCCACCTATCTGGATCTGTTCGATATTCCGGGTGGTATCCTGGTGGTCTTTGTCTCGGTGGTCTTCGTGAATTCGCCCACGGTGTTCCGCATCGTGCGCGGGCTGGCTCTGGACATCAAGACGCGAGACTATGTGGCAGCGGCGCAAACTCGTGGCGAGGGTCCCTGGTACATCATGCTGTGGGAAATCCTGCCCAACGCACGCGGCCCGCTGATCGTCGATTTCTGCCTGCGGATTGGCTATACCACCATTCTATTGGGAACCTTGGGTTTCTTCGGGCTGGGTCTGCCACCTGAAAGCCCGGACTGGGGGTCTACGATTAACGAGGGCCGCAAGCTCCTGTCGATCTATCTGCACCCTGCCCTTCCGCCTGCTTTTGCACTGCTCTCACTGGTTCTTGGTTTGAACCTGCTGGCAGACGGGCTGCGCGAAGAAAGTCTGAAGGACTGATGTGACCGAGACCGGGGGCTCTGCCCCCGGACCCCCGAGATATTTTTAGCCAGATGAAGGGGATCCCCCTGACTCTCGCGAGGAGTAAACAAGATGAGCAAAATGGCGGAATTTGACGGCCCGATCCTGGAGATCGACAAGCTGTCGATATCCTTCTTCACCCGTCTTCGCGAAATCCCAGCAGTCATGGACTTTTCGGTCAGCGTTCAGCCCGGTGAGGCTGTAGGGCTGGTTGGTGAATCCGGCTGTGGAAAATCCACTGTGGCCCTTGGGGTCATGCAGGATCTTGGCAAGAACGGCCGTATCGTCGGCGGATCGATCAAGTTCAAGGGGCGTGATCTAAGCGAGATGACGACCGAAGAACTGCGAGACATTCGCGGCAACGAAATCGCGATGATCTATCAGGAACCGATGGCGTCGCTGAACCCCGCGATGAAGATCGGTAAACAGCTGATGGAAGTGCCCATGATCCATGAGGGCGTGGGCGCCGAAGAGGCCTATGCCCGTGCATTGGAGGTGGTCACGGATGTGAGACTGCCTGACCCTGAGCGGATGTTGAATTCATTCCCGCACCAGCTGTCCGGTGGTCAGCAGCAGCGGATCGTGATCGCGATGGCGCTGATGTCAAAACCGGCGCTGCTGATCTTGGATGAACCCACGACTGCATTGGACGTGACCGTTGAGGCCGCAGTGGTTGAACTGGTCAAGGATCTGGGCAAGAAATACGGCACCTCTATGCTGTTTATCTCGCACAATCTTGGGCTGGTTCTGGAGACCTGCGACCGGCTATGCGTGATGTATTCAGGCGAAGCGGTCGAGCGCGGCTCGATCAAGGATGTGTTCGACGAAATGCAGCACCCGTATACACAGGCTCTGTTCCGCTCGATCCCGCTGCCTGGAGCTGACAAGAACTCGCGCCCGCTGGTGGCGATTCCAGGGAACTTTCCCCTGCCCCATGAACGGCCCCCGGGCTGTAACTTTGGTCCACGCTGCGACTATTTCGAAGAAGGTCGCTGTGACGCCAAGGACATTTTGATGGAGGCCGTGCCCGGCAACGACCGGCACCACACGCGCTGTTTGAAGTTCCAGGAAATCGACTGGAACGCGCCGATCACTGTGGGTGAACAAAAAGAAAAAGGCGAAATCGGCCGGACCGTTCTGAAGATGGACAACCTCAAGAAGTATTATGAGGTCGCGGCCAATGCCCTGTTCGGGGGCGGCGAAACCAAGGTCGTTAAGGCCAATGAGACGCTCAGCTTTGAGGCGCATGAATCGGAAACTCTCGCCATTGTGGGTGAATCTGGCTGCGGAAAATCGACCTTTGCCAAGGTTTTGATGGGGCTTGAGACAGCCACTGACGGGCAAATCTTGCTGGACAATCGCAACATCGAAGATGTTCCGATCGAGGAGCGGGACGCGAAGACCGTGGGCGAAGTGCAGATGGTTTTCCAGAACCCGTTCGACACGTTGAATCCGTCGATGACGGTTGGGCGACAGATCATACGCGCATTGGAAATCTTTGGCGTCGGGAACTCGGAAGCTGAACGCAAGCAGCGGATGTTGGAACTGTTGGATCTGGTGAAGCTGCCTCGGGCCTTTGCGGACCGGATGCCACGTCAGTTGTCCGGGGGTCAAAAGCAGCGCGTGGGTATCGCCCGCGCGTTTGCAGGCGACGCGCGAATTGTTGTTGCGGACGAGCCGGTTTCAGCACTCGACGTCTCGGTTCAAGCGGCGGTCACCGACCTGTTGATGGAAATCCAGCGCGAACACAAAACCACGCTGCTATTCATCAGCCACGATCTGTCGATTGTGCGCTATCTCAGCGACCGTGTGATGGTGATGTATCTGGGTCATGTGGTAGAACTGGGCACCACCGATCAGGTGTTCAGCCCACCCTATCACCCCTACACCGAGGCTCTGCTAAGTGCGGTTCCAATCGCAGATACTTCGATTGAGAAGCAGCATATCGTGCTTGAGGGTGATATCCCATCGGCGATGAATCCGCCGCCCGGTTGCCCTTTCCAGACGCGCTGTCGCTGGAAGTCTGAGGTACCCGATGGGCGGTGTGAGTCCCATGTGCCTCCGGTACAGACGCTTGCGGACGGGCATCAGGTGAAATGTCACCTTGCCGAGGATATTCTGGCCAAGATGGAGCCGGTTATCAAAATCGCGGCCGAGTAAGGCACAGCTAAGGATAAAAGGGCCGGTCCATGACCGGCCCTTTTTTGTGTCACGGGATGTTGGGGGACAGGCGACACAATTGGGTGTGAGTGGTAGTTTGTTCTATTCAGCCCGTCATAACGTTGTTTCCGAAGTGCATGAATTCGTTGGACATCCCAGCCACTTCTTCGGCGTTCAACTGAAGGCTCGCACTATCAAGCATCTTGAAGCTGGGCTGCGATTTGACCCACTCATCTGCGGATTGAAGCGTCGTTAGCGTGTAGGATGTGACCTCGTTCAGATAATGCGTCGGGATGATGATCTTGGGCTGTAGCTTCGAGACAATGTCATTGCCCTGATCATAGCTGAGGATATGCTGCGATCCGTCTATTGGCAGTGTAAGTACGTCAACTTGCCCAATGGCATCCCAGAATTCTTGCGGTGGATTGTGCCGATTGTCGCCCCAGATAAGGGTGCGAATGCCTCCGGTTTCGACAAGATACACCACCATATCCATGTGCCCGACATTGTTCGGCGGGCAGGCCTCGGCACCAAATTCGGCCAGTGCATTCGTCCACTCATACCAACCCGGTGCAACACAGGCGTGCTTGTCGGCGAAACCGGTAATCTTGAGGTCTGCGAACTCGAAATTGCCAACCATTCTATC
This sequence comes from Ruegeria sp. CE9, assembly GCF_056537425.1. Taxonomy (NCBI): domain Bacteria; kingdom Pseudomonadati; phylum Pseudomonadota; class Alphaproteobacteria; order Rhodobacterales; family Roseobacteraceae; genus Ruegeria; species Ruegeria sp. CE9. The sequence goes on along the minus strand of NZ_JBQFRO010000001.1, from coordinate 353,486 downwards.
CAGAACCATTGTCGAGCTGGGTCGTTCAATAGCGTCATGGTCGAAATGCGCGTGGGTGGACATGGTAATATCGACAGGGATTTGCGGAAACTCGTTCCGAAACCACAAGCCCCAGGCACCCGACGGATCGTCCCGCCAGGGATCGAACAATACCGTCGCCCCGTTGGGTGAAGTGATCTTGATCGCACAGTGACCGTAGTAATCAATCCCGACGGTTCCGGTGCTGGCCTGTCCTGTTGAACCCTGCAGCTCGACCACGTGGTTGTTGTTGCCCGGTTGCAGCCACGCCTGCGATTGCGCTTGGGCTGGTTTGCTGCCCAGCAATGAGGCACCTGCCCCCACACCTGCGGCACCAGCTGCCATAAAGAACGACCTACGCGAAAGGCCCTTCGCCAGCGCGTCGCGTTCCCCGTTCAGAAATACCGATTTTAGATCTTTGCGATCCATATTCATCCTCCCGATTGACAGGGCACAGCTGGTTCCGTGCCCCTCTGATCAGGTTAGCAAGGTCAACCCGAGTGGCTCAGATCAGAAAAATCAGGGGGGAATATGGGGGTAATCCCCATATTATTAGATCACGAAATCGATAAAAGATGGCTGCGTAGGTTCTGGTCCCGGCCTTCAAGGCCAAGTTTACGGCGAATATTGTTACGATGAAAATCAATTGTAGACGTCTCGCGCGACATGGCGCGGGCGATGTCTTTGGTGGTTTTACCCGACATGACCAACTGTGCGATTTCGATTTCCGTTGGCGTCATGACCGAAAACGCATCCGAAAGCTTATCAGAGATCATCGACGTAATATCTCTGAGATTGCTTTCGGCCAGATCGAGATAAACTTGCGCAGTATCACCTTCGGTCAATTGTCCACGCAGCTTGTCCAGATAGGGCATGACCATCGTGCGAACCCGTTCAACAATATCCTGATCATGGTCCTTTCGATCATCATCCAAACTGGTCAGTAACACCCGTAGGGCTGTGTTCGTTTCCTGTAATTCGCGCGTTCTTGCCTCTACGCGATTTTCCAATTGTACCAACGTTTCGTTCAGCTTATCTTCTAGGGCGCGGCGCAGGTAAACCTCTTGAATCAAAGCCAAATCTGATTCAACCATACGCGCGAACTGTGCCAAACCCTCACGAAACAAAAGGGCGCGGCGATTGCGGTGGCGATCAAGAACGCAGATGGTTCCAAACACTGCACCATCCGGCCATTTCAACGGGTACCCTATATAGAAGGACATCCCATGTTCCAAATCTTCGTTGTCGTTCCAGGCCGGGTCGCACGTTGCATCTTCGACCACAAACTCGCCATCACGCTCAAGAACGCCCTGACAATATAGCTTGGGGTTTAGGCGAAAGTTCATGCCAACGGGGTACGGGTTCTCCGGGTGGTCCGAAGTGATCAGGACTGCATGATCCGGCGCATCGGTTTTCATGATCAAGGTGGCAGGCACATCGGCAAGTTGCGAAACCAGATCCACCAGGCGCTGCCAGTTGGCCAATGTGTCAGAGGGAATTTCTGGTCGATCCTGAAGCATCACGAAAACGCACCAAAGCTGGGAACTACCTTCCCAGACTAAGTCAGTGCGCGCAGATCGATCAACAATGGGCCTCGCCGCGATGCAGCTAGCCGCCCCAGATCACTTTCACATAGTTCTGGGTTTCTTTGTAAGGTGGGATGCCGCCATGTTTTTCAACCGCCTTAGGGCCTGCATTGTACGCAGCCAAAGCAAGACGCCAGGATTTGAACTTGCGATATTGCCACGACAGATACCGCGCACCGCCTTCGAGATTCTGAATCGGGTCACGTGGATCAACACCCAGCAATCTGGCTGTCTGCGGCATCAACTGTGCCAACCCCAAAGCACCTTTGTGCGATACCGCATGCGGGTTCCAGCCACTTTCCTGCTGCACAAGACGCAGAAACAGCTCTTCCGGAATGTTGTGTTGCCGCGCAGCCTTTCGGGCGTGTTCAAGATATTGCCCCCGATAGTTACCGGTATAGCGCTTTACGAATTTGCCGCGTTCAGTCTTGGGCTTTAGCCTTTCTGAGTCGCGATATTGGCTGGCAGCGCGATTGTCCAATACCTTGGATTGTTTGAGGAATAGCGCCTTGCGATTCTTGGTAGACAGCGTTTCAGCCTGCGCCGCAAACGACGTCAGACAAAGACCCAGTACCGAGATACCAACGACCAGAAAACGCATTAATGCCAATCCTGCACCCTCAACAACCAGACAGATTATAGTTAAATCAGCCCGAAATGAAAGCTTGGTTAAGACCAGACTAAAATTTTCATGGTCACAGTTGCATGATCAATCATGTTTTAACCAAGTCGCAGCCCGTATAGGGTCAGCAGCAGAACGCAGCGCCAGATTCGGGCGCCATCCAGTCAGAGTAGAACGAGGGAATATATGGCGGGTTCAGTCAACAAGGTGATTTTGATCGGCAATCTTGGTGCCGACCCCGAAGTGCGGTCGTTCCAGAACGGCGGCAAAGTATGCAACCTTCGCATCGCAACGTCTGAAACGTGGAAAGACCGCAACACAGGCGAGCGGCGGGATCGAACCCAGTGGCACACGGTCGCCATTTTCTCGGAACCTCTGGTCCGCGTCGCTGAGCAGTATCTACGCAAAGGCAGCAAGGTCTATATCGAGGGTCAGCTGGAGACCCGCAAATGGCAGGATCAATCGGGGCAGGATCGCTATTCGACCGAGGTTGTCCTGCGGCCCTATCGCAGCGAACTGACCATGCTGGATTCCCGCGGTGAAGGCGGCGGTAGTGGCGGTGGCTATGGCGGCGGTCAGGCTGGTGGTGGCTATGGCGATCCTTACGGAGGCCAATCCAGCGCCCCTGCCCCTGCATCCGGTGGCATCGATGACGACGAGATTCCGTTCTAAACCAAACGGAGAAACAACATGGCATGGTCCTTCCCACTTGGCCGATTGCTCGGCTCGGAACTGAGGGTCCATGTCACCTTCTTCCTGCTGCTGGCCTGGGTTGGGTTTGCAGCCTATTCCAGCGGTGGGTGGGCTGCCGCGCTCAACAACATCGTATTCGTTCTGGCCTTGTTTGCCTGCGTCGTGGCGCATGAATTCGGACACGCCCTGATGGCGCGGAGATATGGCATCCGTACGCCAGACATCACCCTGTTACCCATCGGTGGGCTGGCGCGTCTTGAGCGAATGCCGGAAAAACCGATGCAAGAGGTTTGGGTCGCATTAGCCGGCCCCGCGGTGAACATAGCCATATGGGCCATCCTGGTTGTGCTGGGTGCGGGCATACAGCTTGGCTCATTGACCCAGATTGACTCGCCCGGGACCAGCCTGCTCAGCCGTTTGGCATACGTGAACCTGCTGCTCGCCGCTTTCAACATGATCCCTGCCTTTCCCATGGATGGCGGGCGCGTTTTCCGCGCATTGCTGTGCATGAAAATGGAACGCACCAAAGCCACGCGCATTGCGGCCCTCGGCGGTCAGATCGTTGCGGTTGGACTTGGCTTTCTGGGACTTACAACTGGCAATCCCATTCTGGTGCTGATCGCGGTCTTTGTCTTCATTGCGGCGAATGCTGAAAATCAAGACGTCGCGTTGCGCTCGGTCACGCGGCGCGTGATGGCGCGGGATGCGATGATCACAGAGTTCAGAGCTTTGTCGCCCGATGACACGCTGGCAACGGCCGCGCAGGCTGTCATTCACACAACGCAGCACGAATTTCCTGTATTGGCACATGATGGCAGCCTATTGGGGTTTGTCACCCGGGATCGGCTGTTCACGGCGCTTGCTGGTGATCACCCAAGATCGGAATCCGCCGTCTCGGTCATGGAGACCGATATCCCGCAGGTCGGGCTGACCAGCGGGCTGAACAAGGTTTTGGACGGGCTGCACAAGGGCGCGCCTGCGATTGCCGTGTGCACCAAGTCAGGCCAGATGGTAGGCTACATTACACGTGAGAATATTGGTGAGTTGATGGTGATCCAGGGCCGCTAATCCCAATCACACCTCCAACGCATCCTTAAGCACTGAAACCACCGTTTCGCGCGGTACATCTGATGTGACGAAAGCTTGCCCAATCCCGCGCGCCATGACAAAGCGCAGTTGGCCGTCCATGACCTTTTTGTCCTGCCCCATCAGATCAACCAGCGTTTCAGCGTTCGGCAACTCGCCGGGGATATCGGCAAGATCGGTCTTCATGCCCATCGCGCGCAAATGCGACCTGACACGGCTTGGGTCTTCTTGCGAACATAGGCCAAGACGAGATGACGTTTCAAAAGCCAGCGCGCAACCGATGGCGACACCTTCACCATGCAGCAGTCGATCTGAATACCCCGTTGCGGCCTCAAGCGCGTGACAGAAGGTATGGCCCAGATTGAGCAACGCCCGGTCACCCTGCTCGGTCTCGTCCCGCGCCACGATATCGGCCTTCATCTGAACCGAGCGTGTGACAGCCTGCACCCGCGCCGCCATGTCGCCCGATGCCAAGATCGGGCCGTTCTGTTCCAGCCATTCAAAGAATTTGGCATCTCCGAGAAGACCGTATTTGACCACTTCGCCATACCCGGCCAAGAAATCACGCGCCTGCAAAGAGCCCAGTACATCCGTGTCCGCCAATACCAGCGAAGGCTGATGAAACGCACCGATAAGGTTCTTTCCATATGGCGCATTGATCCCAGTCTTGCCGCCGACCGAACTATCGACCTGTGCCAGCAGCGACGTCGGTATCTGCACAAAGCGCACCCCGCGTCGCATCACTGCGGCGGCAAAACCCGCCAGATCGCCGATGACACCCCCGCCGAGCGCGACCACGACATCGTTACGTTCTACCTTTTCCGCCAGCAGCCATTCCACTGCGCGCTCAAAATGCGGCCAGCTTTTGGTGGCCTCACCCGCTGGCAGTGCCAGAGCATTCATCTCGATCCCGGCTGAGGCCAGGCCTTCACGCAGTGCATCCAGATGCAGGCCCGCGACAGTCTCATCCGTCAGAACCGCGACACGCTTACGCTTTATAAGCGGAGCAATCCGTTCCCCGGATTGCGCCAAAAGGCCGGGACCAATCTCAACATCATATGAACGCTCGGCCAGATCAACATGTACGGTTTGATGCATTAAATTCGTTCCAAAATATCCGGGCGTGTCGCCAGTGCGGCAATGACCCGATCCACCATGTCTTCGATTGCGGTTTCACCGTCAGAGTCGGCCACCAGATCGGCCTGTTCATAGATTGGCACGCGCACCTCGTACAAATCGCGCAAGGTCGCATACGGGTCGGCCGTACGCAGCAAAGGCCGCGTGTCTTTATGTTTGACGCGATTCCACAAGACGCTCAGATCAGCCCGCAACCATACAGACGCGCCTAGCTCCGAGATCATTTTGCGATTGCCTTGCGACATAAACGCGCCGCCCCCAGTCGACAGGATACCTTTTTCCTCGTCCAAAAGTCGCCCGATGATCTGAGTTTCCTTACTTCGAAAGAAAGCTTCTCCGTCGCGGGCAAATATCTCGGGGATGGTCATATTGGCTGCCGATTCGATTTCGGAATCGCTGTCCAGAAACGGAACACCCAGCCGTGCCGCCAGCGCTCGGCCAACCGCCGTCTTACCAGCCCCCATCATTCCGACCAATACAACCGTTTTGTGCAGTCGAAACTGCGCCGCTGTGTCGGAACGCACCGTGTTATGCTTAATTTCGCTCATTTCGTTGTGAATGACGTGATCTTAAGAAAAATGCTAGTTATAACTTAGGCAAAAGCAAAAATTGAGGCAGCGTTCACCCATGGGTCGTTTGATCAAGTTCCTGATTTACCTCATCTGCCTGTGTTTTATCGGGTTGGTCGGATATACCTATATCGGACCATTTTTTGGCGTGGACTTCTCAGCGCCGCAAAGCGAAATACGCGAACCGGTCAATCTTAATGCCGACTAGAAGCACTTTGCTGGCGCTTCTTCTGGCCGGAACCGCGCAGGCACAAACGCAAGAGCCATTGTCGATCATCGACTGGCTGACCAATCCGCCTGAGAATCTGCCGGGTACCGTTCTTCTGGAACCTCCGGTAACTCAAACGGGGCTGCAACCTGATGTGCAGGTGACCCCGCTTGAGGCATTGTCTGCGCCGTTGGGGTTGGTAGCCTCTTCGGTGACGGGGTTGCCCGTGGACCTCTGGCAAGGCAGCGATGCAGAACGGTTGGCCGAACTGATCGCGCAGGTTCGGGTCAAATCCAATCCCGCCATGCAGCGACTGCTGTTCACACTGTTGCTATCCGAGGCGCGCGCACCTGCCGGAGGGCAGGCAGAAGATATACTGCTGAAGGCGCGCCTGGATCGTCTAATGCAATTGGGTGCATCTGATCCGGTGCAATCCTTGGTCCAGTTGGCCGGTCCGACCGATTCACAAGACCGCTTCAAGCGCTGGTTTGATGCGACCTTGCTGACCGGAGACGAGGACCGCAGTTGCACGGCCCTGATCGCGCAACCGAATTTATCCCGGGACTATGCCGCTCAGATCTTCTGCAAAGCCCGTCGTGGCGACTGGGCTTCGGCAGCCCTGACGCTTGAGGCTGTGCACGCGCTGCAGGTTTTGCCCGAAGACCAACTCGCCCTGCTTGACCGATTTCTCAGCCCGGAATTGTTTGAAGGTGCAGAATATCTGCCACAGCCCGACAATCCCAATCCGCTTACCTTCCGTCTGTTCGAAGCCATCGGTGAGCGCTTGCCAACAGCCTCTCTGCCGCGGGCTTTTGCCAATGCGGATCTGCGCGACGTGGCCGGATGGAAAGCACAGGTTGAAGCTGCTGAACGACTGACGCGTATCGGCGCGCTGACACCTAATCAGTTGCTGGGTCTTTATACTGCACGTTCGCCTGCGGCCTCGGGCGCAGTATGGGATCGAGTCGCAGCTATTCAAAAATTCGAAGCCGCCTTGGACGCAGGCGACCCTGAAACAGTTTCAAAAGCGCTGAAAACCGTTTGGTCACAGATGAAAACCGTGGATTTGGAGGTTCCTTTCGCTGAACTCTTCGCCCCCCGGCTGGCGTCGATGGCTCTACCGGATCAGGCCACCGAAAATCTACGCTGGCGCATACTGCTTTTGTCCGAGCTTTATGAGGATGCGGCCCAAACCGTTCCCAGCGAATCCGAGGCCAACATGTTTCTTTCGGCCCTCGCGCAGGGCGATCCTCAACGCGCACCGTCGCCTACCCCACTGGCGGATGCGATTTCGCAGGGTTTTGCCTGGTCTGCCCCCATCCCCTCGGACATCGATGCATTGCTGAACAATGATCAATTGGGCGAAGCCATTCTGGAAACGATGCAATTGTTTGCCCATGGTGCACGCGGTAATCTAGTAGACCTGACTGCCGCGATCGCTGCATTCCGTCGCGTTGGGCTTGAGGATACCGCCCGCCGCGCAGCATTGCAGTTGATGATCCTAAACGGGTCGTGATCATGACCGCGCCTGCGACACAGGACCTTTGGATATCCACATTCCTGGAAGCGCAAGCCGCCGAGCTTGGGGCGGCAACGAACACTCTGCTCGCTTATGGCCGGGATCTAAAGGATTTCTCGGATTGGCTGACGCGCCGGAAATCGGATTTCACCGAGGCTGATCGTGACCGGATCGAAGGCTATCTGATCGATTGTGATGCGCAGGGGCTTTCACGCTCAACCCGCGCGCGGCGTTTGTCGGCGATCAAGCAGTTGTATCGGTTTGCTTTCGAAGAAGGTTGGCGGGACAGCAATCCGGCAATTCAAATCAAAGGTCCTGGGCGGGCAAAAAGACTGCCTAAAACACTGGATGTCCCCGAAGTGGACCGCCTGCTTTCTGCGGCGCGTCGAACGGGCCGATCCGACGCGGACAAAGTGCGTAACACTTGCCTGATGGAATTGCTCTACGCCACGGGAATGCGGGTGACCGAATTGGTGTCGCTGCCCGTTAGTTCGGCCCGAGGCGACCCGCGAATGCTGCTGGTCCTCGGCAAAGGCGGGAAAGAGCGCATGGTGCCCTTGTCCCCCCCTGCTCGTGAGGCGTTGGCAGAGTGGCTGGAAGCCCGCGACGTGGCTGAGGAGAACGCAATCGCCAACGGCGGCCAAGCATCGCGTTTTCTTTTCCCTTCGCGCGGGAAATCCGGGCATCTGACCAGGCATCGTTTTTTCCTGTTGGTCAAGGAACTGGCCGTTGAAGGTGGCGTTTCGCCCGAAAAGGTCACTCCGCACACATTGCGACATGCTTTTGCAACCCACTTGCTTGCGAACGGGGCTGATCTGCGTTCAATCCAAACTCTGCTGGGTCATGCGGATGTCGCTACGACCGAAATCTACACCCATGTACTGGACGAGCGCCTCTCGGAACTGGTGCTGGAACACCACCCGTTGGCAAAAGACACCCCGACAGATGATGGCTAACCCCTTGATTGGTAGGGGCCGCACCCCCATAACGGATGCAGCAACAAGAACAACCTAGGACCAATGGAACCCACCCCTTCTCTGCTTGACGGCGCATTCTGGATCACGTCAGGATCCATTCTTCTTCTCCTTGTCCTATCGGGCTTTTTCTCGGGCTCCGAAACGGCACTGACCGCATCATCACGTGGTAAGCTGCGGGCGCAAGCCGACAAAGGATCGCGCGGAGCGCAAAAGGCGCTGGATATAACCGACGACAATGAGCGCCTGATCGGCTCGGTCCTGTTGGGCAACAACCTGGTCAACATCCTTGCCGCCTCGCTGGCGACTGCCCTGTTCACACGGCTGTTCGGTGAAAGCGGCGTGGCGCTTGCCACACTGGTGATGACCTTGTTGGTACTGATCTTTGCCGAGGTTCTGCCAAAGACATACGCCATCACCAATGCAGAAAAAGCCGCCGCCTTGGTTGCGCCTGTTATTGGTGTCGCGGTCACGGTGTTCTCTCCGGTCGTGGCCGCTGTCCGGCTTTTGGTGCGCGGCGTGTTGCGTCTATTCGGCGTGCAGATCGATCCCGACAGCAACATTCTCGCGGTCCGCGAGGAAATCGCAGGCGCGCTGCAACTGGGACATTCGGAAGGCGTGGTTGAAAAAGAAGACCGCGACCGCATTCTGGGGGCGCTGGATCTTGGCGACCGCACGGTGGAAGAGATCATGCTGCATCGCTCGAACATCGAAATGATCGATGCGGATGACGAACCCGAAGCGATCCTGAAACAGTGTTTGGAAAGCCCGCATACGCGTTTGCCGGTGTTCCGGGAAGAACAGGAAAACATCGTGGGTGTCGTCCACGCGAAAGACCTGTTTCGCGCGATGTACGCGCAGGTTGGTGGCCCCGAGGGGGATACGGATCAGCTTAAGAACTTTGACATCGCGAAGGTTGCGAATGATCCTTATTTCGTTCCCGAAACCACAACTCTGGACGACCAGATGCGCGAGTTTCTTCGTATGCACAGCCACTTTGCATTGGTTGTGGACGAGTATGGATCGTTGCGCGGGTTAATCACGCTGGAAGATATCCTGGAAGAAATCGTCGGAGAGATTGCCGATGAGTTTGACATCGACGAAGAGGTGCCCGTCACCCGCACCGACGATGGCCAATTCCTTGTCGAGGGTGCGATGACCATCCGCGACGCGAACCGCGCGCTCGATTGGACTCTACCGGACGAAGAGGCCAACACGCTAGCCGGTCTGGTGATCCACGAGGCACAGATGATCCCGATTGTTGGTCAGGTTTTCTCATTTCATGGTTTCCGCTTTGAAGTCACGGCACGCGAAGGGAATCGAATAACGGCACTGAAGGTTCGCCCACTCTAGCGCTTACGAAATGTTTTCATGAGTTTCTGACGCCCTGCTAAGGTGCCCGCAATCGATAACGTCAATCAATTGCAGGACAAATGACAGATGCCCAGCCTCAAGAGAAAATTGCAGAACACTGAAGATCGGGTCAGCTCGATCGTTTGCACGATACCGTCAGCGACTGTCACGCAGGCGCTTGCGGCGTGCGGTGTTGATTCACTGATCATTGATCTTGAGCACGGAGCGGTCGACTATGCCTCAGCCCATGCGATGATCGCGGCGACCGCAGGAACGGACTGTGCGCCTTTGGTGCGCGTGGCAGAAAACCGGCCATCTGACGTAAAGCGAGCTCTGGATCTGGGCGCGGAAGGCATCGTATTTCCCCTCATTCGAACCTTGGAAGATACCCAAAAAGCTGTTGACAGCCTACGCTATCCGCCCAATGGCACGCGAGGGTTTGGGCCGTTTCTGGCGCAATCGCGCTGGGGGGAAACTCTTGCCACCTATCCCAGCGTTGTTGAGCCGGAATTGATTTGCTGTGTCTTGATCGAAACCGCCGAAGCCATTCAGAACATTGACGCAATTTGCGCTGTTCCCGGCGTCGATTTGATAATCGTCGCACAGTTCGATCTGAGTACAGAACTGGGTCTAATGGGCCAGTTCGACCATCCCGACTTTATCGCAGCCGTTCAGAAGGTCGAAAAAGCTGCATTCGGAGCCGGAATTCCCCTTGGCAATGCCGCGATGAGCGAAGCACAGGCAGCCGACCTGTTTTCACGTGGTTACCGACTGATCGGAGGCTTCGATGTGCTCTGGTTGCGAGAGAAGGCATTGCAGATCCAAAGTTGGTGCAAAGCATGAGTTACGACACCTGTTGTCGTTAACAGAACAGTAATTTCGACACCTGCTCGACAATTTTGCCAAAAAAATCTGGAGATCAATCGTGAAAACCACCACTCGTGTCGCAGTTATTGGCGGGGGCGTCGTCGGATGTTCTGTCCTCTATCATCTGACCAAATTGGGTTGGTCGGATGTGATGCTGCTGGAACGCTCTGAGCTAACGAGTGGTTCGACGTGGCACGCAGCGGGTGGGTTTCATACGCTGAACGGCGACACCAATATGGCTGCCCTGCAGGGCTATACCATCAGGCTTTATAAAGAGCTGGAAGAAATCACCGGTATGTCCTGCGGCCTGCACCATGTTGGCGGCGTGACTTTGGCCGATAATCAAGACCGGTTCGACATGCTGCTCGCCGAACGCGCCAAGCATCGGTTCATGGGCCTTGAGACCGAGATCGTAGGCCCCGAAGAGATCAAGAAAATCGCCCCGATCACCAACACAGATGGCATTCTTGGCGCGCTTTATGATCCTTTGGATGGGCACCTCGATCCATCGGGCACCACACATGCCTATGCCAAGGCTGCACGTATGGGTGGCGCCACGATCGAAACCCATTGCATGGTGCGCGAGACCAACCAGCGCCCGGACGGAACTTGGGATGTGGTGACCGACAAGGGCACGATCCACGCCGAACATATCGTCAATGCGGGCGGCTTGTGGGCGCGCGAAGTCGGCGCGATGGCGGGCATCTACTTCCCGCTGCATCCGATGGAACATCAGTATCTGGTCACCGATAACATCCCCGAGATTGAGGCCATCATCGACGCAGGCGGTGAACATCCGCACGTGATGGACCCTGCCGGAGAAAGCTATCTGCGGCAAGAAGGGCGCGGGTTGTGTATCGGATTTTACGAACAACCCTGCAAACCCTGGGCCGTTGACGGCACGCCTTGGGAATTTGGCCATGAACTGCTGCCCGATGACTTCGACAAGATCACGGACAGCATCGAATTCGCCTACAAACGCTTCCCCGTGCTCGCCGAAGCGGGCGTCAAATCCGTAATCCACGGACCGTTTACCTTTGCCCCGGACGGCAACCCTCTGGTCGGGCCTGTGCCCGGAGTCCGAAACTATTGGTCGGCCTGCGGTGTCATGGCGGGCTTTAGTCAGGGCGGCGGCGTTGGCTTAACCCTGGCTCAATGGATGATCGAAGGCGAACCCGAACGCGATGTATTTGCTATGGATGTGGCGCGGTTTGGTGACTGGATCAGCCCGGGCTATACGCGCCCCAAAGTGATCGAAAACTATCAAAAGCGTTTCAGCGTCGCTTACCCGAACGAGGAACTGCCCGCTGCGCGTCCGAACCGTACCACGCCAATGTATGACATCTTCAGTGACCTCGGTGCCGTCTGGGGACAGCAATATGGGTTGGAGGTACCAAACTATTTTGCCCAAGGCGATGAGCCCGATTTTGAGACACCATCGTTCCGCCGCTCCAACGCCTTTGAGGCCACTGGACGAGAAGTCCGCGCCGTACGCGAGGGCGTTGGGATCAACGAAGTCCACAATTTCGGCAAATACCGCATCACCGGGGCCGTTGCGCGCGCGTGGCTGGACCGTATCATGGCAGGCCGCATCCCCAAACCGGGCCGCATCTCGCTGACGCCGATGTTGTCGCCCAAGGGAAAATTGATCGGGGATTTCACAATTTCCTGCCTGCATGACGGCCTGTTTCACCTCACCGCTTCTTACGGAAGCCAGGCGTTCCATATGCGCTGGTTCCTGCAGAACCAGGAGGAAGGTGTAAAGATCGAGAATATCAGCGACCGTCTCAACGGATTCCAAATTGCAGGCCCAAAGGCTGCCGAGGTTCTTTCGGCCTGTACGCGCGACGATGCTGGCTCGCTCAAGTTTCTCGATGTCAGAGAGATGACCATTGGTATGACTGACTGTATCGTTCAGCGCGTAAGCTATACCGGCGATCTGGGCTATGAAATCTATTGTGATCCGATGGCTCAGCGGCAGCTTTGGTGGACCTTGTGGCAGGCGGGCCAGCCCCACGGAATCACTCCGTTTGGCATGCGCGCGATGATGAGCCTGCGTCTTGATAAATTCTTTGGCTCGTGGATGCGGGAGTTTTCGCCGGATTATACCGCAGCAGAGACAGGCTTGGACCGGTTTATTTCATTCGCGAAGAACACCGACTTTTTCGGTCGCGCCTCGGCCGAGGCCGAACGCGCCGCCGGGGCCAATCGCCAGTTGGTTGCGTTTGATGTTGATGCAACGGACGCTGATGTAAACGCCTACGAACCGATTTGGCTGGATGGCAAGGTCGTCGGTTTCTGCACGTCAGGTGGTTATTCCCACTATGCGCGCAAATCGATCGCCATGGGGTTCCTGCCAACCGATCAGGCAACCGAAGGGCGAGAAGTTGAGATCGAGATACTTGGTCAGATGTGCAAGGCGCGGGTGATAACGGCTCCTCTGTTTGACGCTGACGGCGCAAGAATGCGAGGGTGACTTAAACCGCCCTTAGCGACATGCTGGCGAAATGATTGAGATACCCATCATCCTGCTCGCCGCTGGGCAATCCAGCCGCATGGGCGGAATTGACAAGCTGATGCAATCGGTTGACGGCGTGCCGCTGCTGCGCCGTTCCGCCCAGAGGGCCCTTGCCGCAGGCCCTGTTATTGTCGCTCTTCCCTCCTTCCCTCATCCGCGCTTTGATGCGCTGGACGGGTTGGATGTGATGCCTGTCGAAATTCCCGATGCGCAGGAAGGTATGAATGCCAGCCTAAGGGGCGCGATGGCCGCTGTTCAATCTGACGCGCCTGCGGTCATGATCCTGTTGTCGGATCTACCGGATCTTACAACGAAAGATCTGATAGCCGTTATCCAGTCGGTTGAAACACACCCAAACAATCTGGTTTGGCGTGGATCGACCCAAGAAGGCAAACCTGGGCACCCGGTCGTTTTTGATCGATCTCTTTTTTCTGAGCTAAGTGAACTTGTCGGTGACAGCGGTGCTCAATCCGTCGTGCGACGCTGTAGGGACAATGTGTATCTTCATCCACTACCGGCTCGCAACGCCCTTCTTGATTTGGATACACCGGAAGATTGGGTCAAGTGGAGCGCCCAGCGGTCCTGAAAGCATACCTTAAAATGAACACGGCCCGGTCGTTGACGACCGGGCCGGTTGCCCAAAAACAGGACTACCACTTTCACCAATCTCTAAACCGCTACCAAACCGCCAATCAGGCTATCTGGCTTTGAGCTGCCGAACCTAAACAAGACCCCCTCGTTAACATGCCGCTCAGCGCTATGGAGACTGAGATGTGCCTTTGACACCCCCTAGTGTCTCGGGCCCCCCTCACTTGGGCAAAACCAATGTCGCTCATCAGATGCGATCAAACAACGTAAAATTGGATGGAATGGTAAATTTCCGCGAAACCGGACTGTCTTTTGCGCAACATTGCAACACCTAGAGTTCTACCAGTGGTTGCATTTAGTCGTATGCAACTGAGGACTTTCGTGTAATTTCATAGACGTAAGCCGGCCAATGTGCCTATTTCTCAAGCTTCTCTCACTGCGCTCAAAACTCAAACACAGAATACGTTGCAACTTTTAGGAGAAGCTTTTGGATGCTCGGATGAGCGCCGTTTCTTTGTTAACAAAAATGAATCAATTCAACGCTTTTTCTAAATTATTGACTTTGTCGGCAACAATCCACCGATTCGCCCCGATTCACGCAAGCTGATTCTTGCTGCTCGGTGCCTCAGAACGGCCACATCTAAACGGCAAAACATGGCGAAATTAAGGTTTCTTAATTTTTCTCTCAGGATATCCAAAGGTTGCTGGGGCATCTCCTTTTTCAATGCGCGGGATAAACCGCCAAACACAGACAGGAGTCAAAATGAGCATCCGCAAATCCTCACTGCTTTTTCCACGCACATCCAACTGGATGGGAGCTAGCGCACTGGGCGCGGCCATGCTGGCCACAACCGCCCTGCCCGCAATGGCAGACGAGGCGCTGGCCGATCTGGTCGAAACGGTTTCCCCCTCGGTCGTGACCATCATCGCGAAACAGGACGCCGCACCGACCCCCGCACAGGGACAGGAATTCAATTTCGAGGGTCACCCCTTTGGTGAATTCTTCAAGCGCTTCGGTGGTCCGGAAGGTTTCGAAATGCCACAACGCGGCCCCAGCCAAGGTCTTGGATCGGGTTTCGTGCTGGATGAGGCTGGATATATCGTCACCAATCACCACGTTGTCGACAACGCAACCGAAGTGACCGTGCGTCTGAGTGACGACCGCACATTCGAGGCGGAGATCATCGGAACCGATCCGCTGACGGATATCGCGGTTCTCAAGATCGATGCAGGTGAAGACCTGCAAGCGGTCGAGATGGGCGACAGCGACATTATTCGCGTTGGCGAGGATGTAGTCGCCATCGGCAATCCGTTCGGCCTGAATGCAACCGTGACGACTGGCATCGTTTCTGCAAAGGGTCGCAACATATCGGAAGGTCCCTACGCAGAGTTCATCCAAACCGACGCTGCCATCAACAAAGGCAACTCGGGTGGTCCGCTCTTCAACATGGACGGTGAGGTGATCGGTGTGAATTCGGCGATCTATTCGCCCAGCGGTGGCTCGGTCGGTCTGGGCTTTGCTGTCACGTCGAACATCGTCGATCACATCACAGCCGATCTGCTGGATGATGGCGAAGTCAGCCGTGGCTGGTTGGGTGTGTCGATCCAGAATGTCAGCCCTGAACTGGCGGCAGCCATGGGTATCGATGAGGCAACCGGTGCCTTGGTATCGGATGTTGTTCCGGACAGCCCCGCCGATGGTATATTGCAGCAAGGTGACGTGATACTGACGTTCAACGACGAAGCCGTTGATTCCAGTAGCGATCTGCCGATCATTGTCGGAACGACCAAAGTCGGTACTGACAGCACATTGACCGTGTTACGCAACGGCAAGGAAGAACAGATTGAACTGACGATCGGTCAACATCAATCAGCTTCAGCAGCGGTTGATAGCGTGGTTGAAGACAAGTTCGAAGGCACCTCGCTGGGTGTGACCGTGGCCCCTTTGACTGAAACCGCACGCGCCGAAAATGGCGTGGCCGAGAATGTCGATGGCGTTGTCGTCACCGATCTGAAACCCGAAAGTCCTGCGGCCAAAGCCGGGTTGCAACGCGGTGACGTGATTGTCCGCCTGGGCAATCTGGATACCGTGACGCCGGATGCGCTGAAAGAAGCACTGGAAAGCGAGAAGACGGATCCGGCTCTGGTTTTGATCAATCGCGGTGGCAACCAGATCTTCGTCGCGGTCGAGATCGCCTAACCCAACACCTAAGCGCGCCACATGATGGGGAAATCTGGAGCGCTTAATCTGGCCGGCACGGATTGTCCACGCGCCGCCGGAGCTGCCGGGTGCGAAATCGCACCCGGCATGTTTTTTTCAAAGAGTATGTATGTTTATATCCCAGTTAGAAGGAGCCCTGACCATGAGCAGACGCTTATTGATCGTTGAAGATGACCAGGACACGCGGGACTTCATCGCCAAAGGGTTTGGTGAAGAAGGCTATGTTGTCGAGGTCGCATCGGACGGGCGTGAAGGCCTGTATCACGCCACGGATGGCGGGTTCGATGCGGTCGTACTGGACCGGATGTTGCCGGGGCTGGATGGGTTGTCTCTGATCAAATCAATGCGCGCGGCTGGGTTGAAGACCCCTGTTCTGATGCTAACCGCGATGAGCGCGGTGGACGAGCGGGTAAAAGGCCTGCGCGCAGGTGCAGATGATTATCTGGTCAAGCCCTTCTCGTTTCAGGAGCTCCATGCCCGGATTGAGGCGCTGTTGCGACGTCCACAAGAGGCGGAAGAGGCTCCAACTCTTGCCTGCCGCGATCTTGAAATGGATCTATTGACACGAAAGGTTACGCGAAATGGTCGTGAGATCACGCTAACCCCGCGCGAGTTTCAAATTCTGGAGTATTTTCTGCGTCGTAAAAACCGCGTCGTATCGCGCACCATGTTGCTAGAAGGTGTATGGGACTATCACTTTGACCCGAACACCAATGTGGTTGACGTGCATATCTCAAAGCTGCGCCGTCAGCTTGACGAAGACGGGGCAACCCCGATCATTGAAACGGTCCGAGGGGCCGGTTACATGGTTTCGGATGGATAACCTGCGCCTGTCGCTGAAAAATTCGCGCACGAGACTGGTTCTTGCCAGCATGGTTCTTAGCACGTTGCTGACAGCGGCTGTTCTGACCATGGTCTATGTCACCGCCAATCGCACGATTACAGGCGAAACACGCTCGGTCGTCTCAGCGGAACTGACCGGTCTGGCGGATGAATATGAACGGCGCGGCATGATCGGGCTGATTACCGCGATTGAGCGGCGTTTACCCACGGCTGCCGAACGCGATGCGTTGTATCTGCTGACCGGCCCCCAAGGCGGCAAACTGGCAGGCAATTTAGTGCGCTGGCCTGAAGGGATCGCGCCGGGTAGTGGCTGGGTCGACCTGCAGCTCCGCAAGGGTGACACGGAGCAATTTGTTCCGATTTCGGCGGCCTCGATCAGATTGCCAGGCGGAGAACGACTGCTTGTCGGGCGCGATGCGCTGGCGCGGCAGCAGTTTGACCGCGTTCTGTTTCGCTCGGTCGCGCTTGCTCTGGTAACCGCGCTGGCGCTCAGTTTGCTGACCGGCTGGCTGCTGACCCGGCTGGTGTTTTCGCGGCTGAAAGACATTGCCGACACTGCCGACAATATCGTTTCGGGCGATCTGGCTCTGCGCATGCCAATGCGCGGCACGGGGGACGAATTCGATCAGGTTTCGGGCACATTGAACAACATGCTGGACCGCATTGAAGAACTGATCAGCAACCTGCGCACCACATCGAATTCAATCGCGCACGACCTGCGCTCCCCCCTATCGAGGCTGCGCCAAAGGGTTGAGTCGCTGGCCGAGCCCGGTAAAAGCGAGCAGGATCGCGAAATTGATCTGGCGCGTGCGACTGGGGAAATCGATCATCTGCTGCGCGTTCTCAGCCAATTGACCGAGATTTCGCGGGCTGAGGCTGGCCTAGGGCGCGAACAGTTTGAACCAGTTAAGCTGCTGCAACTGGTTGGCGATGTGGTTGAACTCTATGAGCCGGTCGCCGCCGATCAGAACATTCGGCTTGAAGTTGTTGGTAATGCTCAGCCGATCCAGGGCCATCGCCCACTGCTGTCTCAGGCGCTGTCAAACCTTCTTGAAAACGCGATGCGCTATGCACCGCCCGGCACGGCAATCACGATCGAAATCAAGGATGAAGACGACAATGCGCTGCTGAGTGTTCGCGACCGTGGTCCCGGAGTACCCGAAAGCGATCTGCCCCGATTGCAGATGCCGTTCGTCACGCTTGACCCGGCCCGGACCGAACGCAATGCGGGCCTGGGCCTCGCACTTGTTGCGGCGATTTCGCATATGCACGGGGGCACATTTCTGGCCCGCAATCGGAAGCCCGGGTTAGAGACGACCTTAAAGCTCTCACGCAACGCTTAGGTGCATAAAGAATGCCACCCAAACGTTGCCTACGTCACAGAACTGCAGGCAGCGATGCATAACCGTGAAAGCGAATGCGACCGCCTTGCACCCGTTCCTTCAGAATTCCGTAGTTGGGGAACCGGTTCAATAACCGACCTAGTGCGATGCGGCCTTCAAGCCGTGCCAAGGTCAGGCCGACACAGACATGCGGTCCGCCTGCAAAGGCCAGATGCCTGTTCGGCTTGCGCGTAATGTCAAATCGGGTTGGGTCGACAAAAACCCCGGGGTCACGGTTCGCCGCCCCGATACATAGATGCAGGTTTGTTCCCTTCGCGATCCGTTGGCCCCCGATCTCTACCTGCGTCGTCGTTTCCCGATTGCCAAACTGGTTCGGGGATCGAAAGCGCAGCACCTCCTCAATCGCTGGAACAATCAGCTCGGGATTTTCCAGTAAGCGTCCCCGTTGATCGGGATAATCGTTTAACAGCGCCAAGCCGTTGCCGATCAGATTGGTGGTTGTCTCGTGCCCGGCATTCAGGATGAAGATACAGTTTTGCAAAAGCTCAATTTCGCTCAACATCTCTACTGCGCCTTCGCCACGGATCAAGCGCGTCAGAACATCTGTCTCGGGGTCACCCGGATCGGCACGGCGACGGGCAACAAGATCGCGAAGATACGCTTTGAATTCGCGCACCGCGTTGTGTCCGATTTCAAGCTGAGCTTCCGTCAAGGCAGGCTCCAAAGCGCCGAGGATAGCCAAGGACCAATCTCGCAACGGTGCGCGTTCATCCATGGGCACGTCCAGCAGATTACCGATGATCTGGATCGGGATTGTCGAGGCAAAGTCCTCAATCAAATCGACCTGCCCTTTGCCAGCCATACCGTCCAACAGAGCATCAACGGTATCGATCAGGCCCGGCTCCATTCGCGCGATTGCGCGCGGCGTGAGGGCTGAGGTCATGATCTTGCGAACCCGTGTGTGCAGTGGCGGATCGGAAAACACCAGTGAGGTTGTGTGATGTTCGAACAGAGGCGACCCAACACCGAATTTCGGGCCAAACGCCGCCTCTTTATCCGAGGAATAAAGCGTCGTGTTGCGGTAGATTGCATCCAGATCCGCATGACGCGACAATAAAACTGAACCGTCCGGTTGCCGCAGAATAGGCGCATGCAATAGCAAGGCGTCGTAGAACTGAAATGGATCATCAACAAACCCGTCAGGCGGGTTCATCAGGTCCAGATTTTGCGCTATATTCTCAAGGCTTAGATCATTCATACTTCGCTCTCCCAACATTTGGGTAGCGGAAAGGGACGCTTCAAACAACCATGTGCAGGTGACACGTCGGAAAGGGCGGGATAAGACGGGGCATGTCTGACCCGATCTCATCCATTCGCAACCTTGGTCCCGCGTTCGAGCAAGCCTGCGCACGCGCTGGTATAATGACCGCTCAGGAGTTACGCACCCTCGGCGCGGATGAGGCCTATTCGCGCCTGCTCCAAGCCGGAACGCGCCCGCATTTCATTGGCTATTATGTCCTGGTTATGGGTCTGCAAGGCCGACCCTGGAACGACTGCAAGGGCGAGGAAAAGAAGGCGCTGCGTGAACGGTTCGATGCGATTAAGGCCAGTACCAGTCGGGCCCCTGAAAGCCAGTTGATCTCGGATCTGGATGCCGTTGGCGTGCGCGTTACGGCCAAAGATCTCAAACCCGTTTGAGCAATGAAAAAGGCCGCGCCCCCGCAAGAAGGCACGGCCTAGATTTAATCTGACGACAGATTAGCCAACCAGTTCGATACCCGAAAAGAAGTAGGCGATCTCAACCGCGGCAGTTTCTGGTGCGTCCGAACCGTGGACCGAGTTTTCGCCAACCGACTCGGCGAACTCGGCGCGGATGGTGCCGGGGGCTGCGTCTGCGGGGTTGGTTGCGCCCATGACTTCACGGTTCTTCGCGATGGCGCCTTCGCCTTCCAGAACCTGGACAACAACCGGTGCCGACGACATGAATTCGCACAGTTCGTCATAGAACGGACGCTCAGCATGCACGTCATAGAACTTGCCTGCTTGGGCTTTGGTCATGTGAATGCGCTTTTGCGCGACGATACGCAGACCAGCTTCTTCGAACTTGGCATTGATCTTGCCAGTCAGGTTGCGGCGGGTTGCATCGGGTTTAATGATCGAGAATGTGCGTTCCAGTGCCATATTGGCCTCTCCTTGACTTAAGGGCGCGGTCCTCGCGCCGAAATCTATCGCGCGCCGCCTAACATGGTATTTGCCTCATGAAAAGCGTTATGATCGTTTATCACTCAGATCGCATCAGGCAGCGGGTCGGTACGGTCAAGCCTTCTGACGTAGAGCACCGCCAAAAGGCCTGCGAAGCTGCTGCCAAACATCATGCTAAGCACCAGATAGGGCCCGTTCTCAGGGCTTACAAATGTCCCAGTCATCAGGGTCAAAACCGCCCCTAACGCCACGATCAACGCACCCGACAAGCCCGCCGCGCTGCCAGCCAGTTTTGGGCGCACTGACATCACCCCGGCCGAGGCATTTGCATTGGTCAGGCCATTGCCGAACCCGACGCAGATGGCCGATCCAAAAAACACCCAGACCGAACCCATGTTGCCGATGAACAGCAACAGCCCCCAGAACGGCCCGACAGACGCCACGATCCGACCGATCAGGATCATTGTGGTGAGCTGTGTGTGCTTGGCGATGCGCCCCGTCACAAAGTTGCCGACCATAAACCCGCCAGTAATGATCCCGATGCCAAGGCCCAGCATTGCAGGGCTCAGATCAAACCACGCCGCAGCGACCAGGGGTGCTCCGGTAATAAAGCTGAAAAACCCGCCAATGGAAAACGATGCGCATAAGGCGTAACCCCAGAATCTACGCGCGCGGAACAAGTGCGGGTACTCGCGCATCTGCGCCGCAAAAGTGGAAGATCGATTGGTGTTGGTCTCTCCCATGTCGAACCACAGCAGCAGCAGCACCCCTGCCCCAAGCAGCGAATACAGCACGAACCCGGCTCGCCAACCAAACAGCATGTCCAATGCGCCGCCCAGCATTGGCCCAAGCATCGGTGCCAGTGCCATGGCCATCGCAACATAGCCGAGTTTGCTGGCGGCCTCATTTGGTGGATATCGGTCGCGGATTGAGGCACTCGACAACACGGGCCCGGCTACCACTGCGGCCTGAATCATTCGGAACGAGAGGAAAGCCCAGATCGACTCGGCCAAGACGCATCCAATTGATGCAGCAACAAAAACAGCCATCGCAATCAGGAGGACTGGCCTGCGCCCGTAGCGATCTGACAAGGGCCCAACGATCAACTGCAAGACCCCCGAGACACAGAGATACCCGGCCACGGATACGTTCATCAGGCCATACTCCACACCAAAATCTTCGCTCATATGCGCCAGCGACGGCAGGAACATGTTCAATGTCAGAACCGACAATGCCGTCGCAAAGATCAGTGTTATCAGGGTCGGAGGTGTTTGAGCCGCACGCATAGCGAAACCAATTGGAGGACGAACCGGAACAGCGCTAACACATTGCTTCTGAATTGAACATGGCGACCTCTGGCGGCGGTTAGGATGCTCTGGTAAGAGCGGCTCATGCTACGGATCGAGAACATCACCTACGCCGTTGAAGGGCGACTCCTGTTTGATGGGGCCAGTGCAACCATTCCGGATGGTCACAAGGTGGGCCTAGTGGGGCGGAATGGCACCGGTAAAACCACGCTCTTTCGATTGATCCGGGGCGAGTTGTCTTTGGAATCGGGCAATATCGCGCTGCCGAAGCGCGCGCGGATCGGGGGCGTGGCGCAGGAAGTGCCCTCATCAGATGTTTCGCTGATCAACACGGTTCTGGCAGCGGATGTCGAACGCAGTGCTTTGATGGCCGAGGCTGACAGCGCGGCCGATCCGGATCGAATTGCTGAGATTCAGACCCGTCTAGCCGATATCGACGCTTGGTCGGCTGAGGCGCGTGCCGCGTCGATTCTCAAAGGATTGGGCTTTGATGATGAGGATCAGCTCAAGCCCTGCTCGGACTTCTCGGGCGGCTGGCGGATGCGCGTGGCGCTGGCAGCGGTGCTGTTTTCGCAGCCCGATCTGCTGCTGCTGGACGAACCGACCAACTATCTGGACCTTGAAGGTGCATTGTGGCTTGAAAGTTATCTGGCCAAATACCCGCACACTGTCATCATCATCAGCCACGACCGTGGTCTGTTGAACCGCGCCGTGGGGTCAATCCTGCATCTCGAAGACCGCAAGCTGACCTACTACGCGGTGCCTTACGATAAATTCGCCGAACGCCGTGCGGAACGCCTGGCGCAGGCTGAATCCGAAAATGCCAAAGCCAAGGCGCGCATCGCCCATTTGCAGAGTTTCGTGGATCGGTTTCGCTACAAGGCGTCTAAGGCTGTTCAAGCCCAATCTCGCCTTAAAATGATCGAGCGCATCCAGCTGGTCTCAACCCCGCAAGAGGCAGCCCTGCGCGCCTTTTCTTTCCCCGAACCGGAAGAACTGTCGCCCCCAATCATTCAGCTTGAGGGCGGAGTGACCGGCTATGGTGAGACCGAAGTTTTGCGCCGCCTGAACCTGCGCATTGATCAGGATGACCGCATCGCATTGCTCGGCAAGAACGGTCAGGGCAAATCGACTCTTTCAAAGCTGCTGTCCGACCGCCTGCCCCTGATGGCTGGCAAAATGACCCGCAGTTCCAAACTGCGCATCGGCTATTTCGCGCAGCACCAGGTGGATGAGCTGCATGTTGATGAAACACCTCTGGACCATCTGCGCCGTCTGCGCCCCGACGAAGCTCCGGGCAAGTGGCGCTCGCGGCTGGCTGGGTTCGGATTGAGCGCAGATCAGGCCGAAACGCTGGTCGGTCGCTTGTCGGGAGGGCAAAAGGCGCGTTTGTCTTTGCTGATCGCAACCATCGACGCGCCGCATATGTTGATCCTTGACGAACCGACCAACCACCTGGACATCGAAAGCCGCGAAGCGTTGGTCGAGGCACTGACCGCCTATTCCGGCGCGGTTATTCTGGTCAGCCATGACATGCACCTGCTGTCGCTGGTCGCCGACCGGCTTTGGTTGGTTTCGGATGGTACCGTCAAACCGTTCGATGGCGACCTCGAGGCCTATCGCGCCCTTCTTTTGGCCCGCGAAAAACCGGTCAAAGAGAAGCCACAGACCGCCAAACCCAAACGTGCATCACGCGAGACGGTATTGGCACTGCGCGCAGATCTGCGCAAATGTGAAGATCGGGTCGAGAAACTCACGGATATGCACGACAAGCTATCGGCCAAGCTGGCGGACCCGGCGCTCTACGAAGATGACCGGATCAACGATTTAGAAACCTGGAACCGTAAGTTCGCCGAAGTGGTCGAAGCCATGCAAAAGGCCGAGTCGCTTTGGGTCGCCGCCGCAGAACGTCTGGAACAGGCTGAGAACGCCGCATGATCGACATGGGCTTTTTTATTACGGCTTTCACCACGATGTTCGTGGTGATTGACCCGTTCGGCACCACGCCAATCTTTGTCGCCCTGACACAAGAAATGGACGCTGCCGCGCGCCGTAAGATCGCGATCCGCAGCTGCCTGACAGCTGTTTTTATCCTGATCGCCTTCGCCGCGTTTGGTGAGGCCGTTCTGGGCTTTGTCGGGATCTCAATGCCTGCATTCAAAGTGGCTGGCGGCGCTTTGTTGTTCCTGACCGCGCTTGACATGCTGTTCGAGCGGCGCACCAAACGGCGAGAAAACCGCGCGGAGGAGGAAGAGCATCCTGACCCGTCGGTGTTCCCGTTGGCCATTCCGCTGATCGCTGGCCCCGGCTCGATCGCGACCATCATTCTTTTGGCTGGGCAGAACCCGGGCATTCAAGGGATCGCAGCCGCCTGCGCCGTTATGCTGGCCGTTATGCTGGTGGTTTTTGTGTTCTTTCTGGCAGGCGGGCTGATCGCCCGTATCTTGGGTAAAACCGGGCTGAACGTGCTGACCCGGCTGCTGGGTATGCTGCTGGCCGCACTGTCGGTTCAGTTCATTCTTGATGGGCTCAAAGCCTTTGGTTTCGCTTCGTGAACTACCATATTGGTATGAGATAACTGACTCCGGGTGATGGAATGGACGGCTACGATATTGGGCGCTTGACCTATTTGGTTCTGCTGGGTGCGGCCCTGTTGATGTGGTTTATCACTCAGAACCGTCAGTCCTTGGGCAAAACCATGCAGCAGGTCGCGGCTTGGGTGTTTATCTTTATCGGCGTTATCGCTGTTGTCGGCCTGTGGGAGGATATCCGCTCGACCGTCAGCCCCACGCCGCAGCTCACCGTGACGGATCAAAGGATCGAGGTGCCGCGTTCATTTGACGGGCATTATTACTTGCCGATGTTGGTGAATGGTACGGCGGTGACCTTTTTGGTCGATACCGGGGCCAGCAATATCGTCATTAGCCCGAAAGACGCTGAACGAATTGGTATCGATACGGATCAGTTAAATTATCTGGGTCGCGCCTCCACCGCCAATGGCATCGTGCGAACCGCCCCGGTTCGGCTAGACAGCCTGTCTTTAGGCCCGATCACTGATCACGATATCCCGGCCTCGGTCAACGAAGGCGATCTGGATCAATCTTTGTTGGGGATGGCGTATCTGCACCGCTTTTCGAACATCCAGTTTGCCGACGGGCGGTTAATATTGTCGCGCTGACGGCATTCCCTGATTGAGAACAAAATAGGAACATGCTAGGTTGATCAGCATGTCCACCCATCTTCTTGGCCGCAAGCCCGCGCGCACTCCGCCCGGGGTCGCCCTGCACCCACAGATCAGCCTGCAACTGGCCCGTGTGCACGAGGCCTGCGGCCCCGCCCGGCGCAGCTTTGCCCTGTGGCTGGCAGGGCAGATGCGGGGCCCGGTGATGTGGATTGCCCCGGCGTGGGAGGTCGCCCAACTGCACCCCGAGGGCATGTTGCCTTTTGCCGACCCGTCCCGGTTTCTGCTGATCCGCCCTGACAAACCCGAAGACCTGCTGTGGTGCATGGAAGAAGCCTTGCGCAGCGGGGCCGCCCCGCTGATCGTCGGCGACCTGCCCGGCCCGCCGGGTCTGACCCCGGTGCGGCGGATGCATCTGGCCGCCGAACAGGGCGGCACATCGGGGCAGGCTCCGCTTGGGTTATTGCTGACACCTGACGATGGCGGCGCGCAGGGGATCGAGACGCGCTGGCATATGGAGCCGACTTATCAAGACGCGGCCTGCAGTTGGTGCCTGACCCGCCGCCGCGCCCGCGCCCTGCCCCCGGCCAGTTGGCACGTGACGCGGGCCGCCCCTCATTCCGAGCTACAATTGCAGCAGATCAAATCCAAAGACGCGCCCGCGATCACATAACTTGTGACTGGCCAAAACCGGACTTGCCCCCTAGCGTGCCGGAATGACACATCCGATCCATGACAGCCGATACTCTTGGCTTCGCCTGCTGATCACACTGGCCATCGCAACTGTGGTCAATGTCGGCATGTGGGCTGTGGTCGTCGTGATGCCTGCCATCGAAACCGATTTTGGAGCTGGCAGGGCCGCAGCATCGATGCCCTACACACTCACCATGATCGGTTTTGCGTTCGGCAATATGTGGCTTGGCAGGCTGGTGGATCGTCTGGGGGTAACAAAAGCGCTGATCGGGGCGGCCCTGCTAAGCGCCTTAAGCTATCTGCTGGCAACTCTTGCGCCAAACATAGGCCTACTTTCGGTTGCGCATCTGTTGCTGGGATTGGGAACATCGATCGGGTTTGGCCCCCTGATCGCCGACATCTCACACTGGTTCATGCGCCGCCGTGGGATAGCTGTGGCGCTGGTAGCCAGTGGCAACTATTTGTCGGGCGCAATTTGGCCGACATTGTTGTCAGGCATGCTGCAACGTGAAGGATGGCAGCAGGTCTATTTGAGCCTCGCCGTCATCACTCTGATCGTTGTCATTCCCCTGTCCCTGCTCCTGCGTCGCCAGGTCCCGGATGAGGCCCACAGCACCGCCGCAGCCGCCGCACAGATCAAAGCGCAAAGCGTCGGCTTTTCGCCGCGTACCCTTCAGTACATCCTTGGGCTGGCTGGTATCGGCTGTTGCGTCGCCATGTCGATGCCACAGGTTCACATCGTGTCCTACTGCGTCGGCCTTGGCTACGGCCCAGCCGTCGGAGCCGAAATGCTGTCACTGATGCTACTGGGCGGTGTGGTTAGCCGCGTGATCTCAGGCTTGGTCGCAGACCAATTGGGAGGGTTGTCGACACTGCTGATCGGTTCGGTCCTGCAATGCATCGCGCTGTTTCTGTTCCTGCCGTATAACGGCATGGTATCGCTATATGTCGTCAGCATGCTGTTTGGACTGGCGCAAGGCGGCATCGTCCCGAGCTATGCGTTGGTTGTGCGCGAATACATGCCCCCGCAAGAGGCTGGCGCACGCGTGGGCTTTGTGATGATGATGACCATTCTGGGCATGGCTTTGGGCGGCTGGATGTCCGGCTGGATCTACGACGTGACCGGAAGCTATCAACTTGCCTTCATCAACGGTATCCTGTGGAACGGGTTGAACATCGCCATCGTGCTGATGCTCATGAAACGCTCAAGACCGCGTGGAACCGCGGCGATGGCATGACCGATCTTACCCGACGGACACTGATCGCGGGGCTTTCAGCAGCACCTTTTGCGCGCGCGGCACATGCAGCACTAACCCCATATGTTCTGGCGAATGCGCGCAACTCAGTCGAGTTTACCTACAGTTTGTCTGGCACAGCGCAATCAGGGACAATGCCAGTACAGTCAGCGCAAATTCTCATCGACACGCACCGCCTTCAAGACAGTCGGGTCGATGTTGTGATGGACGTGACCCGCGCACGCACGAAATTGCCCTTTGCGCGTGGCCCAATGCTGGGCAACAGCGTGTCGAACTCAGCCCGCTATCCCACCATTCGGTTCACCACGACGAAAATACAATTGGGACCCACGGGCCGTATCTCGGAAGGCGCAACCGTGACCGGCGATCTGACGGTGCGCGATGTCACCCGCCCTTTGACATTGAGGGCAGATCTATACAGAAAACCAGGCAGCGCGGCGGACGATCTGGATGAGTTGTCGATCAGATTGGTGGGCGCACTCAATCGAAACGAATTTGGTGCTTCGGGCTATCCCGATCTTGTGCATCCAACTATAGGTCTGGACATCCACGCCGAGATTCTACGGCAAGAATAATGGCCCAAAGGCAAAAAACGACCTAAGGGCGTCGAATAGGCGCGCGCAATTCGTGGCAGCCGAGACAAGTTGACCTTATCATGCGTACGATCATTTCATTTGCTGCCCTATTTCTTTCCGTAATCCTGCTGCAACTCTCAACAGGTGGCGTTGGTCCTTTGGATGCGATCTCGGGCCTGACGCTTGACTTTTCAACCGAGCAAATCGGTCTGCTGGGGTCGGCACATTTTGTTGGCTTCTTTGTCGGCTGCTGGTGGGCACCGCGCCTGATGGGCAGCGTTGGCCACTCGCGCGCCTTCGCCGTGTGTACCGCTTTGGGCGCGATGGGGCTGATCGGGCATACGTTGACCGAGAACCCCTATATCTGGGCCGCCCTTCGGATCGCCTCGGGCACTTGCGTCGCTGGTTGCTATACGGTGATCGAGGCTTGGCTGAACGCAAAAGTCACCAATGAAACTCGCGGTCGCGCGATGGGCACCTATCGCATTGTTGATATGGGCGCGTCACTCTGTGCTCAGTTGATTATCGCAGTTTTACCCCCGGCCTCGTACGTTTCCTACAACTTGCTGGCCATCCTGTGCTGCGCGTCGATCCTGCCCCTCGCACTGACCCGTGCTAGCCAGCCCGAAACCCCTGCCGCCCCTCGCCTGCGTCCAAAGCTGGCGTGGAATAGTTCGCCACTGGCCGTCGCAGGTGTAATTGTGGCCGCCCTCAGCTCGGCATCATTCCGGATGGTTGGTCCGGTTTATGGACAAGAGGTTGGTCTGGGCGTCGATCAGATCGCCTTCTTCCTCGCGTCCTTCGTCCTTGGAGGAGCGCTGGCGCAGTACCCAATGGGGTGGCTCGCGGACAAATATGACAGGCGTTGGGTGCTGATCTGGCTCTCGGCCGCAGCGGTCGTCAGCTGTGCGATTACAATGGCTGCAGGCGGCACTGGGACACTCGGGGTGATGCTATCCGCCGGTCTGTTTGGCTTTACCACCTTCCCAATCTTCTCGGTTTCATCCGCCCACGCAAACGACTTTGCCACAACCGAACAAAGGGTCGAGCTCTCAGCTGCGCTGATGTTCTGGTACGCGCTCGGGGCAATCGCCTCGCCCTATATTTCCTCCACCCTGATCCAGAACTTCGGCCCACCCGCGCTGTTTGCATTTGTCGCTTTGGGCCATGTCTTCCTGATCGGGTTTGGATTGGCGCGGATGCGCTCTCGCCCAACGCCCGAGGAAAGAACGAATTATGTTTATGCGCCTCGGACCTCCTTTATGATTGGCAGGCTGCTCAAGGGATCGCGCGAGAAGTAATGAAAAGGGCCGGGAAATCCCGGCCCTTATGGCTTATTGCTGTGTCGGTGCGGTGTCGTCTTCAACCACCTCAACCACTTCCGAGGCCTCAACCGTGGGCTCAAGCGCCCCGTTAACCACGCCGCCGACGCCGTTCTCCATTGACAGGCCCAGCTCTTCGCCCAGCTTCTTGAGCGCGGGCATCTGCACCGCCATCCCCATGATCGAGTCCAGCGCCTGATTGACCACTGGTTTATCGTTGTTGGCCGCCCCACCCGCAGAGCCTGCCCCGATCCCTCCAACCTGGTGGATCTTGATCGAGTCGATCTTTTCAGCGGGTTTGACCATTTCCGAGATGATCGACGGCATGGTCTCGATCCGTGCCAGATCAACCTTCATGCGGATTTGTTCAACCGACAGGGCGTTATCCGCCTCGACAATCGCGCGCTTACCTTCTGCTTCGGCCAACATGTCGTTCTTCTTGGCCTCGGCGCGGATGTTCAGCGCATCCGCTTCGGCTTGCGCCTCTTCACGACGGGCTTCGGCGCGGTCAGCAGCAGCCTCTTTCTCGGCCTGCGCAGCCAGACGGATCGCGGTGGCCTGACGTTCGGCTTCACGGGTGGCCTCGATCAGAGCGATCTGCTTGAGACGTTCAGCCTCAGCCACTTCGCGCGCGGTTGCCACAGCTTCGGTTGCCTTGGTCGCTTCGGCCCGGGCCAGATCAGCGGAGGCACGTGCGCGGCTTTCCTCTTCGGATTTCTGCGCGATGATGATCTGACGCTCTTGCTCGGCGACTTCGATCTCACGCTCCTTGGCAATCTCGGCATCGCGGATATTGCGCTCACGCTCGATTTCGGCCGCACGAATAGCTTCTTCACGGGCGATCCGAGCACGCTCGGTCTCGCGCACCGAATCCTCTGTCCGCGCTGCAATCTCGGCCTCTTGCGCCACGCGCAGGGTCTCAACCTGCTGCGTCTGCTCGATGCGTGCCTGCTCTTCGTCCTTTTCAATCAACAGCTTCTGGCGCTGTGCTTCCATCGCCGCACGACGCACTTCCACCTCAGCTTCGGCATCAATTTGCGCGCGCTCTTTCTTCGAGGTCGCTATCACCTCAGCCAGTTTGCGCATACCCACCGCGTTAAAGGCGTTGTTTTCATCCAAAGCTTCAAACGGCGTCTGGTCCAATGCAGTCAGCGATACCGATTCCAGCGACAGACCGTTTTTCAGAAGATCCTCGGACACCGCATTCTGCACCTCTTGCACAAAGTCGGCACGATTTTCATGCAGACCGTCCATGGTCATCTGAGCCGCCACAGCGCGTAGACCATCGATCAGTTTGCCTTCGATCATCTCGCGCAGCTGCTCGACGTCAAAGGTACGATCACCCAGCGTCTGAGCCGCGCGCGCGATCCCCTCTTCGGTCGCCATGACCGAAACGTAGAATTCGACGCCCACATCAACGCGCATGCGGTCCTTGGTGATCAGCGCGGCCTCGCCGCTGCGCTGCACCTCAAGGCGCAGGGTTTTCATGTTTACAGGGCTCACCTCATGCAGCAGTGGCACGATGATGACGCCGCCATCCATAATAACCTTTTTGCCTCCCGCGCCGGTTTTCACCAGGCTAACCTCGCGGGTCGCGCGTCGATAAAGGCGGCCAAGCACAAGGCCAATGAACAAGAGTACCGCTAAAATGGTCACAATTGTGACGGCTAGGAATGGAAGTTCCATGCAATATCCTCCGGATTGGGGTTAAGTTTTTTGGGTTAATTAGACATGCGAACCAGAACGAACCGGTCGCGCCGTCGGTCGCGCAGAACAAGGACGTCTGTACCTTGCTCCAGCGCATCTTTGTCCTGCAGCGGCTCGGCGCGCAGGTAATGGGTGTTGCCAAAGCGATCCATCACGCGGACTTCGGCAGGGCGGCCACGCGAGGCTGTTCCCTGGGTGATCACGCCCCGGCGTCGGGCAAGCATCCGCTCCGACATCGCTTCGGTCTCAGTCTTGGGCAATAGGCGAGCGAAGACACCGCCGAAGCCACGTGCAAACCACAAGCCGAATGCCGCAGCCGGAATCGCGGCCAGCCATGAAGGCAGGTCAAAACCCAACAGATCGCGCAACGCCAATTGCAATCCCATGCCGGTAAGGCCGAAACCGGCAAATAAAACGACGAGCCAGATCATGAACGGCATCTTACCGATGCCCAGCCATCCAAATGGACCAGCGGGCGCAGCCTCGGGCACGTCGGCTTCGATCTCTGCCAGCTCCAGATCACCCAGATCGCTATCGGCGTCGATATCCAGATCAAAATCGGCCACGTCCAGATCGGGTGCGTCGATCGTATCCAGATCAACCTCGCCCTCACCCGCCAGCAGACTTCCGCCCAGAACCAACGCGATCAGTTCCAGGCCCAGCAGACCGAACAATAGCGCAAGAGATAGGGTAAAGGGCACAAACGCGCCCTCTAGAAGAAAGTCGAACATAAGCAGGCTGCCCTCGTTATTGTATACTTTTGTATACACCCAAGATGGGAAGTCATCACTACTATTTCAAGAGGTTGTGATTCCGTGGTTCAACCAGAGGTTATTCACAGCACAAAATTACGTGCAATCAGCAATTCTGAAAAACCCAATTTCTGCCCACCCCTGCAATACGCGACGCTTGTCTGCATTAGTTAAGAAAACCTTTAGTCTGCGGGCTTTGGCGGAGGTGCCGGGATCATCTCATCCAAGATCGCTCCGGCCTCATATCCCAGCAGATCAACCCGCATCCGCCCCGGATCACCAAACGCCCAGGCACCAACATGCCTCTGCATCCGGACGTAACCGGCGTATCCAGCCAGGGCATCGTTTCCGTGTGCGTTCTCAGCAAACAAAACCTGCCCGGCGGCGACCTTTTCCGGCATCACACGCTGCAAATATAGGAGCACAACATTCACGTCTTTGACGCTGGAGCCACCGTGATGCACGACGTACATCCTCGCCCATTCGTCCTCACTCATCGCTGCGCGCGCGTCTGACACGGCGGAATGCAGCGCGTTTAACTCTGCACGCGCAGATTTCTCCATATTCTCAGCCCAAATTGGTCGCATGTCGTTGATCGCCTGCGAAACGGCCTCGCGTGTGATCTGATCCTTATCGAGCGCGGCCTGAGCGAAATCGCGCGCCATCTCGAGCATTTGGCGCTGGTTCGCCGCGTCGTCCTCGGCGATATTCAACTCATCAAACGCTGCAAGAAACGTGTCTATTTCTTTGATGATACTCGCAAACTCTGCCTTCCAACGCGCATCGTCAGTATCTTCATCCGGCCATGGCGTCACCGCCCCGATCAATCCCAGTACAACGTGCGAGGTTGATTTCAGATGCTGATAGGCCGGCGCATCCCTTGGATAGCTCGCCTCTCCGTCCTTGGTCATGACCGTTACATCTCGTGCGATGATCATCACGGGCCGGGTTTCTTTGGTCAGCGCGTCCTGACCTCGGTGAAAGATCGAGAGCATTGCATGATCAAATGCATGAACCGGATCATCTGCGGCTTTCTGGTCGGCGAAGGCGCTAGTCATCAATGATATAGCAGTTCCAAATACAACAGCGACGACTGCACTGCAGCGAGACCATATATTTCGCATATTGAAATCCCCCTGAACTGGGCTTGCCTTATCATCATACACGATCGATGCGCTCGAGGTGAGATTGCCGATGCGGGCAGCGCAATTGACTGAGCGTATTCAAAGGTGCCTTGGAATTCCAGCTAAATTCAAACGGGTATGAATGCGGGCTTTTGCTTGCGGGCCACATAAGGTAGACGGGCGCGCAGACAGATATGTGGAAGCGCATTATGGCCCGGATTCTCATCACCTCGGCGATCCCTTACATCAACGGGATTAAACACCTCGGCAACCTGATCGGCTCGCAATTGCCAGCTGATTTGTACGCACGCTATCAGCGTGGCCGGGGGAACGAGGTCATGTTCCTTTGTGCGACCGATGAACATGGCACCCCGGCCGAACTGGCCGCCGCCAAAGCGGGTAAGCCGGTGGAGGAATACTGCGCCGACATGTACGCGGTGCAGGCCGAAATCGCCAAGCGCTTTGGCCTGAGCTTTGATCACTTTGGCCGCTCATCCAGTGAACAGAACCGCAAGCTGACCCAGCATTTCGCGGGCAAACTGGATGAGGCCGGGCTGATCCGGGAAGTCAGCGAAAAGCAGGTTTATTCCAACGCCGATGGCCGTTTTCTGCCCGACCGCTATATCGAAGGCACCTGCCCCAATTGCGGCTATGATCGCGCACGTGGCGACCAGTGCGAGAACTGCACCAAACAACTGGACCCGACCGACCTGATTGAGCCTCGCAGCGCGATCAGCGGCTCGACCGATCTGGAAGTGCGCGAAACCAAACACCTGTATCTGCGTCAGTCGGCGATGAAAGATCAATTGGATGCCTGGATCGACAGTAAGACTGATTGGCCGATCCTGACCACATCTATTGCCAAGAAGTGGTTGCACGATGGCGACGGCCTGCAGGATCGCGGCATCACCCGTGATCTGGATTGGGGTGTACCAGTCAAGAAAGGTGATCAAGATTGGCCCGGCATGGAAGGCAAAGTCTTCTATGTCTGGTTCGATGCCCCCATTGAATACATCGCCTGCGCCAAGGAATGGGCCGACGCCAATGGTAAGTCTGATGCCGATTGGGAACGTTGGTGGCGCACCGACAAAGGCGCGGATGATGTGCGCTATGTTCAGTTCATGGGCAAGGACAACGTGCCCTTCCACACGCTGAGCTTCCCCGCCACCATTCTGGGGTCGGGCGAGCCGTGGAAGATGGTCGACCACCTGAAATCGTTCAACTATCTGAACTATGACGGCGGCCAGTTCTCGACCTCACAAGGTCGCGGCGTGTTCATGGATCAGGCGCTGGATATCCTGCCCGCCGACTACTGGCGCTGGTGGCTGTTGAGCCATGCGCCAGAAAGCAGCGACAGCGAGTTCACGTGGGAGAACTTCCAGCAATCAGTGAACAAGGATCTCGCGGATGTGCTGGGCAACTTTGTCAGCCGGATCACCAAATTCTGCCGCTCGAAATTCGGTGAAGCGGTTCCCGAAGGCGGCGCATACGGCGAACGGGAACAGAACCTGATTGACGAACTCACCAAACGCATCCGCGCTTACGAAGGCCATATGGAAGCGATGGACGTACGCAAATCGGCGCAAGAGCTGCGCGCGATTTGGGTCGCAGGCAACGAGTATCTGCAGGCTGCAGCGCCATGGTCAACTTTCAAGGAAGACCCGGAACAGGCTGCCGCGCAGGTGCGCCTGGGTCTGAACCTGATCCGGCTTTATGCGGTGCTAAGCGCGCCGTTCATTCCGGATGCCTCGGCAAAGATGCTAAGCGCTATGAACACGTTGGATACCAGCTGGCCTGACGATATCTCTGCCGCACTAAGCGCCCTGCCCGCTGGCCATGAATTCACGGTTCCCGACGTTCTGTTTGCCAAGATCACCGATGAGCAGCGTGAAGATTGGCAGAATCGGTTCGCAGGAACACGTGAATAACAACAAAATGCTATTTATGAATGCCGTAGCGGGGACCTGAGGGGTCTCCGCTGCGAATGCTGTTGACTATTTTGGTGTGCTCGCATCAGTTCGTTCCGGGCAGATAAATCCCTGCGCACGCAGGCTAAGTCTGCCAATTGGCAAGAAATTCCGAACGCTTTCTTCCGATCTCATCGCCTCAACACGCTTGAGTAACTGCGATAAACCCGCCATCCTGCCTTTAAAATCAATCGACTCGTCCGGGTGCATCCGTTGCCCGGTTGTGTAATCTTTAGTTTGAACGAGGCGCCATCATGTCCCTTGCATTTAAGAAACCAATAGAACGTCCAAGCGGATATCTCAGGGCACTCGGCGTATCTGCTGCATTGATTGCATGTTCGAACCTGCCGCAAATGGTGATGGCACAAGATCAGAGCGATGCCCCGGCGCCCAAAGTGTCCATCGCGGCGGCTTACACAGAAGAGATCACCGATCAAGCCACGTTTATCGGGCGGGCCGAGGCGATCGACAAAGTTGATATCATTGCTCGGGTCAGCGGGTTTCTAGATAGCCAGAACGTGGCAGATGGCTCTCCGGTGGAGAAAGATGAACTGCTGTTCACGATTGAGCCGGATCTATATCAAGCCACACTGGACGCACGTAAAGCCGATCTGGACCGGGCGCAGGCAAATCTCGAACTGGCCAAGGTCGATCTGGCGCGTAAAGAAGAGCTGTACAAGCGCGATGCGACACCAGAATCCGAACGTGATATCGCCCGCGCCAACGAACTGGTTGCTGAGGCCGAAGTCAAAGCCGCCAATGCCGCGATCCAACAGGCAGAGCTTGATCTGAGCTACACCCAGATTCACGCCCCGTTTTCAGGCCGGATCGGTCGGGTTGAGACCAGCGTTGGTGATGTGGTCGGCCCCAACAATCCGCCGCTCGTGACACTGGTCAGCGAAGCCCCAATCTATGTGAATTTTTCGTTGAATGAAAAGCAGTTCACGTCGGTTCTTGAACAATTTGGTGAGGACCCGGCCACGCTGGCTGAAAGCAATAAAAGCCCGAATGTACATGTGACTTTGCCGAACGGAACAGAACTGGATGAAACGGGTGAAATAATCTTTGTCGATAACCGCATCGATCCATTAACAGGCGCGATCACGATCACCGCGGAGTTCGAGAACGCCAAGCGGCTGCTTGTCGATGGCGCGTTCATCAACGTCCAGATCGAGGCGCTTGAGCCAACTCTGCAGGTATTGATCCCCCAAGCAGCGCTGCAGCGGGATCAGCGTGGCGAGTTCGTTCTGGTCGTCAATGACAAGCAAATGGTCGAGCAGCGCTATATAACGACCGGCGATACCGTGGACACGGCGATTATCGTGACAGATGGTCTGCGCGAGGGAGAAAGCGTCATTGTCGAAGGCCTGCAACGCGTGCGCCCCGGCGTTGCTGTTGATGCGGTTGTCGCGTCTGAGCAGCCGGAGAATAACTGATGTTCTCAGCCCTGTTTATCAGCCGGCCCAAGCTGGCGCTTGTCATTTCGCTGGTCCTGACCATTCTGGGCGGGATCGGGTATCTGGTTCTGCCGGTTGCGCAGTTTCCTGATATCACACCCCCCGTCGTCAGCGTGACAGCCACCTATACGGGCGCAAACGCCGAAACCGTCGAAAACACCGTTGCCGCCCCGATCGAGGCGCAGGTCAACGGTGTGGACGACATGATCTATATGACGTCCACGTCATCGGATAATGGCTCCTATTCGTTGAACGTTACCTTCGAGGTGGGCACTGACCCCGATATCGCCTCGGTCAACGTTCAGAACCGCGTGGCGCAAGCGATGGCATCTCTGCCGTCCGAGGTGACCTCTTCCGGTGTCGTCACGCAAAAAGCCTCGACCAACATGTTGCTGCTGGTCACGCTGACCTCGCCCAATGGCACTTATGACAGCGTGTTCCTGTCGAACTACGCCTCAATCAACCTGAAAGACGCGCTGGCGCGAGTTCAAGGTGTGGGTAAAGCAGATGTTCTGACCAATCTGGAATACGCCATGCGCATCTGGATGGATCCGGATAAGATGGCCGCGCTGTCGATCACTCCGGGCGATGTGATCAACGCCATCCTCGAACAGAACATCGAAGTCTCTGCAGGCTCAATCGGATCACCTCCAGTGCCAGAGGGCCAGACCTTTCAATACACGATCAAGACAAAAGGCCGCCTGACGTCCGCCGACGAATTTGGGGATATCGTGATCCGCACCGGTGAAGCTGGCGCGATTGTGCGCGTCAAAGACATCGCGCGGGTCGAGTTAGGGGCTCAGTTCTATTCCGCCTCGGGCTATTTCGAAAGCGTGCCCGCCACAGTGATCGGCATCTATCAGGCCCCCGGTGCGAACGCCCTTGCGGTATCTGAACGTGTTCAGGCCGAACTTGAACGTCTGTCACGTTCCTTTCCGACGGATGTCGAATACGATGTTCCATTCAACACGACGGACTTCGTAGAGCAATCGCTGAACGACGTGGTCTCGACTCTCATCCTGACGTTCATATTGGTGATCACGGTGGTGTTCATCTTCCTCGGCAGTTGGCGGGCTACGATCATTCCTGCGGTGGCGATCCCGGTCTCGTTAATCGGAACGTTTGCCTTCCTTCTGGCCTTTGGCATGTCGCTGAACACGATCTCACTGTTCGCGTTGGTTCTGGCCATTGGGATCGTTGTGGACGACGCCATTGTTGTGGTGGAAAACGTTGAACGTATCATCGCTGATGAAGGCCTGCCTCCGGCCGAGGCGACTCGAAAAGCCATGGGCCAGATTACCGGACCAGTGATCGCGACCACGCTGGTTCTGCTTGCGGTGTTTGTGCCGGTGACCTTTATGCCCGGCATATCCGGGCGATTGTATTCGCAGTTTGCCGTCACAATCTCGACCGCTGTTGTGATCTCGTCGATCAACGCGCTGACCCTTTCACCAGCCTTGTGCGGATTGGTTTTGCAGGCGCGCTCAGGCCCACCCAAAGGGCTGCTGGCCGTGTTCGAGTCGTTTATCGGCGGCATGCGAAGCGGCTATGTCGCCATTGTGCGCAAATTGTTGATCCTGCCGGTCATTTCGCTTGGTGTCATTGCGGCCTTCGCAGCGGGCACCGGGACCATCATGGGTAACACGTCCAAAGGTTTCATTCCGCTAGAGGACAACGGATATCTGTTCGTCGATATCCAGCTTCCCGACGCTGCGACGCTTGAACGGACCGAAGCCGTATCAGCACGGATTGATGAGCAGATTCAGCAGATCCCGGGCGTGGCCAGTACGGTTTTGGTCAACGGCTTTTCGCTGCTGAACGGCACAACCACGAACGGAGCGGCGATCTTTGTCAACCTCACCAACTGGGAGGAACGGCAAGAGCCTGACCTGAGTGCGGATGCTATACTCAACAAGGTTCTGGCGATCGCTTACGGTGAATCCGCGGCGTCGATCGTTGCGTTTAACCCACCGCCTATTCAGGGCCTTGGGATGTCGGCTGGCGTTGAGATGGAGGTTCAGCAGACCGGTGGCGGGACGCCACAGGATCTGGCCTCAGCGGTTGGCTCTTATGTTTACGCTGCTAACCAAAGACCAGAGATAGCACAGGCTTACACAACCTTCCGCGCGAACGTGCCGCAACTATTTGTTGATCTGGATCGGGAAAAGGCCAAAACCCTGCAGGTGTCTGTGGCCGAGATTTTCCAGACGATGCAGGCACAGCTTGGCTCGTACTACGTGAACGACTTCAACCTGTTCGGGCGTGTTTATCGCGTGATGATTCAGGCCGAAGGATCGTACCGGAATAAGGTCGAGGATATCTCAGAGCTTTATGTACGTTCAAACAAAGGTGAGATGGTCCCGCTGGGTACGCTTATCGACGTCGAGAACGTATTGGGCCCGGTCCTGCTGAAACGGCACAATCTGTTCCGGTCAGCCACCGTGACCGCTGTTCCCGCAGCCGGGCTTTCTACGGGTGACGCAATCACTGCCATGACCGAGGAGTCGGCAACAGCCCTACCGCCCGGCTATGCCTTTGAATGGACGGGTACGGCGCAACAGCAGTTGGCATCGGGTAACCTTGTCGTCGTGATCCTCGGGTTGGCGATCTTGTTCGGATATCTGTTCCTCGTTGGCCAATACGAAAGTTGGACAATGCCGGTCTCGATCCTGATGTCAGTGACGGTTGCATTGTTCGGCGCGGTCGCAGCGGTGGCAATCGTTGGCAGCGACATCAATCTGTATACGCAGATCGGGATGATCATGCTCGTCGGGCTAGCCTCGAAGAACGGGATTCTGATCGTTGAATTCGCGATGGAACAACGCGCCAAAGGCCTGTCCATCAAGGACGCTGCAGCCGAGGCAGCCTATCAGCGTTTCCGCGCCGTGATGATGACCGCTCTGTCGTTCCTTTTAGGCGTGGTTCCCCTGTTGGCTGCGAATGGTGCCGGTGCCGCCAGCCAGAAGGCAATCGGTGTGGCCGTTTTCGGCGGTATGCTGGCGGCGACCTTGTTCGGGGTCATTCTGGTTCCCGTCCTCTACGCCGTCATGCAGGGCCTGCGTGAGTGGATCAAAGGCAACAAGAACGACCCGGGACCGTCTGAAGAAACGGCTTAACTCTGGCATCAAGAATTAAGACGCCCCGCAATTCTGCGGGGCGTTTTTCTATGGGCGTCCTAATTGCTTAGACGACTGGCCATCCATTCATCGATACGGCCAATCTGCTCGGGCGTCAGACGCAATCCAAGTTTATTGCGCCGCCAAACAACGTCTTCTGCTGAACGCGCATATTCTTTGTCCATCAACCAGACCAATTCGGCTTCGGTCAAAGTTGCCCCGAAATCCTCACCCAAATCGGCCTGGTCTTTTGCTGAGCCCAGAATGTCCCAAGTTTCTGTCCCATAAGCCCGTACCAACCGATGTGCCCAAAACTGGCTAAGGAACGGAAAATCGGCCCGCGCTACACTGATCAAATCCGGTACACCATCCACAGGGAAGTCGCCGCCGGGCAACGAAACACCTGCGGTCCAAGGACCTGCGAGATTTGGAAAATGCTCTGCGATCTTCTCCAGCGCGCTTTCCGCAAGCCGCCTGTAGGTTGTGATTTTACCTCCAAAGACATTCAGCACCGGGGCGCCGCCCTCGGCGTCGACTTTCAACGTATAGTCTCGGGTCGCCGCTGTGGCACTGCTGGCGCCGTCATCATACAGTGGGCGGACGCCGGAATAGGTCCAGACGATATCTTCACGCGTAACGGGCTTTGCGAAATATTTCGATGCAAATACACACAAATACTCCTGCTCAGCCTCGGTACAAACTGGAGGTTCGGATGGGTCCGAGTGATCCTGATCCGTCGTTCCAATCAAGGTAAAATCCTGCTCATACGGGATCGCAAATATGATGCGCCCGTCCTCGCCCTGAAAGAAATAGCACTTGTCGTGATCGAACAATTTGGGCGTCACGATATGGCTGCCGCGTACCAATCGAACGCCCTCGCGGGAATTGACCCGGATCTTGGTCTGGATAATGTCGCCGACCCACGGACCGCCTGCATTGATCAACATCTTGGCAAAGACTGTCTCAGTTTCCCCGCTGTCCCGATCCCGGATTGTAACCTTCCACAAATCGTCGACCCGCTCCGCCGAAAGAACTTCGGTGCGCACCATGATCTTCGCGCCACGCGCCTCGGCGTCGCGGGCATTTAGGACCACCAACCGCGAATCCTCGACCCAGCAGTCCGAATATTCATATGCGGTTTCGAACTTGTCCTGCAGCGGGGCCCCTTCGGGCGCCGAGCGCAATTTCAGCGAGCGCGTACCCGGCAAGATTTTTCGACCACCGAGATTGTCATATAGAAACAAACCCAACCGGATCAGCCAAGCAGGTCTTCGCCCACGCATCCACGGCATGACTGTGCTGAGCAATCGAGAAGTTGGCGTTTCTGAATCGAAACGCATATCGGTGTGATACGGCAGCACGAAACGCATGGGCCAACTGATATGAGGCATCGCACGCAAGAGCGTCTCGCGTTCGATTAGCGCTTCGCGCACCAAACGGAACTCAAAAAACTCCAGATATCTAAGCCCACCGTGAAACAACTTGGTCGAAGCCGAAGACGTTGCTGAGGCCAAATCGTTCATTTCGGCCAATGTGACCGACAAGCCGCGCCCTGCTGCGTCCCGTGCAATGCCACATCCATTGATGCCCCCGCCGATTACAAAAAGATCGGTGGCGTGGTTGCTGTCCGATGACATGTCCAAATGATTCCCCAAAGTGGCAGTTTCGACCGCATTAGCCGCATGATGCTTCGTATCGTCAACTTTTATTTTCGTTATTTTTCGTTAATTACAATGCTCCCTCAGATTCTGTGGCGAAACCTGTAAATCTTGTTGCCAAATTTCGAAATTGGAACAAAAACGAATATACCGAAACGAATAGGCAGCCAATGTCACTCTCATTCCGCCAAGCAGACATCCTTGAAATCGCCAAACAAGAGGGCCGCGTCACGGTTGATGGACTTGCCGAGCGTTTTCAGGTCACGGTCCAGACCATACGCCGCGACCTGACCGAGCTGTCTGAGGCCGGTAAGCTGGATCGGGTCCATGGGGGTGCCGTCCTGCGATCGGGTGTTTCCAACATCGGTTACGAAGACAGGCGCGGGCTGAACTATGAGGCCAAGGCTCGTATGGCCGAGCGGTGCGCGGCTGACATCCCCGAAGATAGCTCGGTCTTTATGAATATCGGCACCTCGACCGAGGCGGTCGCGCGCCAGTTGCTGAACCACAAGAACCTGATGGTCGTGACCAACAACATGAACGTAGCCAATATCCTGACCGAGAATCCGGATTGCCAGATCGTTGTCGCAGGCGGCATTCTGCGCCGATCAGATAGCGGGTTGGTCGGGAATCTTGCGGTCTCAACCATTCGACAGTTCAAATTCGACCATGCGATCATTGGTTGTTCAGCGTTGGATATTGATGGTGATCTGATGGATTTCGACCTGCAAGAGGTGCTTGTCAGTCAGACGATCATCGAACAAGCCCGGAAAATCAGCCTTGTGGCAGATGCTTCAAAATTCCAACGCACCGCACCAGCGCGCATCGCCTCGTTGGCCGATGTAGATGTGGTCTATACCGATCTACCCCTGCCCGGTGACTTGCCTCAGAAGTGTAAAGACTGGCAGACCCAAATCATTGAATGCTGACGCATCTCGCTGATCAGCTAGAAATTGATTGATTGGCTGGACAACAGCGCCCGGGGATGGAACAGTTTGCCCAACAGGAGGCGCGAGCATGGGACTTTTGGGGCAGCCGCTAGGCTACTATGACTATCTGACATTTGTGGCACTTATTTTGCTGCTGGCTGCTGTGATGGCGCTGTTTTTGTTCCTCATGGGCCTGCCGGGACGAATTGCGATCAAACGCAACCATCCCCATGCCGAGGCGGTCAAGATCATGGGCTGGATGGGATTTCTGGCGATCGTCCCATGGGTGCACGCTTTCATTTGGGCGTTTCACGATGGTGTGACCGTCGACATGCGCCGCGGCCCCGAAGACGAGCGCAAGGCAATCCGGGATGAGATCAAACGCCTGGGCGGTACCGTCAAACCGGAATACCAGGATCCTCTGGATACTGACGAACCGAAGCAAGCCTAAAGCCAAAGGAATTCAGCACTCATGTTCGTCGCCCTTGGCATCACGCTGTTCTACATCATTTTTGTCTGGTTCATCTTCTTCAAGGTGCAATGGCTGAAATTCAACATCATGTGGGGGATCGTCTCCTTCTGGGTGGGCGCGCACCTGCTCCTGATCTTCCTGGTCGCGTTGCGGTTCTTTCAGCCTTTCTCGGTCGACAGCCACGTCGTGCGGTCCACCATCCAGATCGTGCCACGCCTGACACAGCCCACAATCCTGACCGATGTTCTGGTCGAGCCAAACACCTGGATCACCAAGGGTGAGCCGCTGTACAAATTCGATGATACCGTGTTTTCGCTGGCCGTAGACAAGGCGAATGCCCAGTTGGTGGCCGCACAGCAAAATGCAAAAATTCTGGAACAGGATGTCATCGCG
Organism: Ruegeria sp. CE9; assembly: GCF_056537425.1. Taxonomy (NCBI): domain Bacteria; kingdom Pseudomonadati; phylum Pseudomonadota; class Alphaproteobacteria; order Rhodobacterales; family Roseobacteraceae; genus Ruegeria; species Ruegeria sp. CE9. The sequence goes on along the minus strand of NZ_JBQFRO010000001.1, from coordinate 311,230 downwards.
GCCAGCGAAGCGGTCGAACGCGCAAACGCACAACTGGCTTATGCCCTGACCGAACAGGCACGTTACGAGAACCTTGTTCCCGCAGGTGGCGCGCGTCAGGACGAGCTTGATCGCTGGAACGAACAGGTCGCGGAAGATCAGGCGAAGATCAAGGAAGCGCAGGCCAATCTGGAAAAGGCCAATCTTGCACTGGATTCGCAGATCGATGGGGTAAATACCGGCATACTGGAAGCTGAGGCTCAGCTTGCCGAAGCCGAGTATTTTCTCGAGAACACAACCATCTATGCACCTGAAAACGGCATGATCGTTTCGCAACAGGCGCGCCCCGGGATGGTCGTGGGGGAAATCCGGCTGGGGGCAATCGCGAGTTTTGTCACCGAAGACAGCCCCTATATTCTGGCCACCTTCCGTCAGCAGAACCTGAAATTCGTCGAGGTCGGTCAACCCGTCGAAGTTGCGCTGGATCTCTATCCCGGCGAAATCTTGACCGGCAAGGTTGAGGCCGTCTGGTGGGCGACCCGCCAAGGCCAGTACCTGCCCTCGGGCCGCCTGCCAGGCTTTGAGCTGCCAAAGCTGCCCGGTCGGATCGCTGTTCAAATCTCGGTTGATGTACCCGAAGGGCATACCTTCCCTGCCGGTGGTCACGCTGCAGTGGCAATTTATACTGGCATGGGGCAGAGTTTCGAGTTTCTGAGGCGTATCAATATACGTCTCTATTCCTTCGCCAACTTCATCCGACCGCTGGATATTTGAGGATGCGCGCCATGACCCTCCGCCGTCTACTCGGCACCGCCCTGTGCGCCGCCACCCTTGCCGCTTGTACGCCGGTTGGCCCTGATTTCGTGCGCCCGAACTCTCCGGTCGTGAAGCAATGGATCGAGGTTAACAGCCCTAGCACAGGCCAAAGCGGCCTGACCTCGCGCAGCGCGCCTGTTGTGCGCTGGTGGGAGACATTCGATGACCCAACGTTAAACAAGCTGATCGCTGAAGCCTATGCGCAGAACCTGACCCTACAGGTGGCAGGTGCGCGTGTTTTACAGGCCCGTGCGCAGCTTGGAATCGCGTTTGGAGAGCTCTACCCGCAGTCGCAGGCCGTTGGCGGTTCGCTGCAGCGCCGCCAGATCAGCGACAACCTTGGGCCGATTTCGGATATCCGGCGGATCATCCCTCTGGACACTGAATTCTCCACCTCTCAGGTGGGGTTCGACGCGCAATGGGAACTGGATGTCTGGGGCCAGCAACGACGCGGCGTACAGGCCGCGCGGTCAAACCTCGCGCTGCAAGTCGCCAACTATGACGACGCTTTGGTCACGCTGACTGGCGATGTCGCGGCGCTTTATATCAACATCCGTTCTCTGCAACAGGCACTGCGCATCGCACGGGAAAACATAGCGATCCAGCAGGAATCGGCAGATCTGACCCAGTTACGCTATAACAACGGTGTGACGACCGAGTTGGATGTGCAGGAATCCACCGCTTTGCTGAACAACACCAAGGCGCTGGTGCCCGAGTTGGAAAGCGATATCCAGCAGGCCAAGAACGCTCTGGCGGTGCTGCTGGGCAAAACACCCTCACAAATGGCGGGCTTGATCGGCAATTCAGGCCGTATCCCATCAGCGCGCAGCAACGTGGCCGTCGGCGTGCCTGCCGAGTTATTGCGGCGACGGCCTGACGTCCGTGCCGCCGAATTGGCGGCAGCCACCCAATCTGCGCAGGTAGGAATCGCGTTGGCTGATCTCTATCCGCAGTTTATCCTGTCTGGGTCGATCGGCTTGCAGGCCTCAGGTGGGCGCGATCTGTTTAGCAGCAACAGCGCCACCGGCTTGGCCAATGCAGGCGTTGTCTGGAATGTCCTGAACTATGGGCGCATCAAGAACAACGTCCGCGCGCAGGACGCCGCTTATCAGGCGCTGATCGCGAACTATCAGAACACAGTGCTGACGGCGTATTCCGAGGTTGAAAGCGCGATGGTCGCCTACACCCAAGCCCGCAAACAGGTCACCTTTTACCAGCGAAGCGTCGAGGCGTCGCGCAAAGCTGCCGAAATAGCGGTTGACCAATACCGAGACGGCATCGCCAGTTATTCGCGTATCTTGAACACGCAAACCGCGCTGCTGAGATCACAAGCCAATCTGATCGAAGCGCAGCAAGAAGTCTCATCGAATCTGGTGGCGATCTACAAGGGTTTGGGCGGCGGCTGGCAGATCCGGCAGAATCAAGAGTTCTTACCTGAAACGGTTTTGACCGAGATGGCCTATCGAACCGATTGGGGTGATCTGCTTGAGAAAACGCCAACGCGCGCCAGCCTGAACTAAGCGCTATTTGGTCAATCCGCGTAGACCACCCGATATCAGGATGTTCACCTCATAGAGTATACGCGGCGCCGCCAATCCACCGGGGCTGGCCAGATAATTGGGGCTCCATTCCGGATCGAATTTCTGCTTAAAGGAACGCAGGCCTTCGAAGTGATAAAATTGCTCGCCATGTTCGTAAACGAACCCACCAATACGGTTCCAAAGCGAGGCCAACTGACGATTTTCGATCCCTGAAAACGGTGCCGCACCCAGCGAGAACCAGTGGAACCCCTGCTGAGAGCCCCAGACCATCATTTCAGCAAATAATGCATCCATGACAAAGCTGGGACTGTCTGGTTCGTAACGCATCAAATCCAACGAAAGCTCGGACTTGTTGCCGCCCTGAAACAGGTTGGCGAAAGCCATGATCTTGCCCGTCTCGTCCCGCAAGACTGCATGGTCAAAGTAAGACAAGTAGTCATCGTCAAACCCGCCCAAGGCAAAGCCTTTCTCCTCACCCGCCTTCTGCGCAAGCCAATCGTCCGAGATCTGGCGAAGCTCGGGCAACACAGGCGCAAGCTGTTCCTTGGGGATGATTTCGAACTTGTACCCTTCACGCTCGGCCCGGTTCTTTGCCTGCCGGAACCGTTTGCGCGATTTACCATCCAATGAGAAATCCTGCAGCGGCACGCGGGCCACCTCACCGATCTTCAGGATTGACAGCCCGAGGTCCAGAAATGTCGGCAGATACTTGGTTGAGACACTGTAGAACGCACACAGCTTGCCTTCCCGGTCCGCCATCTCTCGCAATTGCCAGATCAGTTGCTGGCCCGCCTTTTCATCACCCACGGGTTCCCCCTTGGTGATGAGCGCGTTGCCGGTATCGGCATAGGCAATGAATGCGGTCTCATCCGGCGAGATAAGGAATTGTTTGTCACCGGTCAGCGATATCTGCGACTCGGTGTCTTCGCTTTCCATCACAAGCCGCTCGACAACCTCGGGAATCTCGGTCCGGACCGGAGCTGGTATTTCACGCCCGAATAGCGAGTTTACGGCGACGATGCCAAGGATCGCCGCAACAACAAGGCTTGATCGCAGGAAACGGGAAGCATCGCCGTTCCAGGCAAAATCCCACCACAGTGCATTCTGGTATTGGACGTGTGAGTAGGCGAACAACCCGATCCAGAAAATCACGGCCAATAAGGCCACGACGCTGACCAACCATGGGATATTCAGCCGAAAGATCGATGCACCACTGACCCGATAAAACGCCCCCCGGAACATTGCCAAAAGCCCAATCGTAAATAGCAACGAAATGGCCTCGTGAGTGTCCAGTCCTTTGGCCAGCGAGGCGAAGAAACCGGCGACCATCAGCAGCATGGCGACGACCCATGCCCGGTAAAGCTTGCGGAACAGGCCCCGTGAGACCAGCAACAGAAGCACCCCAACCGCACTGCCTGCAAGATGGGACGCCTCGACAAAGGACAGCGGCAAAACTTCGCGCAGCACGCCCAAATTCTGAGAGCTTGAGGGCAATGCGCCCGAGACCAGCAGGATCACCCCTGCCACCGCGGCCACACCTGCAGCCACCATTGGTACAATGGGTCGAATAGCGCGATACACCCACGTCAGCGCACCTCCGATGCGATGCCGCTGGGTCACTGCGGAAGCGACCGCAATCGACAAGCTTGCAATGGCAAACGGCAAAAACGTGTAGACCAGCCGGTAGAGCAGAAGCGCTGCGATTACATCAGACCGGCCCGATGCCCCCAGACCTGCAATCAAGGTGGCTTCGAACACGCCAATCCCGCCCGGTGCATGGCTTAGGATACCCACCGCAATAGCGCCGATATAGACTGCGAAGAAATAGGGGAAGCCAACCCCCAGATCGTCCGGCATCAGCACGTAAAGCGCCATTGAGGCACCGAACAGATCGCCAACGGCAGCAACGGTGAGCAGACTGGCCAGCTTGCCGCCGGGCAGGTTGAACCCGAACCCACCATAAGACAAACGCCGTCCACCGCTTGAAAGCCAGACGAACAAAGCAACAAGCCCGGCCAACATGCACAGCCCGATCACGGTTTCGGTCGTCTCGCTGATTGGCAAGACCTTGGAGATGCCGTCCGGGTGTATGGTCAGCAACAGCCCCAGCAGCAGGATTAGCCCCATCCAAAACGCCACCCATGAGGTCGCGATCACCCCGGCGACGCGGCCCAGATCAAGCCCCAGGGACGCATAGATGCGATACCGGATTGCCGTGCCCGTGATGTAGGAAAACCCCAGGCAATTTGACACCGCATAACCGCTGGCCCCAGCCATCCCAGCGACAGGCAACGGCACTTTGCCATCGGCAACGCTCTGCACCGCGAGCACATCGTAGAACGAGAGCGATAGAAAACTGAACGCGGTCCAGAACATCGCGAAGAACATGAACTTCCATGGCTTCGCGGCGATATCGCTTTGAATATCTGACCATTGCACATGTGCAGACAGGTCATGCAGAACCGCCAACGCAATGCCGGTAATCAACAAGGGAACCGCGATCTTGACCAGAGGCTTTTCCAACAGCCCTGTCACACGCTCGGCCAGACGCATGGCGCGCGTATCTTCGGTTGTCGGTTCTGTGGTCATTCCTGTGGCCCCTGCCCTGCGATCTTCAGATCAATGTTAATTCAAAGCTTTGCACGAATTTCCCATTGGGCAAAGCGCCTTGCGCAGCCACTTACGAGCGGCCCTTGCGCGTTGAAAGCAAAAGGTTGGTTTCAGACCGTGTAATGCCCTCCATCCGCCTGATCTGAAACAGGACCTCATCTAGCTCATCCAACGTATCTGTTCCGATCTCGGCGATCAGATCCCAACTGCCATTGGTCGAATGCACAGCGCGAACCTGACGCATGGCGGCGATCCGCGATCTGATGCGTTCGGTGCCTCGGCCCTCAATCTCAAGCATCATCAACCCGCGCACCGGGCTTTCCGACACACCTTGCCGTGTTACCACGGTGAAGCCCACAATTTCACCGGATTGCTTAAGGCGCTGAAGCCGACTGCGCACGGTCGTGCGGGTTACGCCAAGCAGTTCTGCCAGCTCTGACAAAGATGCACGCGCATCTCTGTGCAATGCGTTCAACAATCGATTGTCCAGTTCGTCCATATGCGATTACCAAATCGGAATTAGTTGATCCAGTTTGACCAATTTGCCCCCTTTTCTCAACTCATATCGCGTCGGTAGACAGGCTTATGAGCAAAAAGAACATCATTCTCGCCGGAGCCCCTATGGACGTAGGCAAACGCCGCCAAGGCTGCCTGATGGGTCCCGACGCCTATCGCGTCGCGGGGTTGGCACAGGCCCTGTCGGACCTGGGTCACACCGTCACTGACATCGGCAATACGCAACCGGATCCTGTTGGCATACCGGAGGACCCCCATCTTTACGCGCTGCCGGAATGCGTGGGTTGGACACAAGCACTTTGCCGCACGGCGCAAGAGGCTGCACAGGATGGCCTTCCCATCTTTATGGGCGGTGATCACGCACTGTCGATGGGTACTGTGACCGGGATGGCAGCCCACGCAAAGAGCATCGAGCGCCCCTTGTTTGTCCTCTGGTTGGACGCGCACAGTGATTTTCACACGCCCAGCAGCACCGCCAGTGGCAATCTGCACGGCACACCGGTCGCCTATTTCACTGGTCAGCATGGTTTTGAGGCTTTTCCTGCTTTGGAAGCCCCAATCCCAACGGACCGCGTGGGAATGATCGGTCTACGCTCGGTCGATCCTGCCGAACGTGCCGCGCTGGAAAAAGATCAGGCAATGCTCGCTGATATGCGCAGCATCGATGAACACGGTATCAAGACCCCCCTACTGGCCTTTCTTGACAAAGTGCGCGCAGCGAACGGCATGCTGCATGTCTCGCTGGATGTAGATTTCCTTGATCCATCCATCGCGCCCGCCGTTGGCACAACCGTTCCGGGTGGCGCCACCGAGCGCGAGGCGCATCTGGTCATGGAACTGCTGCATGAAAGCGGCCTCGTCTGTTCGCTGGACCTTGTTGAGTTGAACCCGTTTCTTGATGAACGCGGTCGAACTGCAAAACTGATGGTCGACCTCGCAGCATCGCTGATGGGGCGACGCATTTTCGATCGCCCTACCCGGAGCTTCTGATGATATCTCTGCAATCCCCTTCAGCGGTCGTAATGGTTCGCCCCCATGCCTTCGCGTCGAACCCAGAAACCCGTGACGATAATGCGTTTCAAACGCTGGCAAATCGATCCGCTGCGGCAACCTCAGCAGCCGCGCGTGATGAGCATGACGAAGCGGTAGAACGGCTTCGCGCTGTCGGTGTAACCGTTCATGTGTTTGACGACGAAGGCGAACACGATACGCCAGATAGTGTTTTTCCAAACAACTGGTTTTCAACCCATCCCGGCGGGCACGTCGCTGTTTATCCGATGTTCGTTCCTTCTCGCCGACGCGAGAGGCGTTCAGACGTAATCGAACTGCTTAAGCAGGAATATCGGGTTCAGGACGTCATAGACTATTCCGGCCTCGAACAAGACGACCTTGCGCTTGAGGGAACCGGAGCAATGGTTTTGGATCACGTTGGCCGCATCGCCTACACCGTTCGATCGAACCGCGCTGATCCGGTTTTGTTGGAAAGGTTCTGTACCCATTTCAACTATGAACCGATCGCCTTTGATGCAAAAGACGCCGAGGGCCGCGACGTCTATCACACCAATGTGCTGATGGGGATCGGTACGTACTATGCGCTAATCTGTCTGGACATGATCTCTGACCCAGAGCGCCGCGCAACTGTTAAGGCGCGGCTGGAAGAATCCGGTCGTACCGTGATCGATCTGTCCCATGAGCAGATTGCAGATTTCGCCGGAAACGCGATTGAGTTAAGTGGCAAAGATGGTCTTGTTCTGGCACTGTCCAGCCGAGCGCTAAAGGCTCTTACGCCCGTTCAAGTCGCGGTTATCGAAGCCAGCGCAACACCGCTGCCGCTCTCGGTTCCCACAATTGAAACAGCCGGTGGATCCGTACGTTGTATGATCGCTGGTATCCATCTTTCCCGCCGATAGGAGTCTTTGATGCAACCTTCTGATAAGGCCCTCGTGCCGTTTGTATCCGTCGACAACATGATGCGTCTGGTCCACCACGTCGGTGTCGAACAGATGATCACGCAGATCGCCGCGCAGATCGAATCCGATTTCAAACGCTGGGAGAGTTTTGACAAAACGCCCCGCATCCCGGCCCACTCACCGCATGGGGTAATCGAACTGATGCCCACATCGGATGGTGAGGCTTACGGGTTCAAATACGTCAACGGGCACCCCAAGAACACGTCCGAGGGCCTGCAAACCGTGACAGCGTTTGGCCTACTGGCTGACGTCTATACCGGCTACCCGACATTATTGACCGAAATGACTATGCTGACCGCGCTGCGGACGGCGGCAACTTCGGCGCTGGTTGGCAAATACCTCGCACCCAAATCGGCGACGACGATGGCGATGATTGGAAACGGCGCGCAGTCCGAGTTCCAGTGCCTCGCCTTCAAAGCCATGTGCGGGGTAGATACTGTCCGGCTGTTTGACACTGACCCGAACGCGACCGCGAAATGTGCGGTCAATCTGCAGGGCAAAGGGCTGAGGGTCGTGCCATGCAAAACGCCAGAGGACGCGATCGAAGGTGCTCAGATCATCACGACCTGCACCGCCGATAAGAAATACGCCACCATCCTGACCGACAACATGGTCGGCCCCGGTGTTCACATCAATGCTATCGGAGGCGATTGCCCCGGCAAGACCGAACTGCATCGCGATATCCTGCTGCGCTCGGAGATATTCGTGGAGTACCCCGAGCAGACGCGCATCGAAGGTGAAATTCAGGCGCTGGACGATGATCACCCCGTCACCGAAATGTGGGAGGTTATGACCGGACAAGCCACAGGTCGCACTGATGATCGCCAGATCACGTTGTTTGACAGTGTGGGCTTCGCAATCGAGGACTTCTCGGCACTGCGTTACATCAAGAGCGCGATTGAGGGCACAGATTTCTTTGAACCATTGGACATGCTTGCCGACCCCGACGACCCGCGGGATCTGTTTGGGATGTTGATGCGGGCAGGATAGAGAACCCGCACATCAAAGACTGACCCCGGCCCCTGGTCGGGGTTTTTCTTATCCAGCAAGCGATGGCAGGTAGAGAACGATCCCCGGAAACGCCACCAACAAAGCGATTGTCAAAGCATCCGCGATGAAAAATGGTGTGACACCTTTGAACACGTCCTGAACGCTGAGGTCCGGCCGCACTCCGGCAACGACGAAACAATTCAGGCCGATGGGAGGTGTGATCAGGCAGAACTCGGCCATTTTAACCACCAGAATTCCAAACCAGATGGCGCACATCGGCCCGGACATGCCAAAAGCGCTGTCTGCAGCGCTGACCGCCTCGCCTCCGTTCAGGGCCATCACCGCGGGATACACGACTGGAAGGGTCAAGAGCAGCATACCGATGGCATCCATGAACATGCCCAGCACGGCATAGGCCAGCAGGATGCAAATCAGGATCAGCATGGGCGACATTTCGAGCGAGGTGATCCAATCGGAAAACGCCCCCGGCAAATCAGCGAAGCCCAAGAACCGCACGTAGATCAGAACACCCCAAATGATCGCAAAAATCATTGCGGTCAGCTTGGCGGTTTCCAGCAATGCTGATTTGAACTCGGGCCAACGCATGCCATGGATCAGCGCGAAACAGAACACGATGAAGGCCCCAATGGCTCCGCCCTCAGTCGGGGTACCCCAGGCCTTGTCGCCAAATGGATTGTAGACGAAGCAGATAATGATGAGGATTACCGCCACGATGGGCAACGCGCCCGGAAGTGCGGTAAATCGTTGCTTCCAGGTAAAGCCTCTTACCGGGGGTCCAACGGATTTGAAGATTACCGCGATGCCAACGATCAGCAAGCCATAAATAACCGCCGAAAACGCGCCGGGGATGAAACCCGCAAGCAGCAGTTTGCCCACGTCCTGCTCAACTATGATTGCATAGATCACAAGGATCGCTGATGGCGGGATGAGCGAGGCCAAGGTCCCGCCGGCGGCGACAACTCCGGCTGCAAAGCGTTTGTTGTAGCCAACGGCCAGCATCTCGGGGATAGCGATGCGTGCAAAGACGGCAGAAGTGGCTACCGACGCACCTGAGACAGCGGCGAAACCTGCAGTCGCAAAGATCGTTGAAACGGCCAGCCCACCGGGAACCCATGCCACCCAGCGCTTTGCAGCTTCGAACAAAGCACGGGTCAGACCGGCATAATATGCCAGATAACCGATCAGGATAAATGTGGGGATCAGGCTCAGCGTATGCGATGCAACCTTGGAATGCGGCACCTGCCCTGCTGTTTTGACAGCAACTGTCATCGCCTTGCCAAACCGCTCGGGGTCATATCCAAACTTGGCCCAGAAAATCCAGATCAGGCCAACCAAGCCCGCTAAACCAGCAGCGAAGGCAACGCGCATGCCGGTGACGACAAGCACCAGTAGCCCAGCGGTAACCCAAAGGCCGATTTCAACCGTATCCATGGATCAGGTCCGCCCTTCGAATTGTTCGGCTTCGGCCGCAGCCTGCGCCGCCGCGTCCTGTATCAGCGGGACGGCAACCGGGGTCTCAAGCCCCAACATAAAGGCGCGCCCATATCCCCAGATCTGCAGAACCAGCCGGGCGCAAAGAACCGAGAAAGCAATCGGTGCCAGCAGTTTTGCGGGCCAGAGTGGAATTCCGATGTCAATCGAACTGTCACGGCTCCATAGCGGAGCTCCAAAGTCAAATGAGCGGTCAAAGTGGGACCAGCTACCCCAAACCAGAGCGAGCATCAGCAGCAGAATCAAAACAACCGAAATCAGCTCGAATAACCACAGCGCCCGCCCTTTCAGGCGAGAGATTACGATGTCCATCCGAATATGTCCGCCATCGCGCTGAACATAAGAGATGCCCAAAAACGCGATCAGGGGCATCGCCTGTTCGATCCAGTCCACATAGCCCGGCAAGGGCGCATTCAGTGCGTTACGCCCACTCACCGAGATGACGGCCAATACCATTAGTCCGAAGACCGCCAAACCACTGATCAACGCCATAAACCGCTCTAACTTAAGCAAACGGTGATCTAACCGGCTGAGAAGACTGCCGTCCTCTAGCACCGTGGCATGTCCTGCCATCTTTCTATCCCTTTATTGGAAGGAAAAGCCGAGTGCCCATAGGCACCCGGCTTAAGGCGATCAGTTGCCGCCGCGCTGCTGCTGCAGCGTGGACTGCACAAGATCATAAAGCTCTTGCGCAGGCATGCCTTGCGCCGTCATGTCCTCGATCCATTTCGCACGGATCGGATCGGCGGCCTTGGCGCGAAACTCCTCAAGTACGGCTTCGTCAATCTCGACCTTTTCAACGCCCTTCTCTGCCAGAACGCCGTCCCACTTCTCAAGCAGCCCGCTATAGTTGGCTAGATAATGCGCAATCGCTTCGTCGATCGAGCTATCCAACGCCTCGCGATGCTCGGCAGGCAGAGCCTCGTAAGCGTCGATATTCACGACCACCGGGCAATTCACTGTTCCCGGGTTCAGGTTGGCCGTCCACCAATCCGCTTCGTTAATCGTCCCGAAAGACAGGTGCGCGTGCTGTGCAAAGGCCACGGTGTCGACCACGCCGGATTCCATCGCGTTGAAAGCTTCAGTAGCGGGTACGGATGTCGGCACACCGCCGACCGCTTCAAAAGCCTGCCCCAGACCGCCGGTGGCGCGGACGCGCATACCGTCGAACTCGGCCAGTTCATCACGTGGATCACCGGTGCCGACAAGATTATACTGCGGCATTGGCGAGGTCATGATGATGCGGGCATTCCATTGCGCCATCTCATCCTTGACCGCAGGATGATCGTAAACCGCGTGGCTGACCGCCACCTCTTCATCCAGAGTGTTCACGCCCAGGAACGGCAGTTCCAGAACGGTAATCGCGCGGTTCTTGTCGCGGTGATAGCCCGCGCAGAACTGCGCCATCTCAAATGCGCCAATTTCGATACCATCCAGATTTTCGCGCGGTTTCGACAGCCCGCCGTAGCTGACATTGATTGTGAAATCGCCACCGGTTTTCTCGCTGACCAACTCGGCCAGTTTCTCGACATGTTCAGTAAAAGCACGGCGTTTACCCCAAACCGAAGCGTTCCATTCAGTCGCCGCCGCTTCAGCGACAAATGCCACGCTCAGGGCGGCAAAGGCCGCACCGCTCAATATCTTGTTCATCGTGATCTCTCCCATTGGTGCGCCCCCTATCGAAGCGCTTGAAAGAGAAGCTAGCGCCAAGTCCGGAATCTGCCAACCCCTGCAAGCAGATGTGGTGTTACCGCAACCAATCCGAGAGAGCGTAGCGAGGCTGGAAACTAATGCCAAATGTAAACACCAAAGTGCCTCTAAATCGTTACATCCATCATATTGATTTAAGGCTATTTTTTATAAGTTATTTCTGAAAGTTTACTTTTTTCTCAGCAATCAAAAAATTTATTTACAAAGAAATCCAAGGATTATGGCAATTTATTTATTTCTTTTCTGATCCCCGTATTATCCAAATTGGGGAGGAACCGGATCGACTTTGCCTGATCGGCGGGCAATATCGATCCTATGTAATCCAGTCCAGAGGGAGGAGCCTCAAAAATGACTACCGCTGCCCAGGCAGATGCCAAGACATATCCGCCATCCGCAGAAACCGTCGCCCGTGCGCATGTCGACGCCGACAAATACGCAGATATGTATGCTGCGTCGATCAATAACCCTGAGGCGTTTTGGGATGAGCAAGGCAAGCGCGTTGACTGGATCAAGCCCTATACTCAGGTCAAAGACGTCAGCTATGATTTTGGATCGGTTGGTATCAACTGGTATGCCGATGGCACACTGAACGTTTCAGCCAATTGTCTTGACCGTCATTTGAATACGCGTGGCGATCAGACGGCGATCATCTGGGAGCCGGATGATCCGAACGACGACGCTCAGCATATCACCTACGCCGGGCTGCACCGCCGTACCTGTCGGATGGCCAACATCCTCGAATCGATGGGCGTACGCAAAGGCGATCGCGTTGTGATTTATCTGCCCATGATCCCCGAGGCCGCTTATGCCATGCTAGCTTGCGCGCGGATTGGCGCGATCCACTCCATTGTTTTTGCAGGATTTTCGCCCGATGCGCTGGCGGCACGTATCAATGGCTGTGACGCCAAGGTTGTCATCACAGCCGACGAAGCGCCGCGCGGTGGCCGCAAGACTCCGCTGAAGTCGAACGCGGACGCAGCCCTGCTGCACTGCAAGGACACCGTGAAATGTCTGGTGGTTAAGCGCACCGGCGGGCAGACCACTTGGATTGATGGCCGCGACTACGACTACAACGAAATGGCGCTTGAAGCGGATGACTATTGCGCGCCCGCTGAGATGAATGCCGAAGATCCGCTGTTCATTCTTTATACTTCGGGCTCGACCGGCCAACCCAAGGGTGTTGTCCATACCACCGGAGGCTATCTGGTCTATGCGGCGATGACGCATGAGATCACGTTCGACTACCATGAAGGCGATGTTTACTGGTGCACTGCTGATGTCGGCTGGGTCACCGGCCACAGCTACATCGTCTATGGGCCGCTGGCCAACGGGGCCACTACGCTGATGTTCGAAGGCGTGCCGACTTTCCCAGATGCTTCGCGCTTCTGGCAGGTGTGCGAGAAGCACAAGGTGAACCAATTCTACACCGCGCCCACTGCGCTGCGGGCCCTGATGGGACAAGGCAACGAATGGGTCGAGAAATGCGACCTTAGCGATTTGCGGACGCTGGGCACCGTGGGTGAACCAATCAACCCCGAAGCCTGGAACTGGTACAATGAGGTCGTCGGCAAGGGTAATTGCCCCATCGTGGATACTTGGTGGCAGACCGAAACCGGCGGTCACCTGATGACCCCCCTGCCCGGCGCGCATGCGATGAAGCCTGGCTCGGCGATGAAGCCGTTCTTCGGCATTCAACCCGTGGTTCTGGACCCTCAGTCTGGTGTTGAGATCGAAGGCAATGGCGTCGAGGGCGTTCTGTGCATCAAGGACAGCTGGCCCGGCCAGATGCGCACCGTCTGGGGCGATCATGAGCGGTTCGAAAAAACCTATTTCTCGGATTACAAAGGCTACTACTTCACCGGTGATGGCTGCCGTCGGGATGAGGATGGCGATTACTGGATCACCGGCCGCGTCGATGATGTGATCAACGTCTCGGGTCACCGGATGGGTACTGCCGAAGTGGAAAGCGCGCTGGTGGCACATGCCGCCGTGGCCGAGGCCGCCGTTGTCGGGTATCCACATGAAATCAAAGGGCAAGGCATCTATTGCTATGTCACATTGATGAATGATCGAGAGCCTTCCGATGAGCTGCTGAAAGAGCTACGCACCTGGGTCCGGACCGAGATCGGCCCGATCGCCAGCCCGGATGTGATCCAGTGGGCGCCCGGCCTGCCCAAGACACGCTCGGGCAAGATCATGCGCCGTATTTTGCGCAAGATTGCCGAGAATGACTTTGGTTCCCTGGGCGACACCTCGACCCTCGCCGATCCTTCGGTGGTCGAAGACCTGATTGAAAATCGTGCGAACAAGTGAGGATGTGATGGACGCTGCCACGACCATATCCCCCGCTGTTCTCATCCTTCTCGGCCCTCCGGGCGCCGGGAAGGGTACGCAGGCCCGTATGTTGGAAGACAAGTTCGGGCTTGTACAACTCAGCACCGGTGATCTGCTGCGCGACGCGGTTGCCGCAGGCACCGAGGCTGGCAAAGCTGCCAAGGCCGTTATGGAAGCAGGCGATCTTGTAAGCGACGGCATCGTTATCGCGATCCTGCGCGACCGCATGGCGGAACCGGACTGCGCCAAGGGCGTCATTCTTGATGGGTTCCCGCGCACTACGGTTCAGGCGGAAGCGCTGGATGGATTGCTTGCGTCTTCAGATCAGAAGATCAACGCGGCCATCAGCCTTGAAGTTGAAGACGCTGAGATGGTTACACGGATTTCTGGCCGCTACACCTGCGCTGGATGTGGTGAGGGCTATCACGACACGTACAAGCAGCCCGTGGAAGACGGCAAATGCGATAAGTGCGGCCACACAGAATTCAAGCGCCGCGCTGATGACAACGCCGAGACGGTCGCCTCGCGGCTCACCGCCTATCACGCGCAAACCGCACCATTGATTGACTACTATCAAGCCCAGGGCGTTCTGAAAGGCATCGACGCCATGGGCCAGATCGACGACATCGCACAAGACCTTCAAGAGATTGTCGGCGACGCCATGAGTTAAGGGGAGGAGATAAGCCCTAGGGCTTTGATCCAACAACAGAATACTTCAATGGACCCGCCATGGCGGACCAGAGAAGTTTTGCCTGACGTCACGGGGCGTTTGGCACAACCGAGAAGCGGCCCACCGCACTGGAGGAGTTGGGCAATGGGCCGCCTAAGAGGGAAGCGAAGGAGGAACCCGCAATGGCGGATCATTCAACAAACTCCGCGCAGACTGCCGAAGCCGATAAGGGCTATTGGCAGGCCAACCTGCGCCTCATCTACATCAGCCTCGCGATCTGGGCGCTGGTGTCGTTTGGATTCGGCATTCTGCTGCGTCCACTGCTGTCCGGCATCGCCGTTGGCGGTACAGATCTGGGCTTTTGGTTCGCTCAGCAGGGATCGATCCTGGTCTTTCTGGTGCTGATCTTCAACTACGCCTGGCGCATGAACAAGCTCGACGCTGAACACGGCGTGGACGAGGAGTAATCGGCATGGATCAGTTTACCATCAACTTGCTGTTTGTGGGCGCGTCCTTTGCGCTGTACATCGGCATCGCGATCTGGGCCCGTGCGGGTTCCACATCGGAATTCTACGCTGCCGGTCGCGGCGTTCACCCGGTCACCAACGGTATGGCGACAGCGGCGGACTGGATGTCTGCGGCCTCGTTCATCTCGATGGCAGGCCTGATTGCCTTTACCGGCTATGATAACTCGACCTTCCTGATGGGTTGGACCGGTGGCTACGTGCTGCTGGCGCTGCTGCTTGCGCCTTACCTGCGTAAGTTCGGTAAGTTCACCGTCTCGGAATTCATCGGCGACCGTTTCTACAGCCAGACCGCACGTATCGTGGCGGTGATCTGTCTGATCGTTGCGTCGGTGACCTATGTGATCGGTCAGATGACCGGCGTGGGCGTGGCCTTCGGCCGCTTCCTTGAGGTGTCCAACACCACCGGTCTGCTGATCGGCGCCGGCGTTGTGTTTGCCTACGCAGTGTTTGGTGGGATGAAGGGCGTGACCTACACTCAGGTCGCTCAGTACTGCGTGCTGATCACCGCCTATACCATCCCGGCCATCTTCATCTCGCTGCAGCTGACCGGTACACCTGTTCCGGCACTGGGTCTGTTTGGTGACACCGCCAGCGGTGAGCCCCTGCTGACCAAGCTGGACGCCATCGTAACCGAGTTGGGCTTCAACGACTATACAGCCCACCACTCGAACACGCTGAATATGGTGTTGTTCACCCTGTCGCTGATGATCGGTACTGCGGGTCTGCCGCACGTCATCATGCGCTTCTTCACCGTTCCCAAAGTGTCTGACGCTCGTTGGTCGGCGGGCTGGGCGCTGGTCTTCATCGCTCTGCTGTACCTGACCGCCCCCGCGGTTGGCGCCATGGCGCGTCTGAACATCACCGACATGATGTGGCCAAATGGTGGCATCGATGGTGGCGCTGTTTCTGTTGAGGAGATCGACACCGATCCGCGTTACGACTGGATGGCCACATGGCAAAAAACCGGTCTGCTGGATTGGGAAGACAAGAACGGCGACGGCAAGATCCAGTATTACAACGACAAATCTGAAGCGATGACTGCAATCGCCGAAGAAAAAGGCTGGGTTGGTAACGAGCTGACCAAGTTCAACCGCGACATCCTGGTTCTGGCCAATCCCGAGATTGCCAACCTGCCGGGTTGGGTGATCGGTCTGGTTGCTGCTGGTGGTCTTGCGGCTGCTCTGTCGACCGCTGCGGGCCTGTTGCTGGCGATTTCGTCCGCTGTGTCCCACGACCTTGTCAAAGGTGCAATCAACCCGTCGATCTCTGAAAAGGGTGAACTTCTGGCGGCACGGATTGCCATGGCGGTAGCCATCGTCGTTGCAACCTATCTGGGCCTCAACCCTCCGGGCTTTGCGGCGCAGACGGTTGCATTGGCCTTCGGTCTGGCGGCTGCCTCTATCTTCCCGGCGCTGATGATGGGGATCTTCTCGACCCGTATCAACAACACCGGTGCGGTCGCAGGTATGCTGGCTGGTCTGGTCGTGACTCTGGTCTACATCTTCCTGCATAAGGGCTGGTTGTTCATTCCGGGCACCAACTCGTTCACCGATGCTGACCCACTGTTGGGTCCGATCAAGTCGACTTCGTTCGGCGCCATCGGTGCGATGATCAACTTCGGTGTTGCTTACGTCGTCGCTGGAATGACCAAAGAGACTCCGCAGGAGATCAAAGAGATGGTCGAAAGCATTCGCATTCCCCGTGGTGCGGGCGCAGCTCAGGATCACTGAGTATGATGCGGTCGGCGGCTCTTGTCTTTGACCGTATCTTTCGACTTACTGTTCCCGCCTGGCACACCACCGGGCGGGACTTTTCATTCAGAACCCCGGAGAGCGTAAATGCCCCTGTCCCACGACGAAATCACCCGGTTTCTGAAATCCGTCCACCCCTATGACGCCCTGCCCCAAGATGCTCTGGACGATCTAGCCAAGCAGATTGAGGTGCGCGAAGTCGACGCAAATGGCAGCATTTACCAGCTAGGAAATGCCCTGCCCGGCGTCTTTGTGATCTACGAAGGACAGGTTGAAATTACCGATGAGAACGGCGCTGTCGTCTCACATCTGGGATTGCGCAATTCGTTTGGTGAGCGGGGATTGCTGAAGGATGGCAAGGCCGCAACCCATGCGCGCGCGCATTCACCGTCGGTGCTGATCGTGCTGCCACCAGATTTGGTGAAAAACCTGATCGACGGGCACGACGTGGTGTCCAAATTCTTCAACCGCACACGCGGTGGACGCAGCGGGCCACAAAGCCTGGCCACCAGTGCAATTGACATTCTTATGGCGCGCGACCCGGCCACCTGCCCGCCCGACACCTCGATTCAAAGCGCTGCTCAAATCATGCGCGACCGCCATATTTCATCGCTTTGTGTTACTGATGGCGACGAGTTGCTTGGCATAGCAACATTGCGCGACATCTCGGGCAAATTCGTTGCCGAGGCGATGCCTGCTGACACAATGATTTCGGCCATCATGACCACCAACCCGATCACGCTGGCGCCCACCGATATCGGCTCGGACGTGCTGCATGTGATGATGGAGCGTGGTATCGGGCATATCCCGATTTCCGAGGCCGGACGGTTGGTTGGCATCGTCACTCAAACCGACCTCACCCGTTATCAGGCGGTCAATTCTGCCGAGTTGGTGGGCCGGATCGCGCGCGCCAACACTGCTGACGAGATGGCCACGGTCACTGCCGAAATCCCCCAACTACTGGTCCAGCTCGTCGCGGGCGGCAACCGGCACGAAATCGTGACACGACTGATCACCGACATCGCAGACACTGCGACGCGGCGCTTGCTGGCACTGGCTGAGGCTGAACTGGGTGCGCCGCCAGTGCCCTACTTGTGGCTGGCCTGCGGCTCGCAAGGACGGCAGGAGCAGACCGGAGTTTCGGATCAGGACAATTGCTTGATGCTTGATGACAGTGTGGCGGATGGCGATATGGCCTACTTCGCTGCGCTGGCCAAATTCGTATCGGACGGGCTGGATACCTGCGGTTATTTCTATTGTCCCGGGGATATGATGGCGACCAACCCGCGCTGGTGTCAGCCCGTGCGTGTCTGGCGCGAGTATTTTGATGGCTGGATTGCCAAACCCAATCCCGAGGCACAGATGCTGGCCTCGGTCATGTTCGACCTGCGCCCTATTGGCGGGTCTTTCGACCTATTTACCGATCTGCAAGCAGACACCTTGGCGGCGGCCAATGCGAACTCGATCTTTGTGGCGCATATGATCTCGAACTCGCTGAAACACACCCCTCCACTGGGTCTGTTGCGCGGCTTTGCGACGATCCGCTCGGGCGAACATCGCAACACGCTGGACCTCAAGCATAACGGTGTGGTGCCGGTCGTGGATCTGGCGCGCATCTACAGCCTGCAAGGGCAATTGACCGAGGCGAACACGCGTGCGCGGCTCAGCGCCGCTGAGGCGGCTGGTGTCCTAAGCGCTACTGGAGCACGCGATCTCTTGGACGCCTATGATCTCATCGCTGAGACCCGGCTTGAACATCAGGCACGTCTGGTCAAGGCCGGTGAAGTGCCCGACAACTACCTCCCTCCGGCTGATTTGTCCGACTTTGAGCGAAGTCATCTCCGCAATGCATTTGTGGTGGTAAAAACGATGCAATCGGCGGTTGGACACGGCAAGGGAATGCTGGGTTAGAAAACTGGAAATGAACGGAGAAACCATATGTTTCTGGAACTGATCGGCACGATTTTTGCGGGCTTTGCGTTTGCGGGTGTCGTGATGGTTGTGAACAAGCTGACCGGGGGACGCCTACCCAAATGGGCCGCGCCGGTTGCAGCAGGTATCGGCATGATCGCGATGACGATCACCAGTGAATACTCCTGGTACGATCGCACACGTGACCAACTGCCCGACAGTTTGACTGTGGTGCAAGAGGTCGAGAGCCGTGCCTTTTATCGCCCCTGGACCTACGCGGTACCGTTTGTAGACCGCTTTGCCGCAATCGATTCTGCCTCGGTCCGTACAAATGACAGCGTGCCCGACGAACGTTTGGTCGATCTGTATTTCTTCGGTCGCTGGGCACCAGTGTCGAAGATGCCCGTTGCGGTCAATTGTGCCGATAACAGCCGGGCCAATCTGGCTGACGGGGCCGAGTTCGCTGATGATGGGCGCCTCCTGAATGCCAGTTGGATCAAGATTGGCGCCGATGATCCGGTGATTGCGGCAACCTGCGGGGTCTGAGAATGCTGAACCATCTAAGCCTGCGCCTGAGGGTCTTTCTGTTCTTCCTTCTGCTTGCAGTGGGAGGGCTGGTTATCAGCGCATTAGCTTTGTGGGTCGGCTATCAGAGGGCACGTGATCCCGACCTCATGGATGCGTTCATCTTTGCAGAGATTCTAATTGCGTTTGGGATGCTGGCGCTGGTTGCCGGAGTTTGGCTTCTGTTTGATGACAATGTTGCTAAACCGATCGAACGGCTTTCGGCCCAACTGCGCGCACGTGCTCATGCCGGTGTCAGCACCGATCTGGACCTTCAGGCCGCACGCTATTTAGGTGATCTCGCCCCTGCCGCTGCCGGGCTTGCCGAACAACTGGCCGCGAATGCCATGAACACGGCAGAGGCCGTGGCGGCTGAGACCGCTCATCTGGCATCGGAAAAACAACGCCTCACCGCGCTGCTGACCGAAATCCCGGTTGCCATGCTGCTGGCGGGACCCAAGCATCAGATTGTTCTGTATGACGCGCAGGCAGCCGAGGTTCTTGCGCAAATCGCGCATCCTCGGCTGAACGCCTCGCTGTTTGACTACCTCGAAGCCACCGGCCTGACGGATGCCTATGCCAAGCTGATCAAGACCGGAAAGGATGTGCATTGCACATTGACCAGTGTTGACGGGCGGCAAACCTATTCAGCGCGAATGAAACCATTGGGCGATGCGCCCGGGTATATGCTGGTTTTCGACGACAGCGCAGCACAGATCGAACCGGACGAAGCGCGCCCACTGGTCTATGATTTCGAGCTTCTTGAAACACCCGGCGACGACGCGTTTGAAGAAAGGTCGTTACTGGATCTGTGCTTTGTGGTGTTTGACACCGAAACCACGGGGCTTCTACCCCACAAGGACGAAATCGTTCAGATCGGCGCGGTGCGCGTCGTGAAGGGCAAAATTGTCGAGGGCGAGCGGTTGGACACGTTGGTTAATCCTGGCATCCCGATCCCGCCAGCCTCGACCAAGGTGCACAAGGTCAGTGACAGGATGGTTCAGGGTGCACCGGATATTGCCGAAGCTGGCCGCAGCTTTCACCAATTCGCCCGCGATGCAGTTATTGTTGCGCATAACGCGCCATTCGACATGGCATTTCTACACCGCCACGCAAAGCGTATGGAGGTAGAGTGGACTCACCCCATTCTGGACACTGTCCTGCTGTCAGCGGTGCTGTTCGGGGCAAGCGAAACGCACACGCTGGATGCGGTATGCGAACGGTTGGGTATCACAATCCGCGAAGCCTTGCGTCACACGGCATTAGGCGATGCGGTCGCCACGGCAGAAGTGCTGGTTCTGATGCTGCCAATGCTGAACGCGCGCGGCATGGTGACCTTTGGCGACGTCATCGCAGAAACGCGCAAACACGGTCGGTTGCTGGAAGACCTTAACTGATCGGAAAATCCCGAAATCACATCAGCTTTTCATGGACAATCCCTACGTCACATGGCACCTCAGACTGGCCCATTGAACGAGCGTGCGATGACGGAAAAGACATTCATTCCCGGCCCCGAACAGAGCCTTGCGTTTCGCGAGGCTTTGGGGTGTTTCGGAACCGGCGTCACCGTTGTCACCACCAACACTTCCGATGGCCCGGCCGCGATTACCGTAAACTCGTTTGCATCCGTGTCGCTGGACCCGCCATTGGTTTTGTGGTGCCTTGACCGGAACTCGAACCGATATGATGCATTCAGCACTTGCGAGCATTATGCGATCCACGTGATGGCCCAAGATCAGCATGATCAGGCATTGCAGTTCGCGCGCAACGGGTCTGATTTTTCTCATGCAGAGTGGCAGGAAGATGAAGCTGGTCGGCCTCGTTTGGCCGAATGTCTAGCCCGTTTCGACTGCCGCCTCTCAGCCCGACACGAGGCTGGGGATCACCTGATCCTTGTGGGCCATGTCGAAAAGGTCATGCACCGCCCTGGCCAGGGGCTGATATTCAAACGCGGTCAGTTTGGCGGTTTCGCGGATTTTATCTAATCGTCCAGTGAACCGTGGACAGCCAGCGCTTCAAGCTGCGTTTCCTGCGGGGTAATCACACGAAACGCCTCATGCACGCCTGCCTCCGTCAGTTCTCGGGCGACGGTTAGCAGAGTGTTCGGCGGGTGATCCTCGCACATTTCGGCCATATGCGATATTTCGGTTTGTGCAACATCCATCGCTGCATCAGCTGAAGGCGCACCGTAGAATTGTACGAAATGTTCGGCCAAGTTCTGGGCGATCTTGTCAATCTCTGCCTGCTCAACCTGCGTGACCGCAACGAAGGTCACGCGCCCAAATGTCTCAAGGCCCAACCAGCCATTGGAGAAGGCTTGCCGCGCCTTGCCTTCCAGATCCGCCTGCCCCCAGTTCGAGAATTCGAACCCGCCCGAGATGCACCATTCGCCTGTTCTCGCGGGCGAATGAAACACGTTCATGTCACTTTCATCAAAGTGGATAGCACGGGCGAGTTTCATCAGGCGGTCTCCAACAATTTCGTCAGTGGGCGCAGGTGGGTGTCAGCACCGTCACGGATCAGCATGCCGAACCGCTCATCAGTGCCAAGAAAGACCCCGGTTTCCCCGATGGGTTCTCCGACACCGCGCAACAACCCCATCCACTCGGCATGGATTGGTGCGTTGCCTTCATCCTGCCAGCGGTTCAGCCAGGTCAGCGTGTGACGCGACCAGCTTTCGACCAGCTGTGTCGCAGATACCTCTGCGCAGCCTTCGTCATACAAAGCGGTGACATCCGGCGTTTCGCCGGGCGCGTCGCCGGTCTGCATCAAAGCAAGCTCCCAACCGATTACAAGCCAATCGGGAACTTCACCAGCATCAGCAGACGAAGCCGCAACCTTGAACATCCCGCATTTGGCCCCATTCACACAGATCAGCCCATCCCATCCCAGATGTACCGCAACCTCCGGGGGGGCCAGCGCGCCCAGCGCATTCTGTAGCCCAACGGCGCAAAGCGGAAGCATAGCCATCGCGTCCTGCAAAGGAACCTCGGGCGCAAACACAATCGCCACACGCAGGCGGTCAGCCTGAATGTTGTAGACCACCGTCCCCCCGTCACAGCCCAGCGCCGCCATCGACTGAGCCCGCTCGAACGGGTCCTCTCCGGCTTTGGCAGGATGTCCGCTAAGCAAAGGGGGAAAGACGGGCTGGGTCATGCGTTCCCTTTGGCAATCATGTCGCGGGCAATCTTGCGGAAGGCTTCGGCCTGCGGGCTGTCGGGTTTGCTGACCACGATCGGTGCGCCACCGTCCGCCGCTAGCCTGATGTCCAGATGCAACGGGATTTCCCCCAACAGCGGAACGCCCAGCCCCTCAGCCTCGGAGGCCACTCCGCCATGTCCAAAGATATGCTCTTCGTGCCCGCAGTTCGAACAGATATGCGTCGACATATTCTCGATCATCCCGACGATAGGTGTCTTGAGTTGATTGAACATGTCGATCCCTTTGCGGGCATCGATCAAAGCCACATCTTGCGGAGTCGAGACGACTATTGCGCCATCCACCTGAAACTTCTGGCTCAGCGTCAGTTGCACATCACCAGTGCCGGGCGGCAGGTCGACGATCAGCACATCCAGCGCACCCCATTGCACCTGACTCATCATCTGCTGCAAAGCCCCCATCAGCATCGGGCCACGCCAAACGACTGCTTGCCCTTCGTTGGTCATCAGCCCCATCGACATCATGGTCACGCCATGATTTCGAAGCGGCAAGATTGTCTTGCCATCCGGGCTGGCCGGACGACCGGAAACACCCAACATGCGGGGTTGCGAGGGTCCATAGACATCCGCATCCAGCAGACCCACGCGCCTACCTTCAGCGGCCAAAGCGCAGGCGAGATTCGCAGAAACCGTCGACTTGCCAACACCCCCTTTGCCCGAAGCCACAGCAATAATCCGGTCCACGCCCGGCACGGCCTGAGGGCCTGTTTGCGAGGGCTTCGGCTTTGGCTTCAAATCCGGTGGCGCCTTTTCCGAATGTGCCGTCATCATGGCCGAAACATTGGCGACTCCGTCCACCATCTGAGCCGCCTTTTCGGCGGTCGCACGGACAGGCTCCATTTTTTCGGCCTGCTTCGGATCAATCTCCAGCACAAACCGTACGGTATCACCTTCGACATTCAGCGCGCGCACGATGCCCGCGCTGACAATATCCTGCCCCGAAACCGGGTCAGTGATCTTTTTCAGGTTCGCCAGAACCGCATCACGGATGCTCATGCCGTCTTCCCCTTGATCCACCCTGCGATCAGGGTCTTGCGTATCGACAGGTTATAGTCGCCGCTCATTGCATGTGTCTCCGTCTCTTTCTGTTCATTTGACGCATGCGGCTTGCCCCCGTTAGGTTTGCCCATGCGCTTTGTTCTGTTGTGCCTGAGCCTGACGCTCACCGCCACCCCCTCTTGGGCGCAAGAGGCTTTGGGTCTTGCCGCCCCGGATGAGGTTACAAACTCGGGTCTTTTGCAACATATTCTTCCGCGCTTCTCACTCAAGACCGGGATACGCGTTGTTGCGGATGAAAGTGGTGTCATGTCCCTGGCGACGTCCCCGCCCGGTGATCCGGTCTTTGCGCGCGGCGATGTGATTTACCACCTGCGCATCGAAGACAATGCCAAACAGGCCCGGTTCCGCGACTGGCTTCAATCCGATATCGGCAAGCGCACCGTCGAAGGTTTCGCCCCCGCTGAAGGCACGCACTTTAGCGCAAGTTTCGAAATTGCTGTGGTCACCGAGGATACTGAGATCGACGGCAATGCGCTGCTGGGTGAAGACCTGTCGATGACACACTGTGGCCGCTGTCATGTGATTGGCCCGCAAAACCGTATGAACGGATTGGGGTCCACCCCTTCCTTTGCGGTGCTGCGCGCGATGCCGGATTGGTCCGAGCGGTTTCAGGCCTTCTTTGCCCTGAATCCGCATCCTGCCTTCACTCAGATCGAAGGCCTGACCGAACCCTTCCCGCCCGAGCGCCCCTCGCCCATCCATCCGGTCGAGATAAGTCTGGATGACCTCGAAGCGATTCTGGCTTTCGTCGCCGCCCTCCGCGCCGCCGATCTTGGCGCTCCGCTGCAACTTCAGTGATCCTTGCGTTTTGAAAGATAGTCGTCGGTCGTGACAACCCGTGGCCTTGGGGCCGACTGGAACGGATTGTCGGTGCTGTGAAACTGGGCATTCACCCGGCAATTGTCACACATCTGGATCATCCGTGCCTGATCCGAAGTCGCGAACATAGGATGCGTGCCCGACAGCTTCTCCATGATCCGCTCAACCGTTGATTTGACACCAAAGGCCGCGCCGCATTCGACGCACTCGAAGGGTTCCTCTTCATTCAGCACCTGCTGCGAAAGGGCTTTGTCGCTCAGATCAAGCTGAGGCACCAACGTGATCGCCTGTTCGGGGCAGATCGTGCGGCAGATCCCGCATTGCAAACAGGCATCCTGTTGAAAGTTGAGCTGCGGCTTGTCCGGGTTGTCGATCAAAGCGCCTGACGGGCAGAGAGATACGCAACTCAGGCACAATGTACAGGTGTCGGTGTTCACCGCGACCGCACCATAGGGCGCGCCTTCGGGTAAGGCCAACGGTTCCTCGGCCTCGGGGTTCAGGGCCTGCGCCGCCAAGCGAGTGACCTGACGGCGGTTGCCCAGCGGCAGAACCGGTTCTGAAACAGGTTGCGAAACCTCTTGCGCATAAAGCAGATCAGCCAGTGCGTCCGGGTCTGCTACGTCGATCAAGCTCAGCACGTCCTGCCCCGAAATGGCCTGCGCCAGTGTAAGTTCCCGATCCAGTGCTTCGCGTTCGGTCTTGTGGCCCAGCAAGACGTCGACACGGGCAAAGCCATGCGCCAGCCCGGCCAGCATTTCGGCATGACCAAAGCCCGAAACTACATTAAGCTCCAGCGGAATGACATCGGCAGGCAGGCCCCGGCCGTAGCGGGCCGCCATCCGTATCATCTGCGCGCCATGGCCATCATGTACGAGCAAGCGCGGTGCCAAGCCGCCCGCGCGCCGGAAGGTTCGGGCCAGAATGTGCATCCTAGAAAGCACAGCGGATACGGGCGGATCTTCATATGTAATAGCCGTCGAAGGGCAAAGGGCCGCGCATGCCCCGCATCCGGCACAGATCATCGGATCGATCGCCACGTGATCGCCCGCAGGTGTAATTGCTCCGGTAGGACAGTTGTCCAGACAGTTTGAGCACCCCGTTTGCTCGGCCCGGGAATGGGCGCAAAGCGATTCATCCAACCTGACATATAGCGGTTTCTCAAAGGTACCGACCAGTTGCACCACATCGAATGCGATACGTGCAACAGCCACAGGATCACGAGGATCGGCGCGCAGATATCCTTCGCGTTTGTCCGGAGCCGCAACCAGCGGCGACGCACCGGTTAAATCAACAACTATATCGCATCGTGAGGTCGCGCCATCGCGCGGGGCGCTCCAACTGAATTCTCCGCGCCCGCCGGGTAGCAGTTGCTGCACCTGATCCAAATGCCAAGTGAACCCGCCCAGTGCGCCGCCAAGTTTGCGAACCCTCGCCCTCGCAACGTCGTATGATCGGCTGAGGGGCTCAGCGTCATCCGTCACCAACACGGTCACGGCCAGGACACCAGACAGCTGTTCCGCCAGTGGATAGGCAACCTCCCCCGACCCTATGATACAGCAGGTGCCTTCGCTGATGACATCAACGCTGGACGTTATAGGGTGCGACAACAGCGCCTCGGCCGCAAGCGCCGCCATCTTAGGGGTTGCGTCTGCGCTTTGTTCAGACCAACCGGCCCGGTCGCGCAAATCGACAAAGCCGGGCTCATCAACACCCAACTCTTCAGCAAGTTCGCGAAATACAGCGCTTTCCTGTCCGCAGGCAATGACCACTTGTTCATCGCCTTTTAACAGCTCCGCTGCAGTCTCAAGCTCACGCGTGCAAAGCGCCGTATGAACCTTTGAACATTCCAACGCGCAAGGTTCAGCGATACCTTCTGCATTCAGAGACTGAGTTCCCTCGCAATCACACAATATGAGCTTGCTGGCCATATCCCCTCCTGGCGCTGCTGGGTTTCCCTCAGCACCTTAGGGCTAATCCCTGCGGAAGCAATGAGCAGGTTGTGCGAAAAGATAGGAATGTGCACTATTTTTCATCTTCCGCGATCTATCAGATTGAAACTTTACGAATAAAGAGGATGTGAATACGACACAATTTACCAAAACTGGACTTGGCAGAACGCCAATTTATGTACCATAGTACATCACAGCGAAGGCAGGGGAGAGCCTTCCGGGGAGGAGCCAGTGGCCAAGGCCGCAAGCCAGACTGAAATGCCAGTTGGCGTCATCGTGCGCAAAACACCTGGGGTAACTCGCTGGGCAAAATGGAGTTGGCGTGCTGTCGCCCTATTACCGGGTGCCGGGCCCGCTGATTGGCAGGAGTTGCGCCGTGAAGGCGAGGCTGTTGAATACCACGCGGCCACCCTCCCCTTGACGCTTTGGGCAGATGAGACTGAGGCCTATATGGTCAACCTATCGGATGGGCAGCCGTCTCTTTATCTAGTGCTTCGTAATGAACTAGAGGGCGAGACGCCTTTGAATGCCGTGCTCCTGACCGCCTCGCCTTTTGAGGGGCAAGACTATGCTGATACCGGCGAAGAGATTGTCGAGAAAATTCCGATGACAGAGGGCCTGATCGCTTGGGTGCGCGATTTCACATTGCAGCATCATCAGGACGAGGTGTTTGTAAAACGTCGCCGGGACAAGAAACGCATTGATCTGGTCGAAGACGGCAAAGGGGATGCGCGCATTCGGCAAGACTCGGATGTTTACCGTGCACCACGGCGGGTTCTGCAATGACTGAGACCCGCGATTTCTGGTCACGTCGCAAGGCCGCCGTACAGGCCGAAGCCGAGGCTGAGGCTTTGGCAACGGAGAACGAAATCGTCGCGGCACAACACGCCGAGCTGGAAGAGAAGACCGATGCCGAGATTTTGGCCGAGTTTGACCTGCCCGATCCCGACACGTTGCAAGCAGGAGATGACGTTTCGGGCTTCATGGCCAAAGCCGTCCCGGATCGTCTGCGCCGACGCGCTCTGCGCCGGTTATGGAGGTTGAACCCTGTTCTGGCCAATGTCGACGGACTGGTCGACTACGGAGAAGACTATACCGACGCCGCCTGCGTGATTGAGAACATCCAAACCGCCTATCAGATTGGCAAAGGTATGCTGGCGCATGTCGAAGCACTCGCCGCCGAGGCAGAGCCCGAGGAAACCGAAACCGAAACCGAAGAGCTCGAGGTCATCGAGGAACCCGCGATCACCGCCAAGCCTATTTCAGAACCTGTGTTGATGGCCGAAGTGGAAGAACCAGAGGAAACCGACCTGGCCCCTGCTCCGCGCCGCATGAAATTTGAATTCGAGGGATAGCTCTATGACCGCAGACAACGCGCAAACCATTGATGTCTCGGCCGAGGATCGTCTGCGCGCGGATTTCTATAACTTTCTGGGGCTTTTACTAGCAGGCCCGCCTGATCAGTTGTTATTGGACCAGATGGTGGGGCTCAGCGGTGATGACTCAGATCTGGGTCAAGCCATTCAGGCGATGGCACGCGTGGCCAAAGTCACCAAACCCGCCGCTGCCGAACGCGAGTTCAACGCGCTGTTTATTGGGTTGGGGCGTGGAGAGTTGCTGCCCTATGCCAGCTTCTATCTAACTGGGTTCCTGAACGAGAAGCCTCTGGCACAGTTGCGCAACGACATAGCTGCGCAGGGCATCACGCGGGCGCAGAATGTTTATGAACCCGAAGACAACATCGCCTCGTTGATGGAGATGATGGCGGGCATGATCGTTGGTCGGTTCGGCACGCCCGCGACGCTAGAAGATCAAAAGGCGTTCTGGAACAAACATATCGGCCCATGGGCTGCACATTTCTATTCGGATTTGGAAGGCGCCGAAAACTCGGTTCTTTATGCCTCGGTTGGCACGGCTGGCCGGGTGTTCATGGAGATTGAGCGTGAAGCCTTCCGAATGACGGCGGCCTAGCCCGCCATTCGCCGGTGCCACAGCGCACCAAACCGCAATTGGGACAGGAGGAGCCCATGAGCAAGACCAAGGAAGAAGGCGCAACCCGCCGCGACTTCCTGAAACTGGCCGGAACCGCAGCGCCCGCTGCTGTCGCCGCTGCCAGCCTGACCGGGAAAGCCGAAGCGGCCGAGCTGCCAACGGACGATACCCGGATGCAGGACACCGCGCATACGCGCGCATACATCGAAAGCACCCGGTTCTAAGACCGGACGTTTTCACACCTGACAGACGGTTGCGATTGGCCCTGACGTCGGGATCAGCAGTACCAAGCCAGCCGTGGCTTACACGGCGCGCAAGGGAGGAAAGAAATGCTTAGGAAAAAGACCAACGGGGTTGCGAGACGCCCCCAGCGGACAAGTATCCTGTCCCAGGTCGGCGAGAAAACCGTCGATCGCCGCGCATTCCTGCGTGGCTCGGGCCTGACGATCGGCGGCCTCGCCGCGATCAGCGCCACGGGTGGAACCGTGACGCCCGCCAGCGCCCAGACAGCGGCAAACGCCGCCGTCGAAAATATCAAATCCGTATGCACCCACTGCTCGGTCGGCTGTACAGTTGTTGCCGAAGTTCAAAACGGCGTGTGGGTCGGGCAGGAACCCGGATGGGACAGCCCGTTCAACCTGGGTGCACACTGCGCCAAGGGGGCCTCGGTCCGCGAGCACGCCCATGGCGAGCGCCGCCTGAAATATCCCATGAAAAAGGAAGGTGGAGAGTGGAAGCGCATCAGCTGGGAACAGGCGATCGACGAGATCGGCGACGGCATGATGAACATCCGCCAAGAATCCGGGCCGGACAGCGTGTACTGGTTGGGGTCTGCGAAACATAACAACGAACAGGCCTATCTGTTCCGTAAATTCGCCGCCTACTGGGGCACGAACAACGTGGACCATCAGGCCCGTATCTGCCACTCGACCACTGTTGCGGGCGTTGCGAACACATGGGGCTACGGCGCCATGACCAACTCGTACAACGACATGCACAACAGCCGGGCCATCTTCATCATCGGTGGTAACCCGGCCGAGGCGCACCCCGTCTCGCTGCTGCATATCTTGCGTGCGAAAGAGCAGAACAATGCCCCTCTGATCGTCTGCGACCCGCGCTTTACGCGCACCGCGGCCCATGCGGATGAATATGTTCGCTTCCGCCCCGGTACGGACGTCGCTCTGATCTGGGGTATCTTGTGGCACATCTTCGACAACGGTTGGGAGGACAAAGAGTTCATCCGCACCCGTGTCTGGGGTATGGACCAGATCCGCGAAGAGGTTGCCAACTGGAACCCCGAAGAAGTTGAGCGCGTCACCGGCACTCCCGGCTCGCAGCTGCGCCGCGTTGCCAGGACCATGGTCAACAACCGTCCCGGCACTGTCGTATGGTGCATGGGTGGTACCCAGCATACCAACGGGAACAACAACACCCGCGCCTACTGCGTTCTGCAGCTTGCCTTGGGCAACATGGGCACAACGGGTGGTGGCACCAACATCTTCCGCGGCCATGACAACGTGCAGGGCGCCACAGACCTTGGTGTTCTGTCCCACACCCTGCCCGGCTACTATGGCTTGTCCAAAGGCGCATGGGGTCACTGGGCCCGCGTTTGGGGGGAAGAGCCCGAGTGGCTTGCAGGCCAGTTCGCCACGATCAAAGACAAGGAAGGCAAGGATAAACCGCTGCAGAATGAGCGCGGCATCCCGGTCTCCCGCTGGATCGATGGTGTTCTGGAAGATCCGGCTAACATGGATCAGGACAACAACGTCCGCGCAATGGTTCTGTGGGGCCACGCGCCCAACTCGCAGACCCGGATGACGGAAATGAAGACGGCGATGGAGAAGCTGGACATGCTGGTCGTGATTGACCCGTATCCCACCGTTTCTGCCGTTCTGCATGACCGCACCGATGGCGTCTATCTCTTGCCCGCCTGTACGCAGTTCGAAACCCGTGGCTCGGTCACGGCATCGAACCGGTCATTGCAGTGGCGCGACAAGGTGGTTGATCCGCTGTTCGAAAGCCTGCCGGATGAGGTCATCATGGCCAAGTTCGCCAACAAATTTGGCTGGGCAGATCGGTTCTTCCGTAACATCGAAATGGAAGACCCGGAAACCCCGAATGTTGAAAGCATCACGCGTGAGTTCAACTCGGGCCTCTGGACCATCGGCTATACCGGTCAGTCGCCGGAACGTCTGAAAAGCCATATGGCCAACCAGCACACGTTCGACAGAACCACGCTGCAAGCCATTGGCGGACCTAACGACGGTGAGTATTACGGTCTGCCCTGGCCCTGCTGGGGAACCGCAGAGATGGGTCATACGGGGACACCAAACCTCTATGACATGTCCAAACCGGTGGCCGAAGGTGGCCTGACCTTCCGCGCGCGCTTTGGCGTGGAACGGGACGGCGACAATCTGCTGGCTGAAGGGGTTTATAGCGTTGGATCGGAAATTCAGGATGGTTATCCCGAATTCACGATGCAAATGCTGATGGACCTTGGTTGGGACGGTGACCTGACGGCTGAGGAACGCGCGGCCATCGACGCCGTTGCGGGGCCAGAGACCAACTGGAAAACCGACCTTAGCGGCGGCATCCAGCGGGTCGCGATCGCTCATGGCTGTGCGCCCTTCGGGAACGCCAAAGCCCGCGCGGTTGTCTGGACCTTCCCGGATCCGATCCCACTGCACCGCGAGCCGCTTTACACAAACCGGCGCGATCTGGTGGAGGACTATCCAACCTACGACGACCGTCAGGCTTATCGCCTGCCGACCCTTTATGCTTCGATCCAAAAGAACGACTTTTCAAAGGATTATCCGATAATCCTTACGTCTGGTCGTCTGGTCGAATATGAAGGTGGCGGGGATGAGACGCGGTCGAACCCGTGGCTGGCCGAACTTCAGCAGGACATGTTCGTCGAGATCAATCCGCGCGATGCCAACAACCTTGGTATTCGAGACGGATCACAGGTCTGGGTCGAAGGTCCTGAGGGTGGCAAGGTCAAGGTGATGGCGATGCTGACCAACAGGGTCGGTGCCGGTGTGGCCTTCATGCCGTTCCACTTTGGTGGCCATTTCCAGGGCGAGGACCTCAGGTCGAAATATCCTGCAGGTGCCGATCCCTATGTGCTGGGTGAAAGTACCAACACCGCCCAGACCTATGGCTATGATTCAGTGACCCAGATGCAAGAGACCAAAGCGACTCTGTGCAAGATCTGGGCAGCGTAAGGAGGAGAAGAGAAAATGGCAGCAAGAGCAAAGTTTCTCTGCGACGCCGAACGCTGCATCGAGTGCAATGCCTGCGTCACCGCGTGTAAAAACGAGCACGAGGTGCCGTGGGGCGTAAACCGCCGCAGGGTGGTGACGATCAATGACGGTGACCCGGGCGAACGCTCGATCTCGGTGGCCTGTATGCATTGTTCGGATGCGCCTTGCATGGCGGTGTGCCCGGTCGACTGCTTCTATCAGAACGAAGAAGGGGTCGTCCTGCACTCCAAGGACCTGTGCATTGGCTGTGGCTATTGCTTCTACGCGTGCCCGTTCGGCGCGCCGCAGTATCCACAGGCGGGCAACTTCGGATCACGCGGCAAGATGGACAAATGTACCTTCTGCGCTGGCGGTCCCGAAGAAACGCACTCGACCGCAGAGTTCGCCAAATATGGTCGCAACCGGATTGCCGAGGGCAAATTGCCCATCTGCGCCGAGATGTGTTCCACCAAGGCCCTGCTTGCCGGTGACGGCGATGTGGTCTCGGCCATCTACCGCGAGCGCGTCGTTGCGCGCGGGTTTGGCTCAGGCGCATGGGGTTGGGGCACTGCCTACGACCAGAAGGACGGCTAAGACCGTTCTCTCCATGAACCAAACAGGCGACCCGCATCCGTGGGTCGCCTGATCTGGGATTATGACCGAGGTTCAGATGCTCCGCTTACTCATCGCATTGCTGTTCACCATTGGGCTGGCTCAGACCACCGTTGCGCAAACCAACGAGGCCGAGGCCCCTGCAACCGAGAATGAGCGCACCACAACCGGAGGCGCAACCACGCTTGAGGACATTCTGGCCCGGCAGCGTGGCGAAAAGGTGGATAATGCCTATCGCTCGGAAAACACCGGGCAAGGCAATGTTGAAGGACTGCTAGGTCAGTTCGGTGCAAGCGGCGTGGCCTCGGACAGCGACGTCTATCGGGCATTACGCTTTGGCTCGGCTGACGTCAGCGTTTCCTCTCATGGACCGGCTGACAGTGTTTTGATTCAGGACGGCGGCATGTGGTGGCTGAATTTCCGGACCGGGCCATTGCGCGAATATGGAACCTTTATTCTACTCGGCATGATCGCCATCATCGCGCTATTCTTCCTGCTCCGTGGAAGAATTCGGATCGATGGAGAAAAGACCGGCCGCACCGTCTTGCGTTTCAACAGTTTCGAACGGTTCGGCCATTGGCTGTTCGCTGGTTCGTTCATCGTGCTGGCGATTTCTGGTCTGCTAACACTTTATGGACGCGACTTCCTAATCCCGATCTTTGGCAAAGAAGGCTTTGCAACCATCGCGCAGGGGTGCAAATGGCTGCACAATAACCTCGCATGGGCCTTTATGCTGGGGTTAATCATCGTCACCCTAAACTGGATCGCCCACAACATTCCTAACCGGACCGACCTGAAATGGTTGGCCGCCGGAGGGGGCCTGTTCACCAAAGGCAGCCACCCACCCGCCAAGAAGTTCAACGCGGGCCAGAAAGTGATCTTCTGGGCCTGTATCCTGCTCGGCGTCTCGATCAGCTTGTCAGGTCTGTCGCTGCTCTTCCCGTTTGAGCTGCCAATGTTCGCGAAGACCTTCGCAGTGGCCAACTCAACCGGCATCCCGCAAGCCTTGGGCCTTAACCTGCCCGTTCAGATGTCACCGCAGGAAGAGATGCAATATGCACAAGTCTGGCACGTAATGGTCGCCTATGTATTCATCGCCATCATCATTGCCCATATCTACCTTGGCTCGGTCGGCATGGAAGGTGCCTTCGACGCCATGGGCACCGGTGAAGTCGAAGAGCAGTGGGCACGCGAGCATCACTCGCTTTGGCTGGAAGAGGTGCAGGAAAAAGAGGCCAGCAAGGCGGCGGCCTCACCCGCAGAATAGATGCGCTGGCTGGTTCTTGCAGTTGCCCTGATCCCCCTACCCGCCTGGGCTGAGTTCTTTACGCTCAAAGGCCATGGCGGGCCGATCATGGGGATCGCCACCGCCCCGGATGGGCGCATTGCAACCGCCAGCTTCGACAATTCGGTCGGTCTGTGGACCGGACAGACACCGGAATGGCTGGAGGGTCATGAGGCCGCAGTGAACTCGGTCGCCTTCAACGGAACCGCAATCTATTCCGCCGGGGATGATTTCACATTACGCCGCTGGCCCGGAGGCGAAGTGGTCGGGCAGCACAAAGGCAAGATCGTCGGTATCGCGGCGTCGAAAACACATGTTGCGACTGCGAGTTGGGATGGCACCATCGGGATATGGCCGGTGGATGGATCAAATCCGACTATACTTGGCCCAACCGGCAGCGGGGTGAACGCCGTCGCTTTTGCTCCGGATGGCACTTCGCTTTATTCCGCCGGTGTAGATGGTTCACTCCGCATCTGGGATGTCGCCAGTGGTCAGGAAACAGATCGCCTGATCGAGCATGGTTTTGGCATCAATGAGCTGGTTCTGAACACTCAAGACGGATGGATCGCTTATGGGGCGGTTGACGGCGTAACACGCATTCTGTACCTGAGCACCAGCGAAGAACGTGACTTTACCCTTGATCGACGTCCCATCCTCGCCATGGCGCTGAGCCCAGATCGCAAGCTGTTGGCAGTTGGCGATGGTGAAGGCTACATCATGGTCATCGACACCGAACAGTGGCACATCGCACAGGATTTTCGCGCCACGCTGCGCGGTCCGGTCTGGGCACTGGCATTTTCTGCGGACGGGCAGAACATCCATGCAGGCGGCATTGATGAGGCGATGTACAGCTGGCCAGTCCAGTCCCTGCGCGATCAGGAACAGATGGCAGCAGCTGAGCCGAGTTTTCTGAAAGACCCCGACGAGATGGACAATGGCGAGCGGCAATTCGCTCGCAAATGCTCCATCTGCCACAGCCTGAGACCGGATAGTGAACGGCGTGCGGGCCCCACCTTGCACCAGATTTTCGGACGGCGGGCTGGAACCTTGCCCGGATATTTCTACTCGGACACGCTGCAAGACTCTGATATCATTTGGAACGAAGAGACCATTAATGCTCTTTTCGACGAAGGCCCCGACCACTACATTCCGGGGTCAAAGATGCCGATGCAGCGGATCACGCAAGCACAGGACCGGATCGATCTGATCACGTTTCTGCAGAGCGCCACCGCATCACAGGAATGAGCCGGAGGACCAAATGAAAGCCTTTCTGACTGCTGTCGCCGCAATGGTCGTGATTACAGTCGCCGCCCCGTATACGCTGGATCAGTTCGGATTCAGCGCCGAGGATAAGACTTCTGGTTCGGCTGTCCGCCTCGACTGAATGCCGCAATACCTTACCACCAGAGAACTGGCTGATCTGCTACGCATTGGTGAGCGGAAAGCATATGATCTGGCCTCATCGGGAGAGATCCCCTGTGTGCGCGCCATGGGCAAACTTCTGTTCCCAAAGGCCGAGATCATCGCCTGGCTGAACGCCTCACGCTCAGGCCCGCAAGTGGCCCAGCCGCCTCTGCCGCCGATCGTCGCCGGCAGCCACGATCCGCTGCTGGATTGGGCTTTGCGGGAAAGTGGCTCTGGATTGGCAACCTACTACGATGGCTCTTTCGACGGGTTGAACCGTCTTGCCGATCGCAGCGCGCAGGCGGCAGCCCTGCACATCCATGAGCCGGATGGCTTCAACATCCAATCCCTACGCGACACAATGGGTGAAGCGCCGGTGATCCTTTATCAGATTGCACTGCGTCAACGCGGCCTGCTTCTGGCACCCGGCGTGTCAAGCATCTCGGGCTTTCAGGACCTGAAAGGCAGGCGGATCATCCTGCGGCAAGACAGTGCCGCCAGTCAGCGGCTATTTGATGCGCAACTCAGCGCCCACAACCTGACACGCAGTGATCTGAACACCCTGCCCGTCTGCGCCCGCACCGAAGAAGAACTTGCCACTGCCCTGCGGGATGGCAAAGCCGAGGTTGGGTTCGGCCTTGGCGCACTAGCCCGACCGAATGGCCTGAGTTTCGTACCCACTCATCCCGAGCGGCTTGATCTCGCTATCTGGCGACGCGCAATTTTCGAACCGCCGATGCAGACCTTGACCCAGTTCCTGCAATCCCGGCGTTTTAAAGAACGCGCAGCCGAACTGGGTGGGTACGACCTGACGGATCTGGGCCAAATCCACCACAACGGTGCCAGCGGCTGATCCTTCATCTTTTTCCAAATACTCTCGCCGAAGGTGAACTTACTTGGCGTTTGGAAAAAACAACTGCTCACCATCCAGCGCGTAAGACGCAATCGCCGCCTGCCCATCAGGACCGGTCAGCCAGTCGATGAACCTCTGCCCGGCAGCGGCGCGGACGCCTGTGTGCTTTTCAGGGTTCACAAGGATTACACCATATTGGTTAAACAGGCGCGGATCGCCCTCGACCAAGACCTCCAGATTGCCCCGGTTTCCGAAGGATAGCCAGGTTGCCCTGTCGGTCAGAGCATACGCGTCCATGCCGCTGGCCACGTTCAGCGTTGCCCCCATCCCCGATCCGGTCTCGCGATACCAGGTCCCCGACGCCGCCGTCGGGTCAACGCCTGTCGCCCCCCAATAGCGCATCTCGGCTTTGTGGGTCCCGCTGTCATCCCCGCGCGAGGCGAAGGGCACCTTCGTTTCGGCCACAGCTGTCAAAGCTGTTGTAATGTCGTTGCCCCCGGCAATTCCGGCCGGATCAGATTTCGGGCCAACCAACACAAAATCATTGTACATGACATCGAACCGTTGGACGCCCCAACCGTCTGCTACAAACTGCTCTTCAGCGGGCTTGGAGTGAACCAGAAGAACATCGCCATCCCCGTTGATGGCGTTCCGGATCGCCTGACCGGTCCCGACGGCCACAACGCGTACATCGATACCGGTTTCGGCCTCAAACCCCGGCAGGATATAGTCCAGCAGACCCGAATTCTGCGTCGAGGTCGTTGATTGCACAACGATAAAGGGTTCTTCGGCCAAACCTGCGCCTGCGGTTAGCCCAAGCGCAACAATTGATGCCCGAACGAAATCAGGGATCATTCGAAGTCTCCATCTCTGTTCATCAGGTTACCAGACCGCCAGCCAGATACCGGCGCGACTCGTTGCTTTTGGGGGCTTCTAGCACCTGCTGTGCCCTTCCGTGTTCCACCACTCGCCCTGCCTGCATCATCACAATGTCGGATGCCAGACGTCGCGCTTGCCCGATGTCATGCGTCACCATCACGATGCGCACACCCCGGGCCGAGGCGCGCAGCACCATCCGTTCGATCATCTGCATGGCGCTTGGATCCAATGCGCTGGTGGGTTCGTCCAGGAACAAGGTCTTGGGATCTAAGGCCAACGCGCGCAGGATCGCCAACCTTTGCGCCTCGCCACCAGACAGCGAACGCGCGGACTGACGTGCCTTGCCATCCAGTCCACCTTCGGCCAGCAAAGCTTCGATACGTTGCTTGCGCAGGGTACGGCGCATCGATTTCCGCTTTAGCACAAAGTCCAGATTGGCCGCGACCGAGCGGCGCAGCAGCACAGGGCTTTGAAACACCATCGCCTGCCGCGCTTTATGGGCCGCATTCAGCACGACACCGTCCTGGCAGACACGCCCCCTGTCGGGTTGGATCAGCCCATGCAGACAGCGCAGCAACAGACTTTTGCCAGCGCCGTTTGGACCCAAGATCATGGTCGGACCCGGGCCATCCAGACACAATTGCGGAACATCAAGCAGCACCTTGCCTTCGCGTGCAATGTGCAATCCACGAACTTCCAATACACCCGGCGCCTCAGTCACGACATCACGCATGGCGCAACCCTTCCCGCTCGGCCCGCAGGGTCAGCGCACTAACCATCGCGTTCACCGCCACGGCCAAACCGATCAGGATCAAACCCAAGGCCAGCGCCAGCGCCAAATTCCCCTTCGAGGTTTCAAGCGCAATCGTGGTCGTCATCACACGCGTCACGTGATTGATATTGCCGCCGACAATGATCACCGCCCCAACCTCGGCGATCGCCCGTCCAAACCCAGCCAGTAGTGCGGTGACCAGCGCCAGCCGCGCGTCCCACAACAGCACCGGCACCGAAGCCAACCGCGAAACGCCGAGCGAGCGGAGCTGTTCGGAATACTCCTCGGCCAATATTTCGACCACCTGCCGGGTAAGCGCCGCCATGATCGGCGTCACCAGCACCACCTGTGCTATGATCATTGCCGTGGGGGTGTAGAGCAATTCCAGCACCCCCAAAGGGCCGGATCGGGACAACATCAGATAGACCAGCAATCCTACAACCACCGGAGGGAACCCCATCAAAGCATTCACCAGAATGATCAGCGCGCGACGGCCCGGAAACCGCGCGACGGCCAGAGCTGCACCGATCGGCATCCCGATGATCGCCGAAATCAGCACCGCGAAGATTGAAACGCGCAGCGATAGCAGCACAATAGCCCACAGCTCAGAATCCCCTTCAAGGATCAGCGAAAGCGCGTGACTGAATTCTGATGCAAAACCCTGCATTTCCTACCGTTGCTGCCCCAATTTCTAACGAAATGCGTTAAAATACAGGGAAACACTAAAGACTCTGTCTCACAAGTACAGACACAAATTCGGCATTCAAAACAAGAAACGCGGCCCCGAAGGGGCCGCGCTAGACTAAAGCAATTTAAGCAGCGCTTAGTTCAGCGCAGCATCCGTGATCTGGTGGGTCCAGGCCCCATCAGGCTTCTGGGTGATTACCGGATCAGAGCCGCCTGCCAGCAGCGTATCAACCGTGCGGTCGAAATCTGCCGGGTCCAGCGCGCCATTCGATCCTGCGGTCAGCTTGGCGATCTCACCCATCATGCGCTTTTGATGCTCTTCAGTCTGGGCACCGGTTTCATCGTTCTCAAGAACGATCTCAGCGGCTTCATCCGGATTTTCTTCGGCGTATTTCCAACCTTTCATCGAGGCACGAACAAACCGTTCCATCTTGTTGGTGAAGTCTGCATCGCTCAGATTTTCTTCAAGCACATACAGGCCATCCTCTAGCGTGGCGACACCCTGATCCTCGTATTTAAAAGTCACCAGCTCTTCGGGAGTGACGCCCGCGTCGATGACCTGCCAATATTCGTTGTAGGTCATGGTGCTGATGCAATCCGCCTGACGCTGCAGCAGCGGGTCGACGTTAAAGCCCTGCTTCAGCACCTCGACACCACTGTCGCTTTTACCATCGGTGCTGATGCCCAACTGGCTCATCCAGCTCATGAACGGGAATTCGTTGCCGAAGAACCAGACCCCCAAAGTGCGGTTTTTCAGGTCCTCGGGTGAAGCAATCCCCGCATCTTTCCAGCAGGTGAGCATCATGCCCGAGCTTTTGAAAGGCTGTGCAATGTTCACCAGCGGCAGCCCCTTTTCGCGCGCGGCCAACGCAGCAGGCATCCATTCGACGGTTACATCGGCACCGCCGCCAGCAATAACCTGTGTGGGTGCGATGTCAGGGCCGCCGGGCAGAATGGTAACATCCAGCCCCTCTTCTTCGTAGAACCCTTTGTCCTTGGCTACATAATAGCCCGCGAACTGAGCCTGCGTGACCCACTTCAATTGCAATGTGACCTCATCCGCCGACCAGGCCGTGGTCGCGGCCAGGCTAAAGGCGGCAACCGCCCCGCTGAGTAGCTTTTTCATCTTCAAGTCTCCTAGTTGCTATTGTTGTCCCGTTTTCGGGATCTGTTGAATTGTTGCCCTTATCCGCGTTGCGACGGATGCCAGAAGGTCACCGCCTTTTCGATCATCGCTACCAGGCCATAGAAAGCGGTCCCTGCCAGCGCGGCCACCACGATCTCGGCCCACACCATATCCAGCGACAGCTGCCCGACGCTGGTTGATATCCGAAAGCCCATGCCCAAAGTGGGTGAGCCAAAGAACTCGGCCACGATAGCGCCAATCAAAGCCAGAGTCGTAGAAATCTTAAGCCCGTTGAAAATGAACGGCATCGCGGCAGGCAGGCGCAGCTTCAGAAAGCTTTGCCAATAAGTGGCCGCATAAGTTTCCATCAGATCACGCTGCATTGCTGTGGCCTCGCGCAGCCCAGCGACGGTGTTCACCAACATTGGAAAGAACACCATCACAACGACCACAGCCGCTTTGGAGTGCCAGTCAAACCCGAACCACATCACCAGAATGGGGGCCGTGCCCACAATCGGCAGCGCCGCGACGAAATTGCCTACAGGCAATAGGCCAAGGCGCAGGAAATCCCACCGATCCACGGCAATCGCCATCAGGAAGGCCGCACCACAGCCGATCAAATAACCACTCAGCGCACCTTTGATGATCGTCTGCACGAAGTCGGCCCAAAGGATCGAAAGGCTGTCACCAAAGCGCACCGCAATCACCGACGGCGCGGGCAGAATGACCAGAGGCACGTCGAGCCCGCGCACCAAAAGCTCCCACATGCCGATGATGGTCAAACCAAAGATCAGCGGAGCCAGAAGGCGCACCATCTGGCTGTTTGCCTGCGGCCCACTGGCAAGGCGGGTGTTGAGCCACCAGCCGAACAGCCACAAAAGGATCGCACAAAAAACCAGGATCATTGCGCCATCCCCATTCGCTTGAGAACCGTCCGCTCCAGCAGCCCTAACAAGCCCACAAGACAGGCGGCGAGAATGGCTGCTCCGAATAGGGCAGACCAGATTTGAACTGTCTGGCCATAGTAGCTGCCCGCCAGCAACCGTGCGCCCAGCCCCGCAACCGCGCCGGTTGGCAGTTCACCCACAATCGCCCCGACCAGAGACGCCGCGATCCCGATTTTTAGCGACGTGAACAGGTAAGGCATCGACGCAGGCAGGCGAAGTTTCCAGAAACTCTGCGAGCGGCTGGCGTTGTAAGTGCGCAGCAGGTCCAACTGCATCGCATCCGGGCTGCGTAAGCCTTTGACCATGCCGACGACGACCGGGAAAAAGCTGAGATAGGCCGAGATGATCGCCTTGGGGATAAGCCCCTGCACTCCGATGGAATAGAGAACCACAATGATCATCGGCGCCAGCGCAATGATAGGGATGGTCTGGCTGACAATCGCCCAAGGCATCACTGACAGGTCCATCACCTTGCTATGCACGATCCCAACCGCCAGCAGAATGCCCAACCCCGTGCCAATCGCAAAGCCCAAGATCGTCGCGCTGAGCGTTATCCAACCGTGATAAACCAGCGAACGTTTCGAGGTGATCTTCTTGTTGACCGTGGAATCCCACAGCTCAAGCACTACGTCATGCGGAGCAGGAAGACGGGGGCGATCTTGCTCCCAAGTCTCTGGAATGGCGAAACTATTGTCCCAGACCAGAATGATATCGTATTCCAGCAAGCGCTCTTTCGCGGTCGGCGGGTCCACCTCCTCGCCCGCGCGCTCGGCTGCGTTCAACGCGCTGTCGATATTCATCGGGATGCAGGCAATATACCAGATCGCCACAATGGCTGCGATGACCCACATTACGGCTGTGAACTGCTTCATGCCCGCCACTCCATCCGGATGACCGGGACCGTATCGGGCGGTACCGGCGGCTCCGTCCCTGTCTCAACAAACCCCTCGCGCCGATAAAACCGCTGCGCGTCGACGTTGGGCACGTGGGTCGTTAACCAAAGGTAGTCGCGACCCTCTTTGGCCTTTTCCAGCAATGTCTTGCCCATGCCCTCGCCTGTCCGCAGGCAATAAAGCGCTCCGATTTTCTTTTCGACCGGATCAACCGACATGTAGCAATCCACTGGATCGCCCGACACCCAGATGTCACGTTTTGGAAATGCCTCGCGGATCAAATCCTCTAGCTGTTGCTGAGGCAGGTCTTCAGGCATCCACTCCGTCTCATCGAGCCACGTCCAAATGACCCGAGCGCAAGCGGCCACGTCATCCACCGTTGCCTTTCTGATGTCATTGCCCGCCATCAAACGTCTTCCCCATGACCCGCCCGCAGCCCTTCGCGCACGCGGTGGGCCACTTCGATGAACTCAGGCGTATCACGAATGTCCAAGGGCCGCTCTTTCGGCAGCGGGCTGTCGATCACATCCGTAATTCGACCGGGCCGCGGACTCATCACCACAATCTTGGTGCTTAGATACACCGCCTCGGGGATCGAGTGTGTAACAAAGCCGATGGTTTTTTCGGTTCGCGCCCACAATGCGAGCAACTGTTCATTCAGGTGATCCCGCACAATCTCATCCAGCGCGCCGAACGGCTCGTCCATCAACAGGATATCGGCATCAAACGCCAAGGCCCGCGCAATGCTCGCCCGTTGCTGCATCCCGCCCGATAACTGCCAAGGGAATTTAGCACCAAACCCTGCAAGATCAACAAGTTCCAGCACTTTGTTGACACGTTCATCCTGCTCGGCTGAGGAGTATCCCATGATCTCAAGCGGCAACTTGATGTTCTTTGCGATGGTGCGCCAGGGATACAGCCCCGCCGCCTGAAACACATAGCCATACGCCCGCTTGCGCCGCGCTTCGTCCGGAGTCATCCCATTCACGGTCAGAGTTCCACCTGTCGGCATCTCAAGCGCAGCGATACAACGCAAAAAGGTCGTCTTGCCGCAGCCCGAAGGGCCGATGAAACTGACGAACTCCCCTTTTTCAATGGATAGGTTTACGTCCTTGAGGGCATGAACTGGCCCATCATTTGTTTGGAAGGTGAGGTCCAAGTTGTTGGCCTCGATAACTGTATTGCCTGCTTCGTTCATGTCTCTTTGTCCGTTGCCTTCCAGCGGGTGACCATATGCTCGGTCGCTGCAAAAAGGTTTCCATTTTTTGCCCTCAGACGCTCGCCACTGACGAAATTCTCAAGCCTGTCCCAATCTCGATAGAGCGCTGTGCGCCAGTAGTCACGCAAGATATCCTCGTCAATCGCGCCATGCTTGATCATCCGCGCCAACAGCCCATAAATGCTGAGAATATAACGCGCTAACCCGCGTTCCTCACTT
Organism: Ruegeria sp. CE9; assembly: GCF_056537425.1. Lineage (NCBI taxonomy): Bacteria > Pseudomonadati > Pseudomonadota > Alphaproteobacteria > Rhodobacterales > Roseobacteraceae > Ruegeria > Ruegeria sp. CE9. The sequence goes on along the minus strand of NZ_JBQFRO010000001.1, from coordinate 268,654 downwards.
TCCAAGTCGCCATAGTCTTGCGTGTGCAAGCCAGCAAAGAAACGCTGTCTCGCCTCGCGAAACTGTGCAGCCTGCAGAGTTTCGTGAATCACATGGATCGACTCTCGCAAGAACCGGCGCTCATCCTTGTCCTGCCCACGCGCTTGCAATCGCATCTGACGCCATACAAACGCAGTTGTCACGATCACAGCCAGCGCGGCAAGGATCGCCGCCACATCCGCCGAGATATCCAGCCAGAATTCCAAACTCATTTCAGCCGCGATCAAACCCCTGAGGCCGGAATGCCGGTCCGCTCAACAGGCCGAGGCGCTGTCAGCTCTTTCCAGGTGCTCAGCGCTTTGTTCACATGGGTATTGGCCTCACGCGCCACGAACTTCCCGTGCCCTTCCTGCGTCTGAATTTCTCCATCATGGACAGCCACTGCACCACGCGTCAGCGTGAACCGAGGCAACCCGCGTACCTCCTTACCCTCGAAAACGTTGTAGTCGATCGACGACTGCTGTGTCTCAGCAGAAATGACTTTGGCCTTGTCCGGGTCCCAAACCACCAGATCCGCATCCGCACCCACCAGAACTGCACCCTTTTTCGGATAGCAATTCAATATCTTGGCGATATTTGTTGAAGTCACGGCCACAAACTCGTTCGGCGTCAGGCGCCCGGTATTCACCCCATGAGTCCACAGCATCGGCATCCGATCCTCCAGCCCGCCGGTCCCGTTCGGTATCTTTGTGAAATCCCCCACGCCATAGCGTTTCTGTTCGGTGGTGAAGGCGCAATGATCCGTTGCCACAACGCTTAGCGTCCCTGATTGCAAACCGTTCCACAGGCTGTCCTGGTGCTGTTTGTTCCGGAACGGTGGGCTCATGACCCGCCGCGCCGCATGTTCCCAATCGTGGTGGAAATATTCGCCTTCATCCAGGGTCAAATGCTGGATCAAAGGCTCTCCCCATACCCGCTTGCCCTGCATCTTGGCGCGCCGAATGGCCTCATGGGCCTCCTCACAGGATGTATGCACCACATAAAGTGGTACTCCCGCCATGTCGGCAATCATGATCGCGCGGTTCGTGGCCTCACCCTCAACCTGAGGCGGGCGGGAGTAGGCATGCGCCTCTGGCCCGGTATTGCCTTCGGCCAGCAGCTTGGCACTCAGCTCTGCCACCACATCACCGTTCTCGGCATGGACCATGGCGGTGCCACCCAGCTCGGCCAGACGCTTGAACGAAGCGAACAGTTCATCATCATTCACCATCAACGCGCCTTTATAGGCCATGAAATGCTTGAACGTATTGATGCCGCGCGTCTCGATAACGGTTTTGATGTCATCAAACACCTGCTCGCCCCACCAGGTCACCGCCATATGGAACGAATAATCACAGTTCGCACGCGTCGACTTGTTGTCCCACCGCTTCAGCGCATCCAACAGGCTTTCGCCGGGATTGGGCAGCGCAAAATCCACAACCATCGTGGTTCCACCCGCCAGCGCCGCCCGTGTTCCGCTTTCGAAATCATCGCTGGAGTACGTCCCCATGAACGGCATCTCCAGATGCGTATGGGGGTCGATCCCACCGGGCATCACATAGCAGCCCGTTGCATCCAATTCCTTGTCGCCACGCAGGTCAGGCCCAATCTCGGTTATCACCCCGCCTTCGACCCTTACATCCGCCTTATAGGTCAGATCAGCCGTCACAACGGTTCCGTTCTTGATCACAGTGCTCATCTTAAACTCCCTGATGCGGTCTGCGCCGCTTGCTTCGTCTGGCTATAAATATCACGGGGGTGTCGCCCGTCGGGCGACGGGGGCAGAGCCCCCTATTCAACAATCTCTGCTGTCTCAACGACCGCATGCAACAGAACATCCGCCCCGGCTGCAGCCCAATCCTTGCTGATCTCCTCAGCTTCATTATGGCTCAACCCATCAACGCATGGGCACATCACCATCGCTGTTGGCGCCACCCGGTTGATCCAACAGGCGTCATGCCCGGCCCCCGAGATGATGTCCGTATGCGAATAGCCCAAACGCTCGGCCGCACCGCGCACCGCCGCTACGCAACCTTCGTCGAACTTGACCGGATCAAACCCACCGACCTTCTCAAACTCGATCTGCAGCCCCATCTCTTCAACGATATCTTCGGCGGCGACCCGCAGACGGTTTTCCATGTCGGTGATCACATCCAACTCGGGTGAGCGGAAATCGACCGTGAACACCGTCTTTCCCGGGATAACATTTCTCGAGTTCGGGTAGACATCGATATGGCCCGCCGCGCCAACGGCATGAGGCGCATGCGACCACGCAATCTCATCCACTTTTTCAAGAATACGCGCCATTGCCAGCCCGGCATTCTTACGCATTGGCATCGGCGTAGATCCGGTATGCGCGTCCTTGCCGGTCACCGTGACCTGCGTCCAGCTCAACCCCTGACCGTGCGTAACAACACCGATATCCTTGCCTTCGGCTTCCAGAATCGGTCCCTGTTCAATGTGCAATTCGAAGAACGCGTGCATCTTGCGCTCGCCGACCTCTTCATCACCGCGCCATCCAATACGATTCAGCTCATCCCCAAACTTTTTACCTTCGGCATCTTCGCGATCATAAGCCCAATCTTGTGTGTGCATTCCGGCGAATACGCCCGAAGACAACATTGCGGGCGCATATCGCGTCCCTTCTTCGTTGGTCCAGTTAGTTGCGACAATCGGATGCTTGGTCTTGATGCCAAGATCATTCAGCGTCCGAATGATCTCTAATCCGCCAAGTACCCCCAATACGCCATCATACTTGCCACCGGTTGGCTGTGTATCCAGATGCGATCCGACGTACACAGGCAGTGCCTCGGGATCGGCCCCTTCACGATGCGCAAACATGTTGCCCATCTGATCCAATCCCATGGTGCAGCCCGCATCCTCACACCATTTCTGAAACAAGGTGCGCCCTTCAGCGTCTTCGTCAGTCAAGGTCTGGCGATTATTCCCGCCCGCAACACCTGGGCCGATCTTGGCCATCTCCATCAGGCTATCCCATAACCTATCGCCATTGATCCTTAGGTTCTGCGCCGGAGCTGCCATCTTGTTCTTCCCTGTTGCTTGCGATTTGGCTCGCTTTTGGTGTCTTGATTTGACCATCTGGTCAAACTCACGCTATCACGGGTTCGACATCAGTCAAGAAATTGCAGTGACCTGCCGGAATTTTCGACATAATTGACGCCCATCTGGCCGAAAAAGAGACATCAGGTGAATATGCCCAAAGACCGCGCCCCTACCCGGATTCAACAAAAGAACCGTGCAGCGATTCTGGAGGCGGCCCTGAACGTGTTCTCTGCTCATGGTTTTCGAGGCGCAACCGTTGACCAGATCGCTGCCGAGGCTGGACTAAGCAAGCCAAACCTGCTGTACTATTTCCCATCGAAAGAGGCGATCCACACAGCGCTTTTGTCCGGGTTGCTCGAAGTCTGGCTCGCCCCCTTGCATGCACTGAATGAAAACGGCGACCCTCTGGAAGAGATACTGGCCTACATCCAGCGCAAACTTGAAATGAGCCGCGACCTTCCCCGCGAAAGCCGACTATTTGCCAACGAGTTGGTCCAGGGCGCGCCCCGAATTCACGATGCGCTGTCCACTGACCTCAAAAAGCTGGTCGATGAAAAAGCAGCGATTCTGACCCGTTGGATGGACCAAGGCAAAATCGCAAACTTGCATCCACACCATCTGATCTTCTCGATCTGGGCGCTGACCCAGCACTACGCAGATTTCGACGTTCAGGTCAGGGCGATTCTCGCGGACGAAGACCCTTATGAAGGTGCCTCTCCGTTCATAGAAACGCTCTATCGGAAACTGCTCACACCTTAATGGACGATTAACCCTACTGAGAAAAGCTCGGGGCATGATGACGTATCGGCCAGATCCCGAGCCATGGATCACTCAGCTTTTCTCATCCCGGTCTGCGCGAACGGGTGCCGTCGTGCGCCGCTCGGCTGCTTGGGTTGAGCGCGAAGTTGGTCACGCAGCCTTTCAGGCCGAAGTGAAACGGCGCGGATATCACCTGATCCGCACCGCCAATCAATATGTCATCATCTGCCACAACGGCCCGATCGACATTCTGTTCTAAGAAAATTCGTCGAATTTTCTCCACCAAGATTTTTCGACGAAAAATCTCTGACTACTCTGCTGCTTTTGCCATCGGGTTGTTCGGATGCGTCGTCCAGTTGGCATAATCTGGATCAACGACTTTGCCCGTGCGTGGATCAACGTCTCCTGCATCCATTGGCACCATCGAGATGCAGCCTTCAACTGGGCAAACATCCACGCAAAGATTGCAGGCCACGCATTCTTCATCGATGACCTCAAACACGCGGTCTGCCGACATCGAAATTGCCTGATGGCTGGTATCTTCGCAAGCAGCGTAACAACGGCCGCACTTGATACACTGATCTTGGTCGATCTTAGCCTTGGCGATGTAATTGAGATTGAGGTACTGCCAGTCCGTTACATTTGGCACTGCGCGGCCAATAACCTCTTCGACACTGGCATAGCCTTTTTTGTCCATCCATTCCGACAAGCCAGCCGTCAGTTCGTCAATGATCTTGAATCCATAGGTCATCGCTGCAGTGCAGACCTGAACATTGCCACACCCCAACGAGATGAACTCCGCCGCATCGCGCCAAGTGGTAACGCCACCAATGCCTGAGATCGGCAACCCATGCGTGGCCTCAGCCCGCGCAATCTCCGACACCATCGACAGCGCGATTGGCTTCACCGCCGGACCGCAATAGCCACCATGGCTGCCTTTGCCATCAATCGAGGGTTCGGGGCTAAACGTGTCCAGATTAACACTGGTGATCGAGTTGATCGTGTTGATCAGCGACACCGCATCCGCACCGCCATTCTTAGCCGCCGCTGCCGGTTTGCGGATATCTGTGATGTTGGGGGTCAGTTTCACGATAACCGGGCGATCATAATATTGCTTGCACCACCGAGTCACCATTTCGATGTACTCCGGCACCTGCCCGACGGCCGACCCCATACCGCGCTCGCTCATCCCGTGCGGGCAGCCAAAATTCAGTTCGATTCCGTCCGCACCGGTTTCTGCCACGCGCGGAAGAATGGCTTTCCAAGCGGCCTCTTCGCAGGGCACCATAATTGATGCGATGAGAGCGCGATCGGGATAATCCGCTTTTACACGGGCCATTTCTTCAAGGTTCACCTCAAGCGGGCGGTCGGTAATCAGTTCGATGTTATTGAGCCCCAGCAAACGGCGATCCGCGCCATAGATCGCGCCATAGCGTGGGCCGTTCACATTCACGACCGGGGGGCCCTCGGCCCCCAAAGTTTTCCACACCACACCGCCCCAACCGGCCTCAAATGCGCGGCGGACGTTGTATTCCTTATCCGTTGGCGGAGCTGAGGCCAGCCAGAACGGATTCGGACTTGAAATTCCCAGAAAGTTAGTCGTTAAATCAGCCATTTATCCGGCCTCCCTGATGCAAATTTGCATCTTTGTCTTAGAGTTTCACGCGCTCAGATTGGTGTGGATATCCATCGCGGCATCGCGGCCTTCGGCGACTGCAGTCACGGTCAGGTCTTCGCCACCTGCTGCGCAATCTCCACCAGCCCACACACCGGTCATTGAGGTACGTCCCGCCCCGGTAACAGCGATCTTGTTACCATCCAGCGTCAGCCCTTCCGGTGCACCATCCAGCGTCTGGCCTATCGCCTTGAGAACCTGATCAGCTGGCACGCGAACCGTTTCACCCGTACCGGCCAATCGACCATCATGGCTGGCAGTATACTCTAATTCGATCTCAGCTGCGGCCCCATTTCCGTGAACTGCCACAGGTTGAACGTTGCATAAAATCCGAACACCGTGCGACGCCGCCAAATCCTGTTCGTACCGGCTGGCCCCCATCGCGTCGCGACCGCGGCGATAGGCAATGGTCACATGCTCGGCCCCCAGCAGCTTCGATTTCACTGCCGCGTCCACCGCTGTCATGCCGCCGCCGATCACAACGACATTCCGCCCTACCGGAAGATCAGCCAAATCGCTAGCCTGCCGCACATCCGAAATGAAATCGACCGCAGGGCGCACCCCGTCTTTCTCGACTCCTTCAGCGCGCAGGGCGTTCACCCCGGCCAGTCCGATCGACAGGAATACAGCATCGTAGTTCTCCTGAAGCCCATCCAACGAAATCGTCTCGCCCAAAACCGAACCGGTCTCGATTGCGATTCCACCGATTTTCAACAGCCAGTCGACCTCGGCCTGCGCAAAATCGTTGGTCGTTTTGTATGCCGCAATGCCGTATTCGTTCAGACCGCCAGGCTTGGGTTTGCCTTCGTGGATGACCACATCATGCCCCAGCATCGCAAGACGATGCGCGCAGGCCAAACCCGCAGGGCCCGCCCCGACCACAGCAATTGTCTTGCCTGTTGGAACAGCGCGTTCGAAAGGATGAACGCCCGACGCCATCACATCATCGGTTGCATAACGCTGCAAGCGCCCGATCTCGACCGGTTTGCCCTCAGCTGTCTCACGCACGCAAGCCTCTTCACACAGAGTCTCTGTGGGACAAACCCGGGCACACATGCCGCCCAGAATGTTCTGTTCCAGAATGGTCTGCCCTGCCGCAGCTGGCTGTCCGGCCTGTATCTGGCGAATGAACAACGGAATATCGATATCCGTCGGACAGGCCGTCACACATGGCGCGTCATAGCAGAAATAGCATCGATCAGCGGCCACGGCGGCCTCGTGCGGGGCCAGCGGCGGATGCAGATCGGTAAAATTCGAGGTCAGCTCATCGCTGGAAAGCCGCCCGGAGACGATCCCGGGTGCCATCTGGCCCTGTGCCATCACTCTACTCCCTGTAGATATGTTTGTTCTGAGTTACAGCTTGCCACAAAGAAATTTTTTATCAATTGGTAAAATTTGCCAAATGGTCAAAAAATGAAAAATCGCGTCGGATTAACCCGGATTTGCGCTTATTTGCCTATTTTGGTGGCACTCATGGCGTTAGACCACTCCACCAAAGCGACCCAGCACCTTACGCTCGACGCAGGCGACAAATGAAACAACCCACATGATCCGGTCAATTCGAACGGCGAACCATTGCGCAAATTCCTTGTTGATCGGCTTCTTCAAGCATTCTGCAATGAGGGAAATTGAGTTCAAAATCGGGCCCGGATTCCAAACCAAGGTCTTTTGGGGTTTTGACGCCCTACACAGCTTGTTGTACTTCCCATTGAGGCAAATGCCGAATTCCGGCCCGATTAGAAAGCGCGACAAGATGCAGGCAAGCCCGAAGACATTCAACATCCTCATCATCGGGCAAAACAACCGCTTGCAATATGAGGTGCTTTTGTTTGCGGCCTCGCTGCGGCATAGCTCTCCGGGTTTCAAGGGGCGGTTGTTCGTGGGTGTACCGCAGCCCGGCCCGCTCTGGCCGCAGAGCCCCAGCCTTCAGGACCCCGAGGTGCTTGAGGCATTGCAGCACTTAGGTGCCGAAATCCTGCCCTTTGAATCTCGTGTCTTTGGAGCGCGCTATCCCTACGGCAACAAGATCGAAGCGCTGCTGGCGATGCCCGAGGGCGAGCCGTTCATTTTCTTCGACAGCGATACGCTGATCACGGGCGAGCTTGCCGATGTGCCGTTTGATTTCAACCGACCCGGCGCATCTCTGCGGGTTGAAGGAACATGGCCAAAACCAACGCTCTACGGCCCCGGCTATGAAGGTATTTGGCGGTCGCTGTACAACCGGTTTGGTCTGGATTTCGAAAGTTCACTCGATCCCAGCCAGCCGTCTGGGTATTGGCGGCACTACCTGTATTTCAACGCCGGTTATTTCTTCTATAAATGCCCCCGCCAGTTCGGAGAGCGTTTTCTGGACTACGCCCGCGCTATTCAAGACAAAGACATCCCAGAATTGACCGGGCAGGTTCTGGACCCGTGGCTGGATCAGATCGCCTTGCCCCTGGTCATTCATTCCTTTGGCGGTGGTCGGGATGTTTTGCCCGAAGGTCTGCTGGATGGATCGATCAGCTGTCACTATCGCCTGTTTCCGTTGCTGTACGCCCGCGAAAGCGATCATGTGGTCGAGGTACTGGAAACCGTAGTCGCCCCCAACAAGATCAAGAAAGTGCTCAAAGGATACGATCCGCTGAAGAAGCTGGTCATCCAACGCAAGGGCGCCAAAATCCGGGCGCTGTTTGATCGCAATACCCTGCCGGCGCGGGAACAGGTCATTCGCAAAACCATCAAGTCCAAGGGGCTTTGGCTGCGCTGACGCAAGCGTTGTGCCGAGCCGGGCAATGCCCTAGAGATTCATCAACACACATTCCAACAGGAGTTATTAACGATGTCTGACGGCCCCACCTACGGTTTCGATACGCTGCAAATTCACGCCGGGGCCCGTCCCGACCCCGCCACGGGTGCGCGCCAGACACCGATCTATCAAACCACGGCCTATGTCTTCCGCGATGCCGAGCACGCCGCAGCGCTGTTCAACCTACAGGAAGTTGGCTTCATCTATTCGCGCCTGACCAACCCCACCGTTGCAGTGCTGCAAGAACGCGTGGCGACCCTTGAAGGCGGTGTTGGCGCGGTATGCTGCTCGTCCGGTCATGCGGCGCAGATCATGGCGCTGTTCCCGTTGATGGGGCCGGGCTGCAACGTCGTTGCTTCGACCCGCTTGTACGGCGGCACGGTCACGCAGTTCAGCCAGACCATCAAGCGCTTTGGCTGGTCGGCCAAGTTTGTCGATACCGATGATCTGGACGCCGTGAAGGATGCCATCGACGAAAACACCCGCGCGGTGTTCTGCGAATCCATTGCCAACCCTGGTGGCTATGTCACCGACATCCGCGCGTTGGCAGACGTTGCAGACGGTGCAGGCATTCCGCTGATCGTCGACAACACCTCGGCCACGCCCTACCTTTGCCGCCCGATCGAACATGGTGCGACGCTGGTGGTGCATTCGACCACCAAATACCTGACCGGAAACGGCACTGTTACCGGCGGCTGCATCGTGGATTCGGGCAAGTTCGACTGGTCTGCGAATGAAAAATTCCCTTCGCTCAGCGAACCCGAAGCCGCCTATCACGGGCTCAAATTCCACGAAACATTCGGCCCACTGGCCTTCACCTTCCACGGCATCGCTATTGGTCTGCGCGATTTGGGCATGACGATGAACCCGCAAGCTGCGCACTATACGTTGATGGGGATCGAAACACTGTCCTTGCGGATGGAGCGCCATGTCGAGAACGCCCAGAAGATCGCCGCGTGGCTAGAAGCGGATGACCGCGTTGACTACGTGACCTACGCGGGCCTGCCCTCGTCACCCTATCACGACCGGGTCAAGGCGCATTATCCCCGCGGTGCCGGTGCCCTGTTCACCTTTGCGATCAAGGGTGGCTATGACGCCTGCGTCAAACTGGTCAATGCTCTGGAAATCTTCAGCCACGTCGCCAACCTCGGCGATGCCAGGTCGCTTATCATTCACTCGGCCTCGACCACACACCGTCAGCTGACGCCCGAGCAACAAGAGGCTGCAGGCGCAGGCCCTGGCGTGGTGCGGGTTTCGATCGGCATCGAGGATGCGGACGATCTGATCGCTGATCTGGATCAGGCTTTGTCCAAAGCAAGTGCCTGACCCGTGACCAAGCACAACACAAATGAACTGGGTCAACCCATCGGCTTGCCGGTCACGGGCGAGTTTCCTCGCCCCACCCCGCCTTACACACCGATGGAGGGCCGGTTCTGCTCGGTTGTGCCACTGGATGTAAATCGGCATGCGCCCGGCTTGTACCGGGCGTTTGCCAACGATACGGACGGCCACAATTGGACTTATCTGCCCTACGGCCCGTTCGACTCTGAGGCGGATTTCACCACATGGGCGCAGTCAAACTGCATGGATGCGGACCCGATGTTCCATACAGTGCTCAACGCGGATGAGGTACCCGTGGGGATGGCCTCGTACCTTCGGGTCGAACCAGCAGCGGGTTCAATCGAGGTAGGCCATATCCACTTCTCTCCCCTGCTCCAGCGTAAACCGCAATCGACCGAAGTGATGTATCTGATGATGCGCCGGGTATTCGATGAGCTTGGTTATCGCCGCTATGAATGGAAATGCGACGCCCTGAATGCGCCTTCAAGGCGTGCGGCCGAACGCTTGGGATTCACGTTCGAAGGCGTCTTTCGGCAGGCGACCCATTACAAAGGACGCAATCGGGATACCGCCTGGTATTCGATTATCGACGGCGAATGGCCGCGCATCCGCGCCGCATTCGAGAACTGGCTCGCGCCGGGGAATTTCGATGCGGCAGGCCAACAGCGCCAAGCGCTGCAAGCCCGCGCTGAGGCTTAGCCTACTCGGCGATCTCGAACTCCATCGCGATATTGACCGACACGGAAATCTCTCCGCCCGCGACAGGTACGCCACCCGCATCCGACATCGCCATTTCGCGCATCTGAGCCATCGGACGAACGCCCCCACCGTGATCGTTGATTGAAATCACCGGCCCGAGCGTGACGCCAGAGGCCTGTGCCAGTTGTTGCGCCTTTTCCGTCGCATCGGCCACAGCTTTGGCTCGTGCCTCGGCTTCAAGCGGTTTGGGCTCTTGCACACCAAAGCTCAGACCCCCGAAATCATTCGCACCGTCCTGTATGACAGCATCCATGATCTGGCCCAGCTTGTCCAAATCTCGAACGCGCACCGACACGCGGTTCGAGGCTGTAAAGCCGGTGATCTTTGGTGCCTCGTTGCTGGCATTGTTCCGCCCCGACCAAACCGGCGAAAGCGACAAATCGCGGGTCTGCACATCACGTGATTCCAGCCCCATTTCGTCCAGGCGTTTGAGAATCTGCGTCACCGCATCCGATGTCGCCTGCATCGCAACCGAGGCCTGAGCGTCCTGATTGGTCACGCCCAGCGTGATTGTCGCCATATCAGGTGCGGCGAGCGCTGTTCCGGTGCCGCTGACAGTGATGCGACGTTCTTCCGCATGGGCGGGCATTGCCGCCACTGCTGCGGTCATCGCAGCCAAAAAAGCAAGTGTCTTCAAGGTGATCCCTCCTGAATGCTTACCCTAAAGATGGAGGTGTCTGGTTGCACACGGCAAGGGGGAAACGCGCCTTTTTCTTTCCCTCGGCGGGTTCCTGCTCTAATCTCGTTGGGCAGACATCCAAGCGTTTGCATTGAAGCTGACAATTATGGTTCATCGCGATTATGAAACCCGCCTTTGCGCTGTCATTTTCTGAAAACGGCATTTCCTTGCATCATCAGTCGGATGGAGACTGGTACTGCATTGGAACCGTACCGTTGGATGCGCCGGATTTTTCGGATCAGATACAGGCCCTTCGGGAACAGGGATTCGCGCTGGAAAACGACCTGAGCTGCAAGCTTGTGATTCCATCAGATCAGGTTCGCCTGTTGTCGGTCGAGACAGAAGCGCTGGATTCAAAGGCGGCTGAACAGAAGATCGAAGAGACGCTTGCTTCAGCCACACCCTATGAGCTGTCGGAACTCTCTTATGTAACCGACGCGCAAGGGGTCGAAACCCAAGTTGCTGCGGTGGCTCAGCAAACATTGGACGAGGCCAGTGCATTCGCCACCGATCACGGCTTTATCCCCGAGGCATTCTGGGTCAGTGCAACCGGTGTGGATACTCTGGACCAGCCGTTTCTTGAATTGCCGATCGCAGGTGTTGAACCACCTGTGGTCGCGGCTGCGCCAGCCATACCCGAAGATGTGCCGGACATACCGGTCCACGCCATCGCTGAGGATGACGAACCACCGTCCTTTGAGCCCGCAACCAACGCGATCCCTGCACCCGAAAAGGCCGGGATCGACCTGAAACGCTTTGCCATTCCAGCGATTGCCGCGTCGGTGTTATTCGGGATGGTTCTGGGTGTCTGGTCCTTCAACAGTTCTGAGACTGAAAGCGTCGACGTGGCTGAGACGGCAGAGCTTGACCCCGAGCTGCAACCCGAGCCCGAAATCACATCGAACGAAACCGAGGTACTGCCCGAAGAGACAGAACCCGAAGCGGACGCAGAAGAAATCGCAAGCCTACCCTCTGAACCAGAGGTGCCAGAGCCGGCGGTGGACGCAGAAGAGGCCCTCACCGCAACGGACGAAGCGATCCTCGAAGCACTGAAGATTGAACCGCAACCCGTTGAGAGCATTGCTGAACCGCCTGAAACCCAAACCGAGTTTCTCGAGTTCACAGGATCAGTCCCCGCTGAGCCTTCCGATCTGACCGCCCCGCCCGAGCAGAGCGATGAGGACTTGTATCTCACATCCATAGATCGCTCGGACCTATCGACCGATGTCGTCGCGCTTCCCGATTTTGCCAGCCTGGATACAGACGCACCCTTTGAACCGATCTCTCTTCCCAGCCAGGCGGGGCAACGGTTCGAGTTGGATGAGCGCGGGCTAGTAACCCCAAGCACCGAGGGAACGCTGAACCCTGCCGGGGTAGTGGTTTATCTCGGGCGCCCCTCGTCAGCCCCCCCTGAGCCACCGACCCGATTCGAGACTGAGCCGGTTGTGATCGAAGAGGTCGATGAGCGGCTCGCAGGTATCCGCCCTCGCCCACGTCCGGAAAATCTTGTGGACCAATTTGAACGTCGGCAGTTGGGGGGACGCTCCCGGCAGGAGCTGGCGTCGGTTAGGCCCAAACTGCGACCAGATTCGTTGCAAGTTCCGCCGCAAGTTGACGAAACGCCGACAGCGCTGGCCGTCGTGCGCGTGCCTCGCCCAAAAATTCGACCTGCTGGAATTGCTGCCCGCGCAACGCAAAGGGCGAGCGCGGCCAGTGCCTCACAAGCATCAACTGCGAATGTGGCGAGCAATGCTGACGAACCCGGTTCATTCCAGCCCAGAACGGTTAACCCCAAGATCCCGTCCTCAGCATCCGTTGCACGACAGGCAACCATCGACAATGCGATTAACCTGCGCAAGTTGAACCTGATCGGCGTTTACGGCACCCCGGCCAATCGCCGTGCCTTGGTGCGCCTTCCCAGCGGCCGTTACAAGAAGCTGAAAGTGGGCGACCGCATTGATGGCGGGAATGTTGTGGCCATCGGCGACAGCGAGCTGCGTTACCAGAAACGCGGAAAGAACATCACCCTCAAGATGCCGCGCGGATAAACGCAAAGCGCCCCGTTCAGTGAACAGAGCGCTTTGTTTTCAAAATAAGCCTCAGGTCAGGCAGCCGAGATTTCACCCGATTCAATCTGTTCACGCTCGATCGATTCAAACAGGGCTTTGAAGTTACCCTCGCCGAATCCGTCATCCCCCTTGCGCTGGATAAACTCGAAAAAGATCGGGCCGATCACGGTTTTAGAGAAGATCTGCAGCAGGATCTTGGTCTCACCTCCATCGATGACGCCCTCACCATCGATCAGGATGCCGTGCTTCATCATGCGATGTTTGGGCTCATCATGGCCGGTCACACGGTCGTATGACATCTCGTAATAGGTCTCATTCGGGCCGGGCATGAATTTCAGACCCTTCTCGGCAATCGCATCGGTCGAGCCATAGATATCATCGCTACCCACCGCGATATGCTGGATACCCTCGCCATTGTATTTCTTCAGGTAAGACACGATCTGCCCAGTTTCACCCCGGTCCTCATTGATCGGAATGCGGATGCGACCGCAAGGAGAAGTCAGCGCACGGCTGAAAAGGCCAGTGTGCTTACCCTGAATGTCAAAGAAGCGGATTTCGCGGAAGTTGAACAGATCGCCGTAAAACTTGAACCACTTGTCCATGTTGCCCTTGAACACGTTGTGGGTCAGGTGATCGAGGTAATAGAACCCATCGCCGCGCGGTTTCGACTGCTCCAGCCACTCAAACTCCTCGTTATAGGGCGAGGTGTCATAATACTGATCGATGAAATAGATCAGCGAGCCACCGATACCCTTGATCGCCGGGACATTCATGGTCTTGTCGGCCCCATCATAGGGCTCAGCCCCTTTGGCGATCGAGTGCTCATAGGCCTTCTGAGCGTCCACAACGCGCCAGCCCATCGCAGGGGCGCAGGGGCCATGATCAGCCACGAACTTGGCGGCGAAGCTGTCGGGGTCCGCGTTCAGGATGTAGGTGACATCGCCCTGCTGCCACAGCTCGACCATGGGGGTGTCGCGGTGATGGCCAACATACTCGAACCCCATCCGCGCAAACAGATCACGCAGCTCCTGCGGCTCGGGGTGTGCGAATTCAACGAACTCGAACCCATCGGTGCCGGCTGGGTTTTCTTCGCTGATGACAGATTTCGGGGCGTTATGCGGGAAAGGACCCATGGCGCGTCTCCTCGGAAAACAGGAATTTCTTTGCTGATTCAAAAATACGCCTTATTCCGCGCTGTTTCTGCGCATTGTTTTCGTATAAACTAAGCTTGGATGCGTAATTTACGCATAATAACAACGAATTTCGAGGAAACACCGCACGTGCTGGATCGGATTGATATCGGAATACTCGCAGCATTGCAGCGTGACGCGCATCTGACGTCGCAACAACTGGGCGACGTGCTGAACCTATCTGCCAGTCAGGCGGGCCGCCGCCGACAGCGGCTTGAGGCCGAGGGGTATATCACCGGATACACCGCCCGGCTGGACCCGCTGAGGCTGGGGTTGCAGGTTCAGGGGTTCATTCAGGTGCATCTGGGCACGCATGGCCCCGAACAATCCGCAGGCTTTGCCCGCATGGTGAACACCCGCCCCGAGATCACTAGTGCCTGGACGATGACGGGTGAGGCAGATTACCTGCTTCATGTCTATTGTGACGACTTATCCGCACTCAATACCTTGCTTCACGAAGTGATCCTGCCGCATCCTGCAGTTGCACGGGTGCAAAGCCAGATCGTGATGGACCAATTGAAACGCGACGCGCCGCTCCCGACCTGAGCGGATTTAAGAGGACGATAATGAACGAGTTCCTTTATCAGGCATCGATCTATCTGGCAGCTGCGGTGATCGCGGTGCCACTTTCCGCCCGACTGGGTCTGGGATCGGTGCTGGGTTATCTGGCCGCAGGCATCGCGATTGGCCCCATTTTGGGCCTTGTCGGCGCCGAGACCGAAAGCCTGCAGCATGTGGCCGAATTCGGCGTCGTGATGATGCTGTTCCTGATCGGGCTCGAGCTTGAGCCCCGTGCCTTGTGGGATATGCGCGACAAACTGTTGGGCCTTGGCGGGCTGCAGGTCGGCCTGTCGACCGCAGCAATCGCGGCTGTGGCTTTCTTTGCGGGTCACCAATGGTCGGTGGCACTGGCGGTTGGATTGACCTTGTCGCTCTCATCCACAGCGATCGTGCTGCAGACCTTGTCCGAGAAGGGCCTGATGCAAACCAACGGAGGTCGAGCGACCTTCTCGGTCCTGCTGACGCAGGACATTGCCGTAATCCCGATCCTCGCCTTTCTGCCGCTGCTCGCCCTGCCCGCAAGCATTCACATCGAAGATGACGGCTCAATCGATCGCGGCGTCGACGCGTCCCATGGCGCAGATCACCACGCCACTCTGTCGCTGGTCGAAGGGCTGCCGGGCTGGGCCGTCACGCTGGTTACGATCGGAGCGGTCGTCTTTGTCGTACTGGCGGGTGTCTATCTGACCCGCCCTCTGTTCCGGTTCATTCACGCAACGCGACTGCGAGAAATGTATACGGCGCTGGCGCTGATGATTGTGGTCGGTATCTCTTTCCTGATGACACTGGTGGGGCTCTCCCCTGCCCTCGGCGCGTTTCTGGCGGGCGTGGTTCTGGCCAGTTCGGAATTCCGGCACGAAATGGAGAGCGACCTTGAGCCGTTCAAAGGGCTACTGCTGGGCCTGTTCTTCATCACCGTGGGCGCTGGGATCGATATCGGGTATTTCTTCGCCGATCCGTTTGACCTGATCGGATTGGCGCTGCTGGTCATACTCGCCAAAGGCATCATCCTGTTCATCGTCGGGCGCGCCTTCAAACTGCGCGGGCGCGATCACTGGTTGTTTACACTGGGTCTCGCGCAGGCCGGTGAATTTGGTTTCGTGCTGCTAGCCTTTTCAACGCAGCAGAATGTGATCCCACCCGGCCTGTCCCAGAAGCTGTTGATGATCATCGCCCTGACCATGCTGATCACGCCGCTGCTGTTCATCATCTATGATCTGCTGTCCCGCTCAATCGGTGAAAGCAAACCGCAGGTTGAGGCGGACGAGATCGATGAGCGTGGTCCTGTAATCATCGCCGGGATCGGCCGCTTTGGTCAGATCGTCAATCGACTGGTGCAGGCCAGCGGATTCAAGACCGTCGTTCTGGACCACGACATCGAAACAATCCAGCTGATGCGCCGGTTTGGTGTCAAAGGCTTCCTTGGCGATCCGACCCGCCCCGAGCTGCTGCGTGCCGCCGGGATCGAAAAGGCTGCGGTGCTGGTCGCGGCTATGGATGATTACAAGCAGGTCACCCGTCTGGTCGGCTATGCCCGTCGGCAGCGGCCCGATCTGCACATCATCGCGCGCGCGCGTGACCGTAATCATGTGTACGAGCTGTATCAGGCCGGAGCCAACGACATCGTGCGCGAGATGTTCGACGGATCGCTACGCGCAGGCCGCTATGTTCTGGAGAATATCGGCCTCAGTGAATACGAGGCCGCACAAGCCGAACAAACCTTTTATCACCACGACCGAGGATCGGTGCGAGAACTTGCAGAGCTATGGATTCCCGGCATGCCGACTGCGGAAAACAAGAAATACATCGAGCGTGCGCGGCAACTGGAAAAAGATCTGGAAACCGCGCTGCTGGAATTGGCCGAGGAACACGCCAAGAAGTCGGCTTAACCGTCAGTGACCCCCGCTTCGGCGAAGGTCGCCATGCCCGAATGGCAGGCCATGGCGCTTTTCAGGATGTTGATCGCCAACGCCCCGCCCGAGCCTTCGCCCAATCGCAAGCCAAGGCTTAGCAATGGTTCCTTGCCAAGCTTGTCCAACATTGCTGCATGAGCACCTTCGGCACTTTGATGGCCTGCAATAGTGTGATCCAGCGCGGTGTCCGAAATCTGCGCCAGACACGCTGCGGCGGCTGTGCAGATGAAACCATCCAGAATGACCGGAATGCGCAATACGCGCGCTGCGGCGATGGCCCCTGCCATGGCTGCGATTTCGCGTCCGCCCAGGCAACGCAGGATGTGCAAGCCGTCCCCTTGACCGTGTAGCGCGACGCCTTCGGCAACCACTCGAGTTTTGTTGGCAAGCCCGGCATCATCAACACCGGTACCGCGCCCAGTCCAGTCGGCAGCGTCACCGCCGAACAGTGCGCAGGCGACGGCAGCAGCCGGAGTTGTGTTTCCGATCCCCATCTCTCCGACGACAAGCAGATCAGCCTGCGGATCAACCGCCTGCCAGCCTGTACGCAGCGCGCTCAGCAATTCCTCTTCGCTCATCGCCGGGGTTTGAGTGAAATCTGCAGTCGGGCGGTCCAGCTCCAGCGCGTGCACATCCATCTTCGCACCCGCGGCTTTGGCCAGTTGGTTGATCGCTGCGCCGCCATGTTCGAAGTTCATGACCATCTGCACGGTCACCTCGGGCGGGAACGCAGAAACGCCCTGCGCCGTTACCCCGTGGTTCCCCGCAAATACGATGACCTGAGGCGCAGTGATCTGTGGCCGCGCATCCCCGCGCCAACCTGCGTACCAAATCGCCAGATCTTCAAGCCGCCCCAACGCGCCCGGTGGTTTGGTCAGTTGACCATTACGCTCTTCCGCACCCTGCCGCGCGGAGGTGTCCGGTCCGAGCGCACCGGTCAGCACATTGCGGAAACTGTTCAGATCTTTGAGTTCGGGCAGCATGAAAAGCCTCGTTGCATCAGAGTGGTCCTGTGTGTTTAACCGAAGCTGGCAATGCGACAAGACCTTGAAAGGCCTGGGAGTGACCAAAAACGACACCGACCCGTTTTCCCTGTGGGATATCCCGCTGGCTCTGGTCCTGCTGACCCGCCTGCCCCTGCCGCGCCTGCCCGATCAGGCGTTCGCCTGCCAGTCGCGCGCGGCTTGGGCCTATCCCATTGCCGGGCTTGTTGTCGGAGCGTTGGCGTGCGGGGTTGCCTGGATCGCCATCTGGGCGCAACTGCCCACTTTCGCCATCGCTGCTTTGCTGGTCGCCGTACTCATCATTACGACCGGAGCGATGCACGAGGACGGGCTGGCCGATACGGCCGACGGACTTTGGGGCGGCTTCACCACTGAACGCCGTTTGGAGATCATGAAGGACAGCCATATCGGCACCTATGGCGTGTTGGCACTTTTGTTTGCCCAACTGCTCAGGATTGCGGCTGTTATGGCTTTGATCGGCACAGGCCTGTTGACGGGTGTCTTGGCCGCCTGTGTCTTCTCGCGCGCCATGATGCCCGCGCTAATGCGCGCGTTACCTAACGCCCGCAAATCTGGGCTAAGCCATTCGGTTGGTGCTCCGCCTCTGTCTGCAGTTCTGTCTGGCATCGGGCTGGCCATGTTCCTGTCGTTGTTCCTGCTGGGAGGATCAGCCATCGTACCAATGCTCTGCGCCTTGATCGCGGCGGCGATTGTCGCGCGCACCGCCAAGATCAAAATCGGGGGTCAGACCGGCGATATTCTGGGGGCCACGCAGCAAATCTCGGAAATCACGTTCCTTTTGGCGCTGACAGCCGCGATCTAAGATGCCCCACCGGTTTCAATACGAAGCGTCGCACCACAATGCTTGCAATGAACCGCATCCGGGTCATGCCTGAACAGACCGCAGCTTGGGCATTTATAGCGCACCTTCTGCGGCATAAAGATCGCCTGCGCCAAACGCACAAATAGCGCCACGCCGACGACCATGATGAAAACGGAAAACAGCTTTCCCGCTGGTGTGCCCAGAGTAATATCGCCAAATCCCGTCGTCGTCAGCGTCGCCATCGTGAAATAAAGCGCATCGATATATGGCGTTTGCGCATCTTCAGGGACGAAAAAGACCAGCACTGCGGTCGAGGTTGCAAACACAAAGACCAACAGATTGATCGCTGCAATCACGGCGTCCTCATGCGTTCGAAAGAACGGGCTGTCGCGGCGCAGGTCACGAAGCAAATGATAGGAATGGATCAGCCGTAGCGCCCGCAATATCCGCAGGAACGCCAGGTTGCCGGTTAGAAACGGATCAAGCAGCAGAGATACGATCACAACGATATCTGCCAACGTGTAAATCTGGCGCAGCAATTTCCAACGGTCTTTGGAAATCCACATCCGGGCACAGAAATCCAGCAGGATGATCAGCCCGACCCCCATGCTAGCAGCAGTCAATCCCGGCCCGTGCGGGATGTTTGCAGTGGCAACAAAGAAGATGATCGATGCGATGTCGAACAGGATCAGCCCATAGCGGAACCAAACCGATATCGGCTCGTGGCTGATGTAGAGAAACTTGACAGTTTGCTTCATCATGACCCCGTATCTTCCTGCATTTGCGGAAAAATACCCGACAAACGCCATTCGACCAAGCATCAAGCCACGAAAAAGGGCCGCCTCGATCTTTGGGACGGCCCTTAATTGAATTCGAATGCGATCAGGCAGCGCGGGAGGTCAGCACCTCATCAACCTGCTTTGCGGCTGAGATTTCATCGGCACCGGACACGGCAGCCACTTCGCGGGTCAGACGCTCGAGCGCGGCTTCATAAAGCTGACGCTCGGAATAGCTCTGCTCGCGCTGATCATCGGTGCGATGCAGGTCGCGAACCACCTCAGCAATCGAGATCAGATCTCCCGAGTTGATCTTTTGCTCATATTCCTGCGCCCGGCGCGACCACATTGCGCGTTTGACTTTGGCCTTGCCCTTCAGCGTCTTCATCGCCTGGCTGATCACATCAGGAGAGCTAAGCGAACGCAGGCCGGATTCGGTTACCTTGTTCGTCGGCACACGCAGGGTCATCTTGTCCTTTTCAAAGGAGATCACGAACAGCTCAAGCGAGAACCCCGCAACGTCCTGCTCTTCGATCGAAATGATCTGACCCACGCCATGGGCGGGATAAACAACATAATCGTTCGGGCGGAACTCAAGCTTTTTCGACTTCGACATTCAGTTTCATCCTTCATTACAGATCGGGACATGAGACGGCAAAAACACCCCGAGCGTGGCCACACACGGCCCCGTCAGGCGCATCTCTTGTCATAAAATCAGGACTCCATAGTTGGCATACTAACGGAGCACTTCCCCATCACAGTCATCATTCAGATGTAAGTATATCACAAAATTACGACACTCGAAAGACCAGCCCCAGATCAGGGCTGAAAACGCATTTCAACTCAAGGGGATAAGGCATTTCCTGGTATTGGTACGGTCTGGCTTGGCAACCGAATCGCTTAGCCACCCTCGCCAGGCGCTTCCGAGAAATACTTCTCCATCTTACCCTCTTCGCCGTCGCGCTCTTCGGCTTCGGGCAGCGGGTCTTTCTTGGTCACAATCACCGGCCACATTTCTGAGAATTTCCGGTTGAACTCGACCCATTGTTCCATCCCCGGCTCGGTATCGGGGCGGATCGCATCGGCAGGGCATTCAGGTTCACAGACGCCGCAATCGATACATTCGTCAGGGTGAATGACCAGCGTGTTCTCACCTTCATAGAAACAGTCGACCGGACATACCTCGACACAGTCGGTGTATTTGCAGCCAATGCAGTTTTCGGTGACAACGTAGGTCATTGTTCAGTTCCCATGTGCGCTTTGGCCGACTAGCTAATTCAGTCTGCCCGCCTCTTCAAGAGAAGATCACCCCTTTGGGGTACGAGAAAGATCAAGCGCACGCCTTTCTTTCTTGGTTGGGCGACCTTTTCCTTCAAAACCCGGATTTTTGGGCGGTGCGTCCTGTTTTTCGGTCATATCGAAGTACAGCGTTTGCGCCTCAGGGGCCGGACCCCGGCGTTCGCCCAGCTTTTCGATGCGAACAACTCTGACGATCCGCCCCTGCGGAAAGGTCAGAACGTCTCCGGGTGCCACGGCTTGCGCCGGTTTCAGCACCCGGTTTCCATTCAATCTGACATGCCCGCCGCTGACCTGTTTGGCGGCCAGGCTACGGGTCTTGAAGAACCGCGCCTGCCACAACCACTTGTCGATCCGCAGCTTGGCCTGATCCATGACGGATCAGTTGCCGTCCTTCAGACCCATCAGCGCAGCCGCAAACGGGTTGTCGGGATCGATGGTCTTTTCCTTTTTCGGAGGCCGCGACGAGAAGGATTTGGCGCCCTGAGGCTTGCCGCCCTTCTTGCCATGAGGCTTACGGCCATCCTGAGGTTTGCCGCGCGGCTTGCCCTTGCCCTGCCCCTGCTCGCGGCGCGGGCCACGGTTTTGCTGACGCTGGCGGCCCCATGTGAAAGTGTAGAACACCTCAACCTCGGGCTCATCCGATGCCGGTTCCGTAACTTGAACCTCTGCGGGGGCCTCGGCTGCCGCCTCGGTGCTTTCGGTAGCCTCGGCGGGTGCGGCGACCTCTTCCGTTGCATTGTCTTGTGCAGGGGTCCCATCGGTCGCCGGTTGCTCTGTCGCTTCTGCTGCAGGTTGCTCCGCGGGGGCTGGCTTGACCTTGTCGCGCTCGCCGCGCTCGGCCTTGTAGCCCAATCCTTGCATCAGATCAGCGAACTGATCCAGCGTCATGCCGGTGATCGATAGCATATCGGGCTTGGCTTCGAACCCGCCCCGGCTGTCCTCGGACCGCAGCATGTCTGCGAGCCTTTCCAGCATGTCGATTCGGATCGAGCGTTCGCCCGCATCACGGTAGCCGCACATGGTGTCGTACCCTTGCGGTGCATCCTTGGCGACGGGCACAGTGACCAGTCCCGGAGGCGGCGCTTCGGGGAATTCCTGCAGACCGCTGGACAACGCCCAGAGCACCAAACGCAGGCGCGTTGGCGCGGGTTTCAGCAGCAGAGGCATGAAGATGGTGAACTGACCAAATCGGATGCCGTGCTTGCGCAGCGCGCCACGGGCGTCTTGATCCAGATCCTTGACCTCTTGCGCGACTTGCGCCCGGGGCAGCACGCCCAGCGCCTCGACCATGCGAAAGGCAAAGCCTTTGGCGAGGCCGGTAAGCTCTTCATCCCGCGATAGATTCAACAGAGGTTCAAACAGAGCAGCCACTTTGCGGTCGATGAAATGCTGCAAACGACGCTGCACTTTCTGTTCGACATCCGGCCCTGCGGCCTCATCCACTAAAACTTCAACCACAGGCCTAAGTGGTTCTGCCCCGGCAACCAGCTTGCCGACGGCATATTCGCCCCACATCAGGCCACCCTGATCAGTGAAATCAATTTCGGTATCGGGCGCATTGTAGAAGCGATCGGCACGCAGATGGAATTGCGGCGCGAGTGCTTGCAAAGAGGCCGATTTCAGGGCTTTCGCCTCGGTTCCCTGCGCGCTTTTGTCCGGTGTAAACCGGAACCCTTCCAGACGACCGACGAATTCGCCTTCGACGGTCACTTCACCCTTGTCATTTACTTCGGCCAAAAGGGCCTCCTTCTGTTTGAGCCGGCGCAGCAATACGGATGTGCGCCGGTCCACAAATCGCTGAGTCAAACGGTCGTGCAGAGCGTCTGACAGCCTGTCTTCTACAGTGCGCGTTTCTTCACGCCAATGGGATTCGTCACGCACCCAGCCGTTTCGTTGCGCAACATATGTCCAGGTGCGAATATATGCCAACCTTTTGGAGAGCGCATCGATATCTCCATCCGTTCGGTCGATCCGGCGGATTTGTCGCGCCATGAAGTCATCCGGGATCGATGCGCGTTCGTGCAAGTGGCCATAAATCACTTCAAGCAGGCTGGCGTGTTCGGCGTGGCTGATGCCGCGAAAATCGGGGATTCGGCAAACATCCCACAACAATCGGACCGACGGGCCATCGCTGGCACGCGCCATAACCTCGCTGTCCTGAGACAGAGATTTCAGCGCATTTAGGTCGTCAGCGGGGCGTGATTTGACCAGATGCTCGTCGTTCGGACCGACCTCAAGCGATGTGATCAGAGCTTCGATCGAGCCAAACCTAAGGGCAGCATTCCGCCAGTTCAGTTTTTTCATCGGCGTGAAGCGGCTGTCCATGATGGCTTGAGCCACGCCTTCGTCCAAAGGCGGCGCTTCGCCAGTCACGCCAAAAGTCCCATCGGACATGCCGCGCCCTGCCCGACCTGCGATCTGAGCCAATTCATTGGGGGCCAGCGGTCGCATCCGGCGACCATCGAACTTAGTCAGAGATGAAAACGCTACATGATTCACATCCAGATTTAAGCCCATTCCGATGGCATCGGTGGCGACCAGGTAATCAACCTCGCCGTTCTGATAGAGATCCACCTGCGCATTCCGCGTTCGCGGGCTGAGGGCGCCCATCACAACGGCAGCCCCGCCCTTTTGACGACGCAGCAATTCAGCGATTGCATAGACGTTTTCGACCGAAAACCCCACGATGGCGCTGCGAGCGGGCATACGGCTGATCTTTTTGGACCCGGAATAAACCAGTTGAGACATCCGCTCTCGCCGGACGAACTGTGCCTCAGGCACGAGCGCAGCAATGGCACCGCGCATGGTGTCGGAGCCCAGAAACAGCGTCTCATTGGTACCACGTGCCCGAAGCAAACGGTCGGTAAACACATGCCCACGTTCGGGATCGGCGCAAAGCTGAATTTCGTCAATCGCCACGAAATCCGCGCCCATGCCTTCGGGCATCGCCTCAACCGTGCAGACCCAATACTGTGTTCTAGGTGGCACGATCCGTTCTTCACCCGTCACCAGCGCAACGACCGAGGGGCCGCGAATGGCAACGATCTTGTCATAGACCTCACGCGCCAAAAGACGCAGCGGTAGACCGATGACACCCGTCCGGTACCCCAGCATACGTTCAATCGCGTAGTGAGTTTTTCCTGTGTTCGTCGGGCCAAGTACGGCCACTACCCGGGATGACCCGCTCACCTTTGCCCCCTGCGCCCTAAGACTTACAGCGCCTTGCCTTCAACCTGAGGCTTCAGCCGATTCACGGCATTGGTTACTTCTTCATGATGGGGATGTATAGCCAGCGCACGCGAATAGGCTTGAAACGCCTGTTCGGGCTTACCCACAATCTCGAAGATCAGGCCCAGACCATAGATGGCCTCATAATGGTTGGGATTAAGGGTCAGAGCGTGTTCAAGATCTGCCGCCGCCATGCCAAACCGATCGATGCCAAAGAAGACCGAGGCACGAACATGCCAACCTTCGGCAAATTCAGGCGCATGATCCGTCAGCGCCGTCAGGTGATCAAGCGCGGCATCGACATCACCGTCTTCCAACGCCTGTCGCCCACGCTCAAGCAGCAGATCTGCCGAGGCCGAGCCTGACTGTGACCACAGCGCCTGCAACTGCCGATCCAATCCCACCGCTTGTTCGGGCGTGGATTGCGCCAGTTTCTGCAGCAGCTCTGCCTCATCCCGCGAATCCGCCTCTTGCGCGGCGCAAGTGGAGGAAAACGTGACTATGACGACAAGTGCCGCGACGGTACCTTTGAGATTGTTGATTGCAATACCCATAACAATGGTCAGTGTAGCGTAGCGACCGAGGATGTCCATTCACGGCGCATGAACAAAATGAGGAAGACCATGAGCGATATTCTGGAAAAAGCCGCAGAGGCCTTGAACGAAAAACTGTCGGGCGGCGATTTCGATGCATCAGCCAAATTTGCAATCGCTGATCTGGGGTCTATCATTCTGGATGCAAGCGGCGCGCGCGTCAGCGATGAAGACGCCGACGTCACCCTAAGCGCCGATGCGGACACGTTCGAACAGATTCTCAGCGGTGACCTGAACCCCACGGGTGCGTTCATGTCTGGTAAGCTGAGCGTTGATGGAGACATGGGTATCGCCATGAAACTTGCCTCGGTGCTGGCCTGATGGATTTGTCGCCGGCCCCCTTTTTCGAAGATGTGGCCGGCGGTCCCGCCGGTGGAGCGGCGCATTGGCTGACAACGCAAGACGGCAAGCGCATCCGCGTCGGCCATTGGCGTCCCACCGGCGATGCCTGCGGTACAGTGATGCTGTTCCCCGGGCGCACGGAATATATCGAGAAATACGGCGATACTGCGAAGGAATTCGTTAATCGGGGCTTTGCCAGCCTTGCGATTGATTGGCGTGGGCAAGGTCTGGCGGATCGTTTGCTTGATGATCCTCGGATTGGCCATGTCGAGCAGTTCACCGATTATCAGCATGATGTACGCGCGACACTGGCACTCGCCCAGCATCTGGAACTGCCCAAACCATGGTACGTGATCGGCCATTCCATGGGTGGAGCAATTGGGTTGCGCGCGGTTCTGGAAAGCGCGGACTTCGCGGCCTGTGCCTTTACGGGCCCGATGTGGGGCATATTCTTTACCCCGATCATGAAACCGCTCAGCCAGTTGACCGCCTATTGGGGGCCGCGTCTGGGGCTTGGAGAAAAGACACCGCCCACGACAACGCTGGAAAGCTATGTCGCATCGCAACCTTTCGAGGGGAACGTGCTTACCCGTGATCCCGAAATGTATCAGATGATGCAGAACCAGTTGGCCGCGCATCCGGAACTCGCACTTGGCGCGCCATCCACGATATGGCTGCGCGAAGCGCTGGATGAGTGCATCTGGCTAATGGAGCAGACCGCACCAGACATCCCTGCCCTAACTTTCCTTGGAAGCCATGAGCAAATCGTCGATCGCAAGGCAATCCGCATCCGTATGGCGAACTGGCCCGGCGGGACTTTGGTTGAGATACCTGAAGGCGAGCACGAAGTCTTGATGGAAGCCCCCGAGGTGCGTGGACCGGTGTTTGATCAACTGGTGGCCCATTTCCTCAAAGCGGGATCCATATCCGAAAAAGAGCCCGCGCTGTCACGCTGATCCAAACAGGCTGCTTGTGATCCGGCAAAGCCGCGCCTAAATGTTTGCCAACACAGTCCATTGAGGTGATCCATGCGCGACCTTCCCTTCCCCGTCCGTGACGCAAATGCAGGTGGCGGTTCTGATGATCTGGGCAACTTGCCGGAATGGGATTTGACCGATCTCTACACCTCGGAAGACGCGCCGGAACTTTCCCGCGATCTAGACTGGCTGGAAGGCGAATGTGCGGCCTTTGCAACCGATTACGAAGGCAAACTGGCCGATTTGGATGCCGCAGCCCTACTGACCTGCGTGCAGCGAAACGAAAAGATCAACACCGTCGCCGGTCGCATCATGTCGTTCGCCGGACTGCGTTATTACCAGCTGACCACCGATGCCGACCGCGCCAAGTTCCTGTCTGACATGCAAGAGAAGATCACGGTCTTCACCACGCCGTTGGTGTTCTTCACGCTGGAACTGAACCGTATTGATGACGACGCGCTGGCCGCGCATTTCGCCGCCAATGCTGATCTGGCCCGGTATGAACCCGTGTTCCGCCGTATCCGCGCGATGAAGCCTTATCAACTTTCCGACGAGCTTGAGAAATTTCTGCACGATCTCGGCGTGGTCGGCGATGCATGGGAGCGCCTGTTCGACGAGACAATTGCGGGCCTGACCTTTACCGTTGATGGCGAAGAGTTGAATATCGAAGGCACGCTGAATCTGCTGACCGAGCAGGATCGTACCAAACGTGAAGCTGCCGCGCGCGAACTGGCCAGCGTTTTCCAAAGCAATATCAAAACCTTCGCGCGCGTGCACAATACGCAGGCCAAGGAAAAAGAAATCGTTGACCGCTGGCGCAACATGCCAACTGCTCAGACTGGTCGCCACCTGTCGAACGATGTTGAGCCCGAAGTTGTCGAAGCCTTGCGCGAGGCTGTCGTCGCGGCCTACCCCAAGCTGAGCCATCGTTACTACGAGCTGAAACGCAAATGGCTGGGTCTGGACGTCATGCAGGTCTGGGACCGCAATGCCCCTTTGCCGATGGAAGACACTCGCATCGTTGATTGGGCTGAGGCAGAGAAGACGGTGATGGACGCCTACAACGCCTTCGATCCGCGCATGGGTGAAATTGCAGCCCCATTCTTCTCGAAAGGTTGGATCGATGCGGCAGTGAAACCCGGCAAAGCACCCGGCGCCTTCGCCCACCCCACAGTCACCGAAGTTCATCCTTACGTAATGCTCAACTATCTGGGCAAACCACGCGACGTGATGACCCTGGCGCATGAGCTGGGCCACGGCGTGCATCAGGTTCTGGCTGCAGATCAGGGCGAGATGCTATCGTCCACACCGCTTACGCTTGCCGAAACCGCCAGCGTGTTCGGCGAGATGCTGACCTTCCGCAAAATGCTGGATCAGGCCGAGACCCCGGAACAGCGCAAGGTGCTGCTGGCCGGCAAAGTCGAGGATATGATCAACACGGTCGTTCGCCAGATTGCGTTTTACGACTTCGAGTGCAAGCTTCATGCTGCCCGACGCGAAGGTGAGCTGACCCCGGATGACATCAACGCCCTGTGGATGAGCGTCCAGGCCGAAAGCCTTGGGCCTGCGTTTGAATTCATGGATGGGTACGAGACCTTCTGGGCCTATATCCCGCACTTCGTCCATTCGCCCTTCTACGTCTACGCCTACGCGTTTGGCGATGGCCTCGTGAACGCACTCTATTCGGTCTACGAAAGCGGAGCGGACGGGTTCGAAGACAAGTATTTCGATATGCTGCGCGCCGGTGGCTCAAAACACCACAAGGAGCTGCTTGCCCCCTTCGGACTGGACGCCAGCGACCCCGAGTTCTGGGACAAGGGCCTTTCGATGATCTCTGGCTTCATTGACGAATTGGAAGCGATGGAAAGCTAAAGCCAAGGGGCAGCCGGTTCAGGCTGCCTCATTTCTCTTTGCTTGATTTCATCGTCGTCACGAAAATCGCCGTCACAATCAAAACCGCGCCAACAATCGCCAGCGGCGTGATCGTCGCGCCCAGAAACAGCGCCGAATTGATGAAAGTAAACACAACCGAGGCGGCAAATAGCAACGTCGCCGTCAAGGTCGAGACACGCGCGGCGGCCTCGTACCATAGATAATAGGCCAGCGCGGTCGGCAAAACGCCAAGTAGGATCAAGAAGACCACGTCATTTACGGTTGGTATCTGAAACGCGAACGCTGCCAATGGTACCAACAGCACCCCTGAACACAGGAAAACGCCAAACAGAAAGTTCAGCCTTTCGGCAGTAGTCTCTGACGATTGCATCGCGCGGCTGCTGGAAATCAGGAATACCGCCCAGCTAAGCCCCGCCCCGATTTCCATCAGATCGCCCAACAGAGGCTCTCCGCCGCCTTGAAAATCCCGATAGACCGTCAAAAACACACCAAGGATCGCCAACAGAGTTGCCAGCACGTCGGTGCGCCCGACGGCGGTATCTGCAAAGAAATACAGGAAAATCAGCACGAAAAACGGCGCAGTATTTTCCAGCACCATCGCATTCGCGGCACCAGTGTGTTCAAGGCCGATATGGAACAATATGTAGTTCACGACGGTAGACAACACCGCCAACTGAAAGTTCCAATCGCGATATTGGACCGAGACCCGTGCGCCCATCACCCGCAGCATGCAGTAAATCGCAAACGCAGCGATGAACAGGCGTGATACGGCGATCTGCAACCCGCCGAGATCGCTCGTCAGGTACCGAACGATGACACTGTGCGTACCCCAAAGAAACGCGGCCAGAAACCCAAGAAGCAACCCGTTATGCAGCAATGATTTCTGCGGTTGACCCTGCATCGGCGCTCCCAAAGTTACTTCAGCTGGCTGTCTTTCGACCCGCGCCGATTGATCCCGCTACGGGCCTTGAAACTGCTGTCACGCTCTTGCTGGCAATCGAGGCAGAGTTTGACGCCCGGCAGAGCCGCGCGGCGCTTTTCAGGAATCGGCTCTTCGCATTCGGCGCAATGGGTCAGGCTTGCGCCAACCGGCCGCTTTTGAGCCTGCATCCGCGCCAGTTCATCGGAAATCGACGCTTCGATTTGTTCGCTTACTGCGCCATCGCGCGCCCAACCGCCCGCCATAGAACCCTCCTGATCTGGTCGGATCAGGTTACGCGAGTCATTGCGGACGTTGCAAGCTACAGCGACATGGCGGTGTCAAAGACCTGATCGATCACCTCCTGCGTACCGCGCACGAATTCAAGCGGACAGGGATACGCGACCCCTTCGCGGATTGATCGGCCAAACGCTTCGACCTGCAATTGATAGTGGTTATCTGTGGGGAAACGCGTCACCTGAACCTCAAGCCCCGGTCGGTGCAGTTCAACCCGTGCCTCCCCGAACACACGAGGATTGAACGGAGCGGTTAGTCGGATCATGCCACCTTCACCGTGAAACGCCATTTCCTGATGCGGGTGCATGCGAGTCGAAACGTAAGTGGAATAGGTAAATCCCTGAAACTGCGCGCGAATTTCGGTGAAAACGTCCACGTCATTCTCCCAACGGATCGCACCGCTGACCGAATCTGGTTCTTGCCCCGTGGCAAATCGCGCGCTGCCGATCACATAGACCCCGATGTCACGCAGACCTCCGCCACCAGTCTCGGGACGGTTGCGAATATTTCCCGTGTCCGCCCGGTTGTCGTAGCTGAACGCACCGGTGACATGAATTAATTTACCTATCGCTCCATCGGCAATCAGCTTGCGTGTCAGATGCCACTGCGGATGATGCACGATCATATAAGCTTCGGCGGCCAGCAACCCGGTCTGACCCCGCTTGGCGATCAGCGCGTCAAACTCATCAGCCCGCATGGTCATCGGCTTTTCGCACAGCACATGCTTGCCCGCCTCCAGCGCCTTCAAGCTCCATTCAACATGAAGATGGTTAGGCAGTGGGATGTAGACCGCCTCAATCTCTGGATCTGCCAGCAGCGCGTCATAGCTGTTGTAGACGCTTAGATCAGGGCAATAGCTGATAAACGGGTCAGCTTTGGCCGGATCGGATGTCGCGAGCCCAGCCAACCGCGCACCATTAGCCGCATGGATGGCTGGTGCCATTTGCTGCCGGGCAAATTTCGCCGCGCCCAAGATGCCCCAATTCACCGGCTTATGCATATTCGTTCCCCCAAGATATTGATCGTGCCCACCAACAGCAGGCCCCTGCAATTCGGTCAGGAACTGTCTAGCAATCACCAACAAACATGTCAGGCCTTTCTGAACGCGCCTCGAAATCTCGCACTGTTTCAACAATTTTGATTGGGTTAAGAGAAGCGCATTAGATGACTGTAATTAAATATTAAAATACCCTTTCCTCATTCGCTGATTCAGAATCCAAAGCAGTTTTGTTGATCCACGCTGATGTTCCCTGCGTAGCCAAACTATCAGCGGGCAGGTGCATTCGCTCTGTCCAAAACCAAGGCATACAGGGTGGGAGGTATACCGAAATGCCAGCAACACACACGATTACTGAAAGGGTACTGCAAAGCGGTGCCCCTGGGACGTTTGACAACGACAACCAAGATTTCGACATCCTGCGCGAAGCGGTCATCTTGGCCGGGTTGGCAGACGCACTGAATGACCCGGAGGCTGCCCTGACGGTTTTTGCCCCAGCCGACGCTGCGTTTATCACTCTGGCGCAGACCCTTGGCTATCATGGCGCAGACGAAGCCGGGGCTTTGGGTCACATCGTCAAAGCGCTTACGCTGCTTGGCGGCGGCGACCCTCTACCTTTGCTGACCAATATTCTGCAATACCACGTAGTTGATGGCGAGTTCGACAGCGCCACGGTGATCAGCCTCGGGGATGGTGCCGAAATCCCCACACTGCTTGGGCCATCAGTCGAGCTGAACCTTGAAAGCGATCCACCAAGTCTGGGTGATGCAGACCCTGGCATTGCCGATCCAGGCTTGATCGCATTCGACGTCGAGGCCTCGAACGGTATTATTCATGTGCTCGATGGGGTTCTGTTGCCGGTGTCCGTGACAGGTATTCTCGGAAAGAAGAATACCGATTTCATCCTGGGCGATAGCAATGATGAATTCATCTATACTGGACGTGGGAATGATTTTGTTCTCGGCGATGGCGGTAATGATGTGATCAAAACCGGCTCGGGCAATGATGTGGCGCTTGGAGGCGTCGGAAATGACATCATCTTTGGCGGGCGCGGGAAGGATATATTGCGCGGTGACGAAGGCCACGATAAAATCTTCGGCGGTCGCGGGAAAGACATCATCGACGGTGGTGAGGGCAACGACAAGCTCTTCGGCGGTCGTGGTAAAGACATGTTCGTTTTCGAGGACGGCGACGGCCACGACTGGATTGTCGATTTCCGCGTCGGCAAGGACAAGATCGATCTGTCCGAGTACGATGGCATCACAAGCTTTGAAGACATCGAGGACGATATCGACGGCAAGTTCTTCGGCACCAAGATCGAACTGGACGAAGGCGACAGCATCTATCTATCGGGTGTCTGGGCAAGCCACCTGTCCGAGTCGGACTTCATTTTCGCATAAAAAATCAGCCCGCTCATTTGGCGGGCTGATGATTGGCTGGGGTCAGGTTGATCCCAGCATTCCCTTTTCGCGCGCAAGCTCTCGCATCTTCTTTTGCAGCTTTTCAAAAGCGCGCACTTCGATCTGGCGAATGCGTTCGCGGCTGACATTGTACTGTGTGCTGAGTTCTTCCAACGTCACGGCCTGATCCATCAGGCGGCGTTGGGTCAGAATGTCTTTCTCACGATCATTCAGCACGTCCAGCGCAGCGGCCAGCAGCTCACGACGGGCTTCAAGCTCATCACGCGCCTCATAGTCGCCTGCCTGGTCGGCATCTTCGTCTTCCAGCCAATCCTGCCATTGCATCGTACCTTCGCCCTCGGACCCAACGGTCGCGTTCAGCGAGGCATCGCCACCGGACATCCGGCGGTTCATGCTGATGACTTCTTCTTCGGTCACGCCGAGATCTTCTGCGATCTTGGCGACGTTTTCGGGACGCAGATCACCCTCTTCCAGCGCGCCAATGCGTGCCTTTGCTTTACGCAGGTTGAAGAACAGCTTTTTCTGCGCCGATGTTGTACCCAGTTTCACCATCGACCACGACCGAAGGACATATTCCTGGATCGAGGCGCGGATCCACCACATGGCATAGGTCGCCAGACGGAAACCCTTTTCAGGGTCGAACTTCTTGACCGCTTGCATTAGGCCCACATTGGCCTCGGAAATCACCTCGGCTTGCGGAAGACCATAGCCGCGATACCCCATAGCGATCTTGGCCGCCAGACGCAGATGCGACGTGACCATTTTATGCGCGGCCTCGGTATCCTGTTCCTCGACCCAACGCTTGGCCAGCATATATTCCTCTTCTGGCTCCAGCAGAGGAAACTTGCGAATCTCTTGCATATAGCGGTTCAGCCCCCCTTCAGGAGACGGCGCCGGAAGATTTGAGTAATTTGCCATTTATTTCTGCCCCTTGGACAAATGTTTAAGCCCTTAACATGGGATATGGGTACCTGACCCGGTACATTCAAGAGGATCTAAT
Organism: Ruegeria sp. CE9; assembly: GCF_056537425.1. Taxonomy (NCBI): domain Bacteria; kingdom Pseudomonadati; phylum Pseudomonadota; class Alphaproteobacteria; order Rhodobacterales; family Roseobacteraceae; genus Ruegeria; species Ruegeria sp. CE9. The sequence goes on along the minus strand of NZ_JBQFRO010000001.1, from coordinate 236,270 downwards.
AACAGTCTGAAATTAACCATATGTAAAGGAAAGCTGAAAAGGCCATATTCACAAGCCTTTGCAGATTATTTCAACGGTTTTCTTAGATTTTCCAATAGCTCAGCCATATCCTGCGGCAGCGGCGCCTCAAAGCGTAGCGCCTCGCCTGTGACTGGGTGTTCGAACCCAAGTACGGCGGCATGCAGGGCTTGTCGTGGGAAAGCCTGCACCGCTTCTGCCGCCTCGGTTGTAAAGGCGCGCGCCGCCAGCTTGCGTTTGCCGCCATAAACCGGATCGCCAACCAGACCATGGCCAGCGTGGGCCATATGGACACGGATCTGGTGTGTCCTGCCCGTCTCAAGCCAGCATTCGATCAAGGACAGACCGCCGGGCGTTCCAAAAACTTCGACAATCCGTGCCCGTGTCACAGCATGACGGCCTCCGTGAAACAGCACGGCCTGCTTTTGCCGATCCGTCTTGTGCCGCGCCAGTTGAGTCGTAAGGCGCATGATGTTGCCGGGCTCAAAGCTAACGCCCTTGATCCCGCGCAACCGAGGGTCATTGGCATCCGGCACACCATAGCAGATCGCGCGATAGTAGCGCTCGACGCTATGCGCCTCGAACTGGGCAGCCAGCCCGTGATGCGCCGCATCCGATTTCGCCACAACCAGCAACCCGCTGGTTTCCTTGTCGATCCGGTGCACGATGCCCGGGCGCTTGACGCCCCCCACACCCGAGAGATCATCCCCGCAATGATGCAGCAGCGCATTGACCAGTGTCCCGTTCGGCGAGCCCGGCGCCGGATGCACGACCATCCCTGCTGGTTTGTTGATCACGATCAGATCGTCGTCCTCATAGACGACCTCTAATGGGATATCCGCGGGCCCGATATGGCTATCTTCGGCCTCGGCCACAGTAATTCCAACCAGCGCGCCTTCGGAAACCTTAGCCTTGGCGTCCTCAACCGAAATTCCATCAACGGTCACGGCCCCGTCACTGATCAGTCGGGCGAGCCGGGTACGCGATAGGTTCTCTTCCGCTGGCACATCCCGCGCAAGCGCCTTATCAAGGCGGGGCGGCGGTGAGGCCGCGATATGAAACTCTATCAGGCGGGTGCCCATGACTGTCCCTTCCGAACCTCAGGAACCGCTGGAAACGCCTCAGCTTCGATTGCTGCGGCGCATGGTCATGTTGCTGACCGCGGTAATGATTGGCGGGGTTCTAGTGACATTCGCCCTGATTGTCATCCGTCTATCGGATCGCACCCCGAGGCTGCCTGATCAGATCGAATTACCCGATGGTGCAAGGGCGCAGGCATTGACCATCGGCAGCAACTGGTACGCGGTCGTGACCGAAGACAACAGGATCATGATATTTGACAAGACAACCGGTAAACTGCGGCAAGAGATTGCGTTGGACTAAGATCACCCCTGCCCTGAAAGCCTGTTCAACTGATTGGTAAACCGCTTGTAGGGCGGATAAAGATCACGCGCTTTCTCTAGATACGGGCGAGCTTTGTTCTTGTTTCCGCGACGCAACTGAATCTGACCCGCCGCACCCTGAATGGCGACTGTGATTTCATCTTGATCGGCTGCTTCCAAGATTAGCTTCTCACCCTTCCCGGCTTGACCCGTCCGTTCAAGCAATCGGCCCATTGCAAACAAAAGAAACGGGCTTTCCGGGTCACAAGCCAACGCCTCGGCCATCGTTTTTTGGGCGGCCTTGAAGTCACCTTCTGCTTCATACAGCTCGGCCAGCCGTTTTTGATACAAAGTGCTCTCTGGCACGTCTGCCACGATATGCCGGACGTTATCGATCGCTTGGGCGCTGGAAATTTCGCCTAGATGTCTCTGCAGCATCACCTGCGCGCTCAGCAAACGCGGGTCATCTGCCGAAACGTCGGGCAGATCATCCAAAGCCACACTCAATGCCTCAAGCCTTTTGCGCTGATCGAACAACCGCCTTGCACGTTGATCAAGTGCCAGATCAGCCCAATCCAGCAGAACGAAATCGAAGTTGCAGGGCCGCCAGGACACCACCTTGTGCTGCACCAGATATAGGTTATTGAACGGCGGAAAACGGCGTTGCCGGACAGCCCTCTGTAGAGACCAATCAACCGGAGGCAGCAATCTGTGCGCCAGATGGGACCGATAGAGCATTCTGGACCCAAGCACCATAACGTCAGGTCGCAACGGCTTGGCCCAAAACGCTTTTGCAAAATGTCGGGTTGCAGCCCAACGTTTGCCCTGAACACCCAGAATGGCCCCGCGCAAGGCGCACATGACAGCGTAATCCTCAGGCCAGAGATGCGGGTTCTCTAACCCTTGCTTTGCAAGCGCCTCACTTTCCTGCCACTTGTCTAAATAGAAGCAATTCAAGGATTGCAGCAGCGGCATAAAGGCATTGTCAGCCCCAGCTTCCAGAATCGGCTTTGCGCTCTCATACGCCTCTTCACAGCGGTCCTGCGCTGACAGGTATTGTGCGGCCTTAGAATAGATGTGCGCCGCTTCCGAGGGGTTCAGAAACGCAGATGGCCCCTGTGCGACCCGTTCGATGACCCGTTCATTGGCCACTTGCAGCTCATCTTCGGTCAGCACATCGCGAAACACTTTGCGCTGTTGGCCGGATATCCGGGCCGCCGCCATTGAGAACGCAGAAATGTAAGGCGCGATGACCTGTTCGGCACGCGACATCGCATAAAGTTCAAGAAAATCCCGTTGCGCTCGAGGCAAGCTGGACAGATCGGCGATATCCGACATTTGCATGAGCTGCGGAAACCGCTGTTTGAAGCGGGCAATCAACTCGGGCTGATCAGAGAACATGATCGCCGTCTGGTCCTTGGATTTCTCCAGATGCGCCTCATAAAACTCCTCCGGTTCGATCTTTGCAGGCCAAGTCGAGTGCTTCCACGGCAAACCGTTCAGGATATCTCCGCGTCGGATGTGATAGGCCGATACCCCCTGCCCCGAAAGCTTCTGATCGGCGCGATCCATGATCTGGTGAATCTCTTCCACAAAACCAACGCTGCGGATAAAGTCGCGATAGCGCGGGCGGATGGCTTCGATATCTTCCCATGGGAATGCCAGCACCTCAAAGCCCTCTTCAACCAGAACCGACCGGCCCGACGCCAAATGGTCCAACAGCCGCTGCGGCGATGAATCGTTCTGGAATGCCCAAATCGGCAGAGCCGTCGCGCCCAGCGCGTCGAATTCGGATTGTTCAAGGAAATGTGCGTCCATCCAGTCAGAGGTGAACAATTCCTCAGGCTGATCCAGCTCCGGCGCGTCAGCGCCTTGCGGAAACCAGTTCACGCGGTAGTCGGTTCCGAAATCTTCGGCCAGCCGGATGCAGGTCAGAATCATCAGAAGACGTGCGCCCATCCGATCCTTGCGTTGACCAATGAATACGCCGGGCATCCGCTTCATGGAATGGTCCGGGCTGTCGCCCTAAAGCCGTTATTGCCCATCGCTTGAAGCATCAAGATATTCCCAATCCATATTCGCTTAATCTCTTATACAACCGCCACAGCTACGACGAGATGCGAAATGTATGAAGCATTGAGATCGCCACCGATGGAGGTCAGTCCGCAACAACAGGGCGTGCCTGCAACAAATCCGGAGATATTCGAATGGCCTGTGTTAGCTGGTTCAGGTGTGAAATCGAATTCTGAGAAATGATCCGTGCGGGAATGCGCGTCGCCGCCGCCAATGCGTCTGGCAATGAAACGCCAACTTGCTTTGTTAAAACGCTCAACGCCGTCGTCAGATCAAGATCGGCCCCGGCCAGCGTACCATTCTGCAGGGTCAACCTGCCGTTTTCACGCTGGATAATGCGGCCTTCCAATTGGAATTCGGTCAATTCTGTCCCCGCGACGGCCATCGCGTCACTGACCAGGAACAAGCGCCCTGGTCCTTGCTTGGCGGCGAAGGCTGCACGCATGGTTTGTGGGTGAACGTGGATCGCATCTGCAATCAGCCCGGCGGACATTTCCCCACTTGCCAGCGCCGCGCCAACAAGGCCCGGCTCACGATTGCCGAGTTGGCTCATGGCGTTGAAAAGGTGTGTTGCACACTGCGCGCCCGCCTTTGCGTAGGCCACGCAGGTTTCGAATTCGGCATCACTGTGCCCGAGCGAAACAACTACTCCAGCCTTTGCAAGAGTTTCGGCCTGAGCGGTTGTGACACTCTCGGGCGCAAGCGTAACCATCAAAGCTGGTAAGGCTCTAGCCGCATCTAACAACTGCTCCAGATCGGCCTCTTCCATGGGCCGGATTAGAGCAGCATCATGCGCCCCCTTGCGCCGCACGGATAGATGCGGCCCCTCAAGGTGCAGGCCGATAATCCCCTGAACGCCGTTCTGAATGGCGTGCTTCGCGGCTAAGATGGCCGCTGTCGTCTTTTCCGGCGTGTCCGTGATCAGTGTCGGCAGGATCGATGTTGATCCTAGTTGGCGATGCGCTGCGGCGATCCGCCGTAAAGTTTCGACCGATGGGTCGTCATTGAACATGACACCTCCACCGCCGTTGACCTGCAAATCGACGTAACCTGGGCTGAGAATATCGCCCGACAGGTCCTCAACCACTTCGTCTGAAGGCAACTGATCGTCGCGCAAAACGGATTCCAGCTTTCCACCGACGAACCGCGCAGCATGCCCCTCATGCACGTTGTCGCCGTCAAAGATCGGCCCGCCCGCGAAGGTGATCGATGCTCGGGTCATACCGTTTCCGTTACTTTCCTGAGGTGACGTGGAGCATCCGGGTTGATGCCTCGGCGTGTGGCGACCGTTTCGACCATTCCATAAAAGGATGCGATCGCGGCCACCGGGTCTGTCATCCAGTGCGACGTGCGCACATGCGGCAGCGAGACGGCTTTCGACACCTGATCGGTTGTTGCAAACACCTTTGCCCCCTTGCCTGCAAGTGCGTCGGCGACCTCAGCGATGTTGGATTCCGCTGCATCTCCCGACGAAAACGCAATCACCGGAAAGCCCTGATCGACGATAGACACCGGACCATGCAGCACCTCTGCCGAAGAATAGCTTTCTGCGTGGATCTGACAGGTTTCCTTGAACTTCAGCGCCGCCTCATTCGAAATCGCCCAAGTTGTTCCGCGACCCAGCGTAAACAGCGACTGCCCATCAACGGCCTCAACAACTGCACCCCAATCACAAGTGATCGCCTGCGCCAAGGAGGCTGGCAGCTTATGGATGGCGCGCAGCAAGGCATCGTCACGCTTGACCTCGGCCAATAGCCAAAGCCCGGTGACCAGCGAGGTCACGAAGGTCTTGGTAGCTGCCACGCTCAGCTCGGGCCCTGCATGTATCGGTAGTGCAGACGATGCAACGCCAGCCAATGCCGAGGTCGAATCATTCGTGATTGCAACCGAATAAGCACCACCTTCGGTCAGTGACTTAGTCAGTTTAACAATATCGGGGCTTTGACCGGACTGTGACACCGAAATACACAGCGTGCCGGGGCAGCACAGATCCACCCCGTAGATCGACTTCACGCTTGGCCCGACCGAGGCCATCGGCAGACCCAAAAGCAATTCGGACGCATATTTCAGATAACTGCAAGCATGGTCCGACGACCCCCGCGCGACCGAGATCAGAAAGCTGGGATCGTGGTCACGGATGGCGGTTGCAGTCTTGGCAATCGCCGTGCCACCTTCAGTGAGGAGACGCTCTACAGCGGCAGGTATCTCATTGATTTCCCGCCGCATTTGTGTTGTTTCAGGGAGCATGAACTACACCTTTCAGGTTGACAGCCGCAGCTCTGCCACAAAGTCGTAGGCATCGCCGAGATAGATGGATCGGGTCAGTTCAGCAACACGCCCGCTTTCAAGATATGATGTCCGCTGGATACTCAGCCCTGCCGTCCCTTCGGCCACGTTCAGCAAACCGGCCTCAGCCGCTTCGAGATTGATCGCCGAGATCTTCTGAATCGCACGGACCGGACGGTTTCCTGATTGTTCGAGGACCGCATACAAAGACCCGGTGACTTCAGTAGGATTTGGCAAAATATCCAACGGCAATGCTGCGCGCTCCAGGGCCATGGGTCGCCCTCCGGCAGCGCGCAATCGGTGGATACGCGCAACTTGGTCATTGGCTGACAGGCCAAGCGCCAACATCTCATCCGGCGATGGCAGGAATATCCCCCGTTCCAACCAGGTTGAAGTTGTTTCGTACCCACGGCGCTCCATATCCTCGGTAAACGAGGTGAGATGCGAAAGCGATTGCTCAACCCGCGCAACGGGCTGACGCACGAATGAGCCTGACCCCTGTCGCTGTTCGATCGCCCCCTTGCGCACCAGTTCCTGAATGGCCTTGCGGACAGTGACGCGCGACAAATCTGTCAGTTCAGCGATCTCGCGTTCCGGTGGGAGCGAGCTGTTCGGGGCCAGAATGCCTTCTTCAATCCCCTGCTCCAACCGATGGCGCAGTTGCACATAGCGCGGACCGGCAGTTTGACCCAACCACCCCTCGGGTTTCAGGAAGTCAGCAACGCTCATGTTCGATATCCTCCTGAAACACGTGAGCCAGCGCGATTGCTCCGGTCAGCGGATCCCCCAGCGGTTTGGTCAGGTCTTGCTGCATGAACTCTGGAAGATAAGTCGCATACTGCGGACCGATGCCTCCGGTCAGGCAAACCGGGAGGCCGGGTATCCATCCCATTGCCTCCAACTGATCCACCAGATACTGCGCACCGGATTCCAAGATCGAGACCGCAACTGCATCCCCTTGCGCAGCGTGTTGAGTCACCAAGGGTGCCAGCGCACCAAACTCGGTCGGCGACATCCCGGATGCCACCCGCACGATGCCCGCCGCACCATCAAAACGTGACAACAACACATTCGTCATTTCAGACATGGATCGAAGGCCATCGACACAGTCGAGCGTGCAAGCCAACGCACGCCTCCCAACCCATTGTGCCGAGGCCTGATCACCAAGCACCGGCCCCCAACCCCCGGCAAACAAACTTTGATCCCTCCTCTGGGCCGCCAGAAAAGAGCCGGTGCCACAATGGGCAACAAACCCATCTTTAGGCCCAAGCGCACCGCGCAATGCCGAGGGGCGGTCATCTTCGATGCGCGCGTGATCAAACGGCAGTTCTGCTGCCAACCGCCCTGCCAAAGCTTTACCAGTGACACCTGCAAGCCCGAGATAGGCGGGTGTACTGTTCAGCTGGCTTGCCTCCAATCCGATACGCTCTGCCAAAACGGAGATCCCTTGCCTCAATTCAGCGCAGGCAGCGCTGAAATCAGTCGACACATTCGCCGCCCCGACCTCAACCTGCTGAACGCGGGAGCCATCGGAAACAGCGATACGGCAGCGCGTGCCGCCGCCATCAGCGGCCAGAACAATGGTATCGGTAAGGCGACTCATGCAGATACCTTTATAATACCTATTTCCAATTTTGAAGACCTAATAATGACCAAACCGCACGCATATCGATAAAACACTGAAACATATCGACAGATAAATAAAATGGTAGACTAATGGTATCTAAAAGGTATGATATTCGAAATCTCGGGGGAGAATCACGTGGCCACGCCAGTAACGGAACAACTGCATCAAAAGGCGATCGGGCTTGACACCCGACCGCTGGCGGAAGTTGCCGAGCTGCTGGCAGGCTCCCAATCCGAAGCCGCAACTGCCCCCCTCACCGCACTGCCTGCGATATGCGCTGGCGCGAAGGCGATGGCGCAAACTATCCGCTCTGGCGGCACGCTTCGCTATGTTGCAGCAGGTTCATCCGGCTTGATGGCAGCTTCGGATGCGCTCGAACTTGGTGGGACATTTTCGATCCCCTCAGATCAGATTCGCATTCATATGGCAGGCGGTTTGCCGACCGGCACTGAAATGCTAGGTGATACCGAAGACGCTACAGACGGTCTTGCCGACGAATTGGCCGATCTGGCACCCGCCGATACCCTGATCGCTGTATCAGCCAGCGGAACCACCCCTTATACGGTCGCGGCGGCCCGCTACGCGCGCCAGCAAGGGGCTGCAATCATCGGCATTGCGAACAATCGCGATTCCGAGTTGCTGAGACTGTCCGATCACCCGATCCTTTTGCCCACACCGCCGGAACTGATATCGGGCTCAACCCGAATGGGCGCAGGGACGGCTCAGAAAATTGCTCTGAACATGCTGTCGACACTTATGGCGATGGAGTTGGGCCATATCCAGGACGGTATGATGATCAACTTGCGCGCCGACAACGACAAGCTGCGCGCCCGCGCCAATGGGATCGTTTGCCAACTGACCGGCGTTGATGTTGAACAGGCAGCATCGGCATTGATCTCGGCAAACGGGGACCTCAAGTGCGCCGCTCTTTTGGCCACCGGCGCGCAGTCTTTGGACCAAGCGCAAGCTGCGCTGCGCGAGACCAACGATCACCTTCGCCCCGCGCTGGAGAAGCTCAAAAACAAAGAAACTATCAACCTGGGAGATACAAAATGAAACGCAAAGTTCTAAGTCTTGCTTTGATGAGCACGGCGCTGGTCACAAGTGCCTACGCGCAAGACGCCACGCTGACGATCGAAAGCTGGCGCAATGACGATCTGGCCTTGTGGCAGGAAAAGATCATTCCGGCATTCGAGGCCGAACATCCCGGTATTAAGTTGGTTTTTTCGCCCTTCGCCCCAACCGAATATGATGCGGCGCTTAACGCCAAGCTCGAAGCGGGTTCAGCTGGCGACATAATTACCTGTCGCCCATTCGACCGCTCTCTGGGGCTGTACGAAAGTGGACATTTGTCTGACCTGTCTGATCTGGACGCCATGTCCAACTTCTCTGATGTTGCGAAAGCAGCCTGGCAAACAGACGACGGCTCGGCGACATTCTGTGTTCCGATGGCATCTGTGATCCACGGTTTCATCTACAACAAAGATGCGTTCAACGAGTTGGGCATCGAGGTTCCGGCCACCGAGGCAGAGTTCTTTGCCGCCCTCGACAAGATCAAGGAAGACGGTACCTATATCCCAATGGCGATGGGCACCAACGACCAGTGGGAAGCCGCAACAATGGGTTACAACAACATTGGCCCAAACTATTGGAAGGGTGAGGAAGGTCGTCTTGCCCTAATTGAAGGCTCACAAAAGCTGACTGATGAACAGTGGGTCGCGCCCTACGCGACTCTGGCCAAATGGGCAGACTATCTGGGCGACGGATACGAAGCGCAAACCTATCCCGACAGCCAAAACCTGTTCACACTAGGTCGCGCAGCAGTCTATCCGGCCGGTAGCTGGGAAATCTCCGGCTTTAACACATTGGCTGATTTTGAAATGGGTGCCTTCAAGCCGCCGGTTCAGAATGCGGGTGACACCTGCTATATTTCGGACCACACCGATATCGGTATCGGTATGAATGCGGCTTCAGAAAACCCCGAAGCCGCACGGGCATTCCTCGCATGGGTTGCGTCGCCAGAGTTCGCCAATATCTTCGGCAACGCCTTGCCTGGTTTCTTCCCATTGTCGAATGAACCGGTTGAGTTGGAAGATCCGCTTGCCAAGGAATTTGTAAGCTGGCGCGGTGATTGCGAAACGACAATCCGTTCGACCTACCAAATCCTGTCGCGCGGTGAGCCTAACCTTGAAAACGCGACCTGGGGCGCGTCCGTTGCCGCCATCAAGGGTGCCGAGACACCCGAAGCGCTGGGTCAGCAGCTGCAAGACGGTCTGGCCAGCTGGTACGCACCGCATCAGTAACACCTAGGTCACTCACACCGGACGCGGCCACCGCGTCGCGTCCGGACCTTTTTCCCTGGAGATTCCCATGCAGACCCGCCGCATACGCTGGCACATTGCCGTTTTCCTCGCCCCTGCGGTGCTGGTCTACACGGCAGTGATGATCTTCCCCTTGTTCAACACGCTGCGCCTCGCACTGTTCACCGAGGTTGATCAGACACGTATCTACGTGGGCCTGCAGAATTTCCGCACCCTGTTCTTCGATCCAATCTGGTCCGAGCAGTTCTGGAACGCTTTGGGCAACAACTTCTGGTTCTTCCTGATCCACATGCTGGTGCAGAACCCGATTGGCATCGCACTCGCTGCACTACTTTCGCATCCCCGCCTGCGGTTTGCGGCGCTCTACCGGTCCGCGATTTTCATTCCGACCATTCTGAGCTTTGTCATTGTCGGCTTCGCGTGGAAACTAATCTTGTCCCCGCTTTGGGGCATTGCACCTTCGATGCTGGACGCCGTTGGTCTGAAGTCGCTGTTTGCGCCCTGGCTGGGCAAGGAAGAATACGCGCTGACAACACTGGCACTTGTCTCGGTCTGGCAATTCGTCGGCATCCCGATGATGTTGATCTATGCCGCCCTTCTGTCGATCCCCGAAGAAATCCTTGAGGCCGGAGAAATAGACGGCATCACCGGCGCTTCGGCGTTCTGGAAGATCAAACTGCCGTTGATCATCCCTTCGATCGGCATCATTTCCATCCTGACTTTTGTCGGCAATTTCAACGCCTTCGACCTGATCTACGTATCGCAAGGCGCGCTGGCGGGGCCGGATTTCTCGACCGATATCCTCGGCACCTTCATGTACCGCACCTTCTTTGGCTTCCAACTGCAACTGGGCGACCCGCATATGGGCTCCGCCATCGCTGGCGCCATGTTCGCGATCATCCTTGTGGGTGTCTGCATCTACCTCTTCGGCATCCAGACCCGGATGCGACGGTATCAGCTGTGAGGGTGAACGCATGAACAAAGCACGCCATAACCCGCTGAACACGGCCGCCATGCACGGGGCGCTGATCCTCTACACGTTGATTGCCCTCTTCCCGGTCTTCGTGATCATCATCAACAGCTTCAAAACCCGACGCTCGATTTTCCGCGAGCCACTCGCCCTGCCCGATGCCGAAAGCTTCTCGCTGATCGGGTACCAGACGGTGATGAAACAAGGGGACTTCTTCCTTTATTTCCAGAACTCGCTGATCGTGACCGTGGTGTCGCTGGCCTTCGTCCTGCTGTTCGGCGCCATGGCCGCCTTTGCGCTGAGCGAGTACAAGTTCAAGGGCAACACCCTGATGGGCCTCTATCTGGCGCTTGGGATCATGATCCCGATCCGCATCGGCACTGTTGCGATACTTGAGATGATGGTTGCGACCGGGTTGGTGAACACCTTGTGGGCACTAATCCTTGTCTATACCGCACAGGGCCTGCCCCTAGCCGTGTTCATCCTGTCAGAATTCATGCGGCAGGTCTCGGACGACCTGAAGAACGCAGGCCGCGTCGATGGGCTGTCCGAATACACCATCTTCTTCCGATTGGTCCTACCGCTCGTCCGCCCCGCCATGGCAACGGTCGCCGTGTTCAACATGATCCCCATCTGGAACGACCTCTGGTTCCCGCTGATTCTTGCCCCGGCCGAGGAAACTAAAACCCTAACACTGGGCAGCCAGGTCTTTATCGGCCAGTTCGTCACCGACTGGAACGCGGTTCTGTCGGCGCTCAGCATGGCGATCCTGCCGGTGCTGGTGCTCTATGTCATCTTCTCACGTCAGTTGATCCGCGGCATCACTTCAGGAGCTGTCAAATGACCAAAGTTCTGATCGCCGGCCTTGGCAATATGGGGCTGAGTCACGCTTTGGCCCACCATCATCACCCGGACGCGCAGATTGTTGGGTTAGTGAACCGATCCGGTCGCGTGGATCATCCAGATCTGTCGATCTATCCGGCCTATTCGGATTTTCACACCGCTCTGGCCGAGACCAAGCCCGATCTGGTGGTCGTGGCCACCTACTCCGACAGCCACGCCGATTTCGCCTGCGCCGCGATGGAAGCTGGGACGCATGTATTTGTCGAAAAACCTCTAGCGACCACTGTGGCGGATGCCAAACGCGTCGTCGCAAAGGCTTTTGAAACCAACCGCAAACTGGTCATCGGCTATATCCTGCGCCACCACCCCTCTTGGATGCGCCTGATTTCCGAAGCACGCGGCTTGGGCGGGCCATATGTCTTCCGACTGAATCTCAACCAGCAAAGCAGCGGGGCCGAGTGGGAAACGCATAAGGCCCTGATGCAGACCACCTCGCCCATTGTCGATTGCGGCGTTCATTATGTCGACGTGATGTGCCAGATCACCGACTCCGACCCCGTGCGAGTCCACGGCATGGGCCTGCGTCTGAGCGATGAGATCGCCGAAGACATGTACAATTACGGCCAGTTTCAGGTGGTCTTCGAGGATGGCTCCGTCGGTTGGTACGAAGCCGGTTGGGGCCCGATGATGTCCGAGACAGCGTTTTTCGTAAAAGACATCGTCTCGCCCAACGGCTCAGTCTCGATCACCGATGGCAACAAGGGCGCATCCGCCGATATCGACGGCCACACCAAGGTCGGCGGCATTCTGGTACACCGCCCGGACGGCGATCAGACAATCGACATGCCCGATGAACCCGGCCATCAGGAGCTCTGCGACACCGAACAAGCCTATATGCTGCGCGCTATTGCAGAGGGTATCGACCTGACCCGTCACATGAACGACGCCGTGCAATCGCTCGCCGTCTGCCTCGCTGCAGATGAAAGCATCCGCACCGGCCAACCCATTTCGCTGAAAGAGGCATCCAAATGACCGCCCTGACGCTTACGAACGTGAACAAATCCTTCGGCTCTGTCGAAGTCCTCAAAGACATCAACATCGATGTGGAAGACGGAGAATTCGTGGTCTTTGTCGGCCCCTCGGGTTGCGGCAAATCCACCCTTTTGCGCGTGATCGCGGGGTTGGAGGATGTGACCTCGGGCGAGGTGCGCATTGGCGGAGAGCTGATGAACCTAACCCCGCCCTCCAAACGCGGCATCGCGATGGTATTTCAGAGCTATGCACTCTATCCCCACCTGAATGTGCGCAAAAACATGTCACTGGCGCTGAAACAGGAAGGTCAGAGCAAGCAGGTCATCGAAGAACGGGTCAACAAGGCCAGCAAGATGCTGAACCTTGAGCCCTATATCAACCGTTACCCCTCGGAATTGTCCGGCGGCCAACGCCAACGTGTCGCCATCGGCCGCGCCATCGTGCGCGAACCCAAACTGTTCCTGTTCGACGAGCCTTTGTCCAATCTGGACGCCGCTCTGCGTATGAACACGCGGCTGGAAATCGCAAACCTGCATCAGCAACTCGATGCTTCGATGATCTACGTCACCCACGACCAGACCGAGGCGATGACACTTGCCGACAAGATTGTCGTCCTGCGCGACGGGCGGGTTGAACAGGTCGGCAGCCCGATGGAACTATACAATAATCCCGCCAATCAGTTCGTTGCAGGTTTCCTCGGCGCGCCCTCAATGAACTTCTTTCCAGCCAGCCTGATCGGAGAAAGCGCGGATACCACCCTGGGCATCCGACCCGAAGACCTACAGCTGGCGGATGACGGCCCACTGACCGCAAACGTAACCCATGTCGAACATTTGGGCGGAGACACCAACGTGATCGCCATGATGCAAGACCACCAAATCACCGCGCGCCTATTCGGCCAACACCAGGTCAACGCAGGCCACCCCATCCGGTTTGGCTACACCAAAGACCGCACTTACCGCTTCGACGAACAAGGCGCGCGTTTAAACTGATGATGACCTGCTTCGATTTTCAGGATGTTGGTGCGGTCGAGAAGACTCGAACTTCCACGGGTGTTACCCCACAGCGACCTCAACGCTGCGCGTCTACCAATTCCGCCACGACCGCACTGCCAATGACTTGGTAGAGGGGCGTATAGACGCTGAACCGGGCGATGTGAAGAGGCAAAAACACAGCCGATTGAATTCCTTTGGCGCTGTCATATCTAAACGTGACTCGCCGAAGTTTCAGGAGCACCCCATGCCCTCGCCCAATCCCCGCCCCACCGTACAGATCGATGTCGTTTCCGATGTGGTCTGCCCCTGGTGTATTGTTGGATACCGCCAGCTCGATGCAGCATTGAAGCAAGAAAATGTGCTGGCTCAATTGCGCTGGCATCCGTTCGAGCTGAACCCCAATATGGGGGCCGAAGGGCAGAATTTGCGCGAGCATATTGCCGAGAAATACGGCTCGACGCCCGAACAAAGCCAGCAGGCGCGCGAGCGGTTGACCGGATTAGGGGCCGAACTTGGATTTACTTTCAATTTCAGCGATGACAGTCGAATTGTGAACACCTTCGCCGCGCATCAACTGCTGGACTGGGCCGAGGCGCAGGGGCGTCAGCATCCGTTGAAACTGGCTTTGTTCGACGCCTATTTCACCAAGCAGCAAGATGTCTCGGACACTGATGTATTGCTGAGCACAGTCGAGGCCGTAGGGCTGAACCCGAATGCGGCACATCAGGCGCTTGAAACAGGTGCGCATGTCCAGCTGGTGCGTGAGAAACAACAATTCTGGACCAGCAGGGGTATTTCAGGCGTGCCTTCGATGGTGTTTGGCGGAAAATACCTGCTGACCGGTGCACAAGGGGCTGACACCTATGCCCAGGTCCTGCAACGCTGCTTGGCCGAGGCCGCCTGACCCCTTTCCCCTACCCCGCAGACGGGCTAAGGAACGCGCATGGAATGGAAGACCACAGATCAGCTGATTGACTATGACGAGGCCACCGCCTTCATGGAGGCGCGTGTCGCTGCGATTGCGACGGGTGAGGCCGATGAATGTATCTGGCTGCTGGAACATCCGCCGCTTTACACAGCCGGCACGTCTGCGAAGCGAGAATATTTGACTGACCCCGATCGCTTTCCAGTCTATGAAAGCAAGCGTGGTGGTCAGTATACCTATCACGGGCCCGGACAGCGCGTGGTCTACGTCATGCTGGATGTCGGCAAACGCGGCCATGATGTGCGCCGCTTTGTAAAACAACTGGAAGAATGGGTGATCGCGGCGCTAGCCGAGTTCAATGTGACCGGAGAAATCCGCGACGGTCGCGTGGGTGTTTGGGTCCAGCGGCAGGACTTGCCGCTGACGATCAAAGGCCAGCCAGCAGAAGACAAGATCGCGGCCATCGGCATTCGCCTGCGGAAATGGATCAGCTTTCACGGCATCTCTATAAATGTCGAACCGGACCTGTCTCATTTCACAGGTATCGTGCCTTGCGGCATTCAGGAACACGGGGTTACGTCTTTGGTCGATCTTGGCCTGCCGGTGACCATGGATGACGTCGATGTCGCTTTAAAAAAGACCTTTGATAAGGTCTTCGCGACCGAAGGCGTCTAGTGCATAGGTGATTCCACGTATTCTGGGCGATCTGCCCAGAATGGCAGAACGACAAT
This sequence comes from Ruegeria sp. CE9, assembly GCF_056537425.1. Lineage (NCBI taxonomy): Bacteria > Pseudomonadati > Pseudomonadota > Alphaproteobacteria > Rhodobacterales > Roseobacteraceae > Ruegeria > Ruegeria sp. CE9. The sequence goes on along the minus strand of NZ_JBQFRO010000001.1, from coordinate 221,067 downwards.
GCCGAAATTTAGGGCGCTCTGTTTCGAAAAAATCGTGTAAATTTCCATTGAATTGCCCCAATTCGCGTCAAATTCAGGGATTTTTCACATCCTCTCCTTACAAACGCCATCTGACCACATAGTATGTAGAGACCGTTCATGAGTGAGTGGTGTGTTAACCGGTGATCTCAGGGCTGCCCTGCGAAATCCGTGAAAGTGTTTGGTTACGAGTCTGCCGTTCCGACCCCATATCGGAACGGCAATTCTCGTTCTAGGGCCTCCGTTTTGCATTCAAATCAGCCTTAAAGCACAAGCGGGACCCCTTGCTGCTTCTCCAGCGAAATCGCCGCTAAACCCTTTCGGGCTTAGCTCAATGCAGCGCGGATTTTGTCGGCATGCTGAGCGATTAGGTCGAAATCTCCCATCTTGCCCGGCGGACGCAACGAGATGCCTTCGTGGCGCGGCAGAACGTGGACATGAAGGTGAAACACCTCCTGCCCCCCTGCCGCTTCGTTGAATTGCTGAATGGTAACGCCGTCTGCGTCAAAGGCGGCTTTCACGGCATGTGCCATCTTTTGCACGGTCGCCATCACCGCCGTCAGTTGTTCAGGCGTGGCATCCAGCATATTGCGGCAGGGTGTTTTCGGGATGACAAGCAGATGACCGTCGGCCCGGGGCATGATATCCATCAGGGCAATCGTGTCATCGTCTTCATAGACGCGGTTCGACGGGATTTCCCCGCGCAGTATCTTGGCAAAGACGTTTTCGGGGTCATAGGCGGTCATCTCGGGCCTCCGGTATTGGAACTTTCCGTTGTTCTGAGCCGCGCTGCCGTTTCGGTCAAGCGGGATTCCCCCAGCGCCACTTGAATTCAGGGACGGAACACCCAAATCCATCGCATCCAGGATCAAATAAACGCGCAGGCCCACCTGCCCGCGACAATTAATCTTGATCCAGATCAAACTCGACCATTGAAGGTCGCCCCTTGGCAAACTAAAACCAGCAGGAATCCCGCGCGTTGGAGAGGTCCGACTGCGCGGTGTAGTTGCAACAGGAGGCACCTAAATGGCAGACGCAGCCATTCATGGTCACGATCATGAAGACCAGCGCGGTTTCTTTACCCGTTGGTTCATGTCGACCAACCACAAAGATATCGGGATTCTGTACCTGATCTTCTCGGCACTCGCCGGTCTGATCTCGGTTCTGATGACCGTCTATATGCGGCTCGAACTGATGCACCCCGGTGTGCAGTACATGTGCCTCGAAGGGTTCATGGCCGACCCTTGTACACCAAACGGACACCTGTGGAACGTGATGATCACCTATCACGGTGTTCTGATGATGTTCTTCGTGGTCATTCCGGCCCTGTTCGGCGGATTTGGTAACTATTTCATGCCGTTGCAGATCGGTGCGCCGGATATGGCGTTCCCGCGGATGAACAACCTGTCCTTCTGGCTGTATGTCGCTGGTACCTCTCTGGGTGTTGCTTCGCTGCTGTCTCCGGGCGGTAACGATCAGCTTGGTTCGGGCGTTGGCTGGGTTCTTTATCCACCGCTGTCGACGACCGAGGGCGGTATGTCCATGGACCTTGCGATCTTTGCCGTGCACGTATCGGGCGCCTCCTCGATCCTCGGCGCGATCAACATGATCACCACCTTCCTGAATATGCGTGCCCCGGGCATGACACTGTTCAAGGTGCCTCTGTTCAGCTGGTCGATCTTCGTCACTTCGTGGCTGATTCTGCTGTCGCTGCCGGTTCTGGCAGGCGCGATCACCATGCTGCTGATGGACCGCAACTTCGGCTTCACCTTCTTTGATCCGGCCGGTGGCGGCGATCCGATCCTGTATCAGCACATCCTTTGGTTCTTTGGCCACCCGGAAGTGTACATTGTGATCCTGCCCGGCTTTGGCATCATCAGCCACGTGATTGCGACCTTCGCGCGTAAACCAATCTTCGGCTACCTGCCGATGGTCTGGGCGATCATCGCGATCGGTGTGCTGGGCTTCGTCGTATGGGCGCATCACATGTACACAGTTGGCATGTCGCTGCGCCAGCAGGCCTACTTCATGCTGGCCACGATGGTCATCGCGGTTCCGACCGGTGTTAAGGTCTTCTCGTGGATCGCGACCATGTGGGGCGGTTCGATCGAGTTCAAAACCCCGATGCTGTTCGCCTTCGGCTTCCTGTTCCTGTTCACCGTTGGTGGTGTGACCGGCGTTGTGCTGTCGCAGGCCGGCGTGGACCGTGCCTATCACGACACCTACTACGTCGTGGCACACTTCCACTATGTGATGAGCTTGGGTGCCGTCTTCGCGATCTTCGCTGGCGTGTACTTCTACTTCTCGAAGATGACGGGCCGTCAGTATTCAGAGTTCTGGGGCAAGGTTCACTTCTGGCTGTTCTTCATCGGCGCCAACCTGACCTTCTTCCCGCAGCACTTCCTGGGACGTCAGGGCATGCCACGCCGCTACATCGACTATCCCGAAGCGTTCGCGCAGTGGAACTTTGTTTCTTCGATCGGTGCGTTCATCTCATTCGCTTCGTTCCTGCTGTTCTTCGGCATCGTGATCTACGCCCTTCTGCGTGGCGCGAAAGAGACCCGTCCGAACCCGTGGAACGAATACGCGGATACGCTGGAATGGACCCTGCCCACCCCGCCGCCTGAACACACGTTCGAGCAGCTGCCCAAGCAGGAAGACTGGGACAAGGGCCACGCGCACTAATCCCGCCATCCAAACCAAATTCAACAAAGCCCCGCCTTGTGTGGGGCTTTGTGTTTTTGTGACCCCAGTCCGCAACTTGCTGCACCCAACACGTAGACGCACCAAAGATCAGGTCGCTAGTATTTGCGAAAGCGGCATAATCTACGACGGGTGCGCACCACATGATACTCCATCACGGCATCACACTTCGGCAACTGGTCAAAGGCTCTGCCGGGTTCATTTGCATCGTCATGGCCTGGATATTCCTGTTGGAGCTGATCGATGAAGTCACCCCGTTAGAGCTGATCTCGAACTCAAGCCCCCCGGTCACGATGCTGGGTCTGGCGGTGGCGTTTTTTCTGGGTTTCAAAAACACTTCGGCCTATGGGCGCTGGGTTGATGCGCGGAAAATCTGGGGCGATATGGTGAATGCGAGCCGCGACTGGGGAAATACGATCAGCAATCTGGTGCAGACGGATGGAACACCGCTTGATCCCGAAACCCGCCGCGAGCTGTTGGAGCGCCATATTGCGTGGCTGAACATGCTGGCCTTTCAGCTGCGTCAGCCCACCACCAACGGGCGATCCCGCCGCCCGTGGATGTTCGGGCACAAGCCCGTCTCAGACAAAATCGCGTTGCATCAGGATCCTGAGTGCTGGCGCAGCAGCCAGCTTGAAGCTGATCTGCCGCGGCTAGAGGGTAAATCCAACCGCGCTGCGTACCTGATGTTTCTGCAAGGTGAACGTCTGTCAGCCCTCGCCCAATCCGGCAAGATCGATCCCTACTGGCACGTGGCGCTGATGAACAGGCTGGCGCGGTTTACGGATGCGCAAGGCCAAAGCGAGCGCATCAAGAACACCCCTTTCCCTAGGCAAGTGGCCGAGGTTGGCAGGATCTTCAGCTATATTTTCATCTTTATGCTGCCGCTGGCCCTGAACGATCAGCGGTCGTTCACAGCAGGCATGGGTTTTCCCGTGGTAAAAGCGGTCGTGCTCGACTGGATGGTCTTTGCCCCAATCGGCGCGTTGGTGTGCTGGATTTTCTTCGTAACAGAACGCGTCAGCGCCTCGATGGAGGATCCGTTTGAGGGTGATGTCACTGATGTTCCAATCTCGTCCATCTGCCGCATGATCGAAATCGACCTACGCCAGATGACGGCCTGTGGCACTGCCCCTCAGCCAACCCAACCTATTGATAAGGCGATGCTCTGACTGCCTGATTTGGGCAAAGATCGAAAAATCCTTCATTTTGAGGTATTCTGGTAGGCACAGCCCCTTTTGACAGGAGCCCCACCATGCCCGAGATCGACTTTTGGTATTCCATCGGCAGCACTTACAGTTTTCTAACAATCACGCGCCTGGATGGCTGGTGCGAAGAAAACGATGCGACGGTTACCTGGCGCCCCTTCAACGTGCGCACGGTGATGTCGGAACAGCAGAATATTCCCTTTGCAGGCAAGCCTGTGAAATCCGCCTATATGTGGCGCGATATCGAACGCCGCGCTGCGAAGTACCATATCCACGCAAAGTTACCTGCGCCCTATCCGATCACGGATCTGTCGTTGGCCAATCAGGTGGCATTGCTGGGCATGCAAGAAGGTTGGGGCAAATCGTTTACTCAAAACCTCTATCGCATCTGGTTCGAGGAAGGCATTGAGGCGGGCAGCGAAAGTGCCATATCCGAGGCCCTGCTGCGGTGTCAGCAAGATCCGCGCCTGATCCTTTCGCGCGCCCATAGCCCCGAGGCTATCAGCGCACTTGAAGACGAGACAAATACAGCGATTCAGCTGGGCGTATTCGGCGCACCCAGCTTTGTTGTGCGCGACGAAGTGTTTTGGGGGGATGATCGTCTGGATGACGCCCTGTCCTGGGTGCGCGTCGGCCACGTCGTCTGACTTTTTGCTTCGCCTTGCGTACCTGCCGCGCTAGGTATCAGCCATGCCTTATCGATGGACGAAAAACTCGGATGCTGAACAGGAGTTGCGCCTCTGGCCGCACAACTCTCTGCCGCCGCGTGGCGCAATGATCGTCATCCTGTCGGTGTTTCTGTTCGGATTGATCCCTCTTTTGGCAATGCTGGGTTCGGTCGTCCTGTGGGGGCTGCTGCCCTTCCTGATACTGACAGTCTTGGGCCTGTGGCTGGCGATCCAAACCAACTATCGCGCGCGCAGCGTGTTTGAGGTGCTGACACTGAACCAAACGCAGGCGCGTCTTGTGCATCATCACCCGCGCAAAGGGGATCAGGAGTGGTCCTGCAACCGCTATTGGGCGCGCCCCGAGATGCACGCAAGCGGTGGGCCGGTGCCCCATTACGTCACGTTGATCGGCGACGGCCGCGAAGTCGAAATCGGTGCGTTCCTGTCCGAGGACGAACGGATCGCTCTATTTGATGATTTAACGCGAAAGCTGCGGAGCTAGCCGCCGTTTGACGCAGCGCACAGGTGGTCTTTGACCATTGGTCCGACCTTGCCGAAATCCATCTGCCCGGTATAGCGCGTCTTCAGCTCGCCCATCACCTTGCCCATATCGCGGATCGAACCCGCGCCAGTGGCCGTGATGGCGGTCAGAATCGCTTTGCTGACCTCGTCGTCGTCCAACTGCTTGGGCAGGAACTCCTCGATCACTTCAACCTCGCGCAGTTCGCGCTCGGCCAGGTCCAGGCGTCCGCCTTCTTCATAGGCGCGCGCGCTTTCCTTGCGCTGCTTGGTCATTTTCCCAAGGATCTCAAGCACCTCGGCATCACCGCAGCCCTTGGCCTCTTCGTTTTCTGAAGCACGCGATGCAATGTCACGATCCTTGATCGCGGCATTAATCAGGCGCAGTGTCGAAAGGCGCTCGGCGGCTTTGTCTTTCATAGCTTGCTTCAGGGCGGCATTCACCCTTGATCGCATATCCATATGGTCTGTCCATCCCCATGGCAAAGGAACCCTGACCATATCGAAACAAAAAGGCAGGCACAACAAGAGTGTTCGCAGTTAAGTCTTTGATTTTAAACAATAGCCTAAAATTTGAACAGACTTGACCCGGCGCACTAACCCCCTTAGGTATGCGTCCGTTTACCTTGCAGGAGAGTCGCGCCATGGCCCAGAACGCCCCGTCCAAGCCCACCGCATGTCTGGCTTTGGCCGATGGAACACTGTTCTACGGTATCGGCTTTGGCGCAGCCGGACAGACGGTTGCAGAACTCTGCTTTAACACTGCGATGACCGGTTATCAGGAGATCATGACCGATCCCTCATACGCGGGCCAGATCGTGACCTTCACCTTCCCCCATATCGGCAATGTCGGCGTAAACCCCGAGGATGATGAAACCGGCGATCCGGTTGCCGCGGGCATGGTTGTCAAATGGGACCCGACCGATGCATCGAACTGGCGCTCGACCGAAGAGCTGAAGACCTGGTTGGAAGGTCGCGGCCGTATCGCCATCGGCGGTGTCGACACACGCCGCCTGACCCGTGCCATTCGGCAGCAAGGCGCCCCGCATGTGGCGTTGGCCCATGACCCCGACGGCAATTTCGACATCGAAGCCCTGATCGCGGCGGCGCGCGGTTTTGCCGGGCTTGAGGGGATGGATCTGGCCAAAGAAGTCACCTGCGCCCAGAGTTATCGCTGGGATGAAATGCGTTGGGCATGGCCCGACGGCTACCCGAGGCAGGAGGCCCCGGCGCATAAGGTGGTCGCTATCGACTACGGTGCCAAGCGCAATATCCTGCGCTGCCTTGCCTCTGCTGGCTGCGACGTAACCGTATTGCCCGCCACCGCAACGGCTGCTGAGGTGCTGGCGCATGAGCCCGACGGAGTGTTCCTGTCAAACGGACCCGGCGATCCGGCAGCAACCGGCGAATACGCAGTTCCGATGATCAAAGAAGTTCTTGATACAACAGACCTGCCTGTCTTTGGCATTTGCCTGGGTCACCAGATGCTAGCGCTGGCTCTGGGTGGTCAGACCGTCAAGATGAATCACGGCCACCACGGCGCGAACCATCCGGTCAAGGACATGGAAACCGGCAAAGTCGAGATTACCTCGATGAACCACGGATTTGCGGTGGATGCACAATCTCTGCCCGACGGCGTGGTCGAAACCCATCGCTCGCTGTTTGATGGTTCGAACTGCGGCATCCGCATGACGGGCCGCCCGGTCTATTCAGTTCAGCACCACCCCGAAGCCTCACCCGGCCCGCAGGACAGTTTCTATCTGTTCGAACGCTTTGCCGCCGCGATGGCAGACCAAAAAGCACAGGTCTAAGCCTGAAATACCAGAGTTAACCGTGCGTTAACCCTGTTTGAGCAACCCTGTCGCCTGTGAATTGCGGCAGGGTTTTCTTATGGTTGAATTGAATTTGCAACGCCAGATACCGGCGCAACCGGTTCCTGACCCCCATGCACGCAAACCTTTGGGTGCCTGCCTCCGAGATCAAGGCGTTATTTCTGAGGCTCAATTGCAGCAGGCACTGCGCTTACAATCACGTCAGAATGCCCCTTTGGGTGAAATTCTGGTCGGCGAAGGCTGGGCCAGCCGGGGCGAGGTTCTCTCTGCCCTTTCCGTGCAAACCGGCCTGCAAATCGCCGATCTTGAGCAAACCCCGCCCTCTGCCGAGCTTTGCAAGATCAAACCGGTTGAGTTCTGGCTGGCCCATAATGCGCTGCCATGGATGCGTGTTGGCCCGATCTTATTGATCGCAACAGCAAGGCCAGACAGATTTGACGCCGTGCAGGACGCGCTTGGCGAAACGGGATATAACATCGTACCGGTTCTCGCAGGGACCGAACAGATTGACGCGGCCATCGCACACCGCTTTTCAACTGAATTGGTTGAGGCCGCTGAAACGCGTGTGAAGGCGCAGCAGAGTTGTCGCAATTGGACGTCGACGGCACAATCCAAACCCATCGTTGCTGCCTTGTTGCCGGTCGCCTTATTTGCCTCGTTTCCGACGCCAGGACTGACGATCCTGCTGTGGGCGACGCTGATCACTTTGGCGCTGTTTCTTACCCTTCGTTTGTCAGGGTTGATCGCCTATTTGATGCCTTCGAAGTCAATACCTGTCGCGGCTGAGCCCATTCGCTTGCCCTGCGTGTCTGTTTTGGTACCGCTTTATAAAGAAAAAGAAATCGCCGAGGTTCTGATCGCCCGCCTCCAGCGTTTGACCTACCCCAAGGCGCTGCTGGATGTCATTCTGGTGCTTGAAGAACAAGATGATGTCACCAAAGCAGCGCTAAGCGACGTCAAGCTTCCCAGTTGGATACGCGCGCTAGAGGTGCCGGAGCTGGGCAATCTGACCACCAAACCCCGCGCCATGAACTATGCGCTGGATTTCTGCCGGGGCGAGATTTTGGGCGTTTGGGATGCCGAAGACGCCCCTCTGCCGGATCAGATCGAAACCGTGGTCCGCCAATTTGCAACCGCCCCGAAGGATGTGGTCTGCGTGCAAGGCACTCTGGATTATTACAACCCCCGCACCAACTGGCGCTCGCGCTGCTTTACCATTGAATACAGCGGATGGTTCCGGGTCGTTCTGAAAGGCATCGCCCGGTTGGGGCTTGTGGTTCCGCTGGGTGGCACCACTTTCTTTTTCCGCCGGGATAAACTCGTCGAACTGGGCGGCTGGGATGCCCATAACGTTACTGAAGATGCCGATCTTGGCGTCCGCCTTTGCCGCGCCGGATACCGGACAGAGATCGTGAACACCACCACATATGAAGAAGCCAATTTTCGCGCCTGGCCGTGGATCAAGCAGCGCTCACGCTGGCTGAAAGGGTTTATGGTCACGTATCTGGTCCATATGCGCGCACCCCTGAGGTTGCTGCGCGATCTGGGGCCACTCCGGTTCCTGGGTTTTCAGGCATTTTTTCTTGGAACGATCGGGCAGTTCCTGCTCGCACCTGTCCTTTGGATCTTTTGGCTGGTGTATTTGGGCCTGCCGCACCCATTCCAGCACGTTGCGACGCCAGATTTCTTATACGGTTGCATCTATCTGTTTCTCATCGCCGAAGCTGCAAACCTGCTGGTCGGCATGCTCGGCGTTGTCGCGGGCAACAGGCGATTTTTGTTGCCCTGGGTGCCGACCATGGTCCTCTATTATCCATTGGGTGTGCTGGCGGCCTACAAAGGGCTCTGGGAACTCGCGGTTCGGCCATTCTTTTGGGATAAAACCCAGCACGGTCATGCGGTCGAAGAATGCATGACCCCTATTTCTCCCGCCGCACCGCATCCTGTTTCAAACGGGTCATGAACGCGACCGAAATATGGTCTTGCAGCGCGCGTGCTGCGCCATCTTCGTCACGTGCTGCGATGGCTTCCACGATGCCTTTGTGCTCACTCTGCGCGATCTCGCCTCGCCCCTCTACTGCTAGCGAAGTGGTTGCCATCAGCGCCATGGTCCGGTGAACCAGATCAAGTTGCTGAACAAGATAGCGGTTGTGCGAGGCCAGATGAATCTGTTCGTGAAACCGCCGATTGGCGCGCGACAATGCGGTAGGATCGTTCACCAGCGCATCATCTTCGGCAACCATATCCTGCAGGACCCGGATTTCTTCTTCGGTGGCATGTTTCGCCGCCAGCCGCGCGGCCAGCCCCTCCAGCTCACGCCGCACAACGTAAAGCTCGGCCATTTGGTTGTGATCCAGCGAGGCCACGATCAGTGATCGCCCGTCTCGTTCCAGCAATGATTGCGTCTCAAGCCGTTGCAGTGCTTCTCGGATCGGGGTTCGGGAAACACCAAACCTCTCAGCCAGCTCGCTTTCCACCAGCCGATCACCGGGTTTGTAAACGCCTACATCGATTGCTTCGAGAATAAGGCTGTAGGCGTCCGTATTGGACTGTTTGGATTGGGGCATGGGGTGCGTGATCTCCTCGTTCGGACATGTCTAGCCGCCTGATGCCACCGCAATCAAGAGCGGCATTGAAAACAGCTGCGCATCGCCCTAAACCACAACCATGGTCAAACCTGCTTTCGCTCACGTCACCCAATGGGTGTTCGACCTCGACAACACGCTTTATCCGCCACATATGCGCCTGTTCGATCAGATCGAGGTGCTAATGACGGATTACGTGGTGCAAGCCATCGGTGTCGACCGGCCCGAGGCCGACCGGCTACGCTCGCATTACTGGCGCGAATACGGAACCACGCTTGCAGGGCTTATGGCCGAGCATGATCTGGACCCCGATCCATATCTGCAAGCGGTGCATCAGGTGGACATGAGCCATATGGAACCCGATGCCACGTTGGCCGATCACATCCGCGCCCTGCCCGGTCGACGAATTGTCTATACCAATGGATCGGCGCCTTATGCCGAACGTGTGCTGGAAGCGCGCGGTTTGAATGGGTTGTTTGATGCGATCTACGGTGTCGAACACGCAGGCTATCGCCCCAAGCCCGAAAAGGCCGCGTTCGAGGCGATCTTTACCCAAGACGGGATCGACGCCGTAAAAGCCGCCATGTTCGAGGACGATCCGCGTAATCTGGCCGCCCCGCATGAAATGGGAATGCGCACTGTTCACGTCGCCCCCGACCCGCATGAGGCCGACCATATTCACCATCACACAGACGATCTGACCGGGTTTCTAGGTCGCCTGCGATAGGCTGTCACACTGCGACGATCTGTGCGTTTCGCGGACGCAGCATTGCCCCCATATGCAGCTCAGCGACGAACAGAATCGGAGACCCCAATGACCGCGCTTGAGATGCCGCAGCGCCTGCCTTTGTGGCAGCGCCTTTTGTTTGCAATCCCCCTGTTTGGCTGGTTGGCCCGGGACGCGGCAAATGCCGAGGCTGATGACTTGTTCTACACGGCCGCAGCGCTGATCAGCATGTGGGGCTGTTCGATCCTACTGTTCGGCCTGCCAGGCCTTTATATCCCGGCCCTGATGATGGTGCCGGTGATGTTCCTGATCCTTGTCCTGATCTCACGAGGATAAGGCGCGAGACAGGATGTCACTTGGCGGGCGACGCCCAACAGCACTAGTGTCTGCGGCAACGGAGACATACCTATGACTGACAGCTGCGACATCCTGATTTCCGGCGGAGGAATCGCTGGACTAACCGCCGCCGCCGCCTTTGGCGCGGCCGGGTTTGACGTGATCTGCGTTGACCCCACTCCTCCGATTACCGAGCGGGACGTGGATGGATCGGATCTGCGCACCACTGCATTTCTGCAACCCGCCCATGGTTTGCTCGAACAATGCGGCCTTTGGGCCAGGCTGGACGCCTATGCTGCGCCGTTGCAGATTATGCGCATTGTGGATGCCGGTGGAGATGTTCCAGAGCCCCGCGTCGTGCGAGATTTCAACGCGGCCGACATCTCGGATCAGCCCTTTGGATGGAACCTGCCCAACTGGCTACTACGCCACGAGATGGTAGCGCGACTGGCCGAGTTGCCCAATGTCGATTTCCGCCCCGGCACCGGTACGGTCAGCCTGTTCACCCGCACCAATGAGGCGCGCGTTGGTCTGAGCGACGGAACCCGCATCCGCTGCAAGCTGGTGATCGCCGCCGACGGACGTAATTCCCCAATGCGCGAGGCCGCCGGGGTCAATGTCCACACTACGCGCTACGGACAGAAGGCGCTGGCCTTCGCCGTCACCCATCCCATCCCGCACGAGAATGTCTCGACCGAGATCCATCGGTCCGGCGGGCCGTTCACCTTGGTGCCCCTGCCCGACTGGGAAGGCCAGCCGTCCTCGGCCATCGTCTGGATGGAACGCGGGCCACGTGCCGTTGAACTGCTAAACCTTGAATCCGACGCGTTTGAGGCCGCGATGACCGAACGCTCTTGCGGGTTATTCGGGGCACTGAAACTGGCCTCGCGCAGGACGATCTGGCCGATCATCAGCCAATCAGCCGAACGCTTGTCTGGCGAACGACTTGCCCTGATGGCCGAGGCCGCACATGTGGTGCCGCCGATTGGCGCACAAGGTCTGAACATGTCTCTGGGTGATCTTCGAACGCTGCTTGATCTGGCTGTGGACCGCCCTGACGGGCTGGGCGATGCGCAGATGTTGGATGCCTATCACAAGGCCCGCCACACTGAGATCGAGCTGCGCGTCAAAGGCATCGACCTGCTGAACCGCGCCTCGATGATCGAAGCGCGCCCGCTGCGCGATGCACGGGCGATGGGCTTGAACGCGCTCTATTCGCTTCCGCCGGTGCGCAAGACGCTGATGCAGATGGGCCTCGGCGTCCGCTAAGTATAGGGCGGGCTTCAGCCCGCCACAGGGTCAGAGCACCTGATCCAGAACGCGGGTCAGGCGCGCGATCGTGCCATCGACATCATAGAGCTTGTCCAAGCCAAACAGCCCCAGCCGAAACGTGCTGAACCCTTCAGGCTCATCACATTGCAGCGGGACGCCTGCAGCGATTTGCATGCCCAAAGCGGCAAATTTCTTGCCGTTCTGCACTTCCGGATCGGCAGTATAACTGACGACCACGCCCGGCGCGCCAAAGCCCTCGGCGGCCACTGACATCACGCCCTTATCCTTCAGATAAGCCCGCACTCCATCCCCCAGCGCCCATTGCGCCGCGCGCAGCTTTTCAAAGCCATGCTGCTGTGTCTCGGCCATCGTATCGCGGAAGGCGCGCAGCGAATCCGTGGGCATCGTGGCGTGATAGGCATGACCGCCCGCTTCGTAAGCCTGCATGATCTGTCGCCACTTTTTCAGATCAATTGCAAAACTGTCTGATGTGGTCTCAGCCAACCGGGCCTCAGCCCGTTCGGACAGCATAACAAGGCCGGCACAGGGCGTCGCGCTCCACCCCTTTTGCGGGGCCGAAATCAGCACGTCGACGCCAGTGGCCTTCATATCAACCCACGCACATCCCGAAGCGATGCAATCCAGCACCATCAGCGCGCCGACCTCATGCGCGGCAGCGGTCATCGCGGTTACATAGTCATCAGGCAGAATCACCCCGGCCGAAGTTTCGACGTGCGGAGCGAAAACAATCTCTGGCCGTTTTTCTCGGATTGTCGCCACGACCTCATCAATCGGAGCTGGAGCAAACGGAGAAGGACTGGCGTTACCGGTTTCGCGCGCTTTGAGCACCGTGGCAGAAGATGTCAGATCACCCGACTCGATAATCTGGCTCCACCGATATGAAAACCATCCGTTGCGCACGACCAGCACATTGGCACCTCGCGCGAATTGCCGTGCTACGGCTTCCATACCGTAAGTGCCCCCGCCAGGAATAACGGCGACGCCCTCAGCGTTGTAAACCTCGCGCAGCATCTGGGAAATATCGCGCATGACCTGTTGAAAGCTTGCGGACATATGATTGAGCGAACGGTCTGTAAAAACCACCGAGAATTCCTCGAGACCCTCGGGATCAACAGTATCCAGTAATGCCGGCATGACGCTTCCTTTCCATTGCGTTTTCTTCTTCTGCCTTGTCCTGCAGCGCTGGTAAAGCACCAAACCGGTCAGAAAGTTGACCTAAAGTAAACTACTGCCAGAAGTTTTACTTTGAGATTTTACGTGTCACTATTGCTAAAAATGACGCCAACTAGAGTCAGCAACCCTTTACACCCTAACGTGTTTCTGAACAGATACACTCACTTTGAACAAGAACGGATTATGTCACTCGTGACTGCGCAAAAGCGGATTAGTTTTCAGGTCGTCCGGGACGAAGTTAAACGTCGGATTGAATCCCGAATTTGGCCTCAGGGCTCAATTCTCCCCACCGAAACCCAACTAGCAGAAGAATTCAATTGTGCCCGCGCCACGGTAAACCGGGCGCTCAGGGAATTGGCGGAACAAGGCTTTGTCGAGCGCAAACGCAAAAGCGGAACCCGCGTCAAGAAAGAGCCTCGCAAACAGGCGAAACTGGAAATTTCTCTGGCACGCCAAGCAGTTGAGAACCAAAACTCAGCCTATCGCTATGCACTGGTTGAGCGGAACGTGGTCTATAGCCCCGGATGGTTGACCTCGCAGTTGAATGTCGAACCAGACGCGCGCGTTCTGCACGTGATCTGCATGCACTATGCCGATAACCGACCTTTTCAGCTGGAAGAACGCTGGATCAACATCGAGGCGGTGCCAGAGGTCGAGCAAGCCGATCTTAACAAAAGCGGACCGCATGAATGGCTGCTGAACGCCGCACCCTTTACCGAAGCCGAGATCGCCTTTTGCGCAATTTCTGCAGATAGTCGCCTGGCCGATTTCATGGGCACCACCACCGGCACCTCGATGATCCAATTAGAGCGAACCACCTGGAAAGACGGGCAGCCCATGACTTTTGCGCGCATGACCCACCACCCGGGGTTCCGAATCCGGACAAGATATTAACCGATCGGTCCTGGCAGGCGCTCCTCGCTCAGCAAGACATTGGCCTCGACATCCCCGGCCCCCGGTAAGGTCATTACCCTGCGTCGCAAGACCCGCTCGAAATCGGCCAAGTCTCGCGCCACGACGCGCAAACGGTAGTCATAAAGCCCAAGCACATGTTCTACAGTCTGAACCTCGGGGATCGCGCTGACGGCGCGTTCAAAATCTTCAAGGCTGACTTGCCCCTTGCGCGCCAGTTTCACGCCCAGAAACACGGTTACGCCAAAGCCCAGTGCTTCGGCATTCAAACGCAGCCGCCGCCCCTTGATCACGCCCGCCTCTTCCAGTCGACGAATGCGCCGCCAGGTTGCTGGTTGCGACAGGCCAAACCGCCGTCCCAGCGCCCCGGCGCTTTGGGTCGCGTCCTGCACCAGCGCGCGCAGGATTTTACGGTCGATCTCGTCCAGTTCGATCATACCGGTAATACCTCATCCCGCTTGACCCGCGCGATATGCATCAAAGCCTCGATATCCGCGATATGCGGCAGCGTTAGAATACGGTCACGATAGAGCTGTTGATAATGCGCCATATCCCGCGCCAGCACTGATAGGCGTACGTCTACCCGGCCCAGAAAAGTTTGGATCTCGATCACCTCGGCCACCTCGCGCGCCGCTGCTATGAATTCATCAAAGGCCCGCGCCTGCGTCTTGTCCAGCGTGATCCGCAAGGACACTTCGACCGCATATCCCAGTGCTGCCCAGTCGATCACGGCCTCCTGCCCTTCGATCACTCCAGCCGCCTGCATCTTTTCGATCCGCCGCCAGCAGACTCCTGAGGTGATTTGGCAGCGTTCGGCCAGTTCTGCCGTCGTCAGGCTGGGTTCGACCTGAAAATGGCGCAGAATCCGCCGATCGATATCATCAAGCATGATTTCTTCACTTTCTTAGAAGATTGCGAATTATTCTTCACCTTTTCTTCAAATACTCAATCCCAACCCTATCGCCAATACCAATCACTCGGGATAGAAGCACAGCAATCGAAACTGAAAGGACCGGCGAAATGCGCGTCTATTACGATCGCGATTGCGACATCAACCTGATCAAAGACAAAAAAGTGGCCATCTTGGGCTATGGCAGCCAAGGCCACGCCCACGCGCTGAACCTGCGCGACTCGGGCGCCAAGAACCTGGTCGTCGCCCTGCGCGAAGGCTCGCCCTCGGCCAAGAAAGCCGAAGCCGAAGGCCTGCAAGTCATGAGCATTGCCGATGCCGCAGCCTGGTGTGACCTGATTATGTTCACTATGCCCGACGAGCTGCAGGCCGAAACCTACAAGAAATATGTACATGACAATATCAAGCCCGGCGCAGCCATCGCGTTCGCCCACGGCCTGAACGTTCACTTCGGCCTGATCGAGCCAAAGGAAGGCGTCGACGTGATCATGATGGCCCCCAAAGGCCCCGGCCATACCGTGCGTGGCGAATACACCAAAGGCGGCGGTGTTCCTTGCCTCGTTGCAGTCGACAAAGACGCAACCGGCAAAGCGCTGGAAATCGGCCTGTCCTATTGCTCGGCCATCGGTGGCGGTCGTTCGGGCATCATTGAAACCAACTTCCGCGAAGAATGCGAAACCGACCTGTTCGGCGAACAGGCCGTTCTGTGCGGTGGTTTGGTCGAACTGATCCGCTGCGGCTTTGAAACTCTGGTCGAAGCGGGCTACGCGCCCGAGATGGCTTACTTCGAGTGTCTACACGAAGTGAAGCTGATCGTTGACCTGATCTATGAAGGCGGCATCGCCAACATGGATTACTCGATCTCGAACACCGCCGAATATGGTCAGTACGTCACCGGTCCGCGTATCCTGAAATACGACGAGACCAAAGCGCGCATGAAAGAGGTCCTCAACGACATCCAGCAAGGTAAATTCGTTCGTGACTTCATGCTGGAAAACGCCGTTGGCCAACCGACCATCAAAGCATCGCGTCGCGCCAATGATGAGCACATGATCGAGGAAACCGGTGCCAAACTGCGCGCCATGATGCCCTGGATCTCGGCTGGTAAAATGGTCGACAAAGAAAAGAACTAAGTCTGGCTTTTGTCAGCGAAAGGGCGGCCCCAGTGGCCGCCCATTTCATTTTCAGATCGCACCTGCGAAACATGTTGCGATCACATAGTCCCAGCCACCGCTATAGCCGTCGCGCTTGGCTTGCGCCTCGGCGGCCCAGACGTCCCAACCGGAATGGGTTAGCGTGACTTTGGTTTGTCCCTGCCCATGATCTTCAAACGTGACATCGACACGGGTTTGTTTCTCGGGATCGGTTCCCGGGTGCCAGCTCATACCAAATCCGCGGCCAGCCTCAAAGCTCAGTACCTTACCCCAATCTGCCCGGGCGCCGTCATGCATCATTTCATAGACCGCACCGCCAACCCGAGGCTCAATCACGACACCCAATGCCGCTTTGCCAGCTCCGGCGGATACCGCGTGCCGGTCCAGCGGCCACCATTTGGCTGTACGATTGACGAATATGTCGAATGCATGCTCTGGCGTCGCATTTACAACCACAGTTTTGATGATGGGATCAGTCATGTATCCTGCCTTCCTTCGTTAACCTCGGCTGCAAAACTTTCCAGAACTTCTGACCAGTATCGCTCCAGCCACTTTCGCATCTCACTTAACCCGCCGGGCCGCGCGGCATATATCCGGCGCGTGCCTTCTGCCCTGCACTCGACCAAACCGGCATCGGAAAGCACTTTCAGATGTTGCGATACCGCCGGACGGCTGACAGGCAATGCGCTGGCCAATTCACCAACTGGCTGTGGTCTTTCTGCGACCGCTTCAAACACTTGCCGACGCGTCGGATCACCCAATGCTGAAAATGTATCATGGTAAGTCATAACTTACGGTAAGAAAATACTTACATTAAGTCAAGATCACATCGTGACACCGGTCCGATCGCAGGCTAAGGGAATGGAATGGTTCAACAACCTGACCAACGCGACTGGAGCGGAATCGCAATACTTGGCCTCATCTGGGGTGCCACGTTCATGGTCGTTGCCATGGCGCTTGAAGGGTATGGCCCCGTCACCGTGGCGACCGCACGTACCACACTTGGCGCAGCCACCCTGCTGCTGTTGATGCGAGTTACACGGCGCAAATTGCCAAGTATGAACGCGCAGCTTTGGTGGTCAATCATCGTGATCGGAGCGCTTTCAACCGCCCTGCCCTTTATCCTGCTCAGCTGGGGGCAACAGTATGTGACGTCGGCCTTTGCCGGTCTCTCGATGGCGGTCGTGCCGCTGATGGTTCTGCCCTTGGCGCATTTCTTCTCGGATGAGCCGCTCATACTGCGTCGGGTTATCGGTGTTTTACTGGGCTTTTCCGGCGCGCTTGTGCTGATTGGCCCCGGTTTGCTGAACATTGGCCAAGGGGCCGGTCCTTTGGCTCAACTGGCCTGTATCGGGGCCGCGTTCTGCTATGCAAGCTCTTCAGTTATAACGCGTCGCTGCCCGCCAATTGATCCGGTCACGCTTTCTGCTCTGACGCTGGTCGTCGGATCGGTCATTCTACTGCCCCTCATGCTGCTGACCGAAGGCCTGCCCACATGGCAAGGCACCCGGCCTAGCCTGGCGATCATCACGTTGGGACTGATCCCAACCGCATTTGCAACCTTGCTACGGGTTGCCATCATCCGCAGTGCAGGATCGGTGTTCATGACGCTGGTCAACTACCAGGTGCCGATCTGGTCAATGATCTTTGGCACCTGGATTCTGTCCGAATCCCTACCGCTGCGATTTTACATCGCGCTGGCCATGATCCTGACCGGACTGGCGATCAGCCAATGGTTCAGTCTGCGCAAGCTACTGATTGGGCGCTAACTGGCTGCTGCTTCGACTTCGGCCACAATCCCGTCAACCACCTGGTACAACAGCGCGGAATCTTCGCATTCAGCCATGACGCGGATCAAAGGCTCGGTCCCGGACTTCCGGATCAGTAAACGCCCCTGTCCGTTCAAACGCGCCTCGGCATCCGATATCGCACTTTTGACGCTGGCAGCTTCAAGCGGAGCCTGACCGGCAGCAAAGCGCACATTCTTCAGCAGTTGCGGCACGGTTTCGAATTGACGCGACAGGTCCGAGGCTTTCTTGCCGCTTTGCACCAGTTCGGCCAGAAAATGCAGCCCTGCCATAAGCCCGTCACCGGTTGTGGCATAGTCGCTCATCACGATGTGGCCAGACTGTTCCCCACCCAGATTGAAGCCACCTTCGCGCATACGTTCGACCACATATCGGTCGCCCACCGCAGTGCGTTCCAGCCGCAGCCCCTGACCGGCCAGATACCGTTCCAGCCCAAGGTTCGACATCACTGTTGCCACCAACGCGCCGCCCTTCAACTGATCCGCCCGCGACCATGCAGTCGCTAACAGAGCCATTAGCTGATCCCCATCAGCAACAGCCCCGGTTTCGTCGATCACAACTACGCGGTCGGCATCCCCGTCCAAGCAGATGCCCACATCAGCACCATGTGAAACCACGGTCTCAGCCGCAACGCGCGGTTGGGTCGAGCCACAGCCAAGATTGATGTTCTTACCGTCCGGCGCTGTACCCACCGGAATCACATCCGCGCCCAGCTCCCATAGCACTTCGGGCGCGGTGCGGTGTGCTGCCCCATTGGCGCAATCAATAACCACTTTCAGCCCGTCCAGTCGCAGATCGCGCGGCAACGAGGATTTCACCCGTTCGCCATAGCGGAACCGCGCGTCATCCACACGGCGCGCGCGGCCAATATTCTGTGCTTGTGCAGGGCTTACCCCCTCTTCGATCAGCCGCTCGATCTCAAGCTCCGCCTGATCTGACAGCTTGAAACCGTCCGGCCCAAAGAACTTGATCCCATTGTCGATCGCCGGGTTGTGGCTGGCCGAGATCATTACGCCCAGATCGGCACGCATCGAGCGCGTCATCAACCCCACCGCAGGGGTCGGAACCGGCCCCAGCAAAAGCACGTTCATACCGGTCGAGGTCAATCCCGCCGTCAGCGCATTTTCCAGCATATAGCCTGACAGCCGCGTATCCTTGCCAATCACAACCCGGTGCACGCCCGACGCATCGCGGCGGAAATACCGCCCCACAGCCGCGCCGATACGCAAAGCCATTTCCGCCGTCATCGGGTGCGTATTGGCGGTGCCCCGCACCCCGTCGGTTCCAAATAGCTTGCGCATAAGTCGGTCTCCTGAAAATTCCTTTTGCCCGGATTACCGGACGGCAGCCCATAGACGCAAGGCCTGAGCCGTTTCGGCCACGTCATGAACCCGAACAATCTGCACGCCCTGCGACAATCCTGCCAGAGCGACGGCGATTGACCCCGGCGCACGCGCATCCTTGCGCGGCTCATTGCCTATCTGTCCGATGAACCCTTTGCGCGAAACGCCCAACAGAATGGGGCAGCCCAATCCGTGAAACAGGCTGAGATTACGCAAAAGCGTAAGATTATGGTCCAGATTCTTACCAAACCCGATGCCCGGATCGACGATAATGAGGTCTCGGTTCAGCCCCAGCGTTTCCAGATGCGCGATTTGCGAATCGAGGAAATCATAAACGTCCAGTAAAACGTCGTCGTACTGCGGATCATCCTGCATCGTGGCGGGATCACCCTGCATATGCATCACACAGACCGGAGTGCCAATTTCTGCGCAAAACGGCGCGAGTTCGGAATCGAACGTAAAGCCGGACACATCATTGATCAGCCCCGCCCCCGCCTGATGCGCCGCCTCGGCAACGCGAGCCTTACGTGTGTCGATTGAGATCAGCGCATCCGTCTCGCGCCGGATTACCTCGATCAAGGGGCGTGTGCGGGCGATCTCTTCGTCTTCGGGCACAAAATCAGCGCCGGGGCGCGTGGATTCTCCGCCAATGTCCAAAATGCTTGCCCCATGCGCCAACATGTCAGCAGCAGCGACCCGAGCGGCCTCGACCGAGTTGTGCACTCCGCCATCTGAAAAACTGTCCGGCGTGGCATTCAGAATGCCCATGACATGCGGTTGCGCCATATCAAGCCCGGCGATTGCTGGCCGCGCGCGGGTCAGACGATCCAACTGTTCCTCTGGAATTTCAACGGCATCGACGATCTGAGCGTTTTGCCCTCGTACGATCCGTTCGGCCTGCGTAAACCACAGCGCCTGCCCTGCCAGAGCCACCGCACCTTTTGGACGTGTGGCTCCGTGCTGCACCAATGGGCGGTAGTAGACTATCACAGTTGCGCCTGCTCCACTGGAACCGCACGCAAGGGCGTTTTGGGGGCTTCGGGCAGGTCTCCGCCGATAACCAGCATTTCGCTGGCCTCAAATGTAGCCGCGAACCATGCCGCCAGCGCCACCGAATCCGACGGTGCCGCCGAAGGACCATCAACCGCATCCAGCACAATCTTGGACGGGGCCCAAACACATATCTGGCCGTTTTTCATCGCCCAATCCAGCTCGGTTCGGGTTGAGACAACCACACAGCGATGATCGCGCGCGGCCAAGACCCATGCGTTCTGTTCGATGGCCAACAGATCGATCCGGCGTTGGGTCATCGCATGACCGGTCTGGGAAACAGCCAGATCAGAGGCACCAACACACAGGATCAACGGCCGCTGGCGGTTCTCAAGCTGATCGATCCAGCCGGTCAGATTGTCCGACGCAATCGCAGCATTTGACAAGAAGACCAACCGTGGATGCGGCCGCTCTTCCTCAGCCATATCGTGGTGCACCGCGTCCTTGCCGCGCACGATTTCGACACCCAAAGCTCCGGGGCCGCGATCCAGTTTTTCAATGCGAATAAAGGCTCTTACGGCCTGCGGCTCAAGCAATATGCGTTCTGCCACACGATCCGCCAATGTCTCAAGCAAGTTCAGCCGTTCTGCGGCCAGCTCGAACGCAATCGCCTCAGTCACCCGGTCATAGGACAGAATGCGATCCACATCATCATTGATGGGGTCCGTCAGCGGACGCACCTCAACCACGATGTTGAAACAAATCCGCTGGGTCGTGCCGCGTTCGGCCTGAAACGCCCCAATCTCGACCTCGACAATGTGGTCGCGCAGCGAGATGCGATCCAGCGGACCGCGCGTCGCGGTGGCCTCGGACCGTTCAGACGGGTGCGCAAAGGCGAGGCGGATTTCAGAGCTCATGCGGCGGACCTTTTCGGGCACGGTGGAATGATCAGCCCACTTTAGGCGTTTCGCGGGCGTATAACACCGCAACAAACGCCTTTCCAGCCATGGAATGCGGCGTCAGGCAACCCGGAACCAGCTCATCATCCCAGATGCCGCGTGACCAAGCATGTGGCAATGCAACAGCCAGTCACCAGGATTATCCGCCCTCAACGCAATCTGACGGGTCTGCCCGCGATCAACCAAAACGGTGTCGCGCCACGGTCCGAGACTGCCGTCAGCTAGGATCAAACGGAAATGATGGCCATGCAGATGCATCGCATGCGGAAATGCAGTTTCATTGGCAAATTCGATCCGATGAACTGATCCCAGCGGTACATCCAAAAACGGTTCAACTGGCCGTTCCGCGTGGCCGTTCAACGCCCAGAATCGTCCCAGCTGCGCCAGCTCTCGCCCCGAAAGCTCAGTCTCGCCCAAGCGCGCATTCTCAAGCCAGCGCATGGCGCCGCCCTGCATGGCCATGCGATGCAGCGGCGCGTCCTGCAATGTGACTTCTGGCACCGGGTTTGGTGGCAAGGGGTCAACGCCCTCTCTCGGAATGTTTGCCGAACTTCCGGCAACATCGAATTTGACCAAACCAAATGCGCCGTCGCGTTCCACACTGACAATACTTGCCACCTGACCAGAGGTGGCCGTTACATCCACGATCAGATCCGCCCGCTGTGCTGGTGCAAGCGGAAAACTGTCCTCCACCGGCAACGGCGCCTCAAGCGGCATTCCGTCCAGCGCCACAATCCAGCCTGTGATCCCGTCGAGCCCTACGTCGAAAATCCGCGCATTGGCCGCATTTATCAGTCGCAGCCGCAACCGCTCGGACGTCCGAACCGGGTACGATGGATCAAACCGTCCGTTCACGGTGACAAGATTGCCCAATCGGCCCGCATGGCTCAGATCATGGCCATTGTCGAAATCAGCAGAAATCTCGCCGTTCTCTGGGTTCAAGCGCCAATCGTCCAGCATAAGGACCAAGTCTTGATCAACATCGGGGCCGTCGGCCTCCTCAACGATCAAAGGCCCGTACAGCCCCCGCGCCACCTGCTCCATCGATTGGTTATGCGCGTGATACCAATAGGTTCCCGCATCCGGCACCGCAAAGTCATATTCAAAGCTGCCATTCGGCGGCACCACATCCTGCGTCAGCCCGGGCACGCCATCCATCGCATTGTCGATCCGGATACCATGCCAGTGAACAGTAGTAGGCTGCGGCAAAGCGTTGACCAGCTTGCGGCGCACCCGAGCCCCTTGCGGAACACGAATCTCCACCCCAGGGACACTGCCGCCATAGCTCCAGATCGGAGTTTCCGGATACCTATCGGGTGCGATCTGCTGGCTAGCAAGTTGTGCGACCAATTCGGTCTCAGATGCCAGTGCCACACGTGGCAGCACGGATAAGGCCAGGGTCGTTTGCAAAAACTGTCGGCGTGATATGGTCATTGCGAGCCTCCTGGCTCGCAACATAGTTGGTAAATTGATCACTGCCAGCACCCTTCCAGCGCTGGTGCGTCAATCAGTTACTCGCTGTGCGATAGTTGTGTTTATAAAAGATGTGCACGCCGATCCGCGCCGTTTCCTTATAAACACGCGACCAGGACGGGCGCACCGCCTTGGTGTGATAATGCGTAGCACCTGCAGTCATCTCGTCAGCCACACCATCGATTGCAGCACGGGCAACTTTCGAAACACGCTCATATGCGCGCTTTTCGTTGATCACTTCTTTATGGCCATCGCAAGTGTAGGTGAACTGACACTGATATCGCTTGCCGGTGCCTTGCTTGATCACGCCACACAGCGAATCCGGAAAGCGGCTGCTTTCGACCCGGTTCAGAATCACTTCGGCCACGGCGAACTGACCGCGCACGCTCTCACCACGGGCTTCGAAATACAGCGCTTCGGCAAGACAGCGAAAATGCTCGTCGCCAGTCGCCTTTGGCTGCTGGTCCAGCCAGCCTTTGGTATAGGAAATCTCGACCCTTTCCGGCGCCTTCCGTGGCTTGAACAGCTTCAGATAGTCGCGGAAATTCTGCGCTGGCAACTCGTTACGTGCAACCAACTCAACAGGTCTTGGTTCGTCCTGCCTTTCGGCAAAGGACGAATTCGGCAGCAAGGCTGCAGCCCCCACGGCAACAGCCACTATGTAGCGTCTCATCAGATAACCTCGCACAGGCACATGCGCGCCATACCCTCCCCCGGCGGGCGCGACGAGGCTAATACCCCAGACGAAGCGAGACGTCCAGTTCTGAAAAAAATGCAAGAGAAAAACCGCTCACGCCGCCAATTATTATCGACAGCGGAACGTTTCGTACGCCACTATTTCTAGGTAGGCGACAGTTAGTCAACCCCCAAGTTTGGACGAAATCGCCAGTTGAGCGGCAGACAGCCGAGCGACCGGCACCCGGAACGGAGAACAGGACACATAATCGAATCCAAGCGACCGGCAGATGGCGATTGATTCGGGGTTGCCGCCATGCTCTCCACAAACAGAAAGTGTAACGTCTGGCTGGGCTTCGCGCCCTCGCTCGGCCCCCAGCTTTAGCAATTCGCCCACGCCGTCTGCATCCAGAACGTGAAACGGATCTTCGCCAAACACGCCTTGGCGGACATATGCCGACATGAACCGCCCTGCATCATCGCGCGACAATCCATAGGTCATCTGGGTCAGGTCATTCGTTCCAAAGCTTAGGAACGCAGAATGCGGCGCAATCTCATTCGCGCGCAAACAGGCTCTGGGCGTTTCGACCATCACGCCCAAGCGATAGTCGAATTCCTGCCCTTGTTCCGAGGCTACTTCGGCCGCGACGGTATCAATCCGTGTTTTGACCAGTTCAACTTCGCGTTTGGCCGAAACCAATGGAATCATCACCTCGGGGACCACCGGATCGCCTTCTTTGCTGGCCTCAATCGTGGCTTCGAAGATCGCACGCGCCTGCATGTCGTAGATTTCGGGAACGGTCACACCCAGACGCACACCACGCAGTCCCAACATTGGATTATATTCGCTCATCGCCTCGACCCGACGCTCGACATCCGATACCGGCAGGTCCAGCGCCTCAGCCAGTTCTCGCTGTCCGGTGCGTGTTGTGGGCAGGAATTCGTGCAAAGGTGGATCGAACAGGCGGATGCAGACGGGCTGCCCCTCCATGATGCGGAACAACTGCACAAAGTCCTGCCGTTGCATCGGCAGCAGGCGTTCCAGCACAGCGGCCCGGCCCGAAGGCGTTTGCGCAAAAATCATCTCACGCATCACGGTCAGGCGACCGGGATCAAAGAACATGTGCTCCGTCCGGCACAGGCCAATGCCTTCGGCTTTGAAGTTCCGCGCGGTTTGCGCGTCAGCGGGCGTATCGGCATTGGCGCGGATCGCGATATCGCGTTCGGCATCTGCCCAGCCCATCAGCGTCTGAAAACAATCGTCCAACGCAGCTTCGAGCATCGCGGGCTCTCCGGCCAGCACCTGCCCCGACGTGCCGTCGATGGTCAGAATATCACCGGTCTTAAACACACGCCCATCTGGTGCGTTCAGCAGCTTTTTCTTGGTCTGAAACCGCATCTCGGACGCACCAACGATACAAGGCAGCCCCAACCCACGGCCAATCACCGCCGCATGGCTGGTGATCCCACCCTTTTCGGTCAGCACCGCCACCGAGGCATGCATCCCGCGTACATCCTCGGGCGAGGTTTCGCGGCGCACCAGAATGCACGGCTCACCACGGGCGGCGCTTGCCTGAGCCTCGGCAGCCGTAAACACTATGCGCCCGGTCGCGGCGCCTGGGCTGGCGGCGATAGCAGTTGTCAACACGTCGCGCTCGGCCTCGGGGTGAACCTGACGGTGCAGCAATTCATTCAACGAATGCGGATCGATCCGCATCACAGCCTCTTGCGGCGGAATGATTCCATCTTCGGCCAGTCGTACGGCGATCCGCATTCCAGCCCGCGATCCGCGCGGAACCCGGACGCCGTCCAGAATATGCACCTGCCCGTTCTGCACCACGAACTCAACCTGCATCTCTTCGCGCAGCTTCTCACGCATCTGCGCAGCGTGGGCTTTGAGATCGGCGAACGCTTCGGGTGCTACATCCTCCAGCGACGGACCGCGTTCATCCTTTTCCAGATACAGCGCGGCAACGCCTTCTCCCAGCGCGTCGCGCCCCTGACTCTGGCTCAAATACCGCCCCGTGATCTGCGGCAGACCGGTCGCCGGATCAATCAGTTGCAACACGCCTGAGCCGCATTCGCCCTGCCCGACACCCGGAATCATCTCTTGGATCACAAGCCCAAGTCCCGCATCCGCTGGCGCACCCTTGGCCTGCCGCAACAACCGGGCCGAGGTTCCGTCCCAGGCCCGCGCCATCGACCGAAGCACACCGATCAACTGCTCGCCCCGATCCTGAGGGAACGCCTCGTCGGTTTCATCTTCATAGGCACGCAGGGACAGGCTCAGCCCTTCGCGGCCATCCTCTCCGATATCGTCGAACACATCTGGGTCCAAGCGGGCCACGTGCAGCGCATAGCTCTGTACGAACCGCAGATACAGCGCCGCTGCCGCTTCTGCACCCATATCCGCTGATCGATCCAAATAGCGCGCGTCGTTCATGCCGATGTTCAACACGGCCCCCGGCCCGCCCCAATCGGGATCTTCCGAGCTGGGCCGCACGCATAACAGCGCTTCCGGATCAAACTGTTCCAGAATGGCCGCGATATCTGGGACGTCACCCTTGGCAATATGCTGCACTGCGTCAAAAGACAGTGCCACTGTACGCGGCACCGGCATGTCCAGCCGGACCAAGCGTTGCAGGCATTTCGCCCGCCCGCCATGGGTATTGGCGGCAACGGGCGCTTTTGAAGTGATAAGCGTGGTATGCGGATTATTCTGCACTGCGGCACCTTTTGGTTTCACCGCAGCATAAGCCCCTGCGCCCTTGGCGCAAGGGCGTTATCCCTCGATCAAAGACAGATCGGCAACACTGGAGCACACCTTGCGGATCTGGCTCAGCAGGTTCAGGCGATTACGGCGCAGGATGTCGTTGTCGGTGTTGACCTGCACATCCTCAAAAAACGCATCCACTGGTGCGCGCAAGGCTGCCATCGCCGCCATGGCCGCCGGAAAATCCTCTGCCCCAAGCGCGGCATCGATCTTGCCCTCCGCCGCGTCCAGCGCCCCAAATAGCGCCTTTTCGCTGTCGGTCTCGGCAAATTTCACATCCGCGCCATAGGAGTATTCGACCCCATCCTTCTCTTCCGCCTGAGACAGGATGTTGTTGGCCCGCTTGAATCCTTGCACGAGGTTCTCGCCATCCTCGGTCGCGATCACCGCATTCAGAGCGCGTGCACGTTTGACCAGCAGGTTGAGGTCGTCATTCCCCTCCATCGCGATACAGGCGTCGATGATGTCGTGGCGAATGCCTTCGTCCCGAAGGAAAACCTTGAGGCGGTCGTGGAAGAAGGAGAGGAGGTCAGAAGGAGCACTTGAGACTATCGAATTCACCGCCTCAAGTTGATGTGCCATGTCATGAACGCGCTTAGCTGCTGCCTGTGCTTCATCTTCTGATGCTTTAGCTTGAGTGGCTTTTGCACCCAGCAAAGCTGCCTGCCATTCCTCCTGTTTCAGCAATAGTTTCAATGCATCGGAGAATGTGTCGATCAGTGACAATCGGCGATCATTCGTCAAAACCAACCGAATAACCCCCAACGCCGCACGACGCAGGGCAAACGGGTCTTTAGACCCGGTGGGCTTCTCATCAATCGCCCAGAACCCGGTCAGCGTGTCCAACTTGTCGGCCAGCGCTACGGTCACCGACAGCGGCGCGGTCGGCACCTCATCCGACGGCCCAAGCGGCGAGTAATGTTCCTGCGCCACGGCGGCTACAGCGGCGTCTTCACCCGCCGCCTCGATGTAATAGCGCCCCATAAGCCCTTGAAGTTCAGGGAATTCATAGACCATCTCGGAACTCAGATCAGCCTTGGCCAGACGCGCCGCTTTTTCGGCCTGATCGGCATCCGCTCCGGTCACCGGGGCCAGTTCGCGGGCCAGAGCGGCGATGCGGTCGATCCGTTCCGCCTGAGTGCCCAGCTTGTTGTGGAAAGTCACATTCTCCAACGCGCGGGTCCATTGGGCGATGTCCGAGTTGGCCACGCGCAGGTCGTTCTCCCAGAAGAACTTGGCATCCGCCAGACGGGCCGAAAGCACCTTTTGGTTGCCCGCCAGAATGGTCGCGCCATTGTCGGTGGTCTCACGGTTGGCAACGGTAATGAAACGCTCGATCCGCCCCGTCTTAGGGTTCTTCACAGAAAAGAACTTCTGGTGTTCCTTCATCGAGGTCTGCAGCACCTCGGGCGGCAGTTCGAGAAACTCCTTGTCGATCTGCCCCATCAGCACCACGGGCCATTCGACCAGACCGGCCACCTCACTCAAAAGACCCTTGTCATCAACAACTTCCAGACCAGCGGCAAAGGCCATGTTCTGGGCATCGTTCCAGATATGCTCGGCGCGTTCCTCAGGCGACAGCAGCACGCAAGAGCGTTTCAGCTTGGCCTCGTAATCCTCGAACGATGTGACAGAAAACCGCCCCGGCGCCATAAAGCGATGGCCTTCGGTGCTGTCACCGGTTTTGATCCCTTCGACTTCAAGTGGCACGACCTGCGCCCCGGTCTCATCTGTTAGAATGCACAGGATCGAGTGCAAAGGCCGCACCCAACGCATCGACCCTGCCCCCCAGCGCATTGACTTGGGCCAAGGGAAGTTACGGATGGTCGCATCAAGCACCTCAGCCACGATCTCGGCCGCCGAACGGCCGGCTTTCTCGATGGTGGCGAAATAGACTGCACCCTTAGGCGTGTCGCGCTCTTCCAACTGGTCACGGGTCAGACCAGCACCACGCAGAAAGCCCTCGATGGCTTTATCAGGCGCGCCGACTTTGGGGCCTTTGCGTTCTTCCCGGATCGTGGGGCTTTCCGCCAGCAGACCCTCAACCGCCAGCGTTAGACGGCGCGGCGTGGTCAGCGCAGCGGCAGAGGCATAGGTCAGACCGCCCTCGACCAAACCGTCGGTGATCCGCTTTTTCAGGTCCTCACCAGCACGGGCTTGCATCCGTGCGGGGATCTCTTCGGAAAACAGTTCGATCAGCAGGTCGGGCATAGTCAGTCCTTAGAAACTCACGATCGTCTGGATGACGATGGCATTGGCGATATCCACAAAAAAGGCGGATACAAGGGGCAGCACGATAAAGGCAATAGGCGACGGGCCATATCGCTTGGTTACAGCGGTCATATTTGCAATTGCGGTGGGGGTTGCACCCAAGGCAAAGCCGCCAAAGCCAGCCGCCAGCACGGCAGCGCGGTAGTTCGATCCCATAAGCGGGAACAGAACCCACAGCACAAAAGCGACGGTAAATAGGGTTTGGGCAGTCATAATCACCGCGATGGCGAGGCCCAACTCCGCGATCGTCCACAGTTGCAGGCTCATCAGCGATATGGCAAGGAACGCGCCCAGAGCAAATTCCGAGATCAACGCCAGCGAGGGCGTGCGCGAGACCGGCTTTGCATTCGGTGCGAACATGGCGCGGAGATTCGCAATCACAATCCCCATGATCAGGCAGGGCACAAACAGCGGCAGTTTCAGCCCTGCGGCGCTGATTGCTTCGCTCAGGATCGCGCCTGAAATGATCGCAAGGTTGAGATACAGCAACACCCGCATGATCGTCAGATGATCGATCTCGGATTTCTGATCGACCTCATTGGGCAGACCCACAGTGTGTTCTTCTTCGGGTCGACTGGGGCTGAGCTTGCGCCCCTCGATCAGCAGCCGCGCAATCGGCCCCCCGACCAAAGCGGCCAGCACAAGGCCCAGCGTTGCAACGGCGACGCCAAGCTCGGTTGCACCGTCCAGACCTGTGGCCGCTGCAACCTCGGGCGCCCAGGCGATCGCGGTCCCATGACCACCGATCAGCGCGGCTGAGCCAAACAGCACCCCGGCCTGCGCCGGATAACCGAACATAGCGGCCCCTGCTGCGCCGATCACATTCTGGGCGACGATGGTCAGAAGTGTCAAAATCAGAAGCAAAAGCAGCGGCTTGCCACCTGCAATTAGGTCAGCCAATCGGGCGTTCAACCCAATTCCTGCAAAGAACAAAACCAGCAGGAAATCCCGCGCGGTCAGCCCAAAGGACAGCTCAACTCCAAAAACCAGATACAAGGCCAGCACCACGAGTGAGGCCAAAAGGCCTCCGGTCACAGGCTCGGGGATATTGAAGCTGCGCAAGGGGGCAACGCGTGCATTGATCTCGGCGCCCAGCAGATAGACCGCAAAGCCCAGCGTCGCGGTCAGAAAATCCGATATCTCAACGACCGACCCCATATGTATCAGCCCTCGGGTCTGGGCGGGCATTCCTCGCCCACGACCGTGCCGTCATAGGCCTTTTCGCCGCAATTGTTCAGCGCATGCCAGACAAAGCCCTTGCCGTCTTGTGTGACAGCCACGATACGGTCGACCCCATAGTGGATGTTCTTGGTGCCCATGTAAGCCTTTGCCTGCCCTGCTTTCAACGCATCGGCAAGCGCGACCGCGTCGTAGCAGTCAAACCATCCCGGAGCGGTGAGCGGTTCGGGGTTCTCAACCGCGGTAAACCCAGCCAACTCGTCCGGCGTCAAATCGGTTTCGAAGCAAGCCCGGTACCGGATCGGAGAGCTGTCGGCGTCAATCGCCTGAAAGGCGGAATACGCGATTGTCTCGGGCGTATCGGCCCCTTGTGCCAGCAAGACCACATCCTGCCCCGGGCGCGGCTCGACCTGATAATAGAACCCGTAAACCTGCAGATAGTACATCCCGGCACCGGCCAGAGCGGCAGAAATCACAAGGATCAGCGCAAGCAGTTTTCCAGTCATCGTCTACGCCGCCTCTTTCAAGTTCGCGGAAAATGGGACAGGTTCCCAATACTTACAGGCAGAAACGAGGCTAAAAGCATGGAAACCACCCTTGCCGTCGGATTCTTCGGCGCATTGTTCGCGATCATGAATCCGGTCACCAACCTGCCTGTGTTCCTGAGTGTTACGCAAGACCTGACCATTTCGGATCAACGCAAAGTGGCCGTGAAAACCGCGCTCTACTGCACGATCCTTGGCGGTGCCTTCGCCGCGATTGGTAGTCAGGCACTTGGGCTGTTCGGCATCAGCGTTGATGATCTGCGCGCTGCTGGCGGCCTTGTCGTTCTGATGATCGGCCTGAACATGCTGAACGGAAACGAAAGCAGCTCGCACCACGGGACCGATGGAGAAAAGAAATCCTACCCGGCGCCCGAAACGGTTGCGTTCTATCCCTTGGCCTTTCCGATACTGGTCGGGCCCGGTACGATCACCACTTTGATCCTGTATGCCCATCACATCAAGAATCCGGTCGAAGCCATTGTCTATGCAGGCGTATTTCTGTTCGTCTTGGCCTTGCTGTTGGTCACGTTCTGGAACGCCTCGGCACTGGCCAAACGGTTGTCGGACAATGCTCGTGTAATCATGAGCCGCTTCATGGGCATGATCCTTGCGGCTATCGCAATCAGCATGATCGCGGACGGCCTGAAAGCACTGTTGCCCGGTCTGGCCTAGGCGTTGCATCAAACCTCGAACCCGGCGGCCTCGGTCTGCACGAACGCATCGGCGCACTGCTTGGCCAGTGCGCGGACACGACCGATATAGGCCTGCCTTTCGGTGACCGAAATGACACCCCGCGCGTCAAGCAGGTTGAAGATGTGGCTCGCCTTGATGCACTGATCATAAGCCGGGTGCGCCATGATGATGCGCTTGCCGGTTTTCGGGTCGTCGTGTTCCTGCGCCAGAATGGTCGCACATTCGGCCTCGGCCTCTTCGAAATGGCGCAACAAAACTTCGGTGTTTGCCACGTCAAAGTTCCAGCGGGCATATTCTTCTTCGGTCTGCTTGAAGATATCACCATAGGTCAGCGGGCTGGGCGATTGCGGGTCATTGAATGGCATATCCATTACATGGTCTATGCCCAGCACATACATGGCCAGACGCTCCAGGCCATAGGTCAGTTCGCCCGAGACCGGCGTGCAGTCATGCCCCCCGACCTGCTGGAAATAGGTGAACTGGCTGACTTCCATTCCGTCACACCAGACCTCCCAGCCCAGCCCCCAAGCACCCAGGGTCGGACTTTCCCAGTCATCTTCGACGAACCGGATGTCGTGCAGCTCCATGTCCACGCCAATGGCCTCAAGGCTGCCCAGATACAGCTGTTGCAAATCCGGCGGGCTGGGTTTGATCAGCACCTGATACTGATAATAGTGCTGCAGCCGGTTCGGATTCTCACCATACCGCCCATCAGTCGGGCGACGAGAAGGCTGAACGTAGGCCGCAGCCCACGCTTTGGACCCCAATGCGCGCAGGGTGGTTGCCGGGTGGAACGTGCCCGCGCCAACCTCCATGTCATAAGGTTGCAATATCGCACAGCCTTTCGAGGCCCAATAGGTCTGAAGCCGCAGGATAATCTCCTGAAATGAACGGGGTGCGCTGTTGGGTTCAGTCATGTCAATTCCCTTGGACGTCCAAGCGCCCGGTTCCGGTGGGTTCGGCCCTTCCTATGCAAGGTGCCGAAGGGCGTCAACGGGCCAATGGGCACAGGCTGTCACTGCGCAGCCACACACAGAATTCCCCGTAATCCGGGCATGGCCATCGGGTCGCGATTCCGCGTACTCTGCGCCAAAGTGAAAACACTGCAGAACACGGGCAGACAATGACACGCGTATTTACGGTTATTACATTCTTTTTTCTCTTCGGCCTGCGCGCCGCCTTTGCCCAGCAAGACGCTGGCGTTTGGGTTCAGGTTGAGGCGCAGCCTTCGCTGCGTGAAGCTCAGGAACGGGCGCAGGCCTATGCAAATGCCCTGCCCGATGTAAACGGGTTTCGGCTGAACTCTGGCTGGTATGCCATTGTTATTGGGCCTTATTTGCGCGAGGATGCCGAACAGGTTTTGCGCGTCTATCGGGCCGAGCGTCAAATTCCCTCGGACAGCTACATTGCCTTTAGCAGCGCGCTGGGGCAGCAGTTCTGGCCCGTCGGCGCAAACATTCTGAACCGCGGCGTGGTCACCGCCCCGGTCCAGCCTGAGCCGCAGCCAGACCAATCTCTGGCCGGTTTGACGCCACAAGCGGCTGACGAAACGCGGTCGCAAGCGCTGCAAGGCGAACGGCTGCTGACAGCGCAGGAACGCAGGGACCTGCAAACAGCCCTGCAAGCGGCAGGGTTCTACAACTCCACCATCGACGGCGCGTTTGGTCAGGGCACACGCCGCTCGATGAGCGATTGGCAAAGCTTCAACGGGTTTGAGGCGACCGGCGTTCTGACCACCCTACAGCGAAAAACACTGATGGAGGACTATAACGCCCCGCTGATCAGCGTCGGGATGGCCCGCTATTCCGATCCGCAGGCTGGGATCGACATGGACATGCCATTGGGCGCGCTTGAGTTTGACCGCTATGAGGCCCCCTTTGCCCATTTCAAACCCAAATCCGATGTGGATGCCAAGGCGCTGCTGATCTCTCAGGAAGGCTCTGCCGCAACCTTGCGGGCGCTCTATCAGGTGATGCAATCGCTCGAAATTGTTCCGCTCGAAGGTGAGCGCGCATTGCGCAGCAATAGCTTCACCATCGAAGGCCGTGGCAAGGGCGTTGTCTCGTTCACCCAGGCAGCATTGGACGAAGGCAAGATCAAGGGGTTCACGCTGGTCTGGCCCGAAGGTGATGAGGCGCGTCGCGCTCGAGTTCTGGCTGCAATGCGCACCAGCTTCACCCTGACTGACGCCGTGCTGGATGCCGGTGCCGGTGCTGACGCCGAACAGCGCATCGATCTGATCTCGGGCCTGCAAATTCGCAAACCGCGCCTGTCGCGCTCCGGATTCTTTGCGGATGCCAACGGCACGGTTCTCACCGTCACCGAGGCCGCGAACAACTGCACCCGCATCACGCTGGATGGTGATCAAGAGGTTCAGGTGGCATGGCAGGATGCCGATCTTGGCGTCGCTGTTCTGCGCCCCAGCAAGACGCTCGCCCCAATCAGTGTCGCCGAGTTCCAAGCAGAGGTTCCGCGCATTCAATCTCAGATTGCCGTCTCGGGCTTTTCTTACGAGGGTGCTTTGGGCGCCCCAACCCTAACCTTTGGTGAGATCGCCGATATTCGCGGCCTGAACGGCGAAGATGGTGTCAAACGCCTCGCCCTGGCCGCGCAGCCGGGGGATGCGGGTGGACCAGTCTTTGATGACAGCGGCAGTGTCGTTGGCATGCTGCTGCCCACCCCGTCCGACGGTCGCGCCCTGCCCGGCTCGGTCAGCCTGGCCGCCAATGTCGCACGTCTGACGGATGTGCTGACCAAAGCCGGCATTTCCGGCCAATCCGCGCAAGCTTCATCACGGATTTCACCAAATGAGCTGAGCCGCCGCGCCAACGGGATGACCGTTCTGGTGCATTGCTGGGATTAAGCCACTAAAAGTTCAGAGAAAGGCGCTGCATCCAAATGCAGCGCCTTTCTTGTGTCTACAGAATTTCTGGAGTGATCCGGATCAGCGTTGGCCCATCGGCCTTGAAAGCGGCGCGAACAGCTGTTTGCATCTCATCCAGTGACGCTGGCGCAGCCGAATGCGCGCCAAATACCTCGGCCAGTTTGCAGAAATCCGGGTTGCGCGCGATCACCGCGTTCGGTGCAATCTGCCCGCGCACCATGCTGTCCTCAATCTCTTTCAACTTGCCATTGTCCCAAAGGATAATGGGCAGCGAAAGCCCCAGTTCCACAGCCACGCCAAGCTCTTGCATCGTGTAGTGAAACCCATAATCACCCGCGATCACCGCAGTAGGTTTGCCGCGCCGTGCGACCGCGCCGCCGATCCCGGCAGGCAGAGCGTAACCCAAGGTGCCAAAGCCGGTCGGGTGATGCCAATGATAGGGAAAGGCCATATCCCAGATTTCTTTCGAGACATAAGCAAATTGCGTCATATCCGAATAGATCATCGTATCCGGCGGCATGGCCGCCCTTAGCGCATCAACCACTGGCACGATCCCTGGGCGTTCGGCATTCACCTCAGCCCGCCAACGCGCGCGCGCATCGCGTACCTCATCCGCGGACCAACCCGTGGCCGGTTTCATCTGGTCGATTGCGAACCACAGTGCTTGGGCAAAGCTTTCACCATCTGTCTGCAGCTTCACCGCGGCGCGGTGGTGATCTGACAGAACCTGTGGGTCCAGATCTACGCGCACCATGTTCGCGGTATGCCCCAGATCACGCCGCCAAAGATCCACTTCGCCAAGCTCGGCCCCTACGACAACGACCAGATCGGCTGACGCGATCACCTCGGCGCTGCCCGGCCGGGGCAGCATGGAACCAAAATCAAGCGGATAGTTTACCCCGGCCAGCCCTCGCCCGGCATAGGTCGTGAAACAAGCCGCGCCAAGCTGGGTCAGGATCTGCCGCCACAGGTTCGACCGACAGCCACCACCCAAGATGAACAGCGGCCGTTTCGCGATATTGAGCAAAGACAATACAGGCGCGACATCCGGCGGATGGCTTTTGTTACGCAAAGCAGGCTGGTTCGGGAACGGTGCGGGCTCAGCTTCTCCCTCTAGCTGCACAATAGGAACCTGAATATGCTTAGGGCGCGGGCGTGAAAGCTCAAACTCTTCGAAGGCACGCTCGATCAGCCCATAGGCAGCCTGCGTGTCATTTGCCTGATAGGACCAGTCAGCCACCGTATCCGCCGCAGCGCGTTGATCTTTCATCTGATGAAGCTGACCGTGCTGCGCCTGAACATCGCTCAGACACGAAGACAACACCAGCATTGGCACCGAATCCGAATAGGCCTGCCCAATCGGTGTCATGATATTACACAGGCCTGGACCGGTGATCACATAGGCGACCCCGGGATTGCCTGTTGCACGGGCGTACCCATCGGCCATAAACCCGGCCCCTTGCTCGTGCCGGGCCAGAACGTGGGTGATCCCCGCCTCCTCAATGCCGCGATACATTTCCTGATTGTGCACGCCAGGAATGCCAAAAATCACATCGACACCGCGATCTTTCAGCATGTGCGAGATTTGCGCCCCAAGGGGTCTTTTCATCAGTCTCTCCAGAATTGAACGGTAAATATTGCGTAGACGGCCAGCAGCTCAAGCCGCCCGACCAGCATGCCTATGGTCAGCAACCATTTGGCGCTATCATTCAGACCGGCGAAATTGCCCGCAGGTCCGATCTGATCCCCAAGCCCCGGCCCTACGTTGGCCAGCGCAGTCGCAGCCCCTGAAACCGAAGTGATGAAATCCAACCCGGTTAGCGCCAGCGCCCACGACAGAACCCCCATCGACAGCGCGAAGAACATAAAGAAACTCATGACCGAGGTCAGCACGTCGCGACTAATAGGTCGCCCGTCATAGCGCGGTACGAACACACCATGAGGCGAGCGGATGCGGCTGATCTGGGTTTTGATCGACGCAAACAGCAACTGATAGCGGAACACCTTGATCGAGCACGCGGTCGATCCCGCACACCCGCCTATCAGCCCGATCAGAAAGAACAGCATCACCGGAAAGCTGCCCCAGCCCATATAATCGACACTGGCATAGCCGGTGCCCGAAATGATCGACGTTATGTTGAACAGCGACTCGCGAAATGCCCGTTCCCAATGGTGCGGAAAGACCGAGGTCAGAAACACCGACATCGCCACCACCAGAACCACAATGGTCGCCAGAAAAGCCCTTATCTGGCTGTCTTTCCACAGCGAGCTTGTATTGCCGTTGGCCAATTGCACATAGCGCACAAACGGCAACGCCGCGAGGATCATGAAAACGGCCGCAGCATATTCCATCGGACCCGAAAAACGCGCGAATGAGCTATCGTAGTTCGAAAACCCACCTGTGGCGATTGTGGTCATGGAATGCACGACGGCATCAAAAAAGCTCATGCCAAATCCGGCATAAACGAGCGCGCAAACAAAAGTGAGAAACACATAGATCAACGATATCTGCCCGGCGATTTCCTGCGCACGCGGCAGGATTTTCCCCATCGTCTCAAAGCCTTCCGAGCGGAAGATCTGCATTCCTCCAACGCGCAATTCGGGCAGAAACACCATGGCAACGACGATGATGCCAATACCGCCCAGCCATTGCAGCACGCCGCGCCACAACAGCAGACCCTGAGGCAAATCATCAAGGCCGGAAATCACGGTCGAGCCTGTGGTAGTCAGCCCCGACATTGCTTCGAAATAGGCATCGACAAAGCGCAGTTCAGTCTCGCCGAAAATGAACGGGATGGCGCCAAATACCGGCAGCGCCACCCAAACGCCCGAGGTCAGCAAAAAGGTCTGGCGGATGGTCAGGCCTTCGCCCACTCCGTTCGAGCAGCTCATTGCAAGAACACTGCCGGTCAGCAGCGTGATGACCGCGCTTTCAAAGAAAACATGCCATTCGCCGCGTCCTTCGACAAAATCGACAAGCATCGGCAGCAGCATGGTCGCCCCAAGTATGGCGACTAACAGGCCAATCACATATCCGACCGGGCGAAGATCCATCATGACGGGCAGCGTTGGCGCGCCAGCCCGACAGTGTCAAGCAGATGATCCCTCTTAGCTGTCTGATTTCTCAGCAGCGGCCGGCATTGCCAGGGGTTTCGACGGCGCACGGGTGCGACGCGTGGCGGGTGCGGTCGCCTCTGTGGTTGGCTTTTCCAGGGCTGCCTTCGCGGGTGCGGGTTTGGGCTGAGCGGGTTTTGCAGCAACCGATTTGAATTCAGCAGCTTTGGTCTCAATCGGTTTTGGGGCCGCAGGCTTGGCGACAGACGGTTTCGCCGCAGCGGGCTTTGCTGCAACACGTTTAGGCGCCGCTTTAGCAGCAGGCTTGGCAGCAGCGGTTGGCTTCGGAGCACTGGGTTTAACGGCTGCTGCCGGTTTTGTGGCAGCTACAGCCTTCGGCTCTGCGGCTGATTTCGCACCCGGCTTCGTGGCAGCCGCTTTTGGCGTGGGCTTCGCGACAGGTGCCGCCTTAACAGCGGCAGGTTTCGCCTTGGGCGCAGCCTTCGCCTTGGGCGCGGGCTTAGGTTTCGCGGCGACATTCGGCTTTGACGCCGCAACCTTTGGCTTAGCGGCAGGCTTCGCCCGATTGGCGACGGCTGGCTTCGCCGGCGCCGCCTTGCGCGCCGCTGGCGCTTGCGCTGTGGTTGATGTCTTCAGCGATGTCATTGGCAGTTCAAACGCCGCGCGGGTCATGATTTGCATGATCTCCATCTGGCTGACCATCGCATATCCGGCCATACGGATGGCCGCTGCCTGAAACTCAAGCGGTTGGGAAATCGGATTCATTGCATGTTTCTCCTGACAAAACAGAGGCAGCCGGAAAGAGAGTAAAGGACCTTACCCACCCAAATCGTCCGGGCGGGATTGCAGGTTCGCGGTCCAAAGCGTGGCACGTCCCGGCTTCCTTTCAGGCTACACCCCAATGATCTCTTGGGTATGCAGCAGCTGCACTCCGGGATAATTTAACGCGATTCACAACGCAGATGCAGCAATATTTGCTGCATTGCGGCAATAAAGCGCCAATGGCCGAGTTTTGACTGTTTTTACAGCATCTTCCGCTGGGTCAATCAGCCGACATGGAACAGGGTCGTAAACAAACGCGGGTCCAGGCTGGCCGAGTCGAAGGTGGGACCCTCGGTTAGAATCGACACCGCATCATGGCTGTGCAGGCTTTCCTGGTGGCTGGCAATCACGCGGAAATCGCCGACGTGATGGTCGGCCTGAAGCTCGGCGCAGAACAGACGCGCGGCGTCTTCAACAAAGATCGGATTGGCTGCGTTCAGCTCGGCAAAGGCCTGTTCATCTTCACGCTTGACCATCACCTGCGTCTCGGTCGGCACCGCCCGACGGCACAGCGCGATCAGGTCTTCGAACCACAGACAATCGGCGTTGCAATCTACAACAACCGAAATACGCGCGACCGAGCGCTGTGAGTGTGGCGTTGCCAACTGCCCCCGCGTGGCGCGCGCATGTTCGCTCAGCTCCAGCGAGCAGGGACAGGTCGAGGAATAGACATAGTCCAGATGCATGATCTTCAGGCGCTCTCCACCCCGCTCGACCAGTTCCAGCGCGATATCATAATACTGATAGCCGGACAGGCCCGAGCGCAAGCTGTCAATCCTGTCGGGATAGGAAAACCGCATCTGAATGCGCGCATCCAGACTGTCCAGATCGGACAGATAATCGCTCAGCGCTGCTTCCATTACTTCGAAGCTAAATGTCCGCTCGGAATGCTTGTAGAACGACCGCATGATCCGGGACATGTTGATGCCCTTCTTCTCGGCCTCAAGGCTGACCGACCCGGTGACTGAGGTTTCAAGCGTCAGCTCGGCACCGCTTTTGCGGTGAAATCGGATAGGCAGGCGGAAATTCGAAATGCCGACATGCTGGATCTGCTGCTTCGATCCCCGGATCAGGCTGGATGGGCCATTTTGCAGATCAGGCAAGGTGGCCTTGTAGGCTGCATCCGCCTCAAACCCTTCGGGATATTCGCGTGATAAGGCAGGATATTCTGCCTGAGACAGCCCCGGAACAAGCTGCGCAACGGCCGGGTCTAGTTGACTGATTTCTGCAGCCGACGCCGATTTCGCCCATTCGCGCAGCACCTTGAGCGCTGCGGCGGCTTGGTCGTGATCGGGTGTCTCGTTGATATCGCGCGGATGAATGTTCATTGGCACGGATCCCTTGCTAGGCCGTCGGTTATATACGACCGAGGTTTAATTACCAGTCCGGAACGATACGCGCCAAATATCATCCCGGATCGAAATTAGATGGGAAAAACCGTCACTTTTCAACCAAAAGCGCCCGATCAGGCGGATCACACCCGCCTGATCATGGGTTATCAGCGCAGTCCTAGCTCTGCGAGATGGCCAAAGCGCGTTCAATATCCGCCAACAGATTACCAGTATCTTCCAGCCCCACCGACAGGCGGATCAGGCCCGGAGTGATACCCAACTCATCGCGCTGATCTTCGCTCAGTCGCTGATGGGTGGTTGTGGCCGGGTGGGTTGCGATCGACTTGGCATCGCCTAGATTGTTCGAGATCACAGGGATCGTCAGCGCATTCAGGAACGCAAATGCCGCCGCTTTGCCACCCTTGATGTCCAGCGACAGAACCGTGCCGCCCTTGCCGCCCAGTTGCTCTTGCACCAGTGCGTTTTGCGCATGGGTTTTCAGGCCGGGATACAGCGTCCGCTCCAGCGCCGAATGCCCTTCCAGAGCTTCTGCAATCTTCTGTGCGCTGTCAGCTTGCGCATTCACACGCAAGGCCATGGTTTCAAGACCTTTGACCATGATCCACGCACTAAACGGGCTCAGCGCACCACCTGTATGCTTCATATAGGGCTCAACCGTGCCGCGGATGAATTCCTTGGTGCCGATGATCACACCGCCCAGCGCGCGCCCCTGCCCGTCAATATGTTTGGTCGCAGAATAGACGACCACATCCGCACCCTGTTCGATCGCGCGTGAGAACACGGGGGTTGAGAACACATTATCCACGATCACAACCGCGCCCACGGCATGGGCTAGCTTCGAGACAGAGGTGATATCGATCACCTCAAGCGTCGGGTTCGACATGGATTCGAAAAACACCGCCTTGGTGTCGGATCGGATCGCGGCCTCCCATGCGTCAAGATCGGTGCCGTCGACAAAGGTGACCTCAACTCCGAACCGGATCAGGATGTTTTCAAGGATATAAAGACAGGACCCGAACAGCGCCTTGGCCGAAACCACATGGTCGCCCGCCTTCAGCATCGAGGTCAGCGCGCCATTGACCGCCGCCATGCCCGAGGCCGTGGCAAAAGCGTCCTCGCCCCCTTCCAGCGCCGCAATACGCTGTTCGAACATCGAAACAGTCGGGTTGCCATAGCGGGCATAGATGAACTCATCCGGGCCGCTTTCGATAAACCGGGCCTCGGCTTGCTCGGCGTTTTCGTAGACAAACCCCTGCGTCAGAAAGATCGCCTCGGACACCTCGTTGTACTGACTGCGACGGATACCGCCATGCACAGCTTGGGTACGTTTGTTCCAGCTCTCGCTCATCTCATTCCTTTCAGCCCCGCTTGGGAGGCAAACAAAAAACCCCAGACGCGGCCAAGCGAAAGGGGTCTTTCATCCTGACCTTTTAGCGGTGTTGTTTAGCGTGGCCCGCAATCCGGTAACAAATCGCCACGTGGTAGGCACGCGTTTACGCCGCGTCCTGAACCTCGTCAAGCCCACCCGGCCATCTGTCACGCTTTCGTAACAGGGCTCGGCGCCCTCTTGCCGTTTGCGCAGAAAGCTTCATGATCGCCACAACCCAAGGAGGCCCCATGATTGATCTTTATTTCTGGCCCACGCCCAACGGCTGGAAAGTGTCCATCGCGCTGGAAGAGATGGAGCTGCCCTACAAAACCCATCTGATCAACATCGGCAAAGGCGACCAGTTCGACCCCGAATTTCTAAAGATTTCGCCCAATAACCGAATGCCCGCCATCGTTGACCCGGACGGCCCCGAGAACGCACCCGTCTCAGTCTTCGAAAGCGGCGCGATCCTGATGTACCTCGCCCGCAAGACCGGGCGGTTCTATGGCGAAACCGAGCGCGATCGGATCGCGGTCGAAGAATGGCTGATGTGGCAGATGGGCGGCGTCGGCCCCATGGCGGGTCAGGCGCACCATTTCCTCAAATACGCCCCGCAATTGGACCCGCCACAAGACCTGCCTTACCCCAAAGATCGCTACCGCTCCGAGGTCGGGCGACTCTATGGCGTACTGGATCGCAGGCTTGCTGAGCATGAATTTGTCGCAGGCGATTTCTACTCGATCGCTGACATGTCGATCTGGGGTTGGGCAAGCCTGTGGGAAGGCCAGCAACAGGTGCTGGAAGACAAACCCCACTTCACCCGCTGGCTGCACATGATGAGCGCCCGCCCTGCGGTGCAAGCCGGTCGAGCCCTACATGCGGAGCTAAGAGGGGATCATCGGGACAAGCAGTCTCAGGGTGTTTTATTCAGGCGGTAAACTCTTATGCCTAGGTCCGCATTAGAGCCCGAACTGGACATTGCAAGTTTGTGCGACAATCGCAGTTGGCACTGAGATTTTGGGCACGCAACTGTCTGTTTTCACCACTACGTGAAACCCAAGCATTCTTGTTTATGAAAATCGCTTTTGAACTGCCAAGAGCTTTGAATTGAGCCTTTAGGCATCCTTGCTTTAGGAGCGCTAGAGGAAGACCTCATTGAAGCCAAATACGAACCCAACTGCACCTACAATAAAACCCGCAGGCAGACTGTATAACAGGAGCATTGGTTTGAGCTCCTGTGCGTCACTCCGCTGCGAGGTGTCGGCTTCATCTGATAAGGCGGGCGCTGACATATCTGACAAAAAGAAGACAAAGGTATTTATGAAGCCAATAGGAATAAACCAGTAAATGACACTTTGCCAGAATGCTGGCTCTTCAGATCCCACCCAAAAGACAACAGCTAACCCGAGCAACGCCCCAACGACAAAAAGGACAACCAATGTGGCCCAGTCACTCATCGTCATTCTACGGCGGTCGCTCATGTCTGGAATTCCAAGATTGGCCTATCGAAATACTTAATATCTAGAATGAAGTTCTAGTAATTCATTTTTCTGCTTACATCAAAACGATTTGAAGCTGAGCAAGCGCTGGTAACAACGGTACATCTTTTGCCCAATTTCAGATGGCAGGAACTCAACGGTAGAATGATACAAAAGTGAACGGCGGCAAAGTCTCGCAAAGCCGCCTCGCCAAATCTCGGAACCGAAACCAAACAAATGCAACGAATCCACACACGCGACACCCTGAGTCGCAATTGAGGCTGGAAACACTCACCTCCCTTCACTAAGGAAGAATTCGAACATCGAAAAAGGAAGACGCACGCAATGGCAAAGATCACCTATGTCGAGCATGGCGGTACCGAGCACACAGTCGAGGTCGCCAACGGACTGACCGTCATGGAAGGGGCCCGTGACAACAATATTCCCGGCATCGAGGCCGATTGCGGCGGCGCCTGTGCCTGTTCGACCTGCCACGTCTACATCCATCCCGATTGGGTCGAGAAAATCCCGACCAAAGATGACATGGAAGAGGACATGCTGGATTTTGCCTATGAACCCGACCCGGAGCGCTCGCGCCTGACCTGTCAGATTAAGGTTACTGATGCGCTGGATGGTCTGGTTGTCCAGATGCCCGAAAAGCAAATCTGATGCATCTAATAGCGCCGCGTCCACCCATCCGCCTGTGGCGATCATGGGCACGCGGCGCGGCTCTGACATCATGCATGTGGCTGGCCGGCGCAATTCCCGCGGTCGGCGCAGATTTCAGCGTATCAGCTCGCTTCACCGAACCAACTACGCGCTATGCACATGGGGTGTTGGGCGATGCTATCGAATATGGCGCTCTTGAAATCAGTGTTGCAACTGAACCTGCCTCCACGACTTCGCAAACACAAGCAACCGCAAATCCCGCGAACGTAACAGTCCGCCTGCCCAATGACCGCGTTTTCGAAGACCTTTCACCGCGCCTCACCGATGTCGATCAGGATGGAGTACCTGAGCTTATCGTTGTGGAGTCGCACCAACAAACCGGAGCACAGTTGGCGATCTATGACATCAAAGGTCAGAAAATCGCCGCCACCCCGCATATCGGCACCCGCAACCGCTGGCTCGCACCCGTCGGGGCCGCCGATCTGGACGGCGACGGCCGTATTGAGATCGCCTATATCGACCGCCCGCACCTCGCCAAAACCCTGCGCATCTGGCGCTTTGAAAACGGCGCTCTGACCGAAATCGCCTCAATCCCCGGCCTCACTAACCATCGGATCGGAGAAGATTTCATCTCAGGCGGTCTGCGCCAATGTGATGGCCCACCCGAACTGATCCTCGCCAGCGCTGACTGGTCCCGCATCATCAGCGTTTCATACCAATTTGGCTGGCAAACAAAGGACCAAGGACGCATCAACGGTCCAAAGGATCTGACCAACGCCCTAAAGTGCTGATCCGCCCTTCATCTGGCCATAAATATCTCGGGGAGCGCGAGGGGCTGGCCCCTCGCCTCGAAATCATCAAGCCGGGCGCAGCCCGACCGCTAACCTACAGCGCGCGCCAGCCGATATCGCGGCGATAGAACCCTTCGGGCCAATCAACACCTTCAACCATGCCATAAGCCCGATCCCGCGCCTCTTGCAGCGTGTCCCCTCGCGCAGTCACATTCAGAACGCGACCACCCGAGGCCTGAATCTTACCCTCAGCGGCCTTGGTGCCCGCGTGGAACACCATGTTGCGGCTATCTTCGGCCAGATCATCCAGACCGTTGATCACCGTCCCTTTTTCATAGGAACCAGGATACCCGTTGGCTGCCATCACGACCGTGATCGCATGATCGTCAGCCCAGTTCACCCGGGTCTCAGCCAGGCGACCTTCGGCGGCTGCATGCATCAGGTCCATAGCCTGCGCGCCAAGGCGCATCATCAGCACCTGACATTCCGGATCACCAAAACGCACATTGTATTCCACCAACCTGGGCTGGCCATCCTTGATCATCAGACCCGCATACAAGACCCCCTGAAACGGAGTGCCGCGCCGCTTCATCTCGGCCACTGTGGGGCGCACGATCTCATCCATCGCGCGCGCCTCAATCTCGGCACTCAGGACAGGTGCGGGCGAATAGGCTCCCATGCCACCGGTGTTAAGCCCGGTATCACCTTCGCCCACACGCTTGTGGTCCTGCGCGGTTCCGATCGACAGAATGTCCTCTCCATCACAGAGCACGAATAGCGAGGCTTCCTCGCCCTCCATGAACTCCTCGATCACCACTTCGGCCCCGGCACCGCCAAAGGCACCGCCGAACATATCGTCAATCGCGTCCAGGGCGGTTTGTTCATCCATCGCAACGATCACCCCCTTGCCGGCAGCCAGCCCATCGGCCTTGACCACGATCGGAGCGCCCTGCGCACGGATGTATTCCTTGGCTGGTCCGGCCTCGGTGAACCGTGCGTAACCCGCCGTCGGCGCGCCAGACGCGTCGCAAATTTCCTTGGTAAAGCTCTTCGAGGCCTCCAGCCGTGCCGCTTCCGCCGACGGACCAAAAACCAACACACCCGCCTCGCGCAGCCGATCGGCAACCCCTGCCGCCAATGGCGCTTCGGGCCCAACGATGACGAAATCAATCGCGTTTTCCTCGGCAAAGCTGACCACAGCTCCGCCATTCTCGATATCCAGCGCCGCACACTCTGCGATCTGAGCGATCCCTGCATTCCCCGGAGCCACAATCAGTCGATCACATTTGGGGTTCTGCATCACCGCCCAGGCCAGACTGTGCTCGCGTCCACCGCTACCGAGAATGAGGATATTCATGAAACGCTCCGATCTGCTTGGCCTTGCCTGCGCGGCGTTCTAAGCTGCGCAGAGATTTGACACAAGGCGCTGAAATGTCCGACCTGCTTGATGACCCGATTCCGGGCCAAAACACCCCCGAGTACACCGTTTCGGACATCTCGGGTGAGGTGAAGCGCACGCTCGAAGGCACCTTTGGCCGAATCCGTGTGCGTGGCGAGGTCGGGCGCGTATTCAAGGCGCGCTCGGGGCATCTCTATTATGACATTAAAGACGACCGGAACGTACTGGCCTGCACCACCTGGAAAGGGCAGATTTCAGGTCTTTCTGTCGTCCCCGAGGAAGGCCTTGAGGTCGTCGTCACTGGTCGTCTGACGGCGTTCGGAGCCCAATCGAAATACAATCTGAACGTCGATGAGGTCGCCGTC
The DNA here is from genome assembly GCF_056537425.1 of Ruegeria sp. CE9. Classification (NCBI taxonomy): domain Bacteria; kingdom Pseudomonadati; phylum Pseudomonadota; class Alphaproteobacteria; order Rhodobacterales; family Roseobacteraceae; genus Ruegeria; species Ruegeria sp. CE9. The sequence goes on along the minus strand of NZ_JBQFRO010000001.1, from coordinate 176,116 downwards.
GCCGGGCAAGGCGCGCTGATGGCGTTGCTGGAAAAGCGCAAGAAACAGCTCGAGGCCGAAGGATTATTCGCGCCCGAGCGCAAGAAACCGCTACCCTATCTGCCACAGATCATCGGCGTGGTGACCTCGCCGTCTGGCGCGGTTATCCGAGACATTCTGCACCGCCTGCGCGACCGTTTTCCCCGCAAGGTGCTGATCTGGCCCGTCGCGGTGCAAGGTGCGAACTGCGCCCCCGAAGTGACCCGCGCCATCGAAGGCTTCAACAACCTTACCCCCGGCGGGGCCCTGCCCCGACCCGACCTGATCATCGTCGCCCGAGGCGGCGGTTCGATCGAGGACCTTTGGGGCTTCAACGAAGAAATCGTCGCTCGCGCGGCTGCCGCCTCAGATATCCCGCTGATCTCGGCTGTCGGGCACGAGACCGACACCACCCTGATCGACTATGTCTCAGACCGCCGTGCGCCCACGCCGACCGCTGCCGCCGAACTTGCCGTGCCCGTGCGGATGGAACTTCTGGCCTGGACCAACGAACAAGGCGCCCGCCTGTCACGCGCCGCAACTGATGCCGTGCAGCGCCGCAGCCAACGCCTGCGCGATCTGTCCCGCGCCCTGCCGCGTCCCGACACGTTGCTGGAAAGCCCACGCCAAAGGCTGGATCAAATATCAGAGCGCTTGCCCAACGCGCTGATCCGGGGTGTTCAGAACCGCCGCGTCAAACTGCTCGGCAGCGCGGCCCGTCTGCGCCCATCGACCCTGCGCAGCTTTGTTGAAACGCGCCGCGACCGCTGGCGCAACCTGTCCTCGCGACTGTCGCTGCGCCCAATCCAGCGCGAGTTGGAAGCCCGCCGCGATACCCTCGACCGTCTATCCGAACGCCTGAACACCGCGCAAACAACGCGGCTGGACCGCCTGCGGCAGCAGATGGATGCCACCGACCGCCTGCGCGAAACGCTCAGCTACAAGGCGACGCTTGGGCGTGGCTACGCCGTGGTGCGCGCCGAAGGAGAGGTCATCACAACCAAAGCGCAAGCCTCCGGTCACACTGTTCTTGAGATCGAATTCGCGGACGGTCGCCTCAGCACTGGGGCGGCGGGCAAGGCGCCACCCAAGAAATCCAAACAAGCACCCCCTGATCAGGGTTCGCTGTTCTAACCGATGCTGACGATCTGGGGCCGCAAAACATCCTCGAATGTACAGGCCCTGATGTGGTGCGTGGGCGAACTTGGCCTCGAATACCAGCGCCACGATCTGGGCCACAAATTCGGTGGGCTGGACAGTGAGGCATTTCAGGCCCTGAATCCAAACCAAACCATCCCCGTCCTGCAAGATGGCGACGATCCACCGCTTTGGGAAACCGGCGCGATCCTGCGCTATTTGGCGGCTCAGTATGGTGAGGACGCTTTCTGGCCCTCAGAACCCTCCCGCCGTGCGCAGATCGACAAATGGGCGGAATGGGCCAAGCTCAACGTGGCGATGGCCTTTACGGTTCCAGTTTTCTGGCAAGTGGTCCGCACAGCTGCCGAACATCAGAATGAGGCCAAAATCCGTCATGCTATCAGCAATTTAGAAACCAAACTTGAAATCGCAGACGCTCAGCTTGCAGACACGTTCTATCTGGCTGACAATGCGTTCACTCTGGCCGATATCCAACTCGGCCACGTCCTTTACCGGTACTATGATATCGAGATTGACCGCGCATTGCTCCCGCATCTGCGCCGATACTACGACGCACTAACCCAAAGACTCGCGTTTCAACGACATGTCATGATTGACTATGACGAACTCAGACCACCCAACGCCTGACGTCAGACCCCAACATCCGGCCCATAGCACAGCATCTCTTCGCCGATATCCTCGGCCTCGTATAACTCCGTCGCAGTCGGATCACCTTCGAATTGTGCGATCAAACCGCCGCCGAACTCGGTGAACACCCAGCATTGCGGCGCCAATTGATCCTCATAGACAAAGCAAATCTGCTCTTCCCACTCGTACCAGACCCCTTCCATGCAATTGCCATCCAGAAATGACCAGATTACACGCCGATTGGGCAGATACCGCTCGACCCCATAGGCCTGCCCATCAAACCCATAAAACAGTGTTTTCCCGCGCGTATAGGCATCAAATTCTTTCGCAGTCAGGGGGGACTGCGCCGCAACGGGCTGCGCAACAAGGGCCAGCAGAATCAAGAAGGCTCTGAACATGCTCTCAGTCTGTCAGATGCTGCAGCCAAGCGCCATTCAACCTTTCCTGTTCGGCCAGATCGGCAAGATAACTCTACGTCACGCCTTGATGCACAATCCTGATCATGGCGAGATCGACAAAAACCGGGGAAACACGATGACAGCACTGCTTTTTTGGGCCGCCGTGGCCTGCGCGCTGGCCTACCTGCCGCTTACCGCGCACCCTGCCAGTTTGCTGCGCAGCACGCTGAAAACCGTATCAATTGCCCTGCTGGCCGTGATCGCAATGCTGGCAAGCGCGCCTTCGTTGCTGATCCTCGCGCTCGCCCTCTGCGCTGTCGGCGATGCCCTTCTATCTCGCGAAACCGACAGCACATTCATGGCAGGTATCGGGGCATTCGCCGCAGGTCATTTGGCCTATATCGCGCTGTTCCTGACCCATCCCAGCAGCGACCCTGCCCTGATATTCGATCAACCGGCCATCTTCTGGTCTCTCATCATCCTTGGCGTCATAATGGCCACCCTACTCGCCCCGCGCGCCGGAGAGCTCAAGATCCCCGTCCTCGCCTATATCCCGATCATCCTCGGCATGGGCGTCACGGCTCTGGCCGTCCCGGACACGGGCGCCCTGCGGTGGACGCTGCCCGCCGCGATGGCTTTCATCGCCTCGGACCTGATCCTTGCGACAGAAAAGTTCCTGCTGCCTGCCAAGCATCCGGCCCTGAAGCTTGCGCCCTATCTGGTCTGGCCTCTCTACTGGGGTGCACAGGCCGGGTTCCTGATCGCCTTCACCTGACCCTTTGCAACTGCCGCCAATCCGCATTAGGTGAGGGGAACACCTGCGGAGACCGAAAATGGCGTTTTTTTCAAAGCTCAAGGACAAGCTGTTCAAATCCTCCTCGCGCCTCGAAGAGGGGCTGGATGCGATTGTCGAGGATGGCGGCGAGGAGTCCGCTCCCGATCCAGTGATCCCGCAGCCCGAACCAGAGCCGCAACCCGTTCCCGAGGTGCCCAGCCCTGCTCCCACCCCGGAACCAGCCGAGCCTCCTGAACCCGCTCCCGCTGACCCTGCGCCAGCTCCAACGCCCCCGGAAGTCCCTGAATCCAAAGGTCTGTTGGGTCGCCTGTTCAACCGCGGCGAAACCCAGACCGTCGTCCGCCGCACGCTGGACGATGACATGCTGGAACAGCTCGAAGAGCTGCTGATTGCCTCGGATATGGGGGTCGACACCGCCCTGCGCGTCACCTCCAACATGGCCGAGGGGCGCTTTGGCCGCAAACTCTCGACCCAGGAAATCAAGCAACTGCTGGCACAGGAAGTCGCCCGCGTGATGGAACCTGTTGCCAAACCCATGCCGCTCTACCCCAAACGCCCGCAAGTGGTTCTGGTCGTGGGCGTCAACGGGTCTGGCAAAACCACCACCATCGGCAAGCTTGCCAGCCAGTTCAAAGCCGCAGGCAAAAAGGTCGTCATCGCTGCCGGAGACACCTTCCGCGCCGCCGCTGTCGAGCAGCTGCAGGTCTGGGGTGACCGCGCGGGCGTGCCCGTGCTGACCGCCCCCGAAGGCTCCGATCCCGCCTCGCTGGCCTTTGATGCGCTGACCAAAGCGCAAAACGAAGGCGCTGACCTGCTGATGATCGACACAGCAGGCCGCCTGCAAAACCGCGCCGACCTGATGGAGGAACTGGCCAAAATCGTGCGCGTCATCCGCAAGGTTGACGACACCGCCCCGCACAATACCCTGCTCGTTCTGGATGCGACTACCGGCCAGAATGCCCTCAGCCAGGTCGAAACTTTCCGCAAACTCGCCGATGTCTCGGGCCTTGTTATGACCAAGCTCGACGGCACCGCCAAAGGTGGCGTTCTGGTCGCACTCGCGGATAAGTTCGGCCTGCCGATCCATGCCATCGGTGTCGGCGAACAAATCGACGACCTCGCCCCGTTTGATCCCGAGGAATTCGCCGCCGCCCTGACGGGCCTGCAAACCTGATCCGCCCCTTCATCTGGCCACAAATATCCCGGGGGTCCGGGGGCAGAGCCCCGGCCTGTCCGCCCAAGCGAAAGCCCTGATTTGAGCGACTGGCTGATCTCCCTCGAAGGCACCGAAGCGGGCCATCACCTCGCCCTCGCCCTCGCGCTGATGGCCGCGTTCCTGCACGCCGTGTTCGGCGCCCTGCAAAAGGGCCGCCACGACCCATGGATGTCGCGCGGCGCCATCGATGCCTGCTATTGCCTGATGGCGATGCCTTTTGCGTTGTTCGTTGTCCCGTGGCCCGAGCCTTACATGTGGCCCATCTTTGGTGTCGTCTGGCTCATCCATATCGGCTACAAAACCCTGCAGGCCGCCGCCTATACCAAAGGGTCCTACACCGTCGTCTACCCGGTCGTGCGCGGCACCGGCCCGCTTTTTACTGTCATTGGCGCCTATCTCCTGTTCGGAGAAACCTTCTCGGTCACCCAATGGCTTGGCGTCGCTACGCTGATGGCGGGCATCTTCGGCCTCGCCGCCTATAATCTGCGCTATCTCGAAACCAACCGCGAAACGCTGGGCATTGCGCTGGCTCTGGCGCTCGTCACTGGCCTCTTCGTGGCGCTTTATACGACCTACGACGCTTACGGCATCCGCGCCACAGCCGATCCCTTCACCTTCCTCGCGTGGTTTTTCATGATCGACGGAGCCGCGATGCCGTTCTACGCCGCACTCCGATACCGCGCCATGACCCACCGCCCCGCGCTTGGCCCCCTGATGTTGCGTGGTCTGGCAGGCGGTATCATCGCGCCAATGTCCTTTGGCGCCATCATGCTAGCCACGCGGCTCGACAAGGTTGGTGAGGCCGCTGTATTGCGCGAAACCTCCACCGTCTTTGCGGCGCTCATCGGCTGGCTGGTCCTGAAAGAAACTGTCGGCCCCAGGCGCATCGCATTGATGGCATTGATTGCACTCGGCGCCGTAATAGTTGAAATGGGCGGGTAAGCAGCAGGTCGGAATCATGGCACAGAAAAAAGACATCAATCCATTCCTCAAACAGGTGCTGGAACTTGGGCCTCCGCTCGCGTTCTTCCTCATTTACCTGCGTCTGCGTGATGACAGTTTCGTGATCGGCGGCACCGAATATTCAGGCTTCATCGTCGCCACCATCCTGTTCGTGCCCCTCATGCTGGCCGCCATGGGCATCCTCTGGTATCTGACCGGCAAACTCAGTCGGATGCAGATTTTCACCGCCTTCATGGTGATTTTCTTCGGAGGCCTGACCGCGTGGTTCAATGACGAGCGGTTCTTCAAGATGAAAACCACGCTGGTCTATGGCTTCTTCTCCCTCATCCTCGGCATTGGCCTTTTGCAGGGAAAGTCCTATCTGGCATACGTTCTGGACGAAATGCTGCCCATGCGCCACGAAGGCTGGATGATCCTGACACGGCGCCTTTGCGCCTGCTTCGCGGCGCTGGCTGTGGCCAACGAATTGGTCTGGCGCACACTATCGACAGACCTCTGGGTCAAGATCGAAACCTTTGGGTTTCCAATCGCTTTGATGGCGTTTCTGATGCTCCAGTTCAACATACTCCAGAGCTATATGGATGATCCCGATCAGCAATAAACCTTCATGGTTTTGCAGGGTATACTAACAATATTTCTTGGCTTAAGCGCAAAGCTGTGAAAAGTTAGGTCACCACCCGCACCACTCAATCCCGGAGACCAATGCCCGTATGATGGCTTTCCCAAACAGCGGATTCCTTTCCGAGGCTTCCGAAGAACTTCGCGAAATGCTGGCCGCCCAGGCCACCGAACTCACTCTGGACAAAGGCGAAGTCTTGTTCGAGCAGGGCGATGAGGGGGACGCGCTCTATGCCATTCTATCAGGCAATCTAGAGGTTTCGTTCCTTGCGATGAGCGGGCGCAAGCTGTCGCTCAGCATGATGCGCCCGGGTGAAGTTTTTGGGGAAATCGCGCTGTTTGACAACGACTCCCGAACCGCGACCGTAACAGCCACCGAGCCTTCAAAGGTGCTTCGGGTCCGTCGGCGCGATGTGATGGCGCAGATCCGTGAACATCCCGATCTGGCGGTTGACCTGATCCGACTGGCAGGCGTGCGTATGCGCCGGATGGGCGCGCAGCTGAATGAGCAAGTGTTCCTGCCGATGCCAATCCGCCTGGCGCGCAGGCTGTTGTATCTGGCCGGTCAGCAAGACTCGCCTAACGCAAAAATCACGCTCTCACAAAGCGAGCTAGCCGAATTTGTGGGCGCCACCCGCGAGGCGGTATCAAAAACCATTTCCATCTGGAAACGCGACAATGTGGTCGAAGCCTCGCGCGGCGGGCTACAGATTCACGACTTCGACGCCCTGCGCCAACTGGCTGAATCCGATTTAATCTAAATTTTCGGCACAGGTGTGATCCGCTTCACATACGGAAGCCATAGATTACCCTAGGGTCAACCCTGTTACCGTAGGAGGTCGGCTTTATCATCCCCGATATCTGTCCACCGACCTCTCCCTGTACCAGAGCCATATGCCTTCCCCGGCATATGGCTTTTTTCATAACAATGTATGAAAAAGGCCGGGCAACTGGCCCGGCCTTCCATATTCTATTCTGAATGCGGAACTTACTGTTCGAGGCTCAGCGCCACGAAACGCGGTTCACCACCGCGCCGCACCAGCAGCAACAGCGATTTGCGCCCCGCTTCCTGCGCCTCTTCCATGCGGGCTTCAAGATCAGCGATAGAAGTCACCTTCTGCTGCCCCGCTTCGGTGATAAGATCACCGGCGCGTAGGCCTTTCTCAAAGGCTTCCGAGGTCTCATCCACATTGGTAACCAGCAGCCCTTCGGCCTCGGCATCCAATCCCAAATCCTCACGCTGGCTGTCGCCCAGCGGGGCAATGGTCAGACCAAGAATATCCTTGTCCTCTTGCGCAGGTGCTTCGGCCTCGGGCTCCTCGCCATTTTCGGCGCGCTCGGCATCCTCGCGGCGGCCCAGCGTTACAAGCACGGTCTGCGTGCCGCCATCGCGGTGCACAACCACGCGCACGGACTTGCCCACGGTGGTTTCACCCACCTGACGCACCAGACCTCGCGTATCTTCGACCTCAACTCCATCAAAGCTGATGATCACATCTCCGGCCAGCAAGCCCGCTTCTTTGGCGGGGCCGTCCGGGACATCACTGATCAGCGCGCCGCCGGGTTTATCGAGGCCCATCGCCTCGGCCATATCCTCCGTCACGTCCTGAATGCGTACACCCAGCCAGCCGCGGCGGGTTTCACCGAACTCGCGCAGCTGATCAACGACCTTGATCACCACGTTCGACGCCATCGAGAATCCGATTCCGATCGAGCCGCCATTGGGCGACAGGATGGCGGTGTTCACGCCGATCACTTCGCCATTCATATTGAACAGCGGCCCGCCCGAGTTGCCCCGGTTGATCGCCGCATCTGTCTGGATGTAATCGTCATACGATCCGCTCAGCGCCCTATTCCGCGCCGAAACAATTCCTGCCGAAACAGAAAAGCCCTGACCCAGCGGGTTGCCCATCGCAATCACCCAGTCCCCGACGCGGGCCGTATCGCTATTGCCGAACTGTACATATTTCAGTGGCCCTTCGGCCTCGACCTTCAGCAGTGCGATATCGGTTTTTTCATCCTTGCCGATCACCTTGGCCACCAGCTCTTCTGCAGGCTGGCCATCCCCGGGGAAGAATTCGACCAGAATTTCATCCGCCTCGGCGATGACGTGATTGTTGGTGACGATATAACCGTCTTCCGAGATCACAAAACCGGACCCTAGCGCGTTACTACGACGCGGGCGGTTTTCATCATCCCCGCCATTGCGATCCTGAAACTCGCGGAAGAAATCTTCGAATGGAGAGCCCTCGGGCACAATCCCCTGAGGGCCGGTCTGACCTTCGATCAGAGTCGAAGTGGTGATATTCACCACCGCCGGGCTGATCTGTTCAGCCAACGGTGCCAGACTTTCGCCCCGTGCCTGCGCGGCCACGGATTGCGCCAAAACCAGCAACATCCCAACAAAGGCCAGCCACATCAGCCGCATCATTACCAAAACATCGTCCCGCCGGACGGACACACTGCGCGCTTTTGCCTGCACTTGGGGTCTCCTTGTCGACAATTCTTTTGCGGGTACCGATCAGATACCCCTCTTGGCAACCAATGTAGTCAGTTTGGCCAAGCCCGCAACTCGAGATCGCGGGGAAATCACCGGCGCGTGAAACCGTCGCATCAGAATCCGACCTGATACGCGCCCCACAACAGCACCAGCCCGCTGACGACGCAGAGCAATCCCATCAGCCGTCGCGCCTGTTCAGGCAGCGCGCGCAGCGCTTCAAGCATGCGCTCAATAAGCGAAGGGGCCAGCGCATAGGCCAGCCCCTCGACAATCAGCACCAGCCCGAAGGCCAGAAGGATCATACCCATTATTCAGAAGCCGAAGCCGCTGGTGCCCGCCGCCCGGTTGGCGAGGCAAGGTAGTTGAAGAATTCGGAATCCGGGCTCAGGATCAACGAACTGTTGCTGCCTTGCAGGGCATTCTCATAGGCCGTCAGCGAGCGGTAGAATTCGAAGAATTCCGGGTCCGCGCCGTAAGCTTCGGCAAAGATTGCGTTGCGTTCAGCATCCGCCTCACCGCGAATGATCTCGGCTTCACGGTTTGCGTCCGACACCAACTCGACCACAGTCCTGTCTGCTTGCGCACGCACACGCTGCGCCGCCTCGTTACCACGGGCGCGTTCGTCGGTGGCCTCACGTTCCCGCTCCGCCTTCATCCGGTCAAAGGTCGCTTCAAGGTTAGCCTGCGGAAGATCGGTTGCCTTCAGACGCACGTCGATCACGCTGACGCCCAGCGCCTGCGCCTCGGCAATCGCGCTGTTGCGGATGCGCAGCATCAGCGCGGCACGGTCCGAGCTCAGGATGTCACGGGACGATACCGAACCCAGAACCTCACGTGTTTCAGCACGCAGGATACGGTCCAGACGATCCTCGGCGACCGGGATACCACCGACACCAACGGCCTGACGGAACTGTTCCAGATTAGAAATCCGATAGCGCGCAAAAGCATCCACAACCAGACGGCGGTCATCCAGAGGTGTTACCTCCAGCGGCTGCACGTCGATCGACAGGATGCGGTCGTCATAACGCACCACTTCCTGAATCAGCGGGATCTTAAAGGCAAGACCTGGATCTTCTTTCACAGCCACAACGCGGCCAAATTGCAGAACCAGAGCACGCTCACGCTCATCCACGATGAAGATTGAGGACAGGATGCCGACGATTGCGACGAAAACGATCGGCAGAATGATTGTCGTTTTACGCATCAGTTGTTCTCCCCTGCAGGGTTACGGCGCAGTTCATTGAGCGGCAAGTAGGGTACAACTCCCTGCCCCGAACCTGATGTATTTTCATCCAGAATAATCTTGTCGACATCGCCCAGAACCTGCTCCATCCGCTCCAGATACAGACGCTTGCGCGTTACATCCGGCGCTTTGGAATATTCCTCCAGAACTGCGCTGAAACGGCTGGCTTCACCCATGGCGCTGTTGATCTGCTGGGCGCGATAGGCTTCCGCCTCTTCCAGAACCTGCGCCGCTTCACCGCGCGCTTCCGCCAGAACACGGTTGGCATATGCGTCGGCCACGTTCTGCAACCGGTCACGTTCCTGCGCGGCGGCCTGAACGTCACGGAAGGCCGCGATCACCTCTTGCGGTGGGTCGGCTTTGTCAAAGTTCACACGGATGATGTTCACACCCGAATCGTAGCTGTCCATGGTCGACTGGATCAGTTCCTGCAAACGCTCGGCGATGATACCGCGATCCCGGTTCAGGATCGGTGCCAGCTCGCTCTGCGCAATAATCTCACGCATCGCCGATTCCGACACCGCGCGGATCGTCTGGCGCGGGTCGCGCAGGTTGAACAGGAACTTGGCCGGGTCGTTAATATTCCAAACGACCTGATAATCGATATCGACCACGTTCTCATCGCCAGTCAGCATCAGACCATCATCGCTGCCACGTGCGCCGCCCATATCCTCGGTCTGTTCGCGAGTGACCGGGATAACCTCAGCCGTCACAACGGGCCATGGCGCGAAGTTCAGACCCGGGTTCCCAACAGCGGAAAACTCACCCAGAAACAGCTCAACAGACTGTTCTTCGGGTTTCACAGTGTAGAAACTGGCTGCAGCCCAAAGTCCAATCGCAACCAGAGCTCCGATCGCAACCGTTCCCTTGGTGAAGATAGGGCCTCCGCCGCCACCGCCGGAACCATTTGTGCCGCGGCCACCGCCGCCTCGACCGCCCATCAGGACGCGCAGCTGTTCCTGGCCTTTTTTCATCAGCTCATCGATTTCGGGAATCTGCGGGCTATCGCCTTCGGGGGGCTTGCGCCCGTCCCCGTTATTGCCCCGATTTCCTCCGCCACCGGATGAGCCTCCGCCCCCCCAGGGGCCGCCGCTGTTGCCCGCCATATGTGTCTTATCCCTTGTATTGGACCAGTTGTAGGACCGTGTGATCACGGGTTCCCTTGTAACTTGTGTGCGCGCAGTTGCAAATCAAGCCGTGCGCACGGGTTGCCGCATTGTCACCAATTCCTCGGCCATGACCGGGTGAACGGCGACCGTGCGGTCAAAATCTTCCTTGGTTGCGCCCATCTTGACCGCAATCCCCGCCAGCTGAATCATCTCACCCGCGCCAGGCGCGACGATGTGACAACCCAGCACCTTCCGCGTGGCCTGCGAGACGATGAGCTTCATCAGAACCCGCTGCGTGCCGCCAGCAAAGGCCTTCTGCATTGGCTTGAACGAGGTCGCATAGACCTCGATCGGTTCTTGTGCAGCGGCGTCTTCCTCGCTCAGGCCAATTGTTCCGAATTCCGGCTGCGTGAAGATCGCGGTGGGGATCAGCTCGTGATCCACCGGTGTCGGGTTGCCCTTGAAGACCGTCTCGACAAAGGCCATGCCCTCGCGGATCGCAACCGGTGTCAGGTTAACCCGGTCGGTCACATCCCCGATGGCGTAGATCGAGGGCACGCCGGTCTGGCTGTACTCATCCACGATGATCTCACCTTTGCGACCGCGTTCAACGCCCAGCGCCTCAAGCCCAAGATCATCCGCATTTGGAGCACGCCCCGTGGCGTACATGACAACATCGAACAGCTGCTCAGACCCGTTCGTGGCCTTCACCCAGATCTTGTCGCCCTGCTGTTTCATCTCCAGCACATTGGTGCCCAGATGCAGATCGACCCCGTTCTGGCACATCTCATCGCTGATCAGGCCACGCGCCTCTTCGTCAAAACCGCGCAGAATCTGCGCGCCGCGATAGAACTGAGTCGTCTTGACCCCCATCCCGTTCATGATCCCGGCAAATTCGCTTGCAATATAGCCGCCGCCAACGATCAGGATGCTTTCCGGCAGCTTCTCCAGATGGAAAATCTCGTTCGACGTGATTGCCAGGTCCGAGCCCGGGAACTCGGGCACAACCGGGCGACCACCGGTGGCGATCAGGATATGCTTGGCCGTTTTGCGGGCGCCATCGGCCAGCTCAACGGTGTGCGGATCAACAACGCTGGCGCGCTGATCAAAGCTTTCGACGCCATTGTTCTTCAGGATACTCCGATAAATGCCTTCCAGCCGGTCCAATTCCGCAACCAGCTTGCCGTGGAACGTATCCCAATTGAGCGCACCGGGCTGAATATCCCAGCCATATTCCTGCGCATCGCCGACCATGTCCGAGAACTCGCTGGCAAAGACCATCAGCTTCTTGGGCACACAGCCCCGGATCACGCAGGTCCCGCCATAGCGATCCTCTTCCGCCAGCGCCACCTTGGCCCCGGTTTCGCCAGCTGCCACACGCGCCGCGCGCACCCCGCCCGAGCCGCCTCCGATGACGAACAGATCATAGTCAAAGCTCATGTAAGAGTTCCTTTTATTCCGCGAGGTCAAAATTCACTGGATATCTGGGCGCAAATCCCAAACTGCCAACCCCTGGCGATTGAATTTTCGCGTTTTTTTGAGGTTCGGCACACCACCTGTCCGGTCGTCAGTCTGCAATATCGGAAAACAGGTTGTCCCCGCCGTCGCCCAGCATATCGGTCAGAACAGTGCCTTCGTTCAGATCGCGCAACTCAACCCGCCCGTCGCCATAGCCGACGATAACTTTGTCGCAGATATCGATGAACAACCCGTTCTCGACCACGCCGGGGATTTGGTTCATGACCAAGGCCAGCTGCCGCGCGTTGCCGATCCGCTTGAGGTGCAGGTCCAGAATGTGATTGCCCTCATCCGTGACCTTGGGCGCCTCGCCATTCATCCGCAACGTGACCGAAGTGCCCAGCACATCCATTGTGTCCAGCGCCTCTTCGATCAGCGTGCGGGTGGTCTGCCAGCCAAACGGGATCACCTCAACCGGCAAGGGGAATGCACCCAGCGTTTCCACCTCTTTGCCCGCATCCGCGATGACAACCATCTGGTCGCTGGCGGTGGCCACGATCTTTTCCTGCAGCAGCGCAGCACCACCACCCTTGATCAGATTGAACTCACGATCAAACTCATCCGCGCCGTCGATGGTCAGGTCCAGCCACCCGGCCTGATCCAGCGAGATCACCTCGATCCCCTCTTCCCGTGCCAGTTGCGCCGTCGCGGTCGAGGTCGGAACGCCTCTGATCCTCAGCCCTTCGTCGCGCACCCGCTCGCCCAGGCGGCGCACCAGCCACGCGGCGGTCGAGCCCGTCCCCAGACCCACACGCATTCCGTCTTGAACAAGATCGGCGGCGCGCCAGGCAGCAACATATTTGGCTTTGTCGATGGGCGACAAATCTTTGATCATGGCAGCATCCCCTCAGAATTCTGACGGACTTATACGGAATGCCCCGCGCAACTGCGAGAGGCAAAACACCCCTTCCTTGTGCTAACATGTCGCTGAAATGCGCGTTTCCGATAGGAAACGTCGCAATCAGCCCCTATTCTGATCGCCAGACACCCTAGATAGACGCCATGGAATCGCCGTACCGCCTGCATTACGCCCCCGACAACGTCTCGTTGGTGATCCGACTGGTGTTGGAAGAGATGGGCCAGCCCTACGAGACCGCACTGGTCGATCGCGCCCGCGATGCCCAGAATGGTGCAACCTACCGGGCGTTGAATCCCAATGGGCTGATCCCGGTGCTGGAAACTCCCCAGGGTCCGATCTTCGAGACCGCCGCGATCCTGCTGTGGCTGGCCGATACGCATGCGCAGATGGCCCCGGCCGCAGACAACCCGGATCGCGCAGCCTTCCTGAAATGGCTGTTCTTTGCCTCCAATACTCTGCACGCCGATCTTCGCATCCTGTTCTATGCCGAGAAATACATCGCCGTCGATCAGGCCGACACGCTGCGCGCAGGTATCCGCCCCCGGTTGCGTCTGCACCTGACCCTGCTGGATGCTTTGGCAAAGGATGATCCGGAGTGGTTCAGCGCTGATAATCCCTCGGTCCTGACGATCTATGTCGCCTGTATGATGCGCTGGATGGCACTGTATCCTGCAAAGGCCGACCGCAGCTGGTACCAACTGGCTGATACGCCTTATTTGCAGAAGATCCTCATGCAGCTTGAACACCGCGCCTCAACCCGCGCAGCCATCGCCGCCGAGGGGCTGGGGGTTACCCCCTTCACCTCGCCAACTTATGCCACCCCACCAGAAGGCTCAGCTACCTGACATGTTTCTCTCTGTCTTCGATATGTTCAAAGTGGGCATTGGCCCGTCGTCGTCCCACACCATGGGCCCTATGGTGGCCGCCGCGCGGTTTCTTGACATGATGCGCGCCTCGCCGTTCGAATTCACCGGCCTGCGCGGCTCGCTTCACGGATCACTGGCCTTTACCGGCGTCGGTCACGCCACAGATCGCGCCACGATCCTGGGCCTCGCCGGGTTTGTGCCCGACACCTACGACAACGACAAAGCCGAGGCCGCACTGGCCCAAATCTCCGAAACCCACACGGTCACACCCGAAGGCCTGCCGACGCTCAGCTTCGATCCCAAGGCCGATCTGATCTTCGACTACGACAACAACCTGCCCGGCCATGCCAACGGCATGATCCTCATGGCCACCGATGCGCAGGGCGATGTCATCCTGCGGCAGGTCTATTACTCGATCGGTGGAGGCTTCGTCCTGACCGAGGAAGAACTCGCCGAAGGCAAAGCGACCGATGAAGGCGACCCTGTGCCCTTCCCGTTCAAATCCGCCGCCGAGATGCTTGAAATGGCGAAGACCAGCGGCAAGAGCATCGCCCAGATGAAGCGCGAGAATGAAATCTCACGCGGCTGTGCGGATAGCTTTGCCAAAGGCAGCGCGCGTCTGTGGCAGGTGATGAATGACTGTATCGAACGCGGCCTCAAGACCGATGGCATCCTGCCCGGCGGCCTCAGCGTGCGCCGCCGCGCCAAGGGCATCCACGATGCTCTGCTGGCGGAACGCGGCATGAACCTGAACGCGCCCCACACGATTAACGACTGGATGAGCGTCTATGCGATGGCCGTGAACGAAGAAAACGCCGCTGGTGGTCAGGTTGTCACCGCCCCCACCAACGGCGCGGCAGGCGTGCTGCCTTCGGTCCTGCGCTATTACCTCGATCACGTCCCCGGCGCGTCCGAAAGCCATATAGAAGACTTCCTGCTGACTGCCGCCGCCATCGGCGGGCTGGTCAAGTTCAACGCCTCGATCTCGGGCGCCGAAGCGGGCTGTCAGGCCGAGGTCGGAAGTGCCTCTGCCATGGCTGCGGCAGGCATGTGCGCCGTGATGGGCGGCACGCCCGAGCAGGTCGAAAACGCCGCCGAGATCGCTTTGGAGCATCACCTCGGCATGACTTGCGACCCGGTCGCGGGACTGGTGCAGGTGCCTTGTATCGAACGCAATGGCCTCGGCGCGATCAAGGCAGTCTCAGCCGCCTCGCTGGCCCTGCGCGGCGACGGCAAACATTTCATGCCGTTGGACGCGGCCATTGAAACCATGCGCCAGACCGGCGAGGATATGCACGAGAAATACAAGGAAACTTCATTGGGCGGCTTGGCCGTCAACGTGCCGAACTGCTGATCTGACAGCAAGAAAGAGCGGGTGACATGCGCGGACATTGCCTGTGCGGCAAGATCGGATATCAGGTTGATCCTCCGGTTTTGTCCTGTGTCACCTGCCACTGCGACAGCTGCCGTCGCCAATGCGCCGCGCCCATGACCACCTATTTCGGGGTACGCGACGGCAATTGGCGCTGGACCGGAGAGCCCCCGAAAGTTTTCAACTCCTCCCCCGGGGTCGAGCGCAGTTTCTGCCCCGATTGCGGCACTCCGATCTCCTTCCGCTCGACCGTAATGTCGGATGTGATGCACCTTTACGTGGCAACGCTGGAAAACCCCGAGGCGCTGACACCAACCCTGCATGTCGCGCATGAGGAAAAGCTAAACTGGCTGCAACTCAACGACGACCTGCCCACCTGCATCGGCCCGGACTACACCAAAGTCCAACCCCTGCCTGACGCCTGAGATCAGAGCTTTCCCCGGTGCCGCGAAACCGCTAGCGTCGCGCATATGACTCAGGATCGCCCCGTACTAGGCATCATATTGATGCTCGGCTTTTGCGTGCTCGCACCGCTTGGTGACGGGATGGCCAAGCTGTTGGGTGAAACCATTGCCGTGGGCCTTCTAGTGTTGGTGCGGTTCGGCGTGCAGGCCATGATCCTGATCCCTCTTGTCGCCGTGACCGGCAAGCAATGGCGCATGACGCCGCGCGTTCTGCGCCTGACGCTGATCCGCACGCTGCTGCATATCGTGGGGATCACGGCGATGTTTACCGCGCTTCAGTATATGCCGCTGGCCGACACCGTCGCCATCGCCTTTGTGATGCCCTTCATCATGCTGTTGCTTGGCAAATACATCTTGGGCGAACAGGTCGGCCCGCGCCGCCTGATTGCCTGTGTCGTGGGTTTCATCGGCACTTTGCTGGTGATCCAACCCAGCTTTGCGCAAGTTGGTGCTCCCGCCCTGCTGCCTGTGATCGTCGCGGTGGTCTTTGCCTTGTTCATGCTGGTCACACGGCAGATTGCCAAGCAAACCGACCCGATTGCGCTGCAAGCCGTGTCTGGCGCTATGGCGACGGTGCTTCTTCTACCCATCCTGCTGTTGGGAACACAAACCAGCCTGCCACTGCTGACCCTATCAGTGCCACCAGCCGATGCGCTGTGGCTGCTGCTGGGCATTGGCGTGCTGGGCACCGTGGCACATCTGTTCATGACATGGTCGCTCCGCTATGCGCCATCAGCGACACTTGCCCCGATGCAATATCTGGAAATCCCGGTGGCCACCCTGTTCGGCTGGCTGATCTTCCACGATCTTCCGAATGGGTTGGCCGCGCTAGGCATCGGCATCACCATAGCGGCCGGGCTTTACGTCATCTTGCACGAGCGGGCCAACGCCCGGTCCGGCCCGACTGAAACGCCCGCATGACCTGATCCAAAGCCGCGCGCGGCAAGATCGTCAGCAGGCCAGGCTCGTCGACCTCAAGCGTGAATGCGCCCAGCGCTCGGTTCGAAGTCCCGACCTGCCCATCCGGCTCCAGCACCAGATTATCAATCGGCCATTCCAGTCCGGTGCTGCGCCCTGTCACCCGCCTCAGCGGAAACAATGACACGGTGTCACCGGGCGTTAGCTCCAAAGCGATACGAGGCGGCGTATGGAAAACGATCTCTTGCGCGCCCAGCAAAACGCAGGGCCGGTCCTGCCGCCTTACCAGCGCACTGAACGCCACCAATTGGTGGTCCACCCGCGCGCCCAGAAACCCAGCGGCCAGCACCACCGGCGCATCGATATTGCGCAGTGCCTTGTCGAAATCGGTGCTGTTCTGCTCGGAAATCTGGTGCAGCCGACCCTCGGGGATACGGGCGCGATATTCTGCCGTAATCGAGTCGAAATCGCCGATTACCACATCCGGCAACCGCCCCGAATCAATCAGAGCAACTGCCCCACCATCCGCCGCAACAGCGGAACTGACGCGGTTTAGCACCAGATTTACGTCCTCTGGCCCGACTTCTCCGCCGCCAAACAGCCCGATTGGCTCGTTCGAGCGAACAATTACCCCATTTTCCACAAGATTGACCATATTTTCTAGTTTTGGACATAATGAAACCACAAAATGATAGCTTCATCGCTAGAGTTTCGAGTCGGTTGCCCGTGCTGTGTCTGGTAATCGACCTGGTAGTTTGTAAAGGACATGCGTCTGATGGTACAGAACAACAAGGTACTCACCGTTTCATACGGCACCTTCTCGTGCACCCTCGAAGGCTTTGACGATTCATTTGAAACAATGAAGGCGATCGCCGAGTATTTTCGGGACCTTGCCGCAGATGACCGATACTTTGGTTCGGAACCTCCTCAACCTGACGCCGAGATGCTGACCCGGATCGCGCAGCGTGACGCCGCGCAAAAGGTAGAAGCCAGCCAGAACGAGACCGGCCTGTTACTGCGCGCCACCGAAGCCGCCCCAGCTGCAGCACCGACCCCCGCTGCAATTGCGCCCGCCCCGACGCCAGAACCCGTTCAGCCCGTCACCAATGTTGCTCCCCCCGCTCCATCTGCCCCCCTGGTCGAGGACGGCCCTGCCGCCGACAGTATCGCAGCCAAGCTGCAGCGCATCCGGGCTGTTGTCTCACATTCCGACGCAGCCCCTGCTGCATATGCCGAGGATGAAGACGTCAGCTATCTTCAGCCCGCAAAGCCCAAGGTCGATGCAATCTCTGCCGCCTTCGAGGCCGGTGCGTTGAACCCTGCGGATTTTGAGGACGCGGCCGAAGACGACACTCCAGCTGTTGAAACCGAAACTGAACAAGCAGCTGAACCTGAAATCGAACAAGCAGCTGAACCCGAAATCGAACAGTTTGCAGCGCCCGAGCAGGTCGAAGAGGTCGCCGAGGTTCCGGTTGAAACTAAAGAACCCTTTGCAGAGGCGCTGGTCGCAGAGGCACCTGCCCCTGTCGAAGCTGAGCATTATGAAATTGAAACAACCACGGCAATCACTGCATTAGATGCCGAAGACGAAGACGATGAACAGCCGACCGCTGAGGTCACCGACAAAGATGTGCTGTTCTCGGATCTCGACGATACCTCTGAAGCCGAAGACGAAGGCCCTGCGAATATTCTGGGCGAAGACCAGGAAATCGACGCCGAGGATGAACCCGATCTCTCTACCCTCGCCCAGGGCGTCATCTCTGCCGAGGATGAAGCGCTTCTGCTCGATGAAATGGCTCTGGTCGAATCCGAGCTTGAGGCGAACACAACAGCAGAACTGCCCGATATGACAGGTTTGGATCAGGACGTCTCGCGCCTGATGGACGAAGCTGGCGCTCAGTTGGATGACCCTGCAACCAGCGGTCAGCGCGACACCTATTCGCATCTACGTACCGCCGTGGCGGCCACCGAGGCTGAGCGCGAAGAAGGCAAGGGCAATGATGATACTCCCGAAGACCAGTATCGCGGTGATCTGGCGTCGGTCGTGAATCCGCGCCGTCCCGAAGTCGAAGTCACCAGCGCGCGCCCCGTTGTCGCCGCCGCCGCCCCCCTAAAACTGGTAGCCGAACAACGGATCGACACCGAAACCGCAGACACGGGCCCGGTGACACCGCGCCGCGTGATCTCGCCCGATGAAGATACGGCAACCGACGAAGAAGGTGGGTTTGCCACCTTTGCCCAGGAACAAGGCGCACAGTCGCTGCTTGACCTTTTGGAAGCGGCCGCAGCTTACCTCTCCTTCATCGAAGGCCAGGAACAGTTCTCGCGCCCGCAGTTGATGAACAAGGTTCGCTCGCTCAAGCAAGACTCGTTCAACCGCGAGGAAAGCCTGCGCTCGTTCGGCCAGCTGCTGCGTGACGGCAAGATTGAAAAGGCCGGAGGTGGCCGTTTCGCCGCCTCCAATCAGATCGGGTTCCGCCCGAATGACGACGAACGCGCTGCGGGTTGATCCCGCGCGCACCCAAATACCCCCTCAAGACGCGACAGGGCCAGAGGCAACTCTGGCCCTTTCATTATGCCTATATCTTAGTCAATCGGCGACAATTTGCTTTTTCTAACCATGCGACCTTAACGCAGTCATGCTGCAGTGCAGAAATTCGCTATGATGACCGCATAGACAATCTAAAATTTGCTTCTGGATACCCAAGTTTCTGACCTGAGGTAACTGTTATGTACGATCTTGCAATTCGACGTCTGCGTGTCTTCGACAAGCCCCTTGTGGCAGCTCACTTCCAAAACCTTGAACCCGAGGTGCTGCGATCGCGGTTTGGTCTGTTCGTCCCTGATGAATTTCTGGAGCAATATGTGTCGTCCCTATTCGACGACGCTTCTCTTGTTTTTGGCGCCTTTCCCGATAGCTGTCTGCGCGGAATGGCCGAGCTTAGAATGATCGTTGACGGTGACCACCGCAGGGCCGAGGCCGCTTTCAGCGTCGAGACCTCTTGGCAGGATCGCGGTATCGGAGACGCTCTGCTGTCGCGCATCATCGCGGGTGCCCGTAACCGCGGGATACGTGAGGTGCACATGATCTGCCTCGCCACCAATCAAAGGATGCGTCATCTGGCCAGCAAACACAGTGCCGATCTAAAGCTTATGACTGGCGAGGTCGCGGCGACCCTTACACCGGCCTGGCCAACGCCGATCAGTATGGCACAGGAAATTGCCGGGGAATATCACGCATTTGCCCGTGCAGTTTTTAGTTGGCCAGACTAAAAGTTGAACGCCAGCGCAACGTAAGGTCCTGTCAGGATCAGATCGATCACATTTCGGTTGTCTTCAAACTCGACATCCAGATGGCGGTATCCGCCTGCGACGCTGATATTCTCGCGCCATTTCCAGCTTGCTTGCACCAGCGCTTCCCACTGGAATTCCGAGCCATAGCCGAAACCGCCAATGTTGCCCATCGCCGCCAGACTCCAGCGCTCATTTAACACCCGGCTGTACCGCATTCCGATTAGCGGATCGGTCCAGCTTTGATCTGTACTAAAAGTGCGCCTCAGCACTGTGGTTGAAACATCAAGATCCCAATGACGCAGCCCAGCCAGGGCCTCAAGCCGTGCCTCAGCATCTTCGTAAACGGCATAGCTGGCCGCCAAGGTGGCCATTGTGCCCTCAAGGTCCCAGCTGGCGGCGTTGTCAATCCGCCCCACAGAAACTTCGTCTCCAAGGTTGAGATAGTTGAACTCGCCACCGATCGACCAGCGACCATTCCGGGCCTCACCCGCGATCAGGAAAGCCCCATTGAGAATATTGAAGATCGAGGTATCCCCATCAACCGGCGGGTTTGGCCCCACATCCAATGAGGTCCTGAATTCCGGCCCCCAGAAATAAGGCGCAATCGTATAGCTCCACTCATCAGCCAAAGCGCTGCACGCGACACAAGTTGCCGCTACTGACGCCAATACCCGGTTCTTCATGTCCTGCTGCCTCTGGTTGCCACAAGTCAAAGTTGCAAGCACCGTGCCACGCGGCGGACATCAAAACAATCGGGGGTCTTAGTGTTGATCCTGATCCGGGTCTTCTTTGCCCACCCCGCGGAAGACAAACTTGAAGGGCAACGCCCAGACAATGCCAAGCGCGACATAGACCAGAAGTTCCAGCCAGATTGGTGGACGATCCAGCCAGTTCACGATTGTCACCACCGCAACGATGTAAACGGGCAACCCGATCAGCAGCAGTACCATCGACCAGCGCCGCCGTGCCTTATAGCTGAGGCCGGGCTTTCCGTTCCCACTCATCAATCTGCAAACGGGTCGGTCACCAGTATGGTGTCCTCCCGCTCCGGGCTTGTGGACAAGAGTGCAACCGGGCATTCGATCAACTCTTCTACGCGGCGCACATATTTGATCGCATTCGCGGGCAACTCCGCCCAGCTGCGCGCGCCTTCAGTGGATTCGCTCCACCCCGGCATCTCTTCATAAATCGGCAGGCAGCGCGCCTGCTGGTCGGCAGCGGTTGGCAAATAGTCCAGACGTTCGCCATCCAGCTCATACCCAACGCAGATTTTCAGCGTCTCAAACCCGTCCAGTACATCCAGCTTGGTCAGCGAAATGCCATTCACACCACTGGTTGCACAGGTTTGGCGCACGAGGCAGGCATCGAACCACCCGCAACGGCGCTTGCGGCCTGTTACAGTTCCGAATTCATGCCCACGTGTGCCAAGCCGCAATCCGTCATCATCATCCAACTCGGTCGGAAACGGCCCCTCACCTACGCGCGTGGTATAGGCTTTGACGATTCCAAGAACAAAATCCACCGAACCCGGGCCAATTCCAACGCCCGTCGCAGCCTGGCCTGCAATGACGTTTGAAGACGTCACAAACGGATAGGTCCCGAAATCAATGTCCAGCAAAGCGCCCTGCGCGCCTTCGAACAGGATACGCTTACCCGCTTTGCGCTTTTCATTCAGAACCTTCCAGACCGGCGCCGCAAAGGGCAGTATCTGGGCCGCAATCTCTTTCAGCTGCGCCACCAAGGCATCGCGTTCCACCGGTTCGATGCCCAACCCTTTGCGCAGCGGATCATGATGCTGCAATGCGCGATCCACACGTGCCTCCAGCGTGGCTTCGTCCGCCAGATCGGCAACCCTGACCGAACGCCGCCCGACCTTGTCTTCGTAGGCCGGACCAATCCCGCGCCCCGTCGTACCGATCTTGGTGCCTTTGCTGGCCGCTTCCTCGCGCGCGCGATCCAGCTCTCCGTGAATGGGCAGGATCAGCGGCGTGTTTTCAGCAATCATCAGCGTGTCTGGCGAGATTTCAACGCCCTGAGCCCGAATCGACTCGATTTCCTTCACCAGATGCCATGGATCAAGAACAACGCCATTGCCGATCACGCTCAGCTTGCCGCCGCGGACCACACCCGAAGGCAGTGCGTTCAGCTTGTAGACCTCTCCATCAATGACCAGAGTGTGCCCGGCATTATGCCCGCCTTGAAAACGCGCGATCACATCTGCCCGCTCGCTGAGCCAGTCGACGATCTTGCCTTTTCCTTCGTCACCCCACTGGGCGCCGACAACAACCACATTGGCCATATCCGGTCCTTTTGCGCTGAATATTCAAACCCGGCTCATATAGCGGGGCACAGACGGCAGGGAAACCGATATTTCGCCGCAGTAGCAAATCGCGCTGCGCGCGATGCCTCCGGCGGGGATATTTTTAGCCAGATGAAGAGCGGATCCCTGCTTCATCTGGCTATAAATATCCCGGGGGAGTCGCCCGCACGGGCGGCGGGGGCAGCGCCCCCTATCGTTGCCCCAGATGCACGGGCTGTCCATGAGGCGTTGTCAGATAAGCCTCTTCCCAGGCAGCGCTTAGACTTCGGACATCATCAGCGGATGCCTCCCCCTGCTCTGCCAGCAGAAGCTCCAAAGTTTCCAACCAAGCGCGAAAATAATCGTCGCCGCCATCCAGCTCTTTTTTGAGCCCATGGAGCTGTAATGTCTTCGAAAACCGTTCCGCCCAGTCAGTCCAATCAAACCGACCCGCCTCGTTTAGCGCGACAGTGACCGCAAAGACCTGCGCATGCCAGGGTTCGGCAAAAACCGGCTCGGGGGCTGAATGGGTGATGCAATCGTTCATGCGGGCTCCAGATAAGATTGCCACAGGTCCAATACGACCTCATCCGCCGGGTGCTCAGGATTTGCCCAAAGCTCCGAGGCGGGAAACGCGACCGCGTAGAGTGGTTCGGGGGCCTCACCCAATCCATGGGCGTTGGAATCCGGCAGCACGTGGGTGCCATGCAGCCTCAGGATGCGCCCTGTCGCGCCAGCCGCGTAGACCGGCAATCGGGTGTGACCACCTTCGACCAAACGATTGGCGCTCTGAGCCGAAGTTCGGACGGCTTGCCCAGCTTGAAACCGAACCGCAAGGTTTGAAGGGCGATCTGCAGGCCCGCCCTTGGCCAACGCAGCCTCGACCGCCTCCGCCTTTAGCATTCGTTCGGCCAGAGGGTGCGTCGTTTCCTGATCGACCCCGCGCAGGTCGTCCAGTGTCAGAACACCGTTTTCAACCAGAAGATCGGCCAAACCGGATATCCATTTCTCATAGTATGAAAACCGCGCGTAGTCCTTGGGCGACAGCCTTTCTCGCGCATGGCGTGACACATCGATGTTCCACTGCCCCAGAAACCCTGCGGCCAGAGTGACCGCAAGCGCCCGAGCGTGCCAATCTTCGGCAAATACCGGCGCATCCTCGGTCTCTGGGTTTACCAGACCATCGCCAAATCGCCCGCCCATATCATGAACCCGCGTCATGAGGGCACCTTGGGCAACCCGGTGCCGATCATGCTGTCGCGCGTCACCAGCGTGGTTAGCTCATCCTCGCCCAACCCCTCGCTCCCATCAGGGCGCATTGGTAGGACAAGATAGCGAATCTCGGCAGTCGAATCCCAGACGCGCACGGATGTGTCTTCAGGCAGGGTCACTCCAAATTCGGCCAGAACCTTGCGCGGTTCGCGCACGGCGCGGGCACGGTAGGCATCGGATTTGTACCAGCCGGGTGGGATGCCCAGCAGCGGCCACGGATAGCAGCTGCACAAAGTGCATACGACCATGTTGTGCTGCCCGGGCGTGTTTTCCATCACAACCATGTGCTCACCCTGCCGCCCGTAGTATCCCAGATCGGCCACGACCGAAGTGGCGTCTTCCAGCAGCGCCGCTTTGAAAGCAGGATCGCTCCAGGCTTTGGCAACAACACGCGCACCGTTCTGCGGACCGATCTTGTTTTGATAGGTATCAATGATTTCATCCAAAGCGGCCGGATCGATCAGCCCCTTGCGGGTTAGAATCGTTTCAAGCGCCTTTACGCGAAGCACGGGTTCAGGGGGCAACAGGGCGTGCGGGTGGTCGTGATCATCATGTGGCATGGGGCGCAGCCTGCGCGACTGAACGGCGCTCTGTCCAGTCTCTTTGATGTGATATGAAACATCACCGCACGTGATGCCAACTCGTGACTTGCCCCCAGCATCAAACTTGCATAAGTACCACGCGATACAC
Organism: Ruegeria sp. CE9; assembly: GCF_056537425.1. Taxonomy (NCBI): domain Bacteria; kingdom Pseudomonadati; phylum Pseudomonadota; class Alphaproteobacteria; order Rhodobacterales; family Roseobacteraceae; genus Ruegeria; species Ruegeria sp. CE9. The sequence continues at coordinate 151,918 of NZ_JBQFRO010000001.1, read as the reverse complement.
GCCACGCTGTACAGGACCACCATGGAAAACGTCGTTCTCATCATCCACCTTCTTCTGGCTTTGGGCCTGATTGTCGTTGTGCTGATGCAACGTTCCGAAGGCGGCGGCCTTGGCATGGGTGGCGGTGGCGGCGGGGCCATGACGGGCCGCGCGGCAGCAACGGCGTTGGGCAAGCTGACATGGATTCTGGCTGCGTGTTTCATCGTGACCTCGATCACGCTGACGATTCTGGCCGCTCAGAAATCGTCTGGCAGCTCGGTGATTGACCGCCTCGGCGTCCCTGCCCCGGCCTCGACCGAGGAAAGCACGCCAGCGGTTCCATCTGCGGATGATCTTCTGCCCCCGGCGCAGGGTGACAACGCTCCGTTGATCCCGCAGGCTGCCGACTAAGCCACAAAACCTAGAAATCCATAAGGGAACTGCAACAGCATCTTGCGGTTCTCTTGCGCTGTGCGCGCGAATCCTTTATATGTGAAGTCCCGTGATGCAGCGGTTTTTTCGAACCGCCGGGCAGCTGATTTTGACGTCTCACGGGAGCAAGCCGAACAACATGGCGCGATTTATTTTCATCACTGGTGGTGTGGTTTCGTCCTTGGGCAAAGGACTGGCATCGGCGGCTCTGGGCGCTTTGCTGCAGGCACGGGGATATTCGGTACGGCTGCGCAAGCTTGACCCCTATCTGAACGTCGACCCCGGCACCATGTCACCGTTCGAACATGGCGAGGTTTTCGTCACCGATGACGGGGCCGAAACCGATCTGGACCTTGGCCACTACGAACGCTTCACCGGTGTGGCCGCGCGCAAGACCGACTCGGTCAGCTCGGGCCGGATCTATTCCAATGTGTTGGAAAAGGAACGCCGCGGAGACTACCTCGGCAAAACCATTCAGGTGATCCCGCACGTCACCAACGAGATCAAGGATTTCATCGCCATCGGCGAGGATGAGGTCGATTTCATGCTCTGCGAAATCGGCGGCACCGTGGGCGACATCGAGGGCCTGCCGTTTTTCGAAGCCATCCGTCAGTTCAGTCAGGACAAGCCGCGCGGTCAGTGTATCTTTATGCACCTGACGCTGCTGCCTTACATCAAAGCCTCAGGCGAGTTGAAAACCAAGCCGACCCAACACTCGGTGAAAGAGCTGCGCTCGATCGGTCTGGCCCCCGACATTCTGGTTTGCCGCTCCGAAGGCCCGATCCCCACCAAAGAACGCGAAAAGCTGGCCCTGTTCTGTAACGTCCGCCCCGACAGTGTGATCGCAGCGCAGGACCTCAGCACCATCTACGACGCCCCGCTGGCCTATCACCGCGAAGGTCTGGATCAGGCGGTTCTGGACGCGTTCCAGATCAGCCCTGCCCCCAAGCCCGATCTGGCCAAATGGGAAGACGTCAGCGACCGCATCCACAATGCCGAAGGTGAGATCAAAGTTGCCATCGTGGGCAAATACACGCAGTTGGAAGACGCTTATAAATCCATTGCCGAGGCACTGACCCATGGCGGTATGGCCAACCGGGTCAAGGTCAAGGTCGAATGGGTTGATGCCGAGGTCTTCGACACCGAAGACGCCGCCCCGCATCTGGAAGGCTTCCACGCCATCCTCGTCCCCGGCGGCTTTGGCGAACGCGGCACCGAAGGCAAGATCAAAGCCGCGCAATATGCGCGTGAACACAAAGTGCCCTATCTGGGCATCTGTCTGGGCATGCAGATGGCCGTGATCGAAGCCGCACGCAACGCGGCGGGAATCACCGAAGCCGGGTCCGAGGAATTCGACCACGAGGCTGGCAAAAAGCGTTTTGAACCCGTTGTTTACCACCTGAAAGAGTGGGTGCAAGGCAATCACAAAGTCGAACGCAAGGTGGGCGACGACAAGGGCGGCACCATGCGTCTGGGCGCCTATAACGCTGTGCTGGCCGAGGGCTCGAAGGTCGCCGATGTCTATGGCGGCACCCAGATCGAGGAACGCCACCGCCACCGCTATGAGGTCGACATCAAATACCGTGACAAGCTGGAAAAGGCTGGCCTGAACTTCTCGGGCATGTCGCCCGATGGCCGCCTGCCGGAAATCGTCGAATGGTCGGATCACCCGTGGTTCATTGGCGTTCAGTACCACCCGGAACTGAAATCCAAACCTTTCGACCCGCACCCCCTGTTCCGCGAGTTTGTGCGCGCCGCGAAAGACACTTCGCGTCTGGTCTGATCACGGGCTAAAAACTGATTTGTACCAGTCGGCGCGAAATATCTTTACGTGCCGACGGTTTACACGGTTAACTGCCGCCATAGCAGCGACAGGAGACCGGACATGACCGATCAGATTACCCAAGCGGAACAGTTTGCAGCCCTGCATAAAAAGGGCGATCCGGTCATCCTTTATAACATCTGGGACCCAGGCAGCGCCGCCGCCGTGCGCGACGCGGGGGCCAAGGCGCTGGCCACTGGCAGCGCTCCGGTAGCGATGGCGCAGGGCTTTTCCGATGGCGAAAAGATCCCCTTCGACATGGCTCTGGACAATGCAAGTCGCATTGTCGATGCCGTCGATATCCCGGTCACCATGGACCTCGAAGGCGCTTATGCCGAGGATGCGTTCGGCATCTCGACCAATGTCACCCGTGCGCTTGAAACCGGGGTGGTGGGCTTTAACTTCGAAGACCAGATCGTTGGAACCAAAGACCTTTATGACATTGAAACCCAATGCGCCCGCGTCGCCGCCATGCGTGAATCCTGCGATGTCGCAGGCGTACCAGCGTTCATCAACGCCCGCACCGATATTTTCCTCAAGGCCGCCCCAGACACACATGATCAGGCAATGCTGGACGATGCCATGGCCCGCGCGGCAGCCTATGCCGATGCCGGGGCCAGCGGGTTCTTTGCGCCGGGCCTGAAGGACGAAGCCATGATCGGCCAGCTTTGCGCGGCCACCGACCTGCCCGTCAACATCATCGCCCTGCCCGGCACGCCCGACACGCCCACGTTGGCGAAACTTGGCGTGGCGCGGATCAGCTATGGCCCCGTGCCCTATCGGCAAATGATCGCTTGGCTGCAGGAGTCGGCCCGCGCGGCGCTTCAATCCGTCGGCTGATCCACTTTTAGGGGATTGCAATTCTACCCGTTCCTCCGCACCTTGCATGCAAAAGCAGCGGAGGACGCCTCGTGGCCAAAGGATACTGGGTTGCCCATGTCGATGTTGACGACTTTGAAACCTACAAATCGTATATCGCGGCTAACGCGACCCCTTTTGCCGAATACGAAGGAAAATTCCTTGTCCGTGGGGGTGAGAGGACCGAACCCGAGGGCAAGGCTCGCGCCCGTACGGTGGTGATTGAGTTTCCCAGCTATGAACAGGCGCTGGCCTGCTATGAAAGCGATGCCTATCAAGCCGCAAAAGCCCTACGCGATCCGGTTTCGACCGGCGATCTCGTGATTATTCAGGGCTACGATGGCTAGCACCGCTTGGCGCGCCTCGAATTACGGAATATCCTGACCCTATGCTGAAAAAGTTCTTTCAGGCCTTCCGGCCACCGCAACATGACAAACTGCCCGATCCCGATGCGGAATTGGCGCTGGGAGCGTTACTGGTGCGCGTGGCGCAGGCCGACCGCGACTATAAGCTGGAAGAGATCAGCCTTATCGACCGCATCCTCGCCCGCCTCTATCAGCACAACGCGATCGAGGCAGCCAAGGTCCGCGCCACCTGCGAAAAACTCCACGCAGCGGCCCCCGACACCGATACCTTCGGTAAACTTATCCGTGAAACCACCGATCTCAAGGAACGTCTGGCCGCGCTGGATGCCCTTTGGGAGGTCGTGCTGGCCGATGGTGACTCGGATGAGGGCGAGGTCAAGATCGTCGAAGAAGCCCGCATTGCCATGGGCCTCAGCTTCAACGACAGCAAGGCCGCGCGCGAACGGATACAAAGCCGCTTAGAAGCGACCTAAGCAACTTCTCTTGATCTGGCGCGCGATTTGGCCCGAAAACCGGTTCCCACTTTTCGGATCGCGCTCTATATATTTGACCATGTTCAGCGATTTCCTGTCCCGGCTCACGCAGCCGCAGCCCGACCCGCTTGTCGAAGATGATGCCCGTCTGGCTCTCACCGCCCTTTTGGTGCGCATCGCGCGGTCCGACAATGACTATGCCGATACCGAGATGGCCCGGATCGACCGCATCTCGGCCGAACGCTACGGCTTGTCGCCATTTGAGGCCGCAGCCCTGCGCGCCCGCGCCGAAGATCTTGAGGCTGAGGCCCCCGACACCGTCCGCTTTACCCGCGCCATCAAAGAAGCTATCGCCTATGACGACCGCCTCGCCGTCGTGCAGGCCATGTGGTCGGTCGCCTTGGCAGACGGCCAACGAAGCGGAGAAGAGGATTCGTTGCTGCGCCTCGTCGTCAGCCTGCTCGGCGTAAGCGATGTAGATTCGGCGCTTGCAAGACAAAAGGCGGCGAAGGCCTGATCAACTGGCAAGCCTTCGGCTTTGACTGCGCTATGAATCGCTGCCCTCAAGCTCGTTCAGAAACTTGTAGTCCGTCGGCGGGTCGTCGCAGATACCCGGTCCGCATTCCAGAAGCGCAGAACCTGCGTTCGCAACGGCTAAAGCCAAGATCAGGAAAAACACCGTTTTGGCCAACGCACTTCCACCAAACCGTTCGGTTGCTCGAACATCCGAGGCAAGATCATACTGCTTCTCAAAGACCAGCATGACTGCGGTCCCAAGGATGATCAAACCAAACGCAACTCCCGCCCAGGTATAAAAGTGCAGGCCCAGAACAGGGGACCCATAGTGTCCTGTACCGGGCACTATATGCAGCAGGATTTGGCGGATCGAAACGCTGATCCCAAAAATCGCCGCTACAAGCACGATGCCATAGTTTCTGGCACGCGTGCCCCACAACAGGTTCAGCGCCAGCCCAAACCCAACAGCCACGAATCCCACGCGTTGAAGCAAGCATAGCGGACAGGGCAGTTCATAGAGGACAAGCTGAAAGTAGAAGGCAAGCACCAGAACCAGGCAGACCGCCAGTGCGCCAATTGCGTTCATGTTCCGAGCAAATTCAGGTGACATAGAACGACCTCACAGCTGTATGGTTAGAGGAGTCGTGGCGTGAAACTTCAGCCAGTAGGTACTCGCCAAAAGTGTCAGCACGAACAATGCGTATGAAATTCTGACCAGCTTAAAGTAGGCCAGCACCATCGTGCCGGCGAATAATGCAAATAAAAGCGCAATCACAAGAAGCCCCTTATGTGAATTGAATTCGTATATATCAATCTTTAACCCAAAACGAATTATTCCCAAATTCAAACAGTTTCGGCGATTGGATCAAGTCAGTTCAACAAGTTTGGTTTCGCGAAAAATCACCATGGTTGATCCAAAATCCAGTGAACTGAATCCCAGGGCCACAATCAAGAGATTGATCTGGCTGACCCGTCGATAGTTATGCAACGAGTCACATACTGCGCCCAACAAACTGACAGTTTAGACAGCGCGACCGCCCATTTTGGCCATTTCGCCACGTGAACTTGTCATTTGCGCATTGCATTGGCCCGATTTTTAAGCCCTATTACCGCACCAACACCAACCATATCTGGACTGCCCGTGACAGACACCGCTCCCGTCATTGAGATCAAGAACCTCCACAAAAGCTTTGGCAATCTCGAGGTTCTCAAAGGTGTCGACATCACAGCCCATCGCGGCGACGTCGTTTCGCTGATTGGCTCGTCCGGATCTGGAAAATCCACCCTTCTGCGCTGCTGCAACCTGTTGGAAGACAGCCAAGAGGGTGAGATCCTGTTCAAGGGCGAACCCGTGCAATGGTCCGGCAGCCAGCATCATCGCCGCCCCGCTGATCCCAAGCAGGTGCTGCGAATCCGCACCAACCTGTCGATGGTGTTCCAGCAGTTCAACCTTTGGGCCCATATGACCATCCTGCAAAACGTGATGGAGGCTCCGGTAACCGTTCTGGGCCGCGACCGGGCCGAGGTTGAGGATAGCGCGCGCAAATATCTGGAAAAGGTCGGCATCGGTGACAAGTGTGACGTCTATCCGGCACAACTATCGGGTGGTCAGCAACAGCGCGCCGCAATCGCGCGCGGGCTGTGTATGGAACCGCAGGCACTGCTGTTTGACGAACCGACCTCGGCGCTTGACCCTGAGCTGGAACAGGAAGTGATCAAGGTGATCAAGGACCTGGCCGCCGAAGGGCGCACCATGATCATCGTGACCCACGATATGAAAATGGCCGCCGATATCTCCAGCCACGTCGTGTTCCTGCATCAAGGCCTGATCGAAGAAGAAGGCACACCCGAAGACATTTTCGCCGCCCCTGAATCCGAAAGACTCCGGGGCTTTCTCTCCGCCACACAGGCGGCTTAACCAACGGACAGAACCAATAAGGGGAGTTACAATGAAAAACCTGATTCTGACCACTGCAGCACTGGCGCTGACCGCCGGTATCGCCATGGCCGACACCGTTCGCATGGGCACCGAGGGCGCCTACCCTCCGTACAACTTCATCAATGACGCGGGTGAAATCGACGGCTTCGAGCGTGAAGTTGGCGACGAGCTGTGCAAGCGCGCCGGTCTGGAATGCGAATGGGTCAAGAACGACTGGGATTCGATCATTCCGAACCTGGTCTCGGGCAACTACGACACCATCATCGCGGGCATGTCGATCACGGACGAGCGTGATGAGGTCATCGACTTCACTCAAGACTACTATCCTCCCACCGCTTCAGCATACGTTGCGACTTCTGATGCGGCAGATGTGACAGGCGGTATTGTTGCGGCGCAAACTGCCACAATCCAGGCTGGCCACGTTGCCGAATCCGGCGCAACCCTTGTCGAGTTTGCAACCCCCGAAGAAACCATCGCAGCCGTTCGCAACGGCGAAGCCGATGCAGTTCTGGCAGACCGCGATTATCTGGTCCCGTTGGTCGAGGAATCGGGCGGTGAGCTGGTGTTTGTCGGGGATCCGGTTCCACTGGGCGGTGGCGTCGGCATGGGCCTGCGTGAAAGCGACGGTGAGCTGCGCGGCAAGTTCGACGAAGCCATCACCTCGATGAAAGCCGATGGTACACTGAACGAAATGCTAACCAAGTGGTTCGGTGAAGGAACCGCCACATACGGTGCTGACGGTTCAGTCGTCACCAACTAATTCCTAACATATCCCGGTCCGGTGCCTCAGCGCCGGGCCGAGACGCTGGCTTTGCCGGTAAAGACGTTCGAAAGACGCCACATGTTCTCCTACTGCGCTGATCCTGACACGCTGGGCACGTTCCGCTGGTTCTCGTGCTATCTGACCAATGGCGTCCACTGGTCGTTTTACCTGTCTTTCCTCAAGGTGCTGGGCCTGCTGGCCGTCACCGCGCCCGTCGCGCTAGGCTTTGGTTTTGCCGGAGCTATGGCCGCCCGGTCGCATTTCCCGCCGCTTAGCTGGCTGGGCAAAGCCTATATCGCCATCGTGCGCGGCGTGCCTGACATTGCCTTCTTCCTGTTCTTTGTCATTGCTCTGGATCAGGGGTTCGAATGGCTGCGCCACAAGGTGCTCTGCCCCGATTGGACCGAACCGGTTCGGCAAGGCAATGACTTCCTCGTCTGTCAGGCTGCCAAACTGCCGTTGGGCACAGCGCCAGAATGGGTGCATGAAACCTATGGCTTCTTCCTTGCGGTGATAACATTCTCCATCGTTTTTGGTGCCTTCGCGGCCAACGTCCTGTTCGGAGGCATGCGTGCCGTGCCCCACGCCCAGTTGGAAACAGCGGCGGCTTATGGCATGACCCGCCGCCAAACGTTCTGGCGCATCCTCGTGCCGCAAATGTGGGTTTACGCCCTGCCCGGCCTGTCGAACCTGTGGATGGTGCTGATCAAGGCTACGCCCCTGCTTTTCCTGCTGGGCATCGAGGACATCGTCTACTGGGCGCGTGAACTGGGCGGCACCAAGACATCACGTTTCACCGACTACCCCCATGGTGACTGGCGCATGTGGTACTTCCTCGCCCTGCTGATCTTTTACCTCGGCATGACCCGCGTGTCCGAGATCGGGCTTGAGAAACTGATGCGCCGCCTGTCCCACGGTCAGGCCACATCGGGCGGAGAGCTTCTGCGCAAGGAGACCACCGCATGAGCTGCATCCAGACCATTCAGGATTACGGCCTCCGTTCGCTGGGCTTCGGCGAGCGCCTGTTGCCCAAAACCGATTTCACACTGTGCGAGCACTTCACGCTGATCGGCTCGGGCATGATCTGGAATATCTATTTCGGGATCATGGCGATGGTCACGGGATTCTTCCTCGCCACCGCGCTCGCCGTCGGCAAAGCCTCGTCGAACAAATGGCTGCGCAAACCGTCCGAGTGGTTCATCTTCCTGTTCCGCGGCTCGCCGCTATTCATCCAGTTCTTCTTTGCCTATTTCTTCTTCCTGTCGCTGAAGAAGCCCTATCCGATGTTCGACGCCTTCACCTCGGCCTGGCTAGGGGCGCTGATCGTGCTGTTCCTGAACACCTCCGCCTATTCGGGTGAGATCTTCTATGGCGCGCTGCGTTCAATCCCCAAAGGCGATATTGAGGCGGCGGATGCCTATGGCATGTCCGGCTGGTCGCGGTTCCGCCGCATCATCTGGCCCACCATGCTGCGGCTGGCCTGGCCCGCCTATACGAACGAGGCGATCTTTGTCTTCCAATCCACCACGCTAGTCTTCTTCTCGGCCTTCCCGGCATGGCAACAACGCGGAGACGCGCTGTATTACGCCAGCTACTTCGCGGACAAGACGTTCAACCCGTTCATCCCCTACCCGATTCTGGCGTTCTATTTCATCCTGCTAACGCTGGTCATCGTTTGGGGCTTCGGAAGGGTCAACAAACGCCTGAACCGCCACCTGCCTGCCGAGCGGAAAGCCAAGATGCGCTTCCGACTAAACCTGGCGCGCTAAGCCCACTCCACCGGGTTCAGTCGGAACAGTTTCGAAAGCTGCTCATAGACCTCAGGCACCTCGTGCTTCAGTGCTTTCGGGCGTTCAAAAAACACCTCGACTGAGACGGCAAAGAACTCTTCATGCCCGGTCGCGCCATACGGATCGATGACAGTCCGCCGCCCGCTTTCAACCGCATGGACATGCGCGTCATAGGCGGTCAGGAACACCTTTTCCCATTCGGCGAATGTCTGCCCTTCACTCAGGATCGGTACGCCATTTGTGCCCCCGGACAGATCATCGATCTGATGCGCAAATTCATGCAGCACCACGTTCTGCCCGTCCCGGTCGTTCAGCGCGCCCTGCTGGCTGTGCGCCCATGACAAAATGACCGGCCCGCGATCCCAGCTTTCCCCGGTCCGCACGATCTCTTTCTCTGACACAACATAGCCCGAGCGCCGCTGCTGCTTTGACTTGAATGCATTTGGATAGATCAGGATGGTCGTCAGGTTGTCATACCAAATGTCACTGTTGATCACGAGCAAACAGGCCTGCGCCGCGATTGACAGCTCCATCTCCTCGGTCACTTCCAACCCATCGCAGCCGTAGAAATCCACCTGATCCAGAAACAGGTTCACCTTGCCATCCAAGTGGCTGCGCAACCCGTCAGGCAGCCGCCGGATGATAGGGACCTGCTGTTCGATAATGTCCCGTTGATGCGTCGTCAGTGGGGTCGCCAATAGCGCAGCACGCGCCTGTCTCTTGGACCAGACGTAATAGCCGACCCCGCCTGCGATCAGTAACACGATGGTAAGAAAGATGAACATACAGGTGACTATAGGCATCCCCGCGACAGGCACAATCTACTGACTGAGAGTTGTACAACTCGGAAGAAAACAGGTTTGGACCCTGTACAAGTCAGATGATTTCCAGCTCAAGTCACTGTCCAAATTGCAGTGTGTGAAAATTTGATCAAATTTAGTGACAATGCCCAAAACCTGTTCTACACCTCTCGTGACAAGACCACGGAGCCCCAAATGGACCTGAGCGCCCTGCACACATTTCGCGTCGCCGCCTGTGACCTGAACGGCCAAATGCGCGGCAAACGCGTGCCGCCATCCTATGCCACGAAGCTGGATAAAGGGGCGGTGCGAATGCCGTTCTCGGCGCTGAATGTCGATCTGTGGGGGGCAGATATCGATGGCAGTCCGCTGGTTTTTGAAAGCGGTGATGCCGATGGTGCCTTGCGCCCGACAGGGCGCGGCCCCGTCCCGATGCCCTGGCTTGAAACGGCCACCGCATTGGTGCCCATGTGCCTCTATCACGACGATGGAACACCCTTTGCAGGTGATCCCCGCCACGCGCTGTCGGCGATTTTGGACCGCTATGCCCAGCGAAGTTGGTCCGTCATCGCTGCCACCGAGCTAGAGTTCACTCTGCTCGACGCCTCAGGCGATCAGCCGCAGCCTCCGATCAACCCCGTCACCGGTCGCAGGCTTCAGGACGAGGCCGTCTTGTCGATGGCTGAAATGGATGCGTTTGATGCGTTCTTTACCGATCTCTATGATGGTTGTGCTGCGATGGGCATTCCCGCCCAAACCGCCATATCAGAAAGTGGTATCGGTCAGTTCGAGATCAATCTGAACCATCAGGACGCTTTGCGCTGCGCCGATGATACGTGGCTTTTCAAAGGCTTGACGCGTGGCCTTGCCCGTAGACACGGGTTCACGGCAACCTTCATGGCCAAGCCTTACGCCGAGGATGCGGGCAATGGGATGCATGTGCATTTTTCAGTCGTCGATGCAAAAGGTCAAAATGTCTTCGACAACGGCGGGCATGAGGGCACCGAGATACTACGCTCTGCCGTTGCAGGATGTCTGGCCGCAATGCCCGGATCGACCCTGATATTCGCACCACACGGCAATTCTTACACGCGGCTCGTCCCCGGTGCGCATGCTCCAACCGGGGCCAGTTGGGCCTATGAAAACCGCACCGCCGCCTTGCGCATTCCGGGCGGAGCACCTGCCGCCCGGCGGATCGAACATCGCGTCGCCGGGGGTGATATCAACCCCTATCTGATGCTGGCCGCAGTCCTGGGGGCAGCCCTGATCGGGATCGAAGACGACATGCAACCCCCCGCCCCGATATCTGGGAATGCCTATGAAGTTACCAACCTTCCGCAACTCGCCCCTGACTGGCCGTCGGCCATTTCCGCGTTTGAGACCGACCCCTTGGTTGCGCGCATCTTTCCCGCCGATCTGATCCGCAACATGGCGATGACAAAACGGCAGGAAATTGCGCGTTTCGCCGATCGTCCGCCCGAGGACCACTGGCTCAGCTATCTCGAGAGCGTATGAGCCCCTTGCCCGCCTCGCTCAGCCCCGCTAGAGTAAATTTGATCAAATTTGGTGAATCATGAAAATCGGCATCCTAGTAACCGGCCACCCACCCGATGAATTGCATGATCAATTTGGGGAATATGATGGCATGTTTCGCGCATTACTGGGCGGAAATGGGTTTGAGTTTCAGACGTATAACGTGGTCGATGGCGAGTTCCCTAAAGATGCGCTTCAAGCAGATGGGTGGGTCATCACGGGTTCACGTCATGGTGCTTATGAGGATCATCCTTGGATACCGCCGCTTGAACAGTTGATCCGGGATATTCAAAGAACTGGAAATCCGTTGATCGGGGTGTGCTTTGGCCATCAGATCATCGCGCAAGCCCTTGGTGGAAAAGTAGAAAAGTTCAAAGGCGGCTGGGCCGTTGGACGTACGGAATACAGCGTTGGCGATCAGACCGTTACGCTGAACGCATGGCATCAGGATCAAGTGACCAAGCTGCCGGAAGGCGCTGAGGTTACCGGTACGAATGACTTTTGCCAAAACGCCATGGTCAGTTATGGCGATACGATCTGGACCGTGCAGGCCCATCCCGAATATGGAAACGACTTCATTCAAGGCTTGATGGAAACCCGAGGCAAAGGCGTTGTACCCGATTCACTGATGCAGGCCGCTGCGAACCGGCAGAATGCCCCGGATGACAATGCCAAGATCGGCCGCTACATGGCTGATTTTCTCAAGAAAGCGAGGGCCTGATGGCCGACTGGACAGAACAACTGCCACAGGCAGCACGCAGCTATTTCGACGGAAAGCGACTGGATGAGGTTGAATGCATCATCTCGGACCTGCCCGGCATCGCCCGTGGCAAGGCGGTTCCAGCGTCGAAGTTTGCCAAACAATCCTATTTTCACCTGCCCGACAGCATTTTCTACCAGACCATCACCGGAGACTGGGGAGAGGCTGCGGGTGAGGACGGCTTTATCGAACGCGATATGATCCTGAAGCCGGATTTTTCGACCGCATCCGCCGCCCCTTGGACGGGCGACTGGACGCTGCAGGTCATCCACGATGCGTTCGACCGGGACGGAGAGCCGATCCCCTTCAGCCCGCGCAATGTGCTGAAGCGCGTTGTGAAGATGTACCATGACAAAGGCTGGAAACCGGTTGTCGCACCCGAGATGGAATTTTTTCTGGTCGCCCCCAATGTGGATCCAGCGCAAGGAATCAAACCCATGATGGGCCGTTCGGGCCGCCCAGCAGCGGCACGGCAGGCCTATTCCATGACTGCGGTTGACGAATTTGGTCCGGTGATCGACGACATCTACGACTTTGCCGAACATCAGGGCTTCGAGATCGACGGGATCACCCAGGAAGGCGGTGCCGGGCAACTTGAAATCAATCTGCGTCATGGCGATCCGGTAAAGCTGGCGGATGAAGTGTTCTACTTCAAGCGCCTGATCCGCGAAGCGGCCCTACGGCACAATTGTTTTGCCACTTTCATGGCCAAACCGATTGAGGATGAGCCCGGCTCGGCCATGCATATCCATCACTCGATCATCGAAATGGAGACGGGCCAGAACATATTCTCGGGCCCGCAAGGCGGAGAAACGGATGCGTTTTATCACTTCATCGCCGGGCTGCAGAACCATCTGCCCGCCGGGCTGGCGGTGATGGCGCCCTATGTGAACTCGTATCGCCGCTATGTGAAAGACCACGCCGCACCGATCAATCTGGAATGGGCGCGGGACAACCGCACCACGGGCATCCGCGTGCCATTGTCCGGCCCCGAAGCGCGCAGGGTTGAAAACCGCATCGCGGGGATGGACTGCAACCCGTATCTGGGCATCGCGCTTTCGCTAGCCTGCGGCTATCTGGGCCTGATCGAACAAGAACGACCACGTCGGCAGTTCTATGGCGATGCCTACGAAGGCGAAGGTGACATCCCGCAAGTCATGGGCAACGCACTGGATTTGTTCGACGAAGCCACAGCGCTGCACAAGGTGCTGGGCCCGGAATTTGCCCGTGTCTTTAGCATCGTCAAGCGCGCAGAGTACGAAGAATTCCTGCAGGTTATTTCTCCGTGGGAGCGTGAGCATCTGCTGATGAATGTCTAAGGCGTCGACGCAATGAACCTGCTGTATTCCAATGACCGCAAGGCGGAGTTCCCGCCCAGTTGGTACGCCGCAACGGCACATCCGTTCGATCGCTTTCCTGCGCTTGAGGGCGAGCAAACGGCGGACGTTTGTATCGTTGGAGGTGGCTACACAGGGCTTTCGGCTGCTTTGCATTTGGCTGAGGCCGGGTTCGATGTTGTTCTGCTGGAAGCCCATCGCGCGGGCTTTGGCGCATCCGGGCGCAATGGCGGGCAATTGGGCAGCGCGCAACGTTTGGATCAGGAAGATCTTGAGCGGCTTGTGGGTGACGCGGATGCGTCAAAGCTGTGGGATCTGGCCGAGGATGCCAAGGATCTGGTCAAATCGCTGATCACAAAGCACCAGATCGATTGTGATCTCAAACCCGGTATTGCGGTTCTGGGGTTCAATGATTCCGAGCGGGCTGAGTTGCACGATCACGCTTCGCATCTATCGGGCAGATATAACTACGATCAAATTGAACCTCTGGGTGCCGAAGCCGCGCGCAAACTTTGCCCTTCACCCGCTTATGCGGGAGGATATTTAGATAACGGAGCGGCACATCTGCATCCGCTGAACTACGCACTCGGTCTTGCGCGCGCCGCCGTCAAGGCTGGGCTGAGGCTGTTTGAAGGCACCGAAGTTCTTGGTATTGATCAGGGTTCTCGCGTCACAGTACGCACGGACAAAGGCAATGTGACTGCAGATCACGTCATTCTGGCCTGCAATGGCTATCTGGGTGATCTGAACCGACAGGTTGCATCGCGCGTGATGCCCATCAACAACTTCATCGCGGCGACAGAACCTTTGGGCGAGGAGACTCAGAACGTCTTGGCCAAGGACATTGCGGTTGCGGATACGAAGTTCGTGGTGAACTATTTCCGGCTCAGCGCGGATGGCAGGCTGCTGTTTGGTGGCGGCGAGAGCTATGGCTATCGCTTCCCCCAAGACATTGCCGCGAAAGTCCGCAAACCGATGACCGAGATCTTCCCGCATTTGCGCGACGTGAAAATCGACTATGCTTGGGGTGGCACGCTGGGTATTACCATGCGGCGCATGCCGTATTTGACCCGGCTGGCTCCGAACATTCTGTCCGCCTCGGGCTATTCCGGACACGGTGTTGGCACTGCGACCCATGCGGGGCAATTGATGGCACTGGCAATTCAGGGCCAGTCCGAGGGGTTTAACACCATGGCTCGCGTGCCTGCCCTGCCTTTTCCGGGCGGTCCTGCGTTACGGTCACCGCTGTTGGTGCTGGCCATGACCTGGTACGCGATGCGCGACCGGCTTGGCGTCTGAGCACGTCCTTTACGACATTTTGGTGAAATCTCGCCGACTTAGCGAAATGGGACTTGGCTTGCCAGCGCTTTGAATTTATATTTCCCAAAGATAAAATTCGGGAAATCCAAATATGACGCTTGTACCCAACGTTCATGAAGCCGAACCCATCCCCGCAGCCGCAAGAGACGCCATTGATGCCCTGATGCAATCAGGCGATCTGTTTCGATATACCGCACCGCAGGATGCGCCTGTCGCCCTGCTGGAATCCGAGTTCGCCGAATTGCTTGGCACGAAATACGCGCTGGCGGTTTCGTCCTGTTCTGCCGCCCTGTTTCTATCGCTCAAGGCGCTGGGTTTACCCCGCGATGCGCGGGTTCTGATTCCCGGATTTACCTTTGCAGCCGTCCCCTCATCCATCGTGCACGCAGATTGCATCCCGGTTCTGGGTGAAGTTGGCGAAAACTATCGTGTCGACGTGGTCGATTTCGCGGCCAAGCTGGACAGCGTTCAGGCTGTGATCATCAGCCATATGCGCGGCCACACCTCGGATATGGACGCGATCATGGAGCTATGTATCGCGCGCGACATTCCGGTGATCGAGGACGCCGCACACTCGCTAGGCACAACTTGGCATGGTCGCAATATTGGCACCATTGGCAAAGTAGGCTGCTTTTCGTTCCAGTCCTACAAGATGATCAATGCGGGCGAAGGCGGCATTCTGGTCAGCGACGACGCTGATCTTGTGGCACGCGCGGTGATCATGTCGGGTGCTTACGAGCATAATTGGAAAAAGCACACAGGCTCGCCCGAGCTTGAGCAGGCCTTTGCCAAATGGCAAAACCAATTGCCGTTGTATAACCTGCGGATGAGCAATCTGAGCGCGGCCGTTATCCGCCCGCAGATACCCGAACTTGCGCGCCGTGCGCGTGACGGGTTGGCAAACCATGACTATGTAGCCGAACGCTTGAACACGTCGCCTTATATCGATGTCCCGGCGCCTCTGGCACCTGAACAGCGGGCACCGGATTCAATTCAGTTCAATCTGGTGGACCTCAGCGACGATGAAATCCGCGCCTTTGCTGAGGCGTCTGAGGCGCGCGGCGTCAAGGTTCAGGTCTTTGGCTTAAGTCAGGATAATGCACGGGCCTTCTGGAACTGGCAGTTCCTGCCCGAGAGATTCGAGTTGCCTCAAACACGCGCGATGCTGATGAGAGCCTGCGATGTACGTCTACCCGTTCGCCTGACGCGTGAAGAGCTGGACGTGATCACCGACATCCTGCTGGCATCTGTTGGCGAGGTTGTCGGGCCAATGCCGGTTTATGGGACCTGACGCAGCAAGACATCCGCATCAAACTGCTGGGTAGACAAAAACAGCGCATCAATGCCTTCGGGGGTTGGTGCGATGCGCGACAATATTCCGGCGACAGCGGGTCCGGCTTCGGTCTGCACCAGAAACGGAGCACCGGAATCTCCCATCATGACCGGGCAAATGGTGTGCATTAAGCCTTGCCCTGCTGGTTCGGATGCGCATGTATCAGTTCGGCTCAGCACATGAGGTCGCAGACCCGCATAGCCCGCGAACCAACCAGTCTGCGGAACCGCCTTGTAAATATCCAGATAACCAACCTGTTCACCAATTGGGTCAGCCAATTCCAAAACGGCCCAATCAAGATCGGCGCGGTTGTTGAACGTGCCTTCGGTCCGTTGTTCTGAATCCAAATAATAGGCGGCAACCGGTGATGCAGCAGAGGCTTCACCGCGATGATAACCCGCTGCAAAGCGGATACTTGACGGCGGGATCCAGGTGTTACGGGCAGAGTTGTAAAGACAATGCGCAGCGGTCAGTACCAGACGTTCCGATACCAGCACGCCAGTGCAGTGCGAGCGCTGGCTACGACTGGCAAAATTAACGCGCCCAATGGCGCGCCATGGCTCTGCGGACGCATCCAGAATTTCGCGGGCGCGAATATCATCGCAGCCTTCGGCGGTATCCTGACCCATGGTACAAATCGGCTCCCACACCGATTTGAACTGGCCCTGAGCGAGCGTTGTTTGGGCCCAGATCATCGCGCATAGCACAGCCAGCCAGCGCATGGCTCGGGTTAGCTCAGCTTCGAAAGCTTTTGCTGCAGCTCGGCGAGTTGCTTCTTGATGTCATCCAGATCCTCTTTGGGTTCTGATGTCGCCTGAACCTCTTCATCGCCGCCGGACCAATTTCCGGCCAATCCACCGGTCATGGCTTTGAGGAACGCTTTTTGCTGCGCTTGCATCGCCTCGAACCCCGGCATCTGCGACATCGGGTTCATGGCGTTCATGTTCTCCATCATCTTGGTTTGGCTTTCGCGCAGCATTTCGAACGAGCTTTGCAGGAATTGCGGCATCATACCTCCGCCCGGCACCATGTAGCTGCGCACCAGATCATTCAGCACGTTGATAGGCAGCACATTTTCACCGCGGCTTTCATGTTCGGCTATGATTTGAAGCAGATATTGACGGGTCAGATCATCACCGGTTTTCAGATCAATGATCTGAACTTCGCGCCCTTCGCGGATAAACCCGGCGATATCTTCAAGCGTCACGTAATCGCTGGTCTCGGTGTTATACAGCCGACGGCTGGCATAGCGCTTGATCAGCAGCGGTTTATCTTGTTCTGGCACCCTGTACCCTCCCCAAGGATGATGCATTGCAGCAGAGGTTATGCGACTGCAGAACAAAAAGAAAGGGCAGGTCAAAAGACCTGCCCCAGCGATTGCACCATTTGGGAGGAATGGGTGCTAATTCGCAGTCTTATCTTACTTGGTGGTTGCTGCTTTCTTTGCGGCAGCGGTCACCTCGTTGGTGGCCTTTTTGACTGCTGCGGTTGCATCTTCTGCAGCGTCTTTGCCAGCCGCCATCAGCAGCTCAACAGTTTCGGTCTGAACTTTTTTCGCGATTTCTGCGAACGCAGCCATGTTTTCAGCAGCAACTTCAGCAGACGCGCTTGCGAAGTCGGTTGCGGCTTTTGCGTAATCCGCAGGCTCGGTTTTTGCTTTCGACATCTCGGTCAGTTTGGCCAGAGTTTCTTTGGTCCATTTGTTCGAGATTTCAGCCGATTTCTCAGCTGCGTCCAGAGCAACACCCGACAGCTTTTCGTTCAGCGAAGCGGTCGATTTGAATGCATCTTCCAGAGCGGTTGTGTCAACCGGGAACGCGCCCATCATGTCTTTCAGGGTCGCGGTAAAGTCTTGGGTCTTTGCCATTGTCCTAAATCCTTCTAGCCGTTCCGGGCCCACCCCGGTTCTCATCAGCTTGAAGATAATATGATTGCTGCATCGCAGCATTGCAAGTTTTTTCTTGCTGCAGCGCAGAAAAATTTCAGTTTCAGAATGAAATCAGCGGTTTGCCTTGACCAAAACATAGGTCCCCGGTGCTGGACACAGGCGCGGATGATCCGAATCGCCGGTATCTCGGGCAGGAACCTGCTTGCCTGACCGCTTTTTCAACCATGCCTCCCACATCGGCCACCATGACCCTTCGTGGAAGTCGGCCTCGTTCAGCCAGGTATCGGCATCTGACTTGAGATCAGGATTGGTGTAATGGCCGTATTTCTTCTTGCTGGGTGGATTTACGATACCCGCGATATGGCCGGATTCTGAGACCACGAAGGTCTTTTTCTTCGAACCCATCTGCTGCACACCGCGATAGCAATCCTTCCAGGCGGCGATATGGTCCGTCTCGCAGGTGATGGCCATCAAAGGCACGTCCACATCCTTGATATGGAGCTTATGCCCCATCAGTTCGAACCCGTCGGCGACAAAATCATTGCTCTGGCACAGACCGCGCAGATATTGAATTGCCATCCTGCCAGGCAGGTTGGCCCCGTCTCCATTCCAGAACAGCAGATCGAAGGCTGGCGGTGTTTCACCCATCATGTAGCTGCGGATCGCAGGGGTATAAATCAGATCCCTTGAACGCAGGAAAGACATCGTGCGCCCGATGATCCACGCCTTTAGAATGCCGTCTTTCGAGACCTGCTCTTCAATCCCGTCAACAAAATCATTCTGAAGGAAGGGCGTAAACTCGCCCTGCTCTCCAAAGTCTGTCAGGGTCGTAAAGAACGTGGCGGATTTGACAGATTTGTCGCCACGTTGCTTCAACAGTGATAGCGTAAGACTAAGCGTCGTACCCGCAATGCAATAGCCCACCGCATTGACCTGTTTGACCTTGCAGATCTTCTTGGCCTCTTCGATGGCAGTCAGGAACCCTTCCTGAATGTAATCCTCCATCCCGATATCGGCATGCGAGCTGTCCGCATTCACCCAACTGACCACAAACAAGGTGTAACCCTGCTCGGTGACCCATTTGATCAGGCTATTCTGGGCCTTCAGGTCCAATATGTAGAACTTGTTAATCCAGGGCGGGAACAGAACAATCGGTGTTTCGTGCACCGTTTCAGTCACCGGCTTGTATTGGATCAGTTCCATCATCCGGTTGCGATAAACAACGTCACCGGGTGTTGTCGCGATATTCCCGCCGATCTCAAAGGCGCTTTCGTCGGCCAGCCGAACAACCATTTCGCCGTCATTTGCCTCAAGGTCTGCCACCAGGTTCTCAAGCCCCTTGATCAGTGACTGACCCTCGGTCTCGATTGCCTTTTCCAGTGCATCCGGGTTGGTCGCCAGGAAGTTGGTCGGCGCCATCATGTCAATGATCTGTTGCGAGAAGTACTGAAGGCGCTGCTTGTCCTTGGCATCTATGTCATCAACCGATGCGACAGCTTGCGAGATTGCTTCGGCGTTGGTCTGGTATTGCTGACGGATAAGGCGAAAATAGGGGTTGGAGTCCCACATCGGATTGGAAAACCGCTTGTCCTTGATCGTGGACTCAGGCTGCTCATCTTCACCAGAGGTCAGCGCCTTCTGCGCTTCGGCAAAGTTGAGAACTGACTTCCCCCAATATTCGATTTGTTGTTCCAACAGCTTTGTCGGGTTCTGCCAGGCCTCAGCCCAATAGGCAGTTGCTGCTTTTGCGAAAAGCTCTTGATTCGGACCGTCTAAAGCGGGGGTATGCGAGGACTTGCTCGCCATGATTTCGACCAGCCGTCTGGACAGGTCTTCGACCCTGCCCATATTTTCTTTAATTTTTTCAATATTTTCTTCAGTCAATTTAGGTGCTTGGCCGTCGGTAGTTGTCATTTTAACAATATCCCCGTAATCTCGCTGCTATGCAGAATAACGTCGTGGGCGTCGGGGGGCAAAGCGGCGAATGGTCCAGACTCTCAAGCCGATACCGAGGAGACACATTCGATGCGCTACATGCTGACCTACGACTTGATGGAAACCATGCGTAACACCAACCAGTGGCTTGGTGCAACTGCAAGCGCAATGGCGTCCTATCCCGTTTTCTCGATGACACCCAACCCTGCGTTCAACTGGATGGCCGCTTGGGGTGAAGTGACCGAACGTACTTTTCAGCGCATGGTCGTCAAACCCGATTGGGGCATTCGAACGTTCACCTGTGAAGATGGCAAGGACCATCTTGTTGATATTACACCCGTGATGGAGCGCCCCTTCGGCGACCTTATCCATTTCCGCGTCAATGGTCGTGAAGAACAGCCTCGCAAGGTTTTGCTGGTGGCGCCGATGTCCGGCCACTACTCCACGCTGCTTCGTTCGACTGTCAAAAGCCTGCTGGTCAATTGTGAAGTCTACATCACCGATTGGCATAACGCGCGCGATATCCCCGTTTCCGAAGGTAAATTCGATGTCGAGGATTACACGCTCTACCTTGTCGATTTTATGAAAGAGCTAGGGCCGGACACTCATGTTGTGGCCGTCTGTCAGCCCGCACCTCTGACGCTTGCTGCGACCGCTTATCTAGCCGAAGTCGAGCCCAAAGCGCAGCCCAGTACGCTGACGCTGATCGGCGGCCCGGTCGACCCCGACGCAACACCAACCGAAGTCACTGATTTCGGGCGTCGTGTGACAATGGGCCAATTGGAAGAAACCATGATCCAGCGGGTTGGTTTCAAATACAAAGGCGTTGGCCGGATGGTTTATCCGGGGCTTTTACAACTTGCCTCGTTCATGTCGATGAACGCGGAACGCCACTCCAAAGCGTTCACCGATCAGATCCTTCGTGTCGTTCGTGATGAAGCCTCAGAGCATGATGCCCATAACCGGTTCTACGATGAATATCTTGCCGTGATGGATATGACGGCCGAGTTCTATCTGTCGACAGTCGAGCGGATTTTCAAAAACCGAGAGATTGCCAGGAACGAGTTTGTGGTTGCTGGCCACAAGGTCGATATCGGCAAGATCACCGACGTTGCTGTCAAATCGGTCGAAGGCGCGAATGATGATATCTCGGCCCCTGGTCAGTGCATAGCCGCACTTGATCTTTGCACCGGTCTGCCGGACAGCAAGAAAGCCAGCCATGTGGAGCCCGGAGCAGGCCACTATGGTATCTTTGCTGGCCGCAGCTGGCGCGATAACATTCGCCCGCTTGTGATTGATTTCATGAATGAAAATAGCCGCAAACCACGCCGTCGCGCAGCCAATAGCAACAAAGTGGCATGACGGGTACCACGGCAAAGGATCTCTCCTTTAGCTGCGATTGTGGTGCGCTCACCGGGCACATCACGCAACAGGGCGTGAAATCCGGTACGCATGTTGTGTGTTTCTGCCACGATTGCCGCGCTGCTCAGTTGTACTTCAATCAGCCAGACCCAGCACCCGGACCGATCGAGATTCTCCAGATGGCACCGGAAGAGATCGTGATCGAAACCGGCGCAGAACATCTTGCCGCGATGCAGCTAAGCCCCAAGGGTATGCTGAGATGGTATGCCAAATGCTGCAACGCACCGCTGGCAACGACACCGTTGACCCCCAAGTTTCCGTTTGCCGGTTTCATCGTTAAACGCATCCCTGACGCCAGCAGTCTGGGCCCCGTTACCACACGTGGGTTCGTGCCCGGACCTAATGGCAAGCAATCTCATGAAAAAGTTCGCTATGCCGCCTTTGGCTTGCTGAAACGCGTTCTGAAATCACGCCTGTCCGGAAGCTGGAAACTAACCCCTTTCTTCAAGCCCGAGACGGGTGCACCAGTCGCGCAGCCGACCATTTTGACTAAAGAAGAACGCGCGGCTTTCTACGACTAGGTCAGCCGCAAGGGCGTCTTCAACCAATCCTGCAACATTGCATTTACGCGTTCGGGCGTTTCCAGCGTTGGAAAATGCCCTGCTTCGTCAACCACTTGTAGCCTTGCATCCGGGATAAGGTCGGCCAGAAAGGATTGCTTCCGAACAGTATTTTCCGCGTCATGGGTACCGCAAATGATCAAGGTCGGCGCTTGAACGCGGCGCAACGCGCCCTGCTGATCGGGACGACGCTGCAAAGTGCGCATCTGGCGCACGAACACATCCGGGCCCAAATCCTCGGCCATTTGCAGAGCATCGTTCAGGATCGGAATGCGTTGTGCCCCGGGGGCCAATATATCGGAACCGATTACCTTGCGCATCACATCGCTTAGTCGACCAGACTGCGCCGCAACAATCAGATCTTCGCGGCTTGCTGCGATCTGAGGCGTGTCGGCCTGCGCATCTGTTGCGATCAGACAAAGCCGAGACACCCTTTCTGGCGCACGCCGCACAATTTCAAGCGCGACGCTACCGCCGAGATCAAACCCACACAGCGCAAACCGATGCGGCAATTGATCCAGCAGACCCGAGGCGATCTCTTCAAGCCGCTCGCCGCCAGTGATTGGCGCGATCATGACCGCTCTTTCTTGCGACAAAGCGGTGATCTGCGCACGAAATAGCCTAGCGTTACACATCAGTCCGGGCAGCAAAACCATTGGCTCAATCACCTCGGCGCCCTCCGCTCGTTTCTATTGTTTTGTTCCAGAATGAGAGCTTTGCCAACGTCTGGCAAGCCGAACTTCAGGGATATTTAATAGCACGGAATGGCGGGAAATCTGCGTACCGAGCCTGCCTTTGGGCTAGTGGTTCGTTGGGTTCAGCCCCGGGCCGCAACAAGCAGCCGCGCGGCGCGATATAACTGTCGATGCGCCTAGCAGGTTTAGGCCGCCACACCAGATTGAACGCGCAGAGTTTCGGAAAAAACCAAATCTCTGAGTAGTCCAGATGGTCATGCATCCACCAGGCAAGATCCCGCCAATCTCGCCCCTTTGCGTAGCGGTCGGCAAACCACGGGATCACCACCGAAGCTCCGGCCACGCGCGCATCGCCGTCATCCCAATCCCAGATGTGGCACTCCAACGGGTTGTCGTTGCGGGCGCAATTCAGCTTGTTCTCATTTCCGTACTGATTCAGAGATCGTGAGCGATAGCCCGAGCGCACGGCGACACGGCCAAAAGTCTCCTCCAGCGGATCCATCAGCGTTTCGCAAAAGGCACGTCCAGTTTCGATCGCAAGATCAGGATCGTCCGGGATGTTCTGGCGCGCGTGAAAGTTTCCGATCTCGGAATACAGGAAATCCCGCATAAAGAAATGCCGGGATAAGCGCACCCGACCCAACGTTTCAAGGCTCCACATACTGCCCGGTCTGCGCATGATCAGCCCCCGCTTTGTCCTTGAATTCCCTGCTCGGACAGCCAGTCCAATATACCCGCGACTGCAGCGTCGGTCTGACCCGGCGACATCAAACGCCCCGCGATAACATGCGAGGCCGGATCGTCCCCCGGCCCCATTGTCACAAGCTTTACCGCCGCAGGGCCACCCCAGGCCTCGGCCACCTGATGAGTCCGGTCCGGCCTTACCACCTGATCGTCATCCGAGAACCAAAACAGCGCCGGGATCTGGGCAGTCGAGAAATCCAGCGCGTAGACCGTATCCACAAGGGCAGACATCGGTACGACTGCTTCCCACGGGTAAATGACCGTCCAGTATTTGTTTTTCTCTGGGTCAGCGCTGGATACATCCCGCGCATCCCCCATCAGCAAAGGCAACCATTCTCGTGCCCACGGCATAGACGGCACCCAAGCCGCAAATGTGTTTACGCCGAAATTCGGCGACACGAACACTAACGCGGCCACGTCTTCGCTCAGCTCAGAATCCAGCGCGGCCGCCGCTGCCAACGTGCCGCCCGTGGACGTCGAAATCACAACGACCCGCTCACCGACCGCACGTGCGGCGGCTAACGCTTCGGCCGTATCCAGCATCCATCCTGACGCCGTGGCTTCCGCCATCGCATCGCTATCTCGCCCATGCCCTTGAAGCCGGGTGTAAACAAGGTTCGCACCTAATGCATTCGCCACTTGGTCTGGCACTGGTCTGATCTCCTCGGATGAGGCTGAAAACCCATGGAGGTAGAGCACCGAATAAGTTGTGCGTCGCTCATAATACCCATCCTGCCAGACCACGCGCTTCTCAACACCCGGCACAATGTCGTCAAAGGTGGATTCGATGCTTTCAAAATAGACCTGCACGCCTTCGCCAAACTTGCGCGGATCGAAACGCGGATGCAGGTCCACTGGTTCGCGCGGGCCGAAGAAGTACAGCGCCCCCCCCACCAGCAACAATCCCAGAAGAAGTCGCCCCAAAATCCAGCCAAAGCGCTGCATCAGATGGCCCCCATCACGTCCTGAAGAGCTTCCTCGATCAATCTCAGACACGGACCATCCGAGAACCTATGATCGGCGTCTTTGACCAGCAACAACTGCATATCCGGGCCGGTCGCATGATCCAACAGGCGCACCGCAGTCTGGGTTGAGACTGCAGTATCAGCCGTGCCTTGCAAGAAACGTACCGGGAAAGGCAGATCAAGGGGTGAGCGCAGAACCAACCGCTTGCGCCCATCCTCAATCATCCGCTTGGTGATGACATAGGGCTCCATATAATCCGACGGCAGTTCCACATGTCCAATGGCCTCAAGATCCGACTTCTGCTGATCCGAAAACGAGGCCCAATACCCGTCCTCGGTGAAATCCGGCGCTGCTGCGATTGTCACCAAACCCGCAATCCGATCGGGCATCGCGCGCGCCAGCAACAATGCCTGCCATCCACCCATGGATGATCCGACAACCACCAAGGGTCCATCGGTTAGCTCAGACAACGCCGCAAGCGTATCCTCATGCCAGTCCCCGATACAGCCATCTGTAAACGCGCCCGAGCTTTCACCATGCCCCGAATAGTCAAAGCGCAAAAACCCCTGCCCGCGCGCCTGCGTCCAAGCCTCAAGATGCACCGCCTTGGTGCCTTCCATATCCGATTTGAGCCCACCCAGAAAAACAATGGTCGGCCCCGCCCCTTCACTCTTGTGATAGGCCAACCTTCGCCCTTGCGCTGTCTCCAGAAAATCCGTCGCTGCCATGAAACCCTCGTCTATGTTTCCCGCATCATGCACGCCAAACTAGCAAGCGCAATTCCCCGATACCCCTTCAACTGGCCACAAATATCCCGGGGAGCCGCCATTGGCGCGCTTTTGGGTCGAGCGCCAATGACGGCGGGGCTGGCCCCTCACTCCCACCCTTGACACCTGTGTCCCCACCTGCCACATGAGCCGAACGCAACCGGGCGTTCAGTGGGCGCCAAACCGACGAGGAGAGCCGATATGGCCCTGGACTCACAGTCAGTCTCCCTTACTTTTCCCGATGGCAATTCCCGATCCTACGATGCAGGCGTGACGCCCGCACAGGTCGCTGCCGATATCTCGACCTCGCTGGCCAAAAAGGCGATCTCGGCCACGGTGAATGGCAAGCACTGGGACCTGCAATGGCCCATCGAGGCTGATGCGCAGATCGCCATCCACACGATGAAGGACGAGGCGCAAGCCAATGAGCTGATCCGTCACGATCTGGCCCATATCATGGCCCGTGCCGTGCAGGAGATCTGGCCTGACACCAAAGTCACCATCGGCCCCGTGATCGACAACGGCTGGTATTACGACTTCGACCGGGCCGAGCCGTTCACCCCCGAAGACCTTGGGAAGATCGAGAAAAAGATGAAAGAAATCATCAACAAGCGCGACGCCGTGACCACCGAGGTCTGGGATCGTCAGCGCGCGATTGATTTCTACACGCAGAACAATGAGCCTTATAAGGTCGAACTCATCGACGCCATTCCGGGCGACGAACCGCTGCGCATGTATTGGCACGGCGACTGGCAAGACCTGTGCCGTGGCCCGCATCTGCAGCATACCGGTCAGGTTCCGGGCGATGCGTTCAAGCTGATGAGCATCGCAGGCGCCTATTGGCGTGGCGATAGCTCGCGCCAGATGCTGCAGCGCATCTATGGCGTGGCGTTCACCGGCAAGGAAAAGCTCAAGGCGCATCTGCATATGCTGGAAGAGGCCGCCAAACGCGACCACCGCAAGCTAGGCCGAGAGATGGACCTGTTCCACATGCAGGAAGAGGCTCCGGGTCAGATATTCTGGCACCCCAACGGCTGGACCATTTATACCCAGCTGCAGGACTACATGCGTCGCGCACAGCATCGCGGCGGTTATGTCGAGGTGAACACACCACAGGTTGTTGACCGCAAGCTATGGGAACGCTCAGGCCACTGGGATAAATATCAGGAAAATATGTTCATCGTCGAAGTTGATGAAGAACATGCCCGCGAAAAGGCGATTAACGCGCTCAAGCCAATGAACTGCCCCTGCCATGTTGAGATTTTCAAACAGGGCCTGAAATCCTATCGCGACCTGCCACTGCGCATGGCCGAATTCGGCTCGTGTGCGCGGTATGAACCGTCGGGCGCGCTGCATGGGATCATGCGGGTGCGTGGCTTTGCGCAGGACGATGCGCATATCTTCTCGACCGAAGATCAGATCGGCGATGAATGCGCCCGCTTCATCGGGTTCCTGACGGACGTCTATAAAGATCTCGGGTTTGACAGCTTTAAGGTCAAATTCTCGGACCGCCCGGAACAGCGCTCGGGATCAGATGAAGTTTGGGACCGCGCTGAAGAAGCTCTGCTGACAGCGACTCGGGCGGCTGGTGTTGAACCGGAACTGAATCCGGGCGAGGGTGCATTCTATGGGCCAAAACTGGAATTCGTTCTGACCGACGCGATTGGTCGTGACTGGCAATGTGGCACGTTCCAGGTGGATTTCGTTCTGCCCGAACGGCTGGACGCCACCTATATCGGTGCAGATGGTGCAAAACATCGCCCTGTCATGCTGCACCGCGCATGCCTTGGCTCGTTCGAGCGTTTTATCGGCATCCTGATCGAAGAGCACGCAGGCAAACTGCCCTTCTGGCTGGCCCCGCGTCAGGTCGTGGTCGCCTCGATCACGTCCGAGGCGGATGAGTACGTCCTGGAAGTGGTTGAGACGCTCAAAGCTGCAGGCATCCGCGCCGAGGCGGATATCCGTAATGAAAAGATCAATTACAAGGTCCGCGAACATTCGGTCGGCAAAGTGCCTGTCATTCTGGCGGTTGGCCATCGCGAAGTCGAAGAGCGGACTGTGACCGTCCGGCGTCTGGGTGAAAAACAAACTCAGGTTCAATCGCTTGAGACTGTAACAAATGAGTTGAGCCAGGCGGCAACCCCGCCCGATTTGCTGTAACAATCGGCAAACAAGCGCTAACAATTCGGCCCTCTGATCGGGGCCGAATTGAAACATTTTCCATTTTTCAATTCAAAAACAATTTGTTAACCTGCAAGAGTGCATGACGATCTTTGACGGGGTTGTGAGACACGGGCTCGTGAATTCAACTCTCGCCTCCGAGCTACTACCTTTGTCATTGTCACAAGCAGACATACGCAGTCATTAAAAGGATTACCGAGATGTCGAACACTGCAAAAACCCTGGTTATCGCAAGCGCCGTTGCCGCTGCCGTTTCAGGTGCCGCCACAACCGCAACTGCCCAAGCAAAAGAGAAATGCTATGGCGTTTCGCTGGCCGGTCAGAACGATTGTGCAGCCGGCCCCGGCACCACATGCGCAGGCACCTCGACCGTTGACTATCAGGGCAACGCATGGACCCTGGTTGACGCCGGTACTTGCGCCGACATCGAGCTGCCAAAAACAGCAGATGGTTCGGATCGCAAAGGCTCGCTCGAGCCGCTGGATCGCGACCTGCCCGCATAAGGCTTTTCCGAATGAACCGGAAAGGGCGGGCAAGATCGCCCGCCCTTTCCACGTGATCAGGGGATTTGCACATGTTGGACAACGCGCTCAGATCGAACCGGCTACCTGCGGCACCGGGCGTGGGCTATAAGCCGCAGCATTTCTCGCAGATTCTAGAACAGGCCAAGCCTGTGGCGTGGCTGGAAATCCATGCTGAGAACTACATGGGCGATGGCGGTAGACCGCTGGCCCAGCTACGCCACTTATCCGAACAGTTTCCCATTTCCGTTCACGGCGTCGGCCTTTCCATCGGAGGTGAAACCCCGCTGGACCCCGATCATCTGGCGCGCCTGAAACATCTGGTTGGCTGGTTGAACCCCGCGAGCTTTTCGGAACATCTGGCGTGGTCCACCCATGACAACCACTTCCTGAACGACCTGCTGCCCCTGCCCTATACCGACGCCACGCTTGCCCGCGTTTGCGATCACATCGATCAGGTGCAGGATGTTGTCGGGCGGCAAATGCTGTTAGAGAACCCCTCCAGTTATTTGGCGTTCAAAGAAAGCACATGGTCCGAGCCCGATTTCCTGCGCGAAATCACACGGCGCACCGGGTGCGGGCTTTTGCTGGACGTGAACAATGTCTTTGTTTCAGCCACCAACCTGGATTTCTCACCGCAGGGCTATATCGATGCCTACCCACTGGAGCAGGTTGGAGAGATTCATCTGGGCGGTCACGACGAAGACGAAGACGACCACGGGCATCCCTTGCTGATCGACAGCCACGGGCGCGAGGTGGTCGATCCGGTTTGGGCTTTGCTGGACTATGTTCTGGACAAATCCGGCCCCAAACCCCTGCTGATTGAATGGGACACCGATGTGCCGGATTGGCCCGTTCTGCGTGCAGAAGCAGAGCGCGCGCAAAAAGCCCTGGATCGTGTGCCTGCATGAGTGTGTCGCAAGCAACATTCCACGGTGCATTGCTGGACGCCAGTCAGCCGATCCCGGATGGGTTGCTGGATGCCGAGGCGCAACCAGCCGGGCGCCGTTTTAGTGTCTATCGCAACAACGTCGCTGTTTCGCTGACCGAGGCAATGCATCAGGCTTTTCCGGTTATCACAAAACTGCTGGGACCGCACAACATGGATGGGCTGGCCGGGATATTCCTGCGTCAGCATCCGCCGTCCTCACCGCTGATGATGTTTTACGGCGAAGAATTCCCCGCCTTCTTGGAGGGCATGGAGCAGCTTTCTCATCTTAGGTATTTGCCAGATGTTGCCCGGTTGGAACTGGCTTTGCGGCGCGCCTACCACGCGGCTGATGGCCAACCCATTGAGGCCGAAGCGCTTTCGATCCCGCCGGAAGAATTGATGCAAGCCCGGCTGACCCTGGCCCCAGCTTTGCAAGTGCTGCGCTCGGATTGGCCCGTTTATGCGATCTGGCTTTTCAACACTCAGGAAAATGCCCCCAAGCCCGAGGCTGAGGCGCAGGACAATCTGATCACGCGCCCTGAATATGATCCCATGCCACATCTGCTTCCACCCGGCGGCGCGGACTGGATCGCACGAATTCAGGATGGACAAACCATCGGCGTGGCATTTGAAGCCACCGCGGTCGAGATACCCGACTTTGACCTTGGAACCACTCTGGCATTGCTTTTGCAGGGCGGTGCAATAACTTCTGTGACTATCGAAAGGCTGGACACATGACTGCCCTCATCTCAACTTACAATAATGCGATGGAAAAAGCGGATCACGCGTCCGGTTGGCTAACACCAACTCTGGCTCGGGTAGTCTTTATCGCCGTTTTGTTTGTTTACTACTGGAACTCGGCTACGCTGAAGATCGACGGCTCGATTTTTACGCCGTCTGCCGGTGCCTTTGGGCAAATCTTCCCCAAAGCTGCCGAAGCCGTGCTGTATGACGTCACCCAAATGACCTTTTTTCAGCGGATCGTCATTTTCTTTGGCACAGTCGCTGAATTTGTCCTGCCCGTACTGTTGCTGGTGGGCCTTCTGACGCGCGTCGCCGCGCTAGGTATGATCGGCTTTGTATGGGTCCAAACGCTAACCGATGTCGTTGGACATGGCATCAAACTTGGCGGTTTGTTCGACAACGCCATCACGCTGATGGATCAGCGCGTGATGTGGACCTTTCTGTTGCTGGTCATCGTGATCAACGGCGCAGGCCCGCTATCGCTGGATCGGCTGCTGCGCCTGAAGTGATCTAGAAATGCGCCTTGGGCTCGTCCGGTTTTCCTGCGGCGAGCCCAAGCAATCCTGCCACGCCCGCAAAGGCAATCGGGAACATGGTGAAGACGCCGAAACCAAAGGCGTAATACATCCCTGCCGCAGAAATTAGCAGCAAAATACCAGCGACCAGCGCCCGCGAATGGGCCATCGCGCCACCAATAATCGCCAAAAGCGGTGCGACAATCGAAGCGGTCTGGATCAATTCGGGGTTTTGCACCTGCTCTGCGATGCCTTCGATCTCACCAAACCGGTCGATCAATTCTACAAATCCGTAGCCGAAAAATCCGACAATCATTCCGATCAGCCCGGCAATCACGCCCAGTATCATGGCTGCGTTACGCATTCAAAGGTCTCCGATTGTTGCCTGTGTCACATAGGCAGTCCTTCAGGCAACACCAAGGGCCTGTCGGTTCTCAGGCGTCCAACCCAGATACATTTGGGCTTCCGTTTCAATCAAAGGACGCTTCATCAGCGTCGGATGATCAACCAGCAAATCAAGCACCGGCCGATTTCGCGTTACTTCATCCAATCCACGCCAAGTTGTTGACCGCGTATTGAGCAAGGCTTTGCCGAATGTCTCATACGCCGCTAACAAGACTGTTTCAGGAACACCTTCGGCACGAACGTCAACAAACTCAGCACTTGGCAGTGATTTCAATGCCTTACGGCACGTATCGCAATTCTTTAACCCGTAAAGGCGCATATTTGTTTGTCCCTGTTACTGCTGCAATTTTGGACATCCCGCTTGGACTGCCCGAGTTATTCTTGATTTTTTACTTCACCGTGCAATGTTGAAAAAGACGAAACACGCAACGCGGGCTGTATCGTGTGGGCGAACAGTGATGCGTTGCGGTCTTGTCAGGCACTGCCCCCACCAATTTGTGGGACAACGTGAAAGTAGAAGGAGACACGGGAAATGCCAACCGGCACCGTGAAATGGTTTAATACAACCAAAGGCTATGGTTTTATTGCACCCGACGAGGGTGGCAAAGATGTGTTTGTTCATATCTCGGCCGTAGAACGATCCGGTCTAACCGGACTCGCTGACAATCAGAAAGTCTCGTACGAGTTGCAGGACGGACGTGACGGCCGCCAGATGGCTGCTGATTTGAAGCCGCTGTAAGGCAAGGCCCGCCCCGGCGGGAAATTAGATAAGGTTGACGGCCAATTTCCGGCCGTTAACCGTTACCAACCATGGAACGCGCCCATCTCGGGACGCGCGCGTTTTTTGTTTTTCAACCCTCGCGTATGACCGCCTCAAACTCGCGCCATTCCCGCGCAGTCATGCCCGAGTTTTCTTGGGTCACATTCTCACCGCTCAGCATGCGGCGCAGGCAAGTTACCATCTGCGCTGAAAGGTTGACCGCGCCCAGGCGATAATCCTCAAACGCGCGATACGCAAACGGCACCCAGTCGGCGACGATCTTGCACATGGTTTCGGCGTAGATCCGGATCTCGTATTGGGCGTGTGGATCTGCGCGCAGACGGAGGAAGTGGAACAGGTTGTGCAAATCAACCTTCCAGTACCATTGCGTGTAAATGTTCGCAGGCAGGTTCATCCGCGCCAGCTCACGAGCCAGCCCCTGCTGGCCATCCTGACCGATCATCGCCTCGTAGTTGTCATAGCAGCGTGCACTGTCCGCTTTCAAAATCTCCAACACGCGCGCGGCTTCTTCGCCCTGCAGCGTATCCCCTCGCCCCTGGTTGTTGACCTCGGACTGCGCGGCGACGTGTTCGGGCGCTGGTATGTAGAACTCGCGATCCAGAATCGAATAGCGCGCCGAGTATTCGTTCACATTCGCCGTCCGGTGACGGATCCACTGGCGGGCGACGAATACGGGCAGTTTGACGTGCAGCTTGATCTCGCACATTTCAAAAGGGGTCGAATGCCAGTGACGCATTAGATAGCGGATCAGGCCTTCGTCATTTTGAACCGATTTCGTACCTTTTCCATATGATACCCGCGCAGCCTGACAAATCGCTGCATCATCGCCCATGTAGTCGATAATACGAACAAATCCGTGATCCAGAACCTGATGCGCCGTGTACAGATGATCTTCCATCCCTTCGGCAACGACGCGGCGGGTCGGGCTCGACTGTGCGCGCTGAGCTTCGATCTCGGCCAGTTGGTCGGAAGACAGAGGCATGAAATTATCCTTTCCAGCAATGAGTCGCCCACCACTATATATCGACAAACCCGCCATCGGAACCGCGATATGTGCGGCGCATTGCGCGAATTCAGAATTGTGTCTCGCCCGCCCCTCGACATCAGATGACGGCGCGCTAAGGTGCTGCGCATCACAATTAATGTAAGGAATGTCGCGATGGGGCTGAAATACCTCCACACCATGCTTCGCGTAAAGGATCTTGAGAAATCTATAGCGTTTTATGAACTGCTAGGTCTGAAAGAAACCCGCCGCTATGAAAGCGAAGCGGGCCGGTTTTCACTCATCTTTCTTGCCCCACCGGGACAAGAAGATGCGCCGATTGAATTGACCCATAACTGGGATGGCGATGACGCATTGCCCAGCGATAGCCGCCATTTTGGCCACCTCGCCTATGGCGTCGACAACATCTACGAAGTTTGCCAGCACCTTCAGGATAATGGCGTTGTGATCAACCGACCACCGCGTGACGGGCGCATGGCTTTTGTGCGTTCGCCCGACAATGTCTCAGTCGAATTGCTTCAGAACGGCGAGGCGCTGGAACCGGCCGAACCCTGGGCCAGCATGGAAAGCACCGGCCACTGGTGATCCGCTGGTTGCCATCTCTAGGGCTGTCTATTTCAGGCAGCCCTGTTTGGGCCGAGCAATGCAGGCTCGCGCTGGCCCTCGCGATGGATATTTCAACCTCGGTTGATGCTGCTGAGGATGCGTTGCAGCGAAAAGGGTTGGCCGCTGCTTTGATAGCGCCCGAGGTGCAAGAGGCATTCTTTGTTTCTCCACAACCTGTCGCATTGGCGGTTTACGAATGGTCCGGCAGTTTCAACCAGAAATTATTACTGGATTGGCAACTGATTGAGACCGCCGCCGATCTGGTGACCGCCGCACACCGCATAGGACTATCCGAGCGATCCGCCAATGATTCACCTACCGCCATGGGTCACGCTCTGGCCTATGGTGCCAGGCTGATGCAACGTGCACCGCGCTGCCTGTTTCAAACCATCGATATCTCGGGCGATGGCAAAAACAACGATGGCTACGGGCCGCAGATTGCGTACAAGCATTTTCCGTTCAACAATACGACTGTGAATGGACTTGTGATCAACGCCGCGGATTTCGAAGGCGAAATCGACCTGATCCAGTTCTTTCAGGATACTGTTCTCTACGGCCCAGGTGCTTTCTTGGAAATCGCTGCGGGATTTGACGATTTTGAGCGCGCGATGCGCCGCAAGCTTGAACGGGAATTGAAAGGCCTTGAACTCAGTGCAATTCATCTGGATGCGGTAGAATGATCCGCCTTTGGGCAATGCTACTTTGTCTGATGGCAGGCCCATCGGCTGCACAATGCCGACAAGCTCTGGCACTTGGTCTGGATGTGTCGGGCTCGGTCGACAGTCAGGAATACCGGCTGCAACTCAATGGTCTTACCGCCGCTCTGAACGATCCTCATGTCGTTGACCTGATCCTGTCTAACCCCTCCGCCCCTGTTCGAATTGCGATCTTTGAGTGGAGCGAACCGGGCCATCAGCGGCTTTTGTTGGAATGGACCGAGATCAATACTCCCGTGGATCTGCAACGCATCAGTCTGCTTATTGAAACGACTGAGCGTTCTTCGGCACCTCAGGGAACTGCGGTCGGGTCGGCAATGTCTTACGGTGCAGAACTGCTGATGGCGCAGACCCAGTGTTGGAGACGAACCCTGGACTTGTCAGGTGATGGCAAACACAATCTCGGCCCCCATCCGCGCGCTATCAAAGAGGCCCTGCAGGCCAACGGACTTACAATCAACGGTCTTGTTATAGGTGCCGACGATCCGGTTCATGGCGACAAGCGCTATGTTCAGATTGGGGAGTTATCGGCCTACTACAATACCTGGGTCATCTTGGGGCCCAACGCTTTTGTCGAGGTTGCGCTGGGTTTCGAAGCTTACCAAGAGGCGATGACCCGTAAATTGATCCGCGAACTGGACGGTTTGAGTTTGTCCGGGGTCAAGCCACCCCAACGTTCAGTAAATATAGCGGATCTGGTCAGTCCAATAGCGCTCGACCCGCCGCAGTGAGTTCGTGATCTCTTCGATCCCATCCGTCGCGATCACGTCTCGGTTTTGCAAGCCTTCCGCGTGGCGGGCAAACAGGTCGGATACGATGTCGCGAATCTCGCGCCCGCGAGGCGTCAGCCGAACCCTGACCGAGCGGCGATCAATCTCGCATCTCTGATGATGCATATAGCCCATCTCGACCAGTTTCTTGAGATTGTAGCTGACATTGCTGCCTTGATAGTATCCCCGGCTTTTCAACTCTCCAGCGGTGACTTCGTGATCGCCGATGTTGAACAGCAGCAGCGCTTGAACGGCGTTGATTTCCAAAACGCCAACACGTTCAAATTCATCTTTGATGACATCCAGAAGCAAGCGGTGCAGGCGTTCAACCAGCGCCAACGCCTCAAGATAACTGGTCATGAACCCCTTGGTCCCGGGCGCGGCGACCTGTAACTCTATACTCATCCGATCCTCCGATTCATCGCGCTGTTTCTGAAAACATGACGCGAATTTCCGAAAAATCGGTTAAGCCAGATTATTGCTTATTTCTGAAAGGTTTGCGCGATGTCCGCTATCAGGTCAGCCAACGGTGCTGGTGGGGCGGCTTGACCAGTAACCCATTGGTACAAATCTTGATCGTTCTCATGCAGCATGGCATCGTAGGTGTTCAGCTCGTCTTCATCCATCAAAGGCAGATTGCGATCAGCATAGGCACTCAGGATCAAATCCATCTCTTTGATCCCACGCCGCATCGAGCGCATTTTCATCCGCTTGATCCGTGTTTCGCGGGGTTCTGTCATTGATTGCGTTCCAATTTAAGGCGCAGCGATTTTTCGACTCTGGCCAAGCGCTCAGAACTCGCACGCATCTCACCCCGGATCGTGCGCAATTCTGCCACCAGATCACGCAGTTCCGAATCCACGTCCCCGTTCAGGCTGGTCTCGTCCATACCGTCGCCTTCTCCGGTCAGAAGCCACATGATCGAGACATTCAGCAGCCCGGCCATCATCGACAGTTTATTGGCCCGAGGTTCCGACAGGTCATCTTCCCACGAGATGATCGTAGCCTTCTTAACCCCAAGTCGACGAGCCAACTGAGTCTGGTTCATCCCTGCAACTTCGCGCGCGCCTGCGACGCGATCTCCGAAGGTTGCTGTGTCCGGTCCGAACCAGTCCGTCTCGTCGTTCATTGAGGTCTCCAACAGGTGGGTGCAATTGGGTTGATCGTTATTTCGACGCACCCTATGACAGTCAGGCTGAACATACAAACCGAGGCCAACCATGAGTTTCCTGTCTGCGACATTGTCACGCGTAAAACCTTCGCCCACGATCGCGATGACAGCGAAGGCGGCTGAACTGAAAGCCGCGGGGCGCGATGTCATTGGGCTGAGCGCGGGCGAGCCTGATTTTGACACGCCGCAGAACATCAAAGACGCGGCTGTCGCGGCAATTGCAGCAGGCAAGACCAAATACACCGCACCAGATGGTATCCCCGAGTTGAAACAGGCGGTCTGCGCCAAGATGAAGCGGGATCACGGGTTGGACTACACGCCTGCTCAGGTCTCGGTTGGAACCGGAGGCAAGCAGACCCTCTATAACGCGTTGATGGCAACGCTGAATGAGGGAGATGAGGTTGTCATCCCAGCGCCCTATTGGGTCAGTTACCCAGACATGGTGCTGTTGGCCGGAGGAACACCGGTGATCGCCGAAACCTCGCTGCAGACCGATTTCAAACTGACAGCGGATCAGTTAGAAGCGGCAATTACGCCGAAAACCAAATGGTTCATCTTCAACTCTCCGTCCAACCCAACTGGTGCGGGCTATAGCCGAGCGGAGTTGAAAGAGCTGACTGACGTACTGATGCGGCACCCTCATGTCTGGGTAATGACCGATGATATGTACGAGCATCTGGCCTATGACGGATTCGAATTCTGCACGCCCGCGCAGGTCGAGCCTGGGCTCTATGACCGGACGCTCACCTGCAACGGCGTGTCAAAAGCCTATGCCATGACGGGTTGGCGCATCGGTTATGCTGCAGGCCCTGTTGAATTAATCGCAGCGATGCGCAAGGTGCAGTCGCAATCCACCTCGAACCCCTGCTCGGTCAGCCAATGGGCCGCGCTTGAAGCCCTGAATGGGACGCAAGATTTTCTTGCACCAAACAATGAGATCTTCAAACGCCGCCGCAATCTTGTCGTCGAGATGCTTAACCAGATCGACGGGATTTCCTGCCCGACACCTGAAGGCGCATTCTATGTCTACCCGTCTATCGCTGGCCTGATCGGAAAAACCACTCCAACTGGCACCGTGATCGACTCGGACGAGGCGTTTGCAATCGCCCTTCTTGAAGAGGCCGACGTCGCCGTGGTGTTTGGCGCAGCCTTTGGTCTGTCGCCCAATTTCCGCGTCAGCTATGCAACCTCGGATGAAGCCTTGACCACAGCCTGCACGCGTATCCAGAATTTCTGTGCGTCTTTGACCTGAGGTTCCTATGTCGACAGCCCTGCCCGAATACTATTTCCGTGTACGCGAAAATGGCGCGGCGGTGTTCAAGATCGACACAGAAAACCGCCAGCGTCGAATTGAGATGGACCAGATCGCGGTGATCAATATCCGCAATGGCGAGGTCAAGCCGCAGGGTAAGCATGCATTGACCGACGCTGACAAAGCCGAAATCGCGCGCTGGATGGAAGAACGAGCGGCCCTATTAGCCCGCCGCGACATGGATGACATTCACCGTGCGGTTGATCACCTGAACCTGACGACGCAGTGGGCTCAGTCCAAAGCAACCGATGAGCAATTGGAAGAGATCACGGACAGGCTGTTAATGGCTATGCACGATCTGCGGTCGGTTCTGGTTCGCAAGAAATCAGACAGGATCAGCAAGGGATAGCCCCTTAGGCGGGGACTTCTCCAACATAACGCACAGATCGCAACCAAAAGCGGGCCATCAGAAGAACCGCGGCGCAGGCAAGGCCCAGAACAAGGCCAAGCCAGACACCGATCCCCTCCATCCCCTGTACGAATCCAAAGAAATACGAAGACGGGATGCCAATCACCCAATAGCTAAGCGCGGCCATCACCATCGGCATTTTGGCATCCTGCAAACCACGCAGCAGGCCCAGCGCGATCACCTGTGCGCCATCCACAAGCTGGAACAAAGCCGCCATGGCCAGAAGCCCGGTTCCGATCATCAAGATCTGAGACCGCTGTGGATCATTGGCCTCCATGAACAGCGAAATCAAATGCTCGGCACAAGTCAGGAACAGGATAACCGTCAGAACCGACATGATCAGAGACATTCCAGTCACCGTAATCGCGCCCTTTTCAAGATGCGCACGATCGCGACGCCCCAGCGCATTGCCCGCTCGGATGGTTGCGACATTTGACAGACCCAGGTGCACCATGAAGGTTGCAGATGCGAGGTTCAACGCGATGCCATGCGCTGCCAGCGGCACCGGACCCAGCCAGCCCATCATGACGGCCGAGATCGCGAACAGCGACACCTCGGCCAGCGTTGTCAGGCCGATGGGCACACCCAGACGCAGGACGTTCATGAACATCTCCCAATCCGGGCGCCAGAAACGTTGGAACAGGCTGTGTTCTGGCAGCGCACGCACCGCATAGATCACGACCGCAACAAGCGACACGATCTGTGTGACCACCGAGGCGATTGCCGCACCGATCACCCCCAACTCGGGCGCGCCCCAGTTGCCGAAGATAAGCGCATAGTTCGTTACGCCATTGACCACGGCAGCCACAACTGTAATCCACAGCACTATCTGCGTGCGTTCAAGCGCGGCCAGATAGGACTTCAAAACCATCACCAGCAACGCCGGGAACAAACCCCACCCTGCCACGCGCAGGTATTGTGATGCAGTTTCAGCAACTTGCGGCTCTTGCTTCAAGGCAATAAGCACCGGATAGGACCACCACATCAACGGCATCATAACCGCAGCGTAAATCAGCGAAAGCCACAGCCCCATGCGTGTCGAACGACGAATACTGGTCTCATTTTCTTCTGCAGCTGCGGTCGCCACCATCGGCATGACCGCCCAGCCAAACCCGGCACCAAACAGGAACAGTACAAAGTAGTAGCTACCGGCCAGCGTAACGGCAGCCAATGCCTCAATCCCATACCAGCCCAGCATGATCGTGTCGGTCAAACCAATCGCATACTGTGCAAGATGCCCGCCGATTAACGGCAGGCCCAGCACCGTAATCGCACGCAGATGGCCGGGATATGTCATCACCTTGTTCATTCCGCCAGCCTTAGGCTTGCCCGAAGCGCAAGACAAGGGCGGAACAGTTTTATTTCAATATGAGACCTTCCTGCGAAGCACCAACAGGGCCATCAGCCATTCAGGTAATGGCCCCACTTGTTAGCCAACCTTGGCATCAGGATGCAGAGCTGTACCAAGAATATGTTCCGAGCGGTGAATAACGTGATGGGCCTGCCCAACGATCAATGGATCAGGATCACCAACAATTCTGTGATCCTTGTCCGGATAATCCAGAGTCGACAGAAAATGGCGCATGCAATTCAGACGCGCGCGTTTCTTGTCATTGGATTTGACGATGGTCCAAGGCGCATCGGCGGTGTCGGTATAGAAGAACATAGCCTCTTTCGCCTCGGTATAGTCATCCCATTTGCTGAGGCTGGCCTTATCTATCGGTGACAGCTTCCATTGCTTCAGCGGGTCCGTCTCACGGCTACGAAAGCGCCGTTGTTGCTCTGGCTGCGTAACCGAGAACCAGTATTTGTAGAGCTGAATGCCCGAGCGCACCAGCATCCGCTCTAGTTCAGGCGTCTGCCGCATGAATTCCAAATACTCGTTGGGCGAGCAAAACCCCATTACCCGTTCTACGCCCGCGCGGTTGTACCAGGACCGGTCGTAGAACACCATTTCTCCTACAGTGGGCAGTTGTTGCACATAGCGTTGATAATACCACTGCCCCTTTTCCTCATCCGTCGGCTTGTTCAGCGCCACCACACGTGCCTGACGCGGGTTTAGATGCTCCATGAACCTTTTGATGGTTCCACCCTTCCCGGCGGCGTCGCGACCTTCGAACAATAGTACAAATCGCTGTCCGGTTTCTTGCGCCCACAATTGAACTTTAAGCAATTCAGCCTGCAACTCGGCCTTTTGTGCTTCGTAATCTCTGCGTGCCATCTTTTGGCTGTAAGGATAATTCCCGCTTTCAAAGGCTTGCCGGATTTTCTCGGAGCTTGGTGCGGAAACTTCCGCCTTCGAGGCAGTCACGGCATTGATCTGTGGTGATTTCTGATCGGTCTGGGGTGTTGCATCCATGCATGTTCTCCTCGGTTTCACTGTCCGAAAGAGGGCTAGCAAATCTCCACCAATCTCGCTTTGATTGGTGTCAAATAGACTTAGGTTTTATCGAGGCGTGAAAGCTTGTGACCCGATCCTCTCTTGATCGGGCCTTGCTTTGATGGATGCGCCATTTGTTCGGCCACTAAGGTGGGCAAGGTTGCCACCTTTACCGATGCCCCCAATCATCTGGGTTGTCAGAGTTATTCGGCGATAGGCCCAGAACGTCCCCTTCAGTTGAACATCCAAGGCCCAATACGGTTCGATTGGCATAGGAAAAATACGAACACACTTGGTTAATCTCCAGGATTTCACCATCGTCCCACCCGGCATCTCGCAGGGCAATGACATCGGCTTCAGTCAGTTCGCCCGGTGCCTCAGTCAGTTTACGCGCATAATCCATCGCAATGACCTGCGCATTGTCCAAAGGCGCCGACGCCGGATCACGCGCCTCAATCGCCGCCCGGATCGCATCGCCGCGCGCTTGGTCCCGCAACAATCGCTGCAACCCGTTGAAGTGATGCTCAACGCAATATCCGCACCGGTTCAGCGAACTCACCCATACGCCCAGCGTTTCAAGAAACCACTTCGGGATCGTATTAGCCGAATGATGCAGAACATTCTTATAAAGCGCCATATGGCCTTCCATCGAATGCGGCCGCAGAGAGTGCGCCATCATGATATTATCGACATTGTTGTCCGGTCCAGTGACCCGGTTATAGAGCTTCTTCAGCTTTCCTGTGGCTTCTTCGAATGGAATGGTTCTGATCCAGCTCAACGCGTTTGCTCCCATAAATTTTGCTTACGTAGCGAAACCTAGTTTGGTTTTCGAAACTTAGCGAGACATTGAAGGATTTGCCTTTAGACAACACTCTATTCTGCATCGCCGATAAACAATGGGCAGCTTCCCCCGGCAGCTGATATGCCCACAGGAACACCTTCAGGAAAGAAATCTATTCAACTTTGCAACTTCTCATCTTTTTTCTTACTCTCTCCGTTTGCGCCTTTTTCTTAGCCATACTCAATCCTGCGTATTTGGATTGGATATTGCTTGCAGGTCCGTGCGCCATGGCGAGTGCGATACTGCTGCTCAGGAAAGGACTGCACCGGCTCAAAACCTCGAAAGACTGGGCTGTTGTAGATGGATCAAATGTTCTCCACTGGAAGGACGGCGCGCCAAGTATCGCGACTGTGCGTGAGGTCGTCGACGCTCTGAAAGCAGAGGGGCTGACAATTGGCGTCGTCTTCGATGCCAATGTCGGGTATAAAATCTCTGACCGCTATATGAACGACAAAACCCTTGCACATTTGCTTGGATTGCCGTCCAGCCACGTGATGGTCGCTCCAAAGGGTACACCCGCCGACCCGCTGGTTCTCCAAGTCGCCCGTGATCATAGTGCAGCCATCGTAACAAATGATCGATTCCGTGACTGGGCCGACGAGTATCCAGATGTGCTCGAGAAAAACGCAAGAGTTCATGGTGGCTATAAGAAAGAAGCTCTTTGGCTATCGTTGTAAACGCGATGGAATGCGGCGCAGAACGACAATCCAGCCACAACACCTCGCGGCCCTCTTCCCCCGGACCACATCACCTGCCATAATGGGGGAAACTCAAAAACAAGAGCAGCACCCATGCCCGACGATTTGTTGACGCCCGAAGTGACCAATACCTATGACGCCTCCTCGATTGAGGTGCTCGAAGGGCTGGAACCGGTGCGCAAACGCCCGGGCATGTATATCGGCGGCACGGATGAGCGCGCGTTGCACCATATGGTGGCTGAAATCCTCGACAACTCAATGGACGAAGCTGTTGCGGGCCACGCCAACCGGATCGAGGTTGAGCTGCACGCAGATTACGCTCTGACCGTTCGTGACAACGGGCGCGGTATCCCGATCGACCCGCACCCGAAATTCCCTGACAAATCCGCGCTTGAGGTCATCCTGTGTACCCTGCACGCGGGTGGTAAATTCTCGGGCAAGGCCTATCAGACCTCGGGCGGTCTGCATGG
The DNA here is from genome assembly GCF_056537425.1 of Ruegeria sp. CE9. NCBI lineage: Bacteria > Pseudomonadati > Pseudomonadota > Alphaproteobacteria > Rhodobacterales > Roseobacteraceae > Ruegeria > Ruegeria sp. CE9. The sequence continues at coordinate 110,467 of NZ_JBQFRO010000001.1, read as the reverse complement.
CGTGGGTGCGTCGGTGGTGAACGCTCTGTCGGATTCGATGGTCGTGCAGGTGGCACGCGACAAGCAGCTATTCGAACAACGCTTCTCGCGCGGTATCCCTCTGGGGCCTGTCGAAAAAGTCGGCGCAGCCCCCAACCGGCGCGGCACCACGGTGACCTTCCACGCGGATGCGGACATCTTTGGCCATCACAAGTTCAAACCGGCCCGGCTGTTCAAATCCATACGCTCCAAGGCCTATCTGTTCTCGGGCGTTGAGATTCGCTGGAAATCCGCCATCGACGATGGTGAAACCCCGACCGAGGCGACGTTTCACTTCCCCGGCGGTCTGTCGGATTACCTGAAGGAGACAATGAACGGCTCGTCGACCTATGCCGAGCAGCCCTTTGCCGGCACCGTGGACTTCAACGAGAAATTCGGCACCCCCGGCAAGGTCGAATGGGCGATCAACTGGACGCCCTCGCGCGACGGGTTCATCCAGTCATACTGTAACACCGTCCCCACCCCCGAAGGCGGCACCCATGTCGCCGGGTTCTGGGCCGCCGTCCTTAAGGGGATCAAGGCCTATGGCGAGTTGATCAACAATAAGAAGGCCGGTCAGATCACCCGTGACGACCTGATCACCGGCGGCTGCGCGCTGGTGTCCTGCTTTATCTCGGAACCGGAATTCGTCGGCCAGACAAAAGACCGCCTCGCCACGGTCGAGGCGCAGCGGCTGGTCGAAAACTCGGTCCGCGACCATTTCGACAACTGGCTGGCGGCTGACACGAAATCCGCCGGGGCGATCCTCGACTTCCTCATCCTGAGGGCCGAAGAACGCCTGCGCCGACGGGCCGAGAAGGAAACACAACGCAAGTCCGCCACTAAGAAACTTCGTCTCCCCGGCAAGTTGGTGGACTGTAGTAGTTCAACACGCGACGGCACGGAGTTATTCATTGTCGAGGGCGATTCTGCGGGCGGTTCTGCCAAAATGGGTCGGGATCGCAAGACGCAGGCCTTGCTGCCTTTGCGCGGTAAGATCCTGAACGTGCTGGGCGCGGCCAGTTCCAAGCTGGGCACCAATGCCGAGATCAACGATCTGACGCAGGCGCTGGGTGTGGGCCTTGGCACCAAGTTCAACGTCGACGACCTGCGCTATGATAAAATCATCATCATGACCGATGCGGATGTGGACGGGGCGCATATCGCCTCGCTGCTGATGACGTTCTTCTTCACCCAGATGCGGCCGATGATTGACGCGGGGCACCTCTACCTCGCCTGCCCGCCCCTCTACCGTCTGACCCAAGGCGCCAAACGCGTCTATTGTCTGGACGAGGCCGAGCGTGACGAATGGCTGGAAAAAGGTCTGGGTGGCAAGGGCAGGATCGACGTCTCGCGCTTCAAGGGTCTGGGTGAAATGGACGCCAAGGACCTGAAAGAGACCACGATGGACCCGGCCTCGCGCAAACTGATCCGCGTCACCATTGACGAGGACGAACCCGGCGAAACCGGCGATCTGGTCGAGCGCCTGATGGGCAAAAAACCCGAATTGCGGTTCCAGTATATTCAAGAGAACGCGCGGTTTGTGGAGGAGTTGGATGTTTGAGAAAATAGATGTGCCCCAAAATCGTCGATGAGTATAGCTACGATTCGGGGATTCCTAGAGAAGATTTCAAGATCAGAATTCCTTGCAAATCGGCAAGTGATTTATGGCAAGGAAATCATGGGGCAATTCAGTTTGATAGGTTGAGATACATTCAATCTCAGCTTGTTGAGATATTTAGATTATATGAAATCAGAAATCAGTACATTGAGTCTTACAAAAAGACAAAGGGCAAACCCAACCCAAATTTCACATCACCATCTGGCATTGTGCTTCCTGAAGCTTTTTCCTGTACGCTAGAAGATGTGCTTCAGGGAGATTTGCATTCCAAACGTGCCCTTGCGATAGGCGACAAAGGGATTCATTTTGCCTCGATGAATCTAATTTCAAATATTAGACGGTTTCTTGACATACATCTTCAAATACTCTGCGTTGAAAAACTCGGAGGAAAAAAAGCCGACGGTTCAATAGTAATTTCCTATGATAGCATTGGTAAAATTCTAAATAAGAAAGAGAATGGTTCTACTGCAAAACGCGCACGAATTCTACTTTGGGGGTCGGAGGAATTTTCAGGCCCGTACTATGATTTTATTAAGCTAATCGACACTATTTCAAATTGTATGAAACATCACTATATGCACGAATTGATCATCAATTATATAGACGAAGACAAACCGTCTATTTTGGCATTCGAAGCTAAGAACAAAGAACCCGAAAACGTAGTCTATCACAAACATCAAGCTTGGCAGATCGTTTCAGGATTTCAGATCACCGTTGATCAATTGATTGGAAACTTTGAATAGATATGGCTGAAGAAGCGATACACTTTTCTCCAACCCTTGCCTAACCCGTTGATCCCGTTCACACTTACCCTCAATCCGTCATCCAAGAACGACCTTTGAGGTTCCGAGCGTCCAAGGCCCAATTTAACCACGAACAAATTTCCGAACGGGAGGACGACATGAAAACACTAACCCTCGGGCTGGCCCTGACCCTGATGGCCTCGGCAGCCCCTGCGCAGCAGATGCTCAGCACTGCATCGCCCATTCCGGACGGCGCCGAGACGCGGTTTTGCTACTATGACGGCATGGCCTATTCGCCAGACTCGTTCATTCTGCTGACCGGCGACAATACCGTCACCTCAACCATCAGCACACGCGAGGAACGGTTGCTGCGGTGCCATCGCAATGACGATGGCTCTTTGACATGGCGACCACAGAGCACGTTTCAGCTGAACAAGTAGGATGGGTTTCTAACCCATCACTGCAGAACAAGTGCGATGGGGTGAAACCCCATCCTACCCTGCTTTATCATCCAGCCACGCGGCAATCTGTTCGGCTGGCCCTTCCCATCCCGGCTCCATGAACAGAAAATGCGCGTGGTTTTCCGCGGGCAGAAACGTCGCGCGATCTCCGTAGAGCTTCGCCAGCGCGCGGCAGGTGTTGGGGTTCACGGCCCGGTCCTCGGTACCTGAAACGATCAGAACCGGGCAGTCGACATTGTCGATATCCACCTTCATCGCATGGTGGTCATCGAACATCCAGAAAAACATCTCGAACATCACCCGCCCGCTTTCGGGGCCGAGTTGGTCGAAGACCTGATGCTGCTGCGCCTCGGGCATCTTGTTCAGCGCAAAAGGGGCCATCAGGTCGAAATCGACGCGCATGGGCTGTTTCCAGAATGCCCCACCCTCCATCAGCGCGCGCGGCACGGCGCGTTCGTCGTCGGTTTCGGGTAGCGTACCCCAAGCCGCGTTCGGATTGATCAGGACGATGGCGCTGGCCAAGCCGCGGGACGCCACCTGCTGCGCCACCACCCCGGCGATGGCGTGGCCGAGTAGCACGGGTTTGCTATCCAACCCCTGCACGAAGGCTGCAATATCATCGGCATAGTCCATGACACTGGTATCGGTGAGGCCCGGATCGGGATCAGCCTTTGGGTCTCCACCATGATAACGCAGCGCGGGGGTATGCACCGTCCAACCTCGTTCCCGAAAGAACCCGGCATAATCCTGCATGCACCACGGACCAGCAAAGGCACCGTGGATCAGAACAATCTCTTTAGTCATGAATATCTCCCTCACCTCTGATCAGTATGAGAGGCGAGGGATGGGGTCTGCAAGCCTGTTAAAGCGCGGTTTCGAACAGGGTGGTGAGATTGTCCTCAGTCAGCTCGATGGGGTTGCCACCGCAGGACGGATCAATGATCGCACCTTTGACCAGGTCAGGTATGGAATCCTCGGTCACGCCCAGATCGGAGAGCTTCCGGGGGATGCCAAGTGAGTCGTTGAACTCCTGCACGAATGTGCGGAAGCCATCGAAGCCGCCCTCGATGCCCAGATAGGCAGAAGCGTGCCGAAAGCGATCCGCGATAACCGAGGCGTTGAAGTCCAGAACCGAAGGCATACAGACCGCGTTCGTGGTGCCGTGATGGGTGTTGAACACCGCTCCAATTGGATGGCTCATCGCGTGGATCGCGCCAAGGCCTTTCTGGAAGGCAGTGGCGCCCATGGCTGCCGCGCTCATCATCTGCGCGCGGGCTTCGATATCGGCGCCGTCGGCAAAGGCACGTGGCAGATAGTCCTTGACCAGCCGCATTCCCTCCAGCGCGATGCCCTGAGACATCGGATGATAATGCGGGCTCGAAAACGCTTCGACGCAATGGGCGAACGCATCCAGTCCAGTGCCTGCGGTGATGAATTTGGGCATGCCCACGGTCAGCTCAGGGTCGCAAATCACAACCGTTGGAAGCACTTTGGGGTGGAAGATGATCTTCTTGGCATGTGTCTCAGAATTGGTGATGACGCTGGCGCGCCCCACCTCGGACCCGGTTCCGGCGGTCGTGGGAACGGCGATGATCGGCGCGATGGCATCTGCGTCCGCGCGGGTCCACCAGTCGCCGATGTCCTCAAAGTCCCAGACCGGGCGGGTTTGACCGCACATGAAGGCAACCATCTTGCCAAGATCCAGCCCCGAGCCGCCACCAAAAGCGATCACCCCATCATGGCCACCCGCGTTATAGGCTGCAACACCAGCCTCGAGGTTCTTTTCATCGGGATTCGGGTCCACCTCGGAAAACAACCCGCGGCCCAAACCTGCGGCCTCCATGATATCCAGCGTCGCAGTTGTGATTGGGAGATCAGCCAGTCCCTTGTCTGTGATTAGCAGTGGCTTGCTCATACCCGCAGCCGCACAAGCCTCGGGCAATTCCTTGATCCGCCCTGCCCCGAATTTGATCGCAGTCGGATAAGACCAGTTTCCAACAAGTGTCATGTCAGATTTCCTTTTTTAATAAGGGCCTGCCCCGGCGAGGGGGTCAATCCGGGGCAGGCAAATCGTCCTTAGCCCGTTACCTTCTTAAGGTGATAGGATTTGGGACGTGTCAGGTTGTGGTAGCCGATGACAGACAAGCCGCCACCGCGCCCAGTGTTTTTGCAACCCGTCCAGCAAAGGCCGGGGTCTAGGTAGTCCGCTCGGTTCATAAAGACGGTGCCTATTTCGATTAGATCGCCAACACCCGCAGCCCGATCCACATCGCGCGTCCAGAGGCTCGCGGTCAGGCCAAACTCGCTGTCATTCATCAGCGCGATAGCTTCCTCGTCTGAGGACACTTTCATGATGCCGACGACGGGGCCGAAGCTTTCATCCCGCATGACCCGCATGTCATGGGTGACATTGGTCAGTATCTGAGGCGTCAGATAAGCGCCGCCATCATCCTCGGCGAAGGTGTCGATATGGGCCACTGCTCCTGCTTCAACCGCCTCGGCAATCTGCGCCCGCACCTCATCGGCAAAGCGCACATTGGCCATGGGGCCAATCGTTGTCTCAGCGTCCAGCGGATTGCCCAGCTTGTAACCCTTCACGATCTCAACCGCCTTGGCGACAAAGTCATCATACAAGCTTTCGTTGACATAGATCCGTTCGATCCCGCAACAGCATTGGCCCGAATTGAACATGGCTCCGTCGATTAGTGTGTCGACCGCAGCGTCCAAGTCGGCATCCTCCATCACATAGCCGGGATCTTTGCCCCCCAGCTCGGTGCCTACGCCGGTAAAGGTGCCGGCCGCCGCACGCTCCATCGCTTGCCCACCGCCGACTGAGCCGGTGAAGTTCACGAAGTCAAACGCATTGCCCGCGATCAGATCATTGGTGATGTCATGGCTCAGAAAAACGTTCTGGAACACATCTTCAGGCACGCCCGCCCCATGAAAGGCTTGCGCCATGCGCTCGCCCACCAGCAGGGTCTGCGTGGCGTGTTTCAGGATCACTGTATTACCTGCAATCAGCGCAGGAGCCACCGTGTTGATCGCCGTCATATAGGGATAGTTCCAGGGCGCAACCACAAACACCACCCCATGTGGGACGCGCTTGATATAGCGCTTGAACGTCTCATCCTCGCCCACGGCAATATCGGTCAGCGCCTCTTCGGCAATCCCGGCCATATGGCTGGCGCGCTCGTTGAAGCCGCCGAACTCACCGCCATAGCGCACTGGACGGCCCATCATGTGGGCCAACTCGGGCACGATCTCATCATTCATCGCGCCTACTGCGGCGACACCCGCCATCACGAGATCAACGCGCTCCTGCAAGGGCCGTGCCCCCCAAGCCGCCTGTGCGGCCCGCGCCCGGCCCGCAGCCTCAAACGCCGCCTCCCGCGCCAGAATCTCACGCTCCGCAAAAACCGACCCATCGATCGGCGAGATGCATTTCAACACCTGCCCCATAGTCACTCCATTTCCGATAAAAACAGGATCCCTGCTTCATCTGGCCATAAATATCTCGGGGGCCGCCATTGGTGCGCCATTGGTTCGAGTACCAATGGCGGCGGGGCTGGCCCCTCGCCTTCACCCTCTCAAGCCCGTTCAAACCCTCGGGCAATTTCCCAATCGGTCACCACGCGCTCAAACTCCTCGATCTCCACCTCGGCCGCGCGCGCATAGTGGTCGACAACGTCATCTCCCATCGCGGCCCGCAACATGACCGAGCCATACAGCGCATCCCGCGCCGCGCGCAAATTGCCGGGAATCATCCCCGTCTCGCCCTGATAGACGTCACCTGTGGTCGGTGGTTGCAATTCCAGCCCTTCTTCGATGCCAGCGATCCCGGCGGCCAGCATCCCCGCCATCGCCAGATAGGGGTTCATGTCCGAGCCCGGAATACGGCATTCCACTCGTACCGCCTTGGTGCCATCACCGCACAGGCGGAACCCGGCGGTGCGGTTATCAACCGACCAGATGACCCGCGTCGGTGCAAAGGTACCCTTCATGAACCGCTTGTAGCTGTTGATATAGGGCGCCATGAAACAGGTGTAATCGGCGGCGTATTTCAGCAGACCCGCCATGTAGCTTTTCATCACATCCGACATGCCGAGCGGATCTTTTTCGTCGAAAAAGATCGGCAGCCCCTCGGACCAGAGCGATTGGTGCACGTGGGACGAACTGCCCACCTTCTCATGATGCCATTTCGGCAAAAACGTCGCCGCATGCCCGTGCTGCCACGCGATCTCTTTCACCGCATTCTTGGCGATCGAATGATACTCGGCCGTCTCCATCGCAGGCGCATATTTGATGTTCAGCTCTTCCTGCCCGGTCTCGGCCTCGCCTTTCGTGTTCTCAACCGGTATCCCCGCATCCCACAGATGGTTGCGGATCGGGCGCATCACATGCTCTTCCTTGGTGGTCTGGAGAATGTGATAATCTTCATTATACCCCGAGATCGGCTCAAGATCGCGAAAACCTTCCTTGCGGATCGCGTCAAAGCTTTTCTCGAACAGGAAAAACTCCAATTCAGTCGCGCACATCGCATCGTAGCCCATCGCCTTCAGTCGGTTGACCTGACGTTTGAGGATCGAACGAGGTGCATGCGGCACTTCTTCATGGGTATGATGATCCAGCACATCGCACATCACCATCGCCGTCCCTTCCAGCCAGGGCACAGGGCGCAGGGTGCTCAGGTCCGGTTTCATCACATAATCGCCATACCCCCGCTCCCAGCTGGTTGACGCATAGCCATCGGGCGTTCCCATTTCGAGATCGGTGGCCAGCAGGTAGTTACAGCAATGGGTTTCCTCCCACGCGCCAGCAACAAAGTGCCCTGCGTGAAACCGTTTGCCCATCAAACGGCCCTGCATATCGACCATGCAGACCAGCACGGTATCAATCTCTCCGGCAGAAACCTGCGCCTTAAGATGCTCGAACGTCAGCATTATTCACCTCTGCGATACGCGAGAATTTTCGTCGAAAATTCTTGAACTCTGTTTGGACCGGCCCGCCCTCAAACGAGCCGGTCCTGTTCTATCAGCCGTAGCGGTATGGCCGACCGGCCTTGAGCATCTCGGCATTGTAGCGTTTGAAGATATCAACAACCTTTGCCTTGGTCTCGGATTCTGCGGCGATTTCGTCCCAGAACTTCACCGCAGCCTCTTCGACCGTTGCCCATTCCGCGTCGGGGATGGTGGTCAGTTGCATCTTGGTTCCGTTAACCCGCAGATTGGCCTCGCCACCCCAATACCACCACTGACGATAATAATGCGACTGGTCACAGCACACTTTGAACAGCGTCTGCAGATCTTCGGGCAACTCGTTCCAGCGGTCCATATTGGCAAAGAAATGGCCCGCCCAGGCACCTGAGATGTTGTTGGTTAGGAAATAGTTGGTCACATCCGCCCAACCCACAGTGTAGTCTTCGGTGATACCTGACCAGGCGATACCGTCCAGCTCGCCGGTCTGTACCGCAACCTCGATATCCTCCCATGGCAGAGTCACAGGAACCACACCAAACTGGCTGAGGAACCGGCCCGCCGTTGGGAAGGTAAAGACGCGCTTGCCCTGCAAGTCAGCCAGACTGTTGATTGGGTCTTTGGTGGCAAAGTGGCACGGGTCCCACGCTCCGGCGCTGATGTGTTTGACACCGACCTTGGAATATTCTTCGTCCCAGATCTCGTTCAGGCCCCATTGGTTGAACAGCACCGGCACATCGAGCGAGTAGCGTGAGGCGAACGGGAAATAACCACCGAACACCGTGACCTCGGTTGGCGAGGCCATCGAATCGTCGTCCGACTGCACCGCGTCGATGGTGCCCTTCTGCATGGCGCGGAACAGCTCGCCGGTCGGGACCAGCTGATCGGCATAGAACAGCTCGATCTGCATGCGGTCACCAGCGATCTGGTTGAACATCTTGATGGCCGGATCGATCACATGCTCGGCCAGTGCTGGGCCCGCATAGGTCTGCATCCGCCAGGTGATCGTGCTCTGCGCCAGTGCGGGCGTTGCCAAAGGTGCTGCGGCAACACCGACACCTGCGGTTTTCAGAAACTTACGTCTTGTCGTCATGTCAATTTCCTCTCCGTTAAAGTTTGGGTGCCCGTTTGCCGGGCCTTCTGGTTAATTTCCGTAAACATACCCGGGCAGCCACAAGGCGATCTCAGGGAACGTCATTATGATCGCGAGGGCCAGGATCATCACCCCGACAAAAGGCACGATCGAGCGGTAGATGTCCCGCAGGCTGATCTCTGGCGGCGCCATGGCGCGCATGAGAAACAGATTATAGCCAAAGGGTGGCGTCATATACGCGATTTGGGTGGTGATTGTGTAAAGCACGCCGTACCAGATCAGATCAAAGCCGAGCGCACCGACCAATGGCACATAAAGCGGGGCGACAATGACCAGCATCGCGGTGTCGTCCAAAAACGTACCCATCACGATAAAGCTGAGCTGCATCAAGATCAGGATCAGCCAGGGTGACAGGCCCAGTTGCTCGGTGAACAGGTTCTCGATGGCTTTGACCGCGCCCAGCCCGTCAAACACCGCACCAAAACCCAGCGCCGCAAGGATGATCCACATGAACATGCAGGAAATCGCGAGCGTCTGCTTGGTGCAATTTTCAAAGATCTTGCACGTCATCCGACGCTTGAGGATCGATGCAACCAGTGCCGCCAACGCTCCGATGGCCGAACTTTCCACCAGTGATGTCCAGCCATTCACAAAGGGCACCATCATCGCGGCAAAGATGATCAGCGGCAGCGCCCCCGCCCCGAGAAGACGCAGTTTTTCAGCCCGCGGCACCTGATGCGCGTCTTCCATCGCAGGGCCCAGATGCGGCTGAATGCGGCACCGTATCCAAATGTAGAGGATGAACATGGACGCCATCAGCAATCCCGGAACAATCCCCGCCAGCCATAACTGGCCCACAGGTTGCCGCGCGATCATGGCGTAGAGCACCAGAACGACCGACGGCGGCACGAGGATGCCAAGGCTCGACCCGGCCTGAATGACACCGGTCACCATGGTCTTGTCATAGCCGCGCCGAAGTAGCTCGGGCAAAGCAATCGTCGCCCCGATGGCCATCCCGGCCACGCTGAGTCCGTTCATGGCCGAAACCAGCACCATCAGGCCAATCGTACCGATCGCGAGGCCCCCGTTCACCGGCCCCATCCAGACGTGGAACATGCGGTACAGATCGTCAGCCAGGCGGCTTTCGCTGAGGACGTAGCCCATGAAGATGAACATCGGCAGCGTCAGCAGCGGGTACCATTTCATCAGCTTCATCGCCGCCGAAAACGGAATGTCCTGACCGCCTGTCCCCCAAAGCGCCAACGCGGCAACGGCCGCGACGGCGCCAATCGCCCCAAAAACGCGCTGCCCGGTGAACAGCATCAGCATCATCGAGGCGAACATGAAAATGGCGATAAATTCCTGGCTCATGCCCGCGCTGCCCCGATCTCTTGCCCGTTGATCCGCGCAATGTCTTTGAAGAACTCTGATATCGCCTGCAGCAGCATCAGGAAGAAGCCGAAGACCATGATCGCCTTGACCGGCCAGATGTAAGGCCGCCATGCGGTGGATGAACGCTCCAGCCGCCCAATCTCTTCGCTGCCGGTTAGAAGGCCGGTGAAATAGGTGACAGGTTCATGACCCCAATAGCCAAGGCTGTAGGCGGTTGAGCCGAGGCCGCCATAGAAAAGAACGCCGAGATACAGGATCAGTAGCATCACTGTGAAAGCGTCGAACCATGCCTTCTTGCGATGGCTCCAATTGTGGTAGAACAGGTCCATCCGCACGTTCGAGCCCAGCTGGATCGAATACGGACCCCCCATGATGTAATAGGTCACCATCGCAAACTGCGCCATTTCCAGCGTCCAGAGCGACGGCAGGAAGAACGTCTTCGAGATCGAGGACCACAGCAGAATGGCCATCATCACAAACAGGCCCCACATCATCACCCGGCCAATCCGATAGTTCATCGCATCGACCACACGCACATATGTTGCCATCGCCCTGATCATGCGACGTCTCTGCTGCGCATGATCGACAATGTGCGATTGATCCATGGCGCCAGGCAATCCGCCATGACTTGCTGCTGCTCATGGGTCTGGATCAAGTCGTTTCGGATCTCGATCATGACATTCAACAGCCCATTGGGCATCGCATGGCAATCCAACGTATGAGCAACACCATCTACTGCTGAATAGGGTTCGTTCAGGCGCGTAATCAGCGGCAAATCGGGGTCTGCGCTGGTTAGCATCTTTTTGGCGAAACGCGCATCCTTGCCATGTAGCAACCCGAGTTCAACATCACGGGGAGTGCCCCTATACACAGGTGTGAAGCTGTGCACCGTTACCATCAGCTCTAACGAATGAATGTGCTGGGATATGGTATCATTCAGCGCCTGCGCAAATGGTGCATAGACGCCATCAACGCGATCTTGACGCGCCTTTGGTGCCAAATCGACATTGGCGGGGATCACGGTGTCTTCGCTCTGTGCCGGTATTGCATCGCGTGCCTCGGGCGGGCGGTTACAGTCATAGACCAGCCGCGAAATTTCACCCTGCACCAGAATGCCGTCCAGCTGTCGGGCAAGCGACTGCGCAACCGGCAGCGCGCCCGGATCCCAAGCGATGTGGCTGCTCAGCGCTTCGGGGCTTAGCCCCATGTCCCCCAGCCAAACCGGGATTCGACGAGACGCATGTTCGCACACCACCACGACCTTGGGCTCACCTGTCGTCTCGCCGATGCGAACAACCGGACCAAAGTCAGCGCAAACATTGATTGCAGAGGGGTCGCGTGATTCCATTTGGAAAAATTTCCACAGACAATCTTCACCTGTCAATAATTTTCCTGTACAAAACCCTACACACAAGATTGCTTTGTCAAATTTTATACAGCAATGTGTCCGTCAACTGACTGAGGAACTTGCCGTGCGGGTGACAGAAAGGCTCCTTGCGCATCGCGAAACGATGACGCCCTCTGAACGACAGTTGGTAAATGTGCTTTTGGATGATTATCCGATGGCGGGCCTTGGCAGCATAACGGAACTGGCGAGCGTCGCCTCGGTATCGACGACCACAGTTACACGGATGCTGCAGAAAACTGGATTTGAGGGTTACCCCCAGTTTCAGGCTGCAATCCGTGGCGAAGTGAAAGAGATGATCTCGGGTCCCGTGGCCAAGCGCGATGTCTGGCAAAATGACCTGCCTGAAGAACATATCCTCAACCGTTATTCACGTCAGGCGCTTGAAAACCAGAAACGTTCGATTGATGAGATTGACCCGGCAGAATTTGACAGTTTCTGCCGCCTGCTCTGTGATCCCAGTCGGCGCGTTTTCATCACCGGGGGCCGGATCACCGGTGCGCTGGCACAATACCTATATCTTCACCTGCAAATGATCCGCCCGGATGTGAAGCTGTTGTCTGACGCCGCTTCTTGGACCCACGATCTTCTGGAAGTGCGTGAGGGCGATGTGTTGGTCGCATTAGATGTGCGCCGGTATGAGAACACGACCCTGCTGATCGGACAGCTCTGCCACGAACGCGGGGCCGAGGTGGTTCTGCTGACAGACCAATGGCGATCCCCGATCCATCGACTAGCGAAACATACATTCGCCGCCCGTATCGCAGTACCTTCCGCCTGGGACTCGATGGCGTCGTTGTTGGTTTTGCTAGAATGCGTGGTTGCAGAGATGCAGGAACGCCTATGGGACAGCGTCAAACAGCGTACAGACGAGTTAGAGCAGGCGTTCGACCGCACAAAACTGTTCCGCAAATTCGGCCAAAGCTCTGGGTCCTGATCAAATCCAAAGTGTCATCCGTTACAACTGCGCGTGAGGACTGTTGTCAGTTTCCGCGCAGGCCGTACACTCCCCTCCATGACATTTATTGCCGACAATCAACTGCCGCTGCTGATCCTGGCCTTCCTGATTGGCCTGATCGGCACCGGGTTCCTATTCCGTAAGCCCGCAGGCCATCGGGCGTGGAAACTTGCGGATCTGGTCTGGGTCGTCCTGGGCGGGATTGGTGCGCTGGTGGCGGTCATGGCGGGGCTCTACACGTCGGACAGTTCTCGGCTGGACCGTCAGATTGATGTGGCCTATGCCGCCACACTTGCGTTCGACCGAGATGCCGCAAGGTTCCGACTGCGTTTCTGCGATCCGGCCTATGACCCGGACACGGCCGTTTTATGTGAGAAAGTGGAATTTCTGTCTGCCTCGACCGCAAGCAATGCCGATTTACCGTTGTTTATTGCCGTCACAAACGAAGTGGCGCCGCTGCAAGGGCTTCATTTTCTGTTCGCCCGCACCACTCAGGATGACATGGACGAGGCGCGCGAAATGACGGCAAAGGCGGACGCGTTCAGCATTGATCAGTTCCTTGTTTTCACCTCACTGGATGAAGCAACACAAACCGCGATTGACAACATGCGGCGCAAAGTGCCTGCAATTGCAGGGGATTATCTGATCCTGGCTCAGAGTTACGACGATCTGATCGAACAGGTCGGCAAGCTCAAGGACGAATGGGAATACCTGCAGGCAAATGCGCATATTTTAGTGCTGCAGATTATCGCCTTGTGCCTCGTCAGCTTTGCCGCGCCCTTCCGGCTGGGCAAATCCATCGTCGAACTGCGCACCGCGTTCAACCCCGATACGACTGCGCCAAAAGGTGCGGATCAGCCCCAAGAAAGTACCGTGCCAGAGTCCAAAGGTTCCGTGCACCCCGCCGAAACCAACCCTGACGGATATAGCGTTCCGCACTCGTAACCGCGTCAGCCTTTAACAGTACAGGGCGCGGCAATGCACGGATCAAGGCCACGTCCTCCATAAGCGGTTGATCCGGGAACCCCCCAGCCGAAGTATAGTCTTGGCGACGCACCAGCAGCCCCTGATCGCCATAAGGCAATCGAAACAAACGGCTACGCAGATTGGCCCAAGCGGCGACCCAGCTGGCACCAAACCCGCTGGCACGAAATCGTAACCGGAATGCTGCTGGCTGCTCTGTTTCCAGATGCTCTGCAACCAGGGCACTCCAACCCGATTGCAGCTCAGTGTCGGCATGCAGAATCAATAGCCAATCGCCCAGGGCCTCTGCACATCCCCGCTGCAATTGCCCGCCGCGCGAAGCTGGGCCGGTCACGATCCGGGCGCCTGCCTCATCAGCGATCTCCAGCGTCGGGTCTTCTGAGCCACCATCGCTTATAATCAACTCGCGGATCAGTCCGGTCTGGAGCCCTTCCATCAACGCCTGCAAGGTGCCTGGCAGGGCCTGCCCCGCATTCAAGGTTGGAATCACGATAGAGATCGGGGCGGACACGTCTGAAACCCTCTGGTCATGGCAGCGCGATCTCCTATATCACGAGGCCAGACGAAATGACGAGGATCAACCCATGTCCAATCGCCGCATTCTGCGCCTGTCCGGCAAGGATACCGAAAGCTTTCTGCAGGGGCTGATCACAAATGATGTGCAGCGACTGGACGACGGTCTGGTCTATGCCGCTCTTTTGACCCCACAAGGTAAGTATCTGGCCGACTTCATTCTGAAGCGGGATGGTGGCTCGATTTTGCTGGATGTGGCCGATACACTGGCCGATGGGCTTGCCAAACGGTTGACCATGTACAAGCTGCGCGCAGATGTATCCATCGACGAAACTGATCTCAATCTTCAGCGCGGCACCGGCCCTGCGCCGGATGGCGCCCTGCCCGACCCTCGGCATTCTGATCTGGGATGGCGCGCCTACTCTGCTGCGCCCGAAGGCGATGACGGAACCGACTGGAATGCGATCCGAGTCCGGCATTGTATCCCCGAAACAGGTATCGAATTAACACCCGACAGCTATATCCTTGAATCCGGTTTCGAGGCCCTGAACGGGCTCGATTTCAAGAAGGGCTGCTATGTGGGTCAGGAAGTTACCGCGCGCATGAAGCACAAGACCGAGCTGCGCAAAGGGCTACGTGTTGTCGAGATCGAAGGCGCGGCACCGGTTGGGACCGAGATTCAATCAGGCGGCAAACCCGCCGGTGTGTTGTTCACGCAGTCTGACGGTAAGGCGATCGCTTATCTTCGGTTGGATCGCGCGAGTGATAACATGCAGGCGAGCGACGCGAGGCTCAAACTGCCAAGCTGATCTTTGTTGCCGAACCGGCACGGCCTCTTGCCTCTAGACTAATGCGCAGTTGAAGCTGCCAAGCTGCTCGGTATCACTATTGGTATTCGGCCAAACGGGGTACTTGGATGTTACGCCTTTATACTGCGATATGGCGTGTCAGCGCCGGGCGGCAAATCATTCTCATATTACTGTCCTTGGCAGTCGCTGCGCTTGCTGCAGCACCGCTGGAGTTTCAGCGCGACATCATCAACCACCTGACCTCCGACAGTATCGAGGTTGATCACCTGCTATTGCTTGGCGCTGGAATGATAGGTGTCATTTTACTGAGCCTCGCGTTGAAATGGGTGCTTGGGTATCGGGCCGGAACACTGGGCGAAGACATCATCCGCCTTATCCGGGGGCGACTGCTGGTGCGCGCAATTGATGTCAAAGCCGAGGGGCCAGACCTGGGTTCAGGTACAATGACAACAGCCATATCCGCCGAGGCGGAAGAGCTGGGTAAATTCGGAGGCGGTGCGTTTTCTGATCCGGTTGTGCAGATCGGGACCTTAATCAGCGTGATCGGCTACATCTCGGCCACACAACCAGGGCTGGGATTGATCGCGCTGTCCATGATTGTACCGCAGATCATCATTGTGCTGGCTTCGCAGCGTAAGGTGAATGTCTTCGTGGCCGAGCGTGTACGGATCCTGCGCAGCGCAACTGACAGTGTGACGCATGAGGACCTTGAAGCAGCCTCAAAAGCGATTGAGACGCAATTTGACGAGATATTCGAGACCCGCCGCAAGATGTTTATCTGGAAACTCTCGGCCAAGTTTCTACTGAGCGTGATCAACGGCGCGGGTACCGTCGGCATCCTGATGCTGGGCGGCTGGCTTGTTCTGCAAGGTCGCACCGATGTCGGCACCGTTGTGGCCGCGATTAGCGGCCTTGGCCGCATTCAAGGACCAACAGCATTTCTGATCGCGTTTTATCGACAGGTCAGCGCCAATCGCATCAAGTACGAGTTGATGTTGGAGCTGTTCGGAGATCACCCCGAGCGCTATCGCGTTCGCCCCCAATAAAAAAGGGCCGCTCAGCGACCCTTTGTTTGGTGAAGCTGCAGGACGTCAGGCGCGTTCGGAATATTCCATGGTCTCGGTATTCACCACAATCATCTCATCCTGTCCGACAAAGGGCGGAACCATGACCTTCACGCCATTGTCCAGAACGGCCGGTTTGAACGAGTTCGCGGCGGTTTGCCCTTTGACGACTGGCTCGGTCTCGACGATCTTGCAGGTGACCTTCTGAGGCAGCGTGGCGTTCAGAGCCTCGCTCTCGTAAAACTCGACCACAATGGTCATGCCGTCCTGCAGAAACGGGCGGCGTTCGCCCAAAAGGTCCGAAGGCAGTTCGATCTGTTCGTAGGTCTCGGAATCCATGAACACCAGCATGCCATCGGATTCGTACAAGAACTGCTGATCTTTTTGCTCAAGCCGTACACGCTCAACTTTATCTGCCGAACGGAACCGTTCGTTCAGCTTTGAGCCATTGCGCAGGTTGCGCAGCTCGACCTGTGCAAAAGCACCGCCTTTACCGGGCTTTACATGATCCACTTTGACTGCAGCCCAAAGCCCATCGTTATGCTCAAGCACATTGCCGGGGCGAATTTCGTTCCCATTTATCTTGGGCATGACTTAAATCCTTCACAAACGGTTGATGCGTCAGTTGTTGTCCCTATATCTGGCGTGACCACACCTGACAAGACAACGAAACCTAGTGCTGCACACGCAGCAAGCTATGCAAATGACGCAAAGTAGTTATGCAATTTAGGTGTATCCGAATCGCATCTAATAGGTCATAAGGACCGTCACGCCGAAAATTGCAAGAGCAAGAAAAACAGGAAAAACGAGATGAGAGATTTCGTTGACGGCACGGCCTTTAACAACGAACAAGGCAATCGTGCACGTAAACTTTTCGCAGCCGTTGTACTGGCTGCACTGGATGATGCCATCGCTGATGACAAAAAGTATGGCAATGGACCAGAACAAATTGCCCGCTGGGCGCGTTCGCGCGATGGGCGCGAAGTATTGTCATGTGCCGGTATCGACCCAAATGAGCGGGTTGTCGGTGGGTTGATGGAGTTCGTTGGACGTGGCGTGCGCACATCTGTTGCACTGTCGCGCGAAGAAAGCGAACGCCGGAATGCGGCACAGCAGGCTGAAGCGGCCTGATTGATCCCGGCATCCAATTGAAAAAACGCGCCCTGACATCAGGGCGCGTTTTTCATTTGTGAAATCAGAAATACATGATCCATTGCCGCGCAACCCAAAGCTCGGCTGCAAGCAGAACTGTAAACAGCAGTTTTGAAGAAGCTGACAAACCGCGCCGCCATAAGACTGCATAGGCAGCGATGCACATGGCCATTGAGACCGGTGCAACCCAAAACGCGTGATGTGCGCTGTCCCAATAACTGACCGGACTGTGAAAAACCCAGGAACTGAATGGCCAGAACTGCGGGCGACCATCACCTGCATGCAAGAAAAAGTCCATCACGAGATGCAGCAACCCTGCCGATGCACCGGCGGTTAACAGGCGCCATCCTCGCCACAGCCCCAGCCCAAGCGCCAATCCCCACAGAACAAACGAGTTATCGATCGCGAATACGGTTTGCCATGCCGGCGAAAAGTAGAGCTGATCAAACACAACTTGCGGCGGGATATTCAAGACAAACACCGAGACACTGACCATCACATAGAGCGACAGGTCCGGCAGCAACGATCCGAACAGCGCAGCCCCAAGGGTCGGCCCCCGAGCCGGGCGCGCAAAAACGGCAGCGCCGATCAAAAGATGCGCAGGTGTGTTCATCTGGGGCTTTTCCTTTGGCCTTGAATCAGGTCATCTGCGCCTGAGCATAGGAGACAGGCCATGGCACGGTCCATCATGATTCAGGGCACTGGCAGCAATGTCGGCAAATCGGTTTTGGTGGCCGGCTTGGCTCGCGCCTACACCAGACGTGGGCTAAGGGTCGCTCCGTTCAAGCCGCAGAACATGTCGAACAATGCAGCCGTGACCGAAAACGGCGGAGAAATCGGGCGCGCGCAAGCCTTGCAAGCGCGGGCGGCAAAACGGCCAACCCATACGGATATGAACCCGATCCTGTTGAAGCCTGAAACCGATACGGGCGCTCAGATTATCCTACAGGGTCAGCGCGCTGGCACCATGAAAGCAGGCGACTACCGCAAGGACAAATCCAAGCTGCTGGGTGCAGCTTTGCAAAGCTTCGACCGGCTTTGCTGCGATGCCGATCTGGTGCTGATCGAAGGTGCAGGAAGTCCGGCAGAAACCAATTTGCGCAAAGGTGACATTGCAAATATGGGATTTGCCTGTACCGCTGGGGTTCCGGTTGTTCTGGTCGGCGATATCCATCGCGGCGGCGTGATTGCCCAGATCGTTGGGACTCAGGCCGTTCTAGAGGCCGGGGATCTCGAGATGATCCGAGGCTTTGCAATAAACAGGTTCAAAGGAGACGTTTCCCTATTTGATGAAGGGCGCGATGATATCGCTACCCGAACCGGTTGGCCCTGCTTGGGTGTAGTGCCATGGTTCCATGATGCCTGGAAACTTCCTGCCGAAGATATGATGGACATTCGCTCTCACGCTGGGGGCGCGTGCAAGATCGTTGTGCCGCAGCTTGAGCGTATGGCGAATTTCGACGATCTCGATCCACTTTCTGCAGAACCTGAGGTCACGGTCGAGATCGTCCCCGCAGGTCGCCCTCTGCCTGGAGATGCCGATCTGGTGCTACTGCCTGGCAGCAAATCTACAATCGGTGATCTCGCCTATTTCAGGGCACAGGGCTGGGACATCGACCTCTACGCTCATGTCCGCCGTGGTGGCCATGTTCTTGGTCTGTGCGGTGGTTATCAGATGCTGGGAAAAACCATCTCTGATCCTGATGGCGTCGATGGCCGCCCCGGTCAGGTCGACGGGCTGGGGCTACTGGATGTCAGCACCGTTATGGCAGGCAAAAAGCAAGTCACCCTGCGCTCAGCAACCGCCCTGCCCGGTCGTGAACCTGTCAGCGGTTATGAAATCCATATGGGCAGAACCGACGGCCCGGATTGCGCCCGCGCTTGGTTACAGATCGAGGGGCGCCCAGAGGGCGCCGCCAGCGCCAATGGGCGTGTACGTGGAAGCTATCTGCACGGGATTTTCACATCAGATGCATTTCGCGCCAGCTACCTCGGCGAATTGGGTGTGACATCAGAAAACGCCTATGAGGATGGCGTCGAACAAGTGCTGGATGACCTTGCCGACCATCTGGAACAGCATATGGATCTGGATCTGCTTTTATCGTTGGCACAGACGCCGCGAGAGACCTAACCCTTAGTCCACATCCGACGCGGCCATCGCACGCGTTATCTCGCGCCGAACCATCTTGCGCAGGTTCTTTGTAATCCGCTCTCCCAGCGCGCCTTGCAGCTCTTCCCGGACTATTTGAGCGACAAGTTCACGCAATTCTTCCTCGCCAATCGTCACATCCGTTGGCTCTTGTGCCATAGCCTCCACCACGGCCGGATCACGTACAAAAGTCGCCTCCGATCTGGCCCCTGTTTCTTGAGATTGCGAAATGTTCTTGTCTACTGGCCATTCGACAGCATCTGTCTTTGTACCCGAGTATTCATCATCGCTCTCACCGTCTGGCTCCCATTGATCCTCGGTGCGGGCGATGGCAGCTTCCAAGGCTTCGATCTTCGCGCTGAGGCTGCCCGCAAGATCACGCTGTGGCGAGTCCGGCTTTGCGTCGGTCTTACCCGCCCGCACGATATCGCTGGGCTGCAATCTCATGGGTTCGGTGGGAATGCTTGGTGCATTCGCGGGCTGTTTTGGAGAACTGTCAATGGTACTTTGCTGAGGCATCAACTTCACCGGTGCGGCCTTCTTGGCAATCAGCGGTTCGTCGCTGACGCGCAGCGCATCCGTCAATACCAGCCGCCCCGGCTTGGGCGCCGAAGCGGTTGGGACAAAAATAAACTCTGATTCGTCATGCACGTCCTCGTTGACCATTCGCTTGACCGACGAAAGAACGTCCTGAATATTGGCGTTTACCACACGATCTGACATTATTTACTACCGCTCTAACCTTGATCCGATTGTAACCAATCCGGACCAGCGCCACAACAGGTAGCTATGCCATTTAGTCGCGGCGCAATGCCTTGAGCACCCGATCCAGATCCTGACTTTGCTTGCTTACTTGCGATGGCGCCTTTTTGACCAAATTGTAGTACAGCGTCGGATCATAGATCTGAACAGCAAGACCCAAACGTTCTGCGGTCAGCAAACCCTGCGCCTGAAGCAGTTCATATGCCGCCCGAGACCGCTCGGTCCGCGAAGCCACCTCGGCCAATTGGGCGTCCAACAAATCCTGCTGAGCATTCAGGACATCCAAAGTTGTCCGTGCTCCCAACGTCGCCTCTTCCCGAATACCGTCAAACGCGACCTGCGATGCGCGCACGCGTTCTGTGGATGCCCGCAAGCTAGCAGTCGCGGCTTGAAATGCCGCATAACGGTCGGCAACGCCCTGGGTGATGTTCTTCTGTACGTTCAACAGGTTTGCTCGTGATGCATCCCGCGTGGCCATGGCCCGACGCACCGCAGCAGCAAGGCCGCCACCGGCATAGATGGGCTGATTGAAGTTCAGCGAGATCGAAGCATCATTGACGTAGTCGTCGTTGTCATAGCTCTCGGTCACACCGGCGTCCGCATTCAAGCTGACATTCGGGCCCAGGTTGGCGCGCTGCTGTTGTACGATAAGATCCAGTGCACGGACCTGATGCTGTGCTGAAATAATTGCAGGGTGATTGCGCTGGGCCAGGTTAACCGCGTCAGACTCTGAACGTGGGAGGTTCGGCAGCCTTGGCTGACCCGCGGTGCGTCCGGGCGATTTGCCAACAGCGTTCACGTATTCAGCCTGTGCAATGCTTAGGTTACCGCGCGCCACGGCCAAATCAGCTTGGGAACTGGCCAGCTGCGCCTCGGACAAGGCGACGTCCGTTCGCGTGACCTCACCCACTTCAAAACGATCCTGAGATGCACGAAGCTCTTCAGCCGATACTTCAACGTTGTTTTGGCGGATCGCGACTGTCTCTTCTTGCAGCAGCACACCAAGATAGGCATTTGCAGCCCGGATCAGGATTTGTTGTTCAATATCAATCAGCGACTGACGCGTGGACAACACTGTTTCCTGTGCGGATTGCTTACCAAGAACCGAAGCGCCTCCGTCATAAATCAACTGGCTCAGTGTAAGCCCTGAAAAAAATCTCGAAGGATCAGCAGTGTTGATCAGGTTATTTGTATTGGTACGCGAGTAGTCTTGGCTAACGCGCACGGTCCAGTTGATGATCGGACGCAAAGCAGAAAGAGCGATCGCGACATCCTCATCCGCTGCCCGCAGCAGTGCACGGTTCTGCTCAAGCAGACCGCTGGTGTTATACGCTCCGATAAACGCATCAGTTAGATTGTCAGCCCAAACCGACCGTCCGGGCACCGCACTTAACGCGATGCCAGCAGCCAAAGTGAGGCCTTTGACCAGCTTTCCTGTCGTCGTCCCGCGCATCACCAAATCCTCTCAAATCGAAATTACGCAACCACCAGCGCAGTTTGCGCCGGTGTTTTCAAGTAATCAAGGCATCAAAAAACTTCTATCGCCAACTATAGCGAAAATGCACACTCGGCGCAAAAGGCGGGTAAAATCGGAGCGCTGGCATTGAATGCATAACGCCAGGAAACCCGACCTGCAGACTTCAGCCCCACGCGCACTGTCCCAAGATCGCCTTCCATAAACAGGCAAGCGATCCGACCTCCATCCTTAAGTTGATCTAACAGTGCGTTAGGCACCTGTTCGACCCCACCCTGAATCATGATCACATCATACGGTCCGTGTTCTACCGCTCCTTGATCGAGCGGGCCTTCATGAACAATCGCATTGTCAACGTCTGCTTCCATCAGAAGATTTTGTGCCTCAGCAGCCAAACCTTCATCAGCCTCCACGGCGACGACAAGCTCTGCCATACGCGCGGCAATCGCGGTCGAGTAGCCCAAACCGGGGGCGATATCCAAAACCATCTCATCGTTGGAAATATTCACTGCATCCAACATCTTAGCCAGGGTTCTGGGCTCAAGCAGGCAGCGCCCGCCACCCAATTCGATCAGATCGCCGACATAAGCCGCTTCACGTTGCGCATCAGGAACAAAATTCTCGCGCGCCACGTTCAACATTGCATCAATGATAGGAAACTTGGTCACATCTGAAGGCCTGACCTGAGTGTCAACCATCGTGAGACGCCGGGCTGCGAAATCTGTCATGTGATCGCTCATTCCTTATCAGATCGTTATTCGGCTTTTGCCACATCCTATTGTCAGCAGCAACGGGCCAGATCGTATTTACCGGCGCGGCAAAATTTCCAACAGAGTCCGGAATATTCGCGCTCATGGCTCTGGACCTTCACCTTCAAAGCTGTTAGAACGCCGACCACACCACAGCAAGTAATTGATTTTGCTTGAAAAGGCGAGTTGGCGGAGTGGTGACGCAGCGGATTGCAAATCCGTGTACACCGGTTCGATTCCGGTACTCGCCTCCACAATATCTTGTAAAATTCGGCGAATTCACCCTTCCAAACACAAGATATAGTCACGCAAAATTCGTGCACAATTCGTACACAGTCCGCGTGCAGATTCGAATGCAATTTGAGACCTTTTGCCGTATACTGAGAAAAAACAGGCAACTAGGCGAAGCAGCACGCGATGAGCTACGGCGTTACCACTGTAAATGTGCACAAAAAACTGAAGCTGGATAAGCGCGAAGGCAGCGAGAATTGGTACGTGCGGCTGACTTTGGACAACGGCAAACGTGTCGTGAAAAGCACAAAAACGGACGACTTAGAGGACGCAAAAGAGCGCGCAATTGAGTTGTACCACGAGACCAAAGCGCGCATCAAAAACCACCTCCCTGCCCAAACCCGCAAATTCAAGCACGTTGCTGAATATGCGATGGCGCGAATGCAGCGCGAACTAGATGAGGGCGGCGGCAAGCAAGCTTACAAGGATTACTTCTCAGCATTGCGTATTTGGCTCATCCCGTACTTTGGCAGCACAGATGTAGCAAAGATAGATTTGGCTGCGCTTACAGCTTTTGATGCGTGGCGCACTGAGACAAACAAAAAGCCGTTCTCTCAAAGCGGCATCAACAATCACAACGCTGCACTGAACAGAGTTTTGGACGAAGCGGAGCTACACGGCTGGATCGTAAAATCCATGCGCCCTACCCTGCTCAACAAAGGCGTCAAAAGCGAAAGCAGAGGCAGCTTCACAGACGCAGAGTACAAGAAGATTTATACGGCGCTGCGGACTTGGCACAAAAAGACAAAAGACAAAAAGGCGACAGCGACGCGCGAAGTGCTGCGTAACTACGTGCTGTTTCTTGCAAACACTGGCGTGCGGCACGGCACAGAGGCTTTGCGGCTGCGTTGGCGCAACATTGAATGGCAGGAGAATGACGGCGAGCGCTATTTGGTGGTGAACGTAGACGGAAAAACGCGAAAGAGAAGCGCGGTGGCGCGAGACACAGTGGAAGGCTACTTGGACAGGCAAAGCAAACTGAACCCCAGTCTCAGCTACGACAGCTTCGCTCAGCTAATCGCAGCCAAAAGCAACGAGCATGTTTTCACGACGCGTTTAGGTGCAGTCGCCAACAATGCCAGTTTGAGTCGTGCGTTTATTGCACTGCTGGATAACTTGGGATTAAAAGTTGGCGCTGATGGCAAATCGCGGAGTCTGTACAGCTTGCGGCACTACTATGCGACGCGTGATTTGAAGCGCGGCATCAGCACACATGCCCTGAGCAAACAAATGGGCACTGGTACTACGATGATTGATAAGCACTACAGCAAGTTTAGCCCCATTTTGAATGCTGAGATGCACAGCGGGCGCGACATGCGAAAGAGCCCAAAGAAAGAGGCGATGGCAAACAGCGACGGTGTGGTGGAAACAGCATTCGATATGCTTGCAGCGGGCAAACTGGATGAAGCAGGGTTGTTGGCGGCTTTGGGCGTCGAACGACAGAATTATGTGGTGACAGAAGAGATTGCGATGAAAGCGCTGGCGGCAAAGAATGATGACTTGGTAGAGCGCGATACACTACTGCGGATACTGAATGGATAGGTATATTGCTTACGCAATACTAACTGTCGAACAGAGCCTTTATCGTCTTCAACATCGCCTTAAGCTCAGCCTCCCGCATGTTGACGGTCCTACCATGCATAATTGCGTTTCTGATGTCGAATACACTCCTAAGTGTTACCAACTGATCCTTGTCTAGACCAAGGCTGTTCAGAGTGCTTATTTTGCTAAACCTATTAAGAACATCTGTCATATTCCAATTTTCAATGCGCTTCCGTATCGCAGTCTCAGTTGCAGGGAGCGCGGCAACGGAATCCATTAATTTTTGACGTATGAGTGCCTCCGCGGAAACAGCTGCTTCCAAGTGCGCACCGCGCACGTCACCTGTTGCCAGCCTGCGGTTAGCCTCATGAAAAATGTCAATCCAAATTGGTGTTTGCTCGCCCGCTTGAAGCTTGCTTTGAATTAGCCCCCAGTTTTGAATCGAAACACTTTGACGGAGGTAGGCATAAATCACATCGTTGAAGCTTGCTACGTACTCAAGAGGGTCAACCGATGCAAGATACCGCCAACCCGGGTGAGCTTCGTGGCGTTCAAGCGGCAACCCAATGTATGATGAACCCGTTACCCATCTTGTAACACTGCACCAATAGTCAAAGGCACGGGACGCGATATTCGATAGCTTCCGCCCCTCATTTCTAAAATCCTCATCGGTGTTCTGCTCCCAGAACAGATGATTGGTTCTCGATCCTGATGTAACCATTTCCTCTGTTAAATTGAAGTTATCACCTTCCAGCACCTGTACAGTGAGGAACAGTTTCTTCACGGAAAGCTCTAAGCACTTCTTGTGGTTCCATTTAAAGCACTCTGCGATCTCAGATGCGTCGTGATCAGGCTCTTCGTCATAGCGAGAAAAATAGCGCGTCGACAGATTCACACTTATCTCGCGCCCCTCAAATCCGAACTTGTGCTCTTTTCCAAGCAACTCCCGTTCAACAGATAGGTCGACTGGCATTTCACAACGAAGAACAAATTCCATTGTCACACTCAATAAATTTGAATGCCTTACGCTAGCTTGCAAAGTAGGAAGTTGAAACAATCCTCAAACAAAAAACGCCGCATAGATTGCGGCGTTTCTCAGTTCTTGCGCAGTTGGACCTACGCAGATGTCTTGCGCTGTGTTGCCTTCGCAATCGCATCGTCCAGTTCACCAGCGTTTGTCGCCGCCTTCAACGTGTTCAGCGCGCCAGCAACTTCTTTTAGTGCCTTCACAAAGACCGCGTTTCCGTTGCCTATCGTCAGCGCCTTGTTTCCGTACTTGCACTGCACGTACCAGCCGACGTCCTGCTCAAAAAACCACGGGCGAACTTTACGCAGCTTATCCACCAGCACTTTTTCGCCCTGATCGTTCTTGATCCATGTCTTGCGCGTCACCTCGTAGGTTTCGCCCTTTGTCGCAGCCGCAGCCACCTTCACCTGCTCTTCGAGTGCAGCGACAAGTTTGCGGCGCCTTAGTTGAACAGGGTCTTGCTTGCTGGCACGGGTGACGGATTTTACGGTCAGTTTGGATAGTACAGACATGATTTTGCTCCTTGTACAGCTTCTTCACGTCTGCTTTCTTCTCCTTGTTTGGTCGATCAAATTCAGAAACTTACAGGCACCAAGAACGGGTTCAGGCAATGCAAACCGTCGAAGAAAAACTCATTTGGATTGCGAATTTTGCAATCAACACCGACGCGGCATTGAAGGCAGAAATTGGGTTTGTAGGCGCTGCCAAGGCAGGTGAACTTGATCCAAGTGTTGTTGATGAACTGGAGTTGTTTTCCCTTGGGTTCAACACAAAGCTACCTCGCAATGGCGACCGCATATTTGGAGTCAATAGAAGCCTTGATGATACCGTTCAAAAAGTACTTGGATTTGACTTTGATAGCCCAGACGACAATGGAACTAGCGGCGGGGTTGTAAGCTTAAGCTGCAAGCTGCGGTCCACAAATCTCTTTGGACCAGCAATCTGCGAAAACCTTGTTCGAGATTACAACATCCTTTTGTGCTTCACAGTAGACGCAGACATATTGGATAACGACAACATCACGCTGGCTGCATTTGGATCGTTTGAATCTGCCCGCTGCGAACCTATTCAAGAAATGCTGGATGAAACAGAGCTTAGCGCACTAGTGGACGATGCAGTTTTGAGACTGAAGTTGCTGCATGACAAATGCCTAACAACCAAAGACTATTCGCCATTTGATGACGTAGTCAGGGCATGGGATCAAGACTAGGGAAATTGCCCCATCCCTGCACTTTCAATCATTCTCTCAGCCTGCTTGATATAGCGCGAAACAGTAGAGGAAACAGTACGGCGGTAGTTTTCAACAGTGTTGATTTCGTCCTTCTTTTCGCGCTCCTGCACCTTAATCTTGGCACGCTTTGCCAGTTCAAAATTCCCGACTTTCTCGCCTTTCTCTAATGCCGCCTGTTTTGCATCGTATAGGTCAAAGCACTTTTTGAGAGCATCAGGCACAACGGGTTTTTCCATGCTGTAACGCGCCTTGCTCTTGCGCACAGATTTCACAGCACGGGCGGCTTCAGGCTTGAGGTGTTTTTTCAGTATGTTGTTCAAGCGCCATTCAATGTGTTGCCGCTGCGCATCCAGCGGGATGTTCACAAGCAGACGCTGCGGGTCCGCGATTGCGCCCTCCGCCATGTCCAAGTCATTTACAATCGAAACGCTTTTGCCTGGTAATACAGGTTCCGCGAAGAGATAGGCACCGCGCGTCTCAAGCGTGTTAACACGTTCGCGCCACCAGCCACAAAATGCGAAATAGCGATTACCTTCGTAACGCACGTCACCGAAGTCCTCGTAGACCTGCTCAAAACCGCCGCCACTGCGTTCGCTGGCTTTTTCGTATTTCTCATTCAGCGTCAGCGCATACCACCACCAGTAATAAGGCGATGATTCGACTTTGAAGGGCACCGGATCTTTGTAGCTGCCAAAAGTGGGGTGTTGTGAGATAAAATATCGCCTCATGTGTTAACAACCATTGATATTATCAATCCTTGCTCGAAGTTAACAACAGCTACCTAAACTATAACTTAGTCATCGCTTGTAAGAAAGCGTAATTGCTAAAACAGAAAGGAAAAGCAATGACTAAGAACGTTGACATCAAAAACACCACCCTCGCCGCATTCCAGAAGCGTGTTAACACGCTTTTTGCAGATCGTGAAGAATGGCAGAGTACTTTGTACGCAACTGCCAACCAGCGCCTGTATGAACTGCTTGGCGACATTTACACGATCTACTTGGACGCCAAAGACGGCAATGACGTTGATGCAGACAAATACGACTGGCTGCTGGGCGAAGTCCAAAAGCGCAATATCTCAACTGCCAAAACTCCCACCTTCATTCAGCTTGTCACCAAGTATGTATTCAGCGACAGCGATACAGATAGCCGCCGCGTCAATTCATACGCTCGCGTTCTGAGCTGCGCAGCCCAAGAAGGCGTTGGGACAGGCAACGCAATTGCGAGCTTTATTACTGACCGTGGCGGCATCGAAGAAATCCGTTCGGCACTCGCCAAAAACACCAAAACGCCAAAACAGCGCGCAGTTGAAGGTCGCAAAATTGCTAATGCCGCCAACAACATCGTTGAAGTTGCCTGCGAAGAAATCTCGCAATACGCGACGGATGCGGTGGGACAGTATGTTGTGCTTGTTGGGACGCTAAATGCACGTGGCAACGTTGAAGTAAAGCACGTTGTTTTCGAAGACGAAGTTAGCAAAGAGCGTATCCCAGGCAAAACTGTAGTTTCTGGCGCTCTGTCAAATCTCTACAGCACCAAAGCAAAAGCGGCGAAGAAAACCGCTAAGCGCGAGGCTGAGGAAGCGGCTGCTGATGAACAGAACAGCGCTTTTAACAAGCGTGTTCGCGATGAAAAGCGCGAAGACGAAAAGCAAGCGGCATAAGGAGCGACGACAATGACAAACACTGCGCCTCAATCTACCGCCGAAATGGTCTTCGCAAACAGCACCGTCGAAAACCAAATCAATGCGCTCATCACAGGCAGCTATCCCTTTCCTGCAAGCGGCAAAACTGCCCTGTGCCTTTACGGAACATATGGCACTGGCAAGACAACTTACTCCCACATCTTTTGCCGTGAATTCGAACAAGCGCGAAGCGGCGAGGAAATCGAAGTCTTCCCAAAAATAATTTCCTGCCAAAAAACTGAAAGCATCAGGGAGATATTGAAGGCATGCACAGCACAAACCAAGTTTGTGTCATACAATGCTAGCTCGCTTCACTACTTCATTTTCGACGAAGTGGACAACCTGACCGACGATGCGCAGCGCGCGCTGAAAGCGTTTCTCAACACCCCTAATATCGTTTGTGTTTTGACCACAAACTACTTGGATAAGCTGGACAAAGGTTTACTCAGCCGTTGCGTAAGAATCAATTTTAACGCCGCCGATCCAAAACGAATCCGCGCTCGTGTACAGCACATCTTGCACACTGAAGGGAAGCAACTGAGCACAGACGAAATAGACGAGATCATCAGAAGCAGCGACGGCAGTTGGCGTGAAATTGTGCCCACGGCATTGATGCTCGCTGAACCTACAACGCACCCGCCAAGTTCAACCCTACGCATCGTCAAATAACTAAAAAGCCTCAGCGTTGCTGGGGCTTTTTTCTATTTCACCGCCTCGAATCAAGCGTGTTAACACGCTTTCCCGCTCAAACACCGCTTGCTCTCACAATACTCCTTAGCTCGCTAAAGCTAAATACGGGCAGGAGAACAAGATGAAATTAAACGATCTAAAAGACTCGATTCGTCGCCTGCAAGCTGCACATTGCGGTAACAATATTGCGGACCGCTTGGCGATTGCTGGTGCACTCTTGGAGCTAACAAGCCAATACATCCAGCAGCTTAGCACAGACTTGAACGAAAGCGGCACAACGACCCAACGGCGAAAAGCGAAAGAGCGAGAAACCGCAACAGACCCCAAGCCACCTGTCAAACCCGTGCGTGTTGCAGAGCCGTCAAAACCCAAAAAGCCAAAATATTCTGGAAACCACGCACCGTCTGCGCGCAGATGATAAATAACTTTAACAGGCTAAGGCACATGCCGCCTGCCCTACAAACTGACCTTAAGGTTAGCACGCCAGTCGTAATCGTGCTGTGAATCCGTTCTGCTGTGTGACGGTAAGCAATTGCATTGTCAGTAATGCGCTTCAACAGTCTACCCTGCCATCGCGCGCAGGATGCCTAAAGTGCACTGCCATTGCAGAACTGCGCTTACTGTTGTCGTAGTGGTTGTAGCGCAGAGATGTGCGAATTTTGTGAGACGGATCGACACGCTGCTTTGCAGTACCCGTCATCGCGTTGGATCAAGCTTTGCTACGCCAGCCCAACGCGTGCGTATGATGTCCCTATAATTGAGATGATAGCAAAACCTGCTCTTCCAGAAATGGTTTGGGGTGCGTAGCCAAAAAACCGCGATGGGAAAAGTCGCCAATAGGATCATGCCGCAACTAGGCGTGATCCTATTGGCTCCGGGAAAAGCCTCATCCCAGACAAGTTTGATTCAAGCAAAATTCAGAAAGCATAACTCTGCCTGAAAACTGCTGATGCGGCAAATGTGAAGCGACAGCGAAACGATTTGCTGTAGCGGCTGCTGATGCGAAGCAGCAGCAAAAAACAATGGC
Source organism: Ruegeria sp. CE9 (assembly GCF_056537425.1). NCBI lineage: Bacteria > Pseudomonadati > Pseudomonadota > Alphaproteobacteria > Rhodobacterales > Roseobacteraceae > Ruegeria > Ruegeria sp. CE9. Next base: position 80,655 of record NZ_JBQFRO010000001.1, on the reverse strand, counting down.
AAAGATGCCAACTCATTCGACTTAAGGAGATTTCAAATGTCATTGATGGAACAAATATTTGCGGAACTACATGAGCACTCGTTTGTGCAAACTGCTGAGCAATTCAGCACGGACTGGTGCTGGCGCAGCAAAAGCTGGTTTGCTGTTCAAAAGACGAAACAAAGCGACTTCTCAATTCCCACCGCGATCAACTGCCTGCACAAAACCAAGATAAAAATCGCCTTTGCTCACATGAGCCGCAAAAAACTTGGCAGCATCGCAGATAGCGACCTTCGAGTACTAAATGGGATCAAAGACGAACTGGAAACCTACTTGCTTGAGCACCATAAGATTGCTGCGATTGCGGGTGACGATGCATTACCGGCAAAATGTTAGGTTATATGTGATCCTTAACATTTTTGCCGAACTGTATTTGAATACAAAGACTTAGCCTAAGTGCCTTTTTCGATCGTTTGATAAAATGTGTGGTTTTACAATGAACTACAGTGAAACCACACATTTAGGCTGAGATATGAAACAAGCAAAGCTACTTACAAAAGCGGAACAGAAACGCGTTTATGCAGTCTTAGACGCTCATCGCTACAGCGCCCGCAACCGCGCCATTTTCGCCTTCAGTTTTTTTGCGGGGTTGCGCGCATGTGAAATTGCAGCACTGCGTGTTGATGATGTGTTCGAAGTTGAAGGTAGGGTTCGTGATACGATCTACTTAACAGCGGATCAAACGAAGGGTGAAAACGCAGCAACAGTGCTGGTAAGTAAGCGTCTGAGCAAGACGTTGACAACCTACGCAGCAAAGTACCCGCGTCACGTGCGCAACCAAGATACGTCGCTTTTTTTCAGCGCAAAAGGCGGCGGGTTCAGCTCACAGACAATCATCAACTTATTTGCTCGCTTCTATAAACTGGCTGGCATCAAGGGCGCAAGTTCGCACAGTGGTCGTCGCCAGTTCCTGACAGAGTTGGCTGACAAAGGCATCAATGCACGTGTGATCCAAGCCCTTGCGCGCCACAAGCACCTGAACACAACAATGCGCTATATTGACTTGAACGAGAACAAGTTACGAAACGCGATTGAATCGCTTTAGTCCGTTTGCATTCGGAGAATCTATTCAAGATGCCCGATGAGGGATGCCAGCAGCGGGTAGGCAAGCAACGGCGGCACTGCGTCTCCAACAATCTTTTGAAAGTGTGCCCGTTTCAGCTCTGCCTTTATCGCGGGTGCCCAATATTTGTCCGGGAAGCCTTGTACCCGTCCCGCCTCTCGAATGTTTATGACGCGCCGCTCGCGAGGGTGTATGTAACGCCCTCTACCTGGCGACCCAAAGCCGGTTGTTATCGTGGTCATAGGTTGATCACCACGGATCCTTCCATAAACCGACGGGTAGGTATGCTCATCTTGATGGCATTGAGGTCTTTCGCCATTTGGTAGTTCAAAAAGATTGTTGTCATGCAGGAAATCAACACGGGCTCTGTTCTCCTCAGATAACTGCCCATTCGCTTCAATCATGGAGAGTTCAGGATCCAGACCTGGCATATCCGAGCAGATCGTATCAAAGGAAATGCGATCTACCATAAACTGTTCAAGTGACGGAGCTAATGTGGGGCGCGACTTGTTGCTTGCGACCAGAAAGTGCCGAGACCTTGTTTGGGCAGTGCCAAAATCCGCAGCGTTAACTACAGTATCTTCTACTTGATAACCGTTAGCCTCAAAAATTCGGCGTGTTAGAGGAACGACTTCTTCTTTGGCGTTATTAATGCTTGGAACATTTTCAATAATGACATGAGGAACGTTTAACGCGACAGCAAATGCGGGCATTATCAGATACAGAAGATTACGGCTATCAAATCGACGAGTACGATTGTTAAGGTTTGAATGACCCTGACAAGGCGGTCCTCCGACTAAGAGATCAACCTTCCCCTTGAACTGCGCTATCTGACTATCGACGATTTCAGGGCTTACAACAAAGTCATCCAGATTGCCCGAAAGGTCCACGTCGTAGCGAATAAGGTCTTCCACGGACTTTGCTCTGGAGACCAGTGGTCTAAATTGTCTCTTGACTAGCTCAAGAGCGTTCTTGTCTAAGTCTACAGCCGCAAGCAATCGCGATTGACGTCCAAGAAACTGGCTAGCTTGAGTAACCCCAAGGGAAAGCCCACCTCCACCACAAAACAAGTCTATGTAGTTTAGCCGCTTTGACGGCGAGCCTGACTCTGCTTGCACAGGTTCAGACAGCCGGGAAACAAAGAAATCGGCAGCGGGTTCAAGGTCTGGTTTTGTCGAGAGAACCGTTTCCCGAAACACACGACCGTTGATTGCAACGGATCGCTCAACCACACCCCCAGTTCGTTTTATCTCGCTTAGTTCAGTTTCGGTACACGTTTCCGCCGCTAGCACTAGATTCCCTCTTCTCGCAGTCTTCCTATGAGTTGTTTACACTCAGTATAGGTAAGATGCGAGAACGTCGAGCCGGAAGTCCACGCCCGAAGTGCCGGTATTACCTTGGTTCGGAGTTCCAGTGTGCCCACTTGCACCTGCCCGTTTGCATCATAGATGATGTCTAGGAATGCTTTAACGAACTCCCTGTCCCGTCCAAAGTCCTGCCGGAGAATGTGTGACCGCCAAACATCGCTAGAACCTCGCCGCGCATAATGGTACGGGTCTTCGGCTGACGCGTCGTACATCTTATGACCCCGAAGCCAAGCGCGATAGAAATAAACCTCAATGATGGAACCCGGTGAAGTTATACCCCAATTCACCTGCTGCTCACTTTCAAACCGCCATTTAATAAACTGCCAAAGCGAGCCGTTACACGAAATATTGCTCAGCCAACGCCAAAAACCCAATTGGCTCAATTGGTAAGCTGTTGCATGATCCTTTAACGCTCTGTGAACTGGCTCCACTACGTCAGCATCAATTAGACCACCGACATTCTTTTTATTTTTTTCGGCGTACTTGTGCCGAACGTCTAGCAAATGATCGTTGAGCTCAATTAACTCTAGGTCTGATAGAGATTCGTCTTCATCATCTGAGCCGACAAAGTCCAAAACTAGCTCAGAAGCGTCGTATGAGTCATGATCTCGCATGGAATTCCAAGCGATCGTCGCTTGTTCATTAGTGATAACAGGCAGCTTCATGACCGACGATAACCTCCGAACTTAACACCGCTCAATGTTGCAGCAATCTTAGTAGACCTCTGGACTGCACGAGATACAATTGAGACGACACGCAGTTGATCTAACCGGTCGCCTTTTTGATAGTCAGCTGCAAGTTCATCAAAATCCAAGTTTATGCTCCTGAACAACTCAAGCATCTTCTCATGAAGCGATCCTTCTAATGGCTCGTGCTCAAGTTCGGCGCACCTAAGTGTGTTTTCTGCTAGATCGGCAATAATTCTATCTACAACCATTCTTACAGACAGTTCGCCGAAATGTGAGTTGTTTTCCAGCCTCTTAAACTGTGTCTTCAGATCGTTGTTTGCTTTGACTTGAAAGCACTCTGTATGTGGAGTGTCCGAGACCTGATCACTCACCCAATCAACAAAGTATAATACGTGCTTTCTGTCCTCATGGTCTTTAAACGTTGTCCAAGCGATCTCGAAAAGTGCTTCATCTACTGAAGACTTCACTACGAAAGTCGACTCAGAAACAATCTGTGACTTTGACCAAATTATTCCAGAGTTTTGGCTAACGTCACTGATACGCGCAACAAAACACCGAACAATAAATCCTCTACTGAAACCAAAATCTGGGTCGTCATACAGATCTACTTTAAACGTGCGTCGTTCCACTAAGTCGGCTGCGCCAACGCTAAGAATCGGCTTTCGGATGCCAAGCGCGATGTCTTCAAGCGTTATATGAGCTTCAAACTCTTCTGGGTCTGCATCCAGTAACTCCTTCAACAAATTCCCAAATGGCAGAATTTCGACTGTCGGAGCGCACTCACTTTGAAAATCGAAACCAACTGCCTCCTGCTGCCGAACTCCCTGCTCACTGCTTAATTCATCTCCGGCTCCAGCAGAGAAGAGAAAAACCTCGTCAAAACTGGCAGCAAAGTTGAATAGCAAGTCCGATCGTGTGACCGAAAAGATGAGTTTTCTATCCTTAGTCGACATCAAACTCTCCGTTCTCCGCCACGCACTTGCACTGAACCACGTAATTGTGTCTTCCGGGATTGTCGAACTCCACGTCAAAATCCAATGCCATACCTCTAGAGAAATTGTAGTTGAGTGTGGGCTTGCTGCCCTCAGCCAGCACTTTGCCTGTCTGATCCCTAATCAAGAAATCCATGTGTTTAATTGCAACCTTCTTCGCGTCTCCCGCTAGTGAAATTGATGGATTCAATGTCAAAGTGAATGGCGCTTCCGGAGTGTGCTCGCAGTCATGAACTTGGAGCCTCCAAACAGATTTGTCTGCTTCGCGTTTTCTGTGTGTCAAATGCAGCGACACAGGGTTGTGGAAGGTTTTTTTCGGCGGTGCGTCGCCTTTCGTACCTGACAGCGCTCCGGTCAAAAGCCTTGCAAGCAAGCCACTTTCACTTCGGCTTTCGGAAACATCGGGCTGAAGATTTCTCTGAAAATCAACGAACCGACTCTTCACAGCACTGTTCACGCGAGCGACAAGTTTTTTCCCTATGCTAGGATGGTTTTGCTGAAGTCGTCTCGAATGCTCGCTCCACTCAGAATGTGCTGCATTTTCTGCGAGTTGAAGGTAAGGATAAATGTCCTCATGTGCGAGAAACACCCCGACCGCAGGCTCATACTGGTCCCCGCCCATTTTGGCGTAGTTGATTACCATCCCGGTCCCCCGCATAATTGCAACACAGTTGCGTCGAGTTGAAACTGCCTCGTCGGGTTCGGCGGCTTCAAATGCAATGCGACCTATTCCTTTACTCTCAACCTTATTCAACGAGTCGACCCTAATGGTCTCCTCCTTTGTCACTTCGGAGCTTGAGGCTTTTTTGTAGAGTCGAACAAACTGATCAAGGTCCTGGCGGGTAAGAACCGATGGCACATCAAGGTTCTCTTTCTCGTCAATGAAGCGTACCGACAAGTCGTTAGAAATAAGTGCTGGGAAGTAGTAGTCCTCAATAGCCCTCTTCAGCTTCTCAAGATCAAGGGAGTCCATCAGAATAAGAATGTCGGTCCCTTTGATCTTTTCATTTCGGCTCAGATCGACTCCGAAAATTTCAGAAACACTGTCCCACATTTGTGCCGCAGCATCATCTGCATATGGGGCTGCAACAGCGCTATTGGCACCGGATGGCGCACCGAAATATGCAAAACCACCGTAGTTGTCGCCTTGGTATTCATGCTTTGGATAAACGCCAGCGCCCATCAGACGCCGCTGCACGCCTTCGCTGTCTTTGCTAGCATCAAACACCGAATGATAGATAACTGTGTTGATGTTTGAACTCTTGGCATAAGTTGTCTTGCCCAAGCCGTACGAGCCGCCCGAATTTGCATCTTCGTCAGCCTTGTCATCTAAGTTGAGTGCACATACCAGGCGAGCAAAGTGATCGCCGCGCTCATACCTGTCCCACTTTCCGCCTAAGCCGCAGGTGTTGTAATCTCGAATGAGCAACGCCGAGATTGTCTTACCGTTCAGAAATGCCTCTAGGCTCTTCGCAAAGAGACTATTTCTTTTTTCTTTCTTGAAGATCTCAAGGCGCGGCTCCAGTAATTCGCGGAATTTGAACAGCTCAAGCAGTTGCTCTTTCTTTTCGCCGCTAGCGGTCAGCTTCTGAAAAACTAACTGCGTGATGCCCTTTTCTTTTCGCCCGGCATCCATTGAGTTCTGCCCGCCCTCGCGCGCCGCAACCTCTTCTGGAGAGAACTCTCGATGATCATATGCAGTGAGAAAGCCTCCGGTATGGATGGGATTTTTCCCATCCATCAAGTTCATTTCCCAAACGCTCTTCAACTCACTCACCACTATCTTTTCCTCCCAGATGGAACTCGCTGTCGCCATCGCGCTTGAGACCGATATCAAACGCCGCCTTGGCGCTTTCGGTCTCCCGCCTTATCGCTTGAAATATCTGCCGCACGTCTTCCGGCGAATACTCATAGTGGCTCCGATTCGATAGCTTTGAAATCGAACGAAGCATCGATATTGCCTTCGTCACACGCGCTTCCGCTAAACGCTGAAATCGATCCGACTTTGTTTCCATTTCTGATCCACAAACTGTTCGTGATGATCAAAATGCTACGCTTCTCTGTGTCACACAAGGTATTTTACTGTCATAATCGCAAAATATGGTGATATTTTCGCTTAGTGACACACTGTGTTCGGAAATTGGAAACAGAGCGCCGCCTGAAATCTAAATCGAACAAAGTGTACAGATCTCTGTACCGATCCCTGATTTGCGATTTAGAGCGTTGGTTTAGTCTATTTCTTTGATGTTGATCTCTTGTAGATTCCATAACACTGGATCAGTTCCGGTGCTAGCTTCCATTTATTTCCAGCCGCTTAGCTGACTTCACTCTTTGCCCTATCATTGGTGATTACAATTGCGTTTACAGTTTTGCCCTCGCAACATTTCTTCTCGCGCCTCAGCAAACCTGCTCTTAAAATGCCACGTAAGCACCCGTTCAAATTCTTTAGTCGGCGTGTAAGGTATGAAGCGAGTATTTGATTACCTCTCAGACAATACGTCCGTACCAAGTATCCAGCTCGCCGTTATTGTTATTCTGGTCAAAATCTGGGCTACGCTGCCATCGTATGATAGTGCCTGCCTCGTTCACATCGACTTTGAAACACTGCCAAGTGCTTGGATCCGAATTCATTTTTTCGCTTGAACAATATTGCCCATTCTGAACCGTCCAAGCTCGCCTCTGGTTGCCATAGGTTGTGGTCCCGTTCCTATTGAAAGTTTGCTTGATCCCCGCACCAGTGTTGCTTTGATTAGTGTACACGACCGTGCGCCCACCCACTATTGCCATCAGCGCAGCCGCGTTTTCGACAGGCATGAAACTCTGCTCGGCGCTGGTGCCCAAGTGTGGATTTGTGGCTTGGCAAGCCGTGAGTGCAAAAGCTCCAAGTAAAAATACGCGTCTTTGCAAGTTCTCTCTCCTTAAGAGTGTTGAGCCGCGCAAAACACGGCTTGAAAATACGTTTTTCACAACAAACGGTATTTCCAATCCGATCTCAAGCCGGAATTTTCGATTTACAAGCCGTGTATGGCTTTGGATTTGAAACAAGAAGTTGGGTCGCGTGTGAAAGCTGCGCGCAAAATGCGCGGTATGACACAGGCGGCGTTGGCTGAAGCAATTGGTATGTCATTTGAAACTGTATCGAATTTGGAACGCGGCAAAACTGCGCCGAACTTCAACACCTTGAGCGATATTGCAACAGCGCTTGAGGTTGAAATGAAGTTCTTCTTCGATTTCCAGTCCGACAACAGATCGAAGCTGCGGAGTCGTATTTTGAGCGAACTGAATGCAACTACGCTTGAAGTTGATGATGAAAAGCTGGCGCTGATCGTAGACTTAGCAAAAGTTGTCGCTGAGCGTTGACTCCCTTGGTACACAAAACGGAACACATAGTAAAAAAATACTTTAAAAAATTGTTTTCTAACGATTATCTGTGCTGTTGATCTCTTGCAAATCCGTGTACACCGGTTCGATTCCGGTACTCGCCTCCATTTTATTCTAAATCATTGACTTAGCCCTGCGGTGCTCGGGTGTGACACAAAGTGGGACACACCTACAATGAAATTGTCATCCTATCTAACCCTCTCAAGACATGGCGTTTATTACTTTCGCTGGCCTATCCCTCCCTCTACAAAGGGAAAGCGGCGAACAATTCGGATTTCACTCAAAACACGCTGCCCAGATCGAGCAGGCACACTGGCTCGCTATCTCGCATCTTATGGGCAGCTAATAAGGGACAGCGGGACTTTGGCCGGACTTAGGCAGGATGAAATAAGGACGAAGGTCCAATCTTTCTTCAAAGCGCAACTGGATCAGTACCTTGCATGGCTGGATCGCCGTGGACTATCTCAGAACGCTCTACTACACGCCCGAGAAGAGCTGGCGGACCATGAAAGTTTCATGGAAATCAATAGTGCCTTCCCTTTGTGGCTTCCAATAGATCGATTCAAGAGCAAGATGAGCGTGTCACACGCGGACTGGGATGCCAGTATGCCTAGGATCGCAACTGAGTTGAGGAAAGGCCGCAGGGACCTACTACAGCGCATCTTAGAAGCCGCAGAGCGCCTTGAGCACTATTCCTTCGACGACGCACCTGCCATCGTTGGCACTACTCCAACTCCGACGCTGCCTACATCCGCTGCTTTGGGAGCTGCGGTTGATGACTTCATCGCAGAACACTCGCGTCAGTGGGCTGAAAAAACAATCGGCCAGAACCGTGCGTATCTGAACATCCTAATCGAGTACTTCGGGCCAGACCGGTTACTGAGCACGATTACGAAGCAGGATGCCAACGAAGTCAAAAAGGTTCTTCAAGCCCTACCATCTAGTCGGAACACCAAGCCCGCACTAAAAAACATGCCTTTGATGGAAGTCATAAAGCTGCCGGGTCAGAAGAAGATCGCCCCAAAAACGATCAATAGTCACATACAGATGTTCAAGGGTTTCTTTGATTGGGCCGAGCGGCACGGTTACTCTCCGCACAGCCTCTTCGACGGCATGAAGGTAGCTAAAGACAAAAACCGTAAAGGCCAGCGTAGACCCTTCTCTCCTGAGCAAATCCGGCTGTTGCACACCGAACTTACCATGAACCCGTCCGGGTTGGTGCGAAAGGACAGCCACAAGTGGGGGATGCTGCTTGGCATGTTCACTGGTGCCCGGTTGAATGAAATATGCCAACTCGACATCAATGATGTGCAGCAGGAATGCGGAACATGGTTCCTCAACATCACAGATGAAGGTGATGACAACAACAAGCGTGTGAAGTCGACAGCAGCTAGACGGAAGGTCCCGATACACCCGGATTTGGTCAACCTAGGCTTCTTGGACTTCGTGGATAGCCGCCGGAATGGAACCCGTCTTTTCCCCGACTACAACTTCAACGCTAACGGTGGGTTCACTAGTTTGCGTTCCGCTTTGCCACCTGTCCTAGACAAGCACCTCGCATAGCGTGCTTGCACTTCCTGCCTTCGCCTGCGCTGACCTACCGTTCTTACAGACAGGTCGGTGCATAGGTTTTCTAGATAAGCCCTGAGCGTTGGGCTGTTTGTAGTCCACTGTGGGTCAAATGGGCGGGAGCTCACGGCTACATCTATCTTCTTTTCAGCCAATGCTGCGCAGGAAGCATGTGACGATTTTGTAGGCAGGTTCGAAGCAGGCAAGCACTTGCTCGTCCGGGTCCACCTCGCCATGCAACAGGGCATTGCGCATCGCGTAGAGGGTTTCGACAAGGCCAGCCAACAGGTCTTCGTTTGTGCATTGGAAATGCATCGTCGATACCTGCAACTGTGGGCCACCACCTTGCACCAAGTCCACCATCGGGCGCGGGTTGCACCCGTCATAGAAGTTTCTGAGCCGGGTCTGTTGTGCCACTGACAGGTTGTTTATGAAGTCAGGTAAGCCGTACACCGTTGCAGGATCGTATTGCTCTTGAACGTGTTCAAACTTCACGTTCCCGTTGTTGATCGTAACCACCGATACTTCGAAGTGCCCGCCCTGTATCTTGCGCGCTCGATACCGCTGGCCACTCCTGTCGAGTTGCTCGTCTTGCAGGTGCTTTGGCGCGATACACACTTCGCGCAATGAAACCCGCTCCATGCGCCCCTTGGGTGTAACCTCCCAATGGATTTCATCCAGTTGAAGTTGAAGGTCACATATCGCCTGTTTCAGACGCTCCGCGTCGGCAGTGGTGTTGTTGTCTTGCAGCAAGGGTAAAGCATGGACGTAAGCAGTTTCGTCGATGGCGTACGAAGGGTCTTTAAAGACGAAAACCTTGCTTATGAAGTCGATGAGGACGGGGGTGTTCACCCACTTGTCGACAGTGCGTTTAGCGCTTCAAGGCAATCGTCAATTGCTGCATTAAATGAAGAAAGGTACTCAGCCACGTCAAAATGCGTTGAAACAATCGACTTTCATCTAATGCAAGAACCAGTCGACTACATTGGAGCAATTCGATCCGCTTTCAGCGCAAACGAAAATCTCTTCAAACTAATGTACAAAGTCCCCCGGTTGGACGCGCGTTCTGCAGGCGAAAAACTAGGAAGGGAACTTCAAGCCCTTTATTCCGATCATCCAACTTTGCAAGCAGCTTCTGGGAAGTCATTGGAATCCTTCAAGGATTGGATCAATGCAGCTCACTTTTATCGGCATGAGCAAGGTATTGAGACCCCTAATCAGCCCACTGAGGAGGCGGCAATTCTACTTGTTTCACAAGGTCTTTCCTTTGTTAGGTGGCTCGCACAAATAGATCGGAACAAGGGATCGTAGTTGCGTCGGCATGGTCAAGTTGAACGCGCCATGCCGATCCCGCAACAAATCCCGCAACATTTTCGGGACCTGGGGAGAGCAAAATTCACCTAACAAATTGTTTTTATTTATTTTTAATTTTTCTTAGGTTCGATTTCAAAACAGGTACTCGCCTCCATTTTATTCTAAATCATTGACTTAGCCCTGTGGTGCTCGGGTGTGACACAAAGTGGGACACACCTACGATGATGCAGTCATCCTATCTAAGCCTTTCTAGACACGGCGTTTATTACTTCCGCTGGCCTATCCCTCCGTCTTACCAGTAAAAGCGAACATCTGTAAGAATATCGCTGCGTAGCGTAGTTTCTCGCGCTCCAGTGTGTCGAAGATCTCTATGTTCTTACAAAACGCAACAACGGTAGCGAATTGAAGCTACTAGGCCATGTGATTTGATTGAGACCAAAGTCTGAAAGAAGCAGCCTAGTTGCAGCCACCAAAATCGGCCTTAGTCTGCACTTAGTGGCCAGCGAGCGGGACACTCGGTTTTATAGCGGTGCAAGAACGCACGAAACTCTGCCCAGTCTTGTCGTTCATAGAGTTCAGAAATCTTCTGTTGGTGCCAAAAACATGCTCGTTCGTGCAAAGACATAAGCTGATCGTCCTTCGTCAAGCGCGCCTTCTCGGCAGTTGCGCGATTCCATAGTGGAAGGATCGTGCGATCCTCAACGAGGTTCGCGTTCATATTGTGCCAGTAGGCTTCGGCCTGGTCATCGTGGATGTGATTAGTCTTTCCACGATCGCGCTTGACCAGAAATGACCCGATTGAGCGGGTAACATAGTGATGAAGACGGGCGAAATCGTGGCGATAACCGGACTTAGCTCGCCACGTTACTGCTTCTGGATCGAGGAGCTGCCCGCCTCCGTCCACCCAACGTATCTCGGCAGCGCGCTCGGGCGCAACGCCTTTTGGCCGGTGCGGGCCATAGCGGGTAAACAGACCATTGTTGCGCGTGATACTCTTCAACCCTCCGGCCACGCCCGAGTAGAACCCTTGTTCGGTATCACAGAGAAAAAACTGCTCAGCCACGGGCGTATCAACAAAGTCTTCAACACCTCCGCATCCGAAAATTTTCCAGGCAAAGGAGGCGACATCAAAGGGCCCATCTGCTGTCTCCTCGAGCTTTTTCAACAGGTTCTGCAGAGACGGGTTTGGAAGTCGGATATTCAGATACTCATCAACATCCAAGCCGAAGGTCCAATCGGCATCCTTAAATCGCGGATGGCTGCGCACGCGCCTGAGCATGGTGTTCTGAGGGCTTTGGCCGGGTTTGACCGAATTGTCGATATGGGATGCAACGCCCAGATGTTCCAGCCGTTTTGCGATCAGGTTAGTGCCATCATCACAGTCATTGGTGTAGATCAGGAAATGTTCAACACCCAGCGACAGATAGTAAGAGACCCAATCAATCATAAATGGTCCCTCATTTTTCATGGTCGTGTAGACGACAATTCTGTCACTCATTGCGCAACCATAATCAGACAAGAGACACATCCGGGTCATCGGCCAAGCCGTGCTTAACCAATAGCCCTCCAAAAAAACTGGAAGCGAGCAACCGTCCACGGGAGCGGGCGAGCCGCGGGCGCATTACTGATGAAAAGAAATGAATAGAGCTTTGGGATTTCCAATCGTATTGGTCCAACTGGCCTACATCCTCGCGAACCCATTCACGACGGCTGACAAAAGGAAGCGCACTGTATTCTCTTTCGGGCAAGACCCGTTCGATTTCTCCACTCTCTAAAAGAAAATGATATGCCGACAGTGGGCCAATCGTTCCCAAAGGAAGCGTACTGAAAGAAGCTTTCTTGCCGTAGAGACGACGATAAACTCGTGATGTACGCTGATCCCACCACGGCGGAATGCAGGGCTTTGAGCCAACAAATTCAAGCCAAGCCTTCAAAGCAGGACTGTCCGGAGGGAGTCGAAGAACACAGTTTTGAACGCGTCGTTGTCCATCTCTGCGACTGGACACCAGATAACCTTCATCCGATCTAAATGGTTTGAGCGCATAGATATCACAATCCACCCAAATTTCGTCAGTCTTGGACATAAGTTGCAAGCGGAACAGATCCGCATGGACCGCCGGAGACTGAAACACGGGATCGACGTGGATTCTGCCGTTTGCGTCCAACGGCAACACATGGTTTGCATCTCGCACTTCAACGTAGGACGGGAGGTTTTCGATTGGATCATAACAATACAGGATCGGTGTCTGACCAATATCGTGGAAAGACTTTAGGCAAAGTCTCTCCAATACCGACAACCGTCGACCAATCCATAGCGAAGCGACCCGTTCAGACAAACAGTTTCTCCCAGAACTTATGCTGAAGTGAATTGGCGGATTCTAATAGAGATATCGCCCTATCTTCCAAGTTGCATTTTTGATTTGTCTGCACTTTTTTGGCATCTCTTATCAAAGCTTCTGAACCGCAACCTGTGCGCCCTTTATCGCCTTAAGGCGAAGCCCAGCGGCATTTGCACCCAGAAATTCGTGGAACGCGCGCATCACGCCGTCTTTCCACCAGCCCCGCCTGTGATAGTCATCAAGCATAATGACACCACCCTCGATCATCTTGGGGAGAAGCGCATCCAGATCAGCCTTTACGCCTTCATAGGAATGATCGCCATCGAGGTAAGCAAATCCGATGCTATGGTCTTCGAACAGGCCAAGTGCCGGGATCGAAAAGTCACGTATAATCGAGACTTGTCCTTTCGCGATCTCGGTGCTGTATTTGTTCGCGACCTCATCATAGATGCGATCCATGTCGTTCTGACTTTTGGCTCCGGCCAGCGAGGCACCGCCATTGGGATCAGGTTGAACCCCCCAGGGATCGATGAGGCACAGCTTGGAAGGGCGAAGTTCTTCAAGCAAAATCTGTGAAAATTCGCCCCGCCAAACACCAATTTCAACGCTAAGGCGTCCGTGCGGCATGGTCCTCAGCATTTCGCGCCGCAACGTATCTTTACGCTCTCGCTGCTGTGCCTGCTGTTTGCGGCGATCTTTGGCAGTCGCGGGGTCAGCCATGGGCTTCTTCTCCGGAATAGGAATTTCGCAGCGCGTCGACCAGATCGGCCCAGTCTGGCCGGGCTTTCAATTCTTCGGCTTTCGCACGATGCCATTCGCACGCCTTTTGATGCAGGTCTGCAAGTTGCGGATCTGCCATCATTTCGGCTTTGATCTCATACATTGCCGGTGTGTGTTTCAAAAGCGAGCGATCTTCCACATGATTGTGGTTCATCATCATCCAATATTTGAGACCCTGATCTTGCCCGACATGATTGGTGCGTCCCCGATCTCGTTTGACAAGAAAGCTATCGGTGCTGCGGACAGCATAGTGGTGGATACGAGCATACTCGTGGCTGAAACCGCGCCATGCTTTCCATTTCACTTGATCAGCCGGGTAAAGGTTGCCACCTGCGTCTCGCCACAATATCCCTTCGTATGGCACGTCTGGGTTGGGCGCGTCTTCCGGGTTAATTCGGGGCCGATGGGCGCGAAAACGGCTGAATTTGCCATTGTTCCGGAACAGCGTTTTGAAGCCTTTCGCCCGATGATGGGGATACGACTCTTCCGGCGCTGCGCAGAAAAACATCTCGGGCACGGGCTGATCAACAAAATCATTCAACCCTGCATTGCCGAACATTCGCCAGCAGATTGAAATCGCGTCTGCCTCTCCGCTGGTTTCTACAAAGCTGCGGATGTTACCCTCGGGCAAACGGATGTTGATGTATTCGTCAACATCCAAGCTCATGATCCAATCTGACGAATGGTAGCTTTGATGACTCAGAGCGCGTGAAAACGCACGACCCTGAGGCGCAGCCCGAGGACCGACCTTGTTCCGCTCGTGATGCGCCCAACCTAGCGTCTGCATCCGGTCGGCTATCGTGTCGGTGCCGTCCGCACAATCATTCGTGTAGATCAGAATATCGTCAAAACCGATTGCGCGGTTGTAAGCCACCCAATCGATCATGAAAGGCCCTTCGTTCTTCATCGTGGTCACGATGAGAAAGGTCTCATTCGTCATAAGTTATACTCTTGCCTGTGCCGTTATCGGACTCTTGTCGACCTGTTTAGATTAGCCTTGGAATTTTGTCCAACTCGGTCACTAGGCAAGCACAGAGTAATGAATCAATCGTTCAGACGATTTTGCGGGATCACTTCATAGCCTGGCTCTTCCGGTTCATCATCCAGCATCTCGGTTGGAAATCCTGACGCTTGGATATCAAGCCCGGTCGCGTCTTCCAGCCGTCGGATGATATTCGGAGACAGCTCTCTCTCACCATATCGCGCGATGCCATCCTCGAATATCTTGATCATTAGCGGATTCATTTCCAGCGGCACACCTGCTCGGTCCGCTACCTCTTGAAACAGTCCGATATCCTTTTTCACCAAATCCATGGTGAATGAGATATCCCGCGAACCATTCAGAATGACTTGGCTTTCGGTCTCATGCACAAACGAAGTGCCCGATGAGATTTTGATCGCCTCGTATGTGGTTCCAAGGTCCATCCCGGCGGCCTTGGCGGTCACCAAAGCCTCGGCGCAGGTGATCAGGTTGGCGGTGGCAAGGAAGTTTGTCATCACTTTCAGAACCGAGGCCGAGCCCAGCTCGCCCGTGTGCAGAATGCGCCGCCCCATAGTGGTCAGGAAAGGCAAGATGCGCTCGAACGTCTCGCGATCGCAGCCCGCGAAAATCGAGATGTTGCCTGTCGCGGCGCGGTGGCACCCGCCTGAAACCGGGCAATCCACCGCTGCGCCGCCTCGTTCAATGACCATTGCGCCAAGGCGTTTAACTTCGGCTTCGTCGGTGGTGGACATCTCCATCCAGATTTTGCCAGGACCGACCTCTGGCAACATCTCCTGCATCACCGCGTCCGAAGCGGCAGGCGAAGGCAAGCAGGTGATGACCGCATCGCAATCACGCATCAGCTGCGCCGGACTTTCGGCAGCTTTGGCCCCTTTCGCGACAAATGCAGACACCAGCTCTGGATTCAGATCGTGTACCGTCAGATCGATTCCATTGCGCAGCAGTGAACCCGAGAGCTTGCCGCCCACATTCCCTAGCCCGATAAACCCAACTTTCATGCGCTGCATCCTCCTGTACGCGTCTTGCAACCATGCCACCACGACGCTGCAAACAGATCATGCCGCCCAGCGACCCAGACAGGTCGCTTTTTACCTGCGATATCACGGAATATCGCGACTCGCTTGACAAGCAGTACATCAGTGCCGCATGTCCCATCCGTTGGTGTCTGCGCAAGCAGATGAAAAGGGAATGCGTCAGCGGAATCACCGTCAAACGCAGCCGCCCCCGCGACCGTGACCGGAGAGGGTGCCCAAGCCACTGGCGAATGCCGGGAAGGCGGGACATCCGACAGAGGCTTCCTCTGACATCCGCAAGCCGGGAGACCTGCCAACGCCCGAAGATGAAACCGGACGGGGTGTTCCGGTGTGGGGCTTTGATTGGCCCGCATGAAACCCCGTCCCCCACGAAGAGGATTTGGGGGGATGAGAGACATGACCGAGACCGCTCCGGTCGAACTGCTGGTTTGCACCACCTGCCGTCGCGGTTTGCCTGTCGAAGACGATGCGCAACGCCCCGGCAAGTTGCTGCACAAGGCGCTTGAACAGGCGGACCTGCCCGATGGCATTACTCTGAAAGCTGTGGAATGCCTGTCCAATTGCGATGAAGGATGCTCGATCGTGCTGCGCGGAGGACCGGATCGCTGGACCTTTGTCTATGAGCATCTGAACGAAACCGACCATGTTGACGTGATCGTCGACGGTGCCACCAAGTACCTCGCCACCGAGGACGGTTTGGTCAAATGGCGCGAACGTCCCGAACATTTCCGCAAAAACTGTGCGGCCCGCATTCCCCCGATTGGAGCCCAGAAATGAGCAATCTTGAGAAACTCCCCGTCACCGTGATCACCGGCTTTCTGGGCTCGGGCAAAACCACACTGGTGCGCCATCTGATGCAAAACCCGCAGGGCAAGCGCTTGGCCGTTGTGGTCAACGAGTTTGGCGATGTTGGCGTTGACGGCGACATCCTGAAATCCTGCGCCATCCCGGATTGCCCGGCTGAAAATATCATGGAGCTGGCCAATGGCTGCATTTGCTGCACGGTCGCCGATGACTTCATCCCGACCATCGAGGCTCTGATGGCGCTGGAACCGTGTCCTGATCACATACTGATCGAAACCTCCGGCCTCGCCCTGCCCAAGCCGTTGCTGAAAGCGTTCGACTGGCCCGATATCCGCTCGAAAATCACCGTGGATGGCGTGATCGCGCTGGCCGATGCCGAGGCTGTTGCTGCGGGTCGCTTTGCGCCGAATGTCGAAGTCGTGGACGCTCAGCGCCTGGCCGATGACTCGATTGATCACGAAACGCCTCTGTCCGAGGTGTTCGAAGATCAGATCTCGTGCGCGGATATCATCCTCCTGACCAAGCCGGATCTGGCCGGTCCCGAGGGTGTGGCCAAAGCCAAGGAAATCATCGCCGCCGAAGCGCCCCGCCCCCTGCCTGTTGTCGAGGTCGCCGAGGGTGTCGTCGACGTGCGTGTGGTATTAGGCCTGGAAGCGGCGGCCGAAGATGACATGGAGGCCCGTCCCAGCCATCATGATGGCCACCATGATCACGAGCATGATGATTTCGAAAGCATCATCGTCGAACTGCCGGAACAATCCGACCCGCTTGATCTGGTCGCGAAAATTGAACGTCTGGCCAAGGAACTGAACATCCTGCGCGTCAAAGGCTATGCCGCCGTTCAGGGCAAGCCGATGCGCTTGCTGGTTCAGGCCGTTGGCGCGCGGGTGCGTCAGCAATATGACCGCCCGTGGCAACCCGATGAGGCACGCCGTTCGCGCCTTGTGGTCATTGCCGAGCATGACGACATCAAAGAAGCCGAAATCCGCGATATCCTCGTGGGTGTAACCGAGGCTGCCGAGTAAGCCATGCACGTCGTCTTCCGCGAAAACCACGGGCTCGAGGAAACCGAGACCCCAACCGATCTGGGCCAGAGCCCGGCGGATCTGGTGGTGCTGTCCTTTTCCGACAGTGACCTTGGTGCATTCGCGGCGGGCTGGCATCGCGGTGGCGGGCCCGAAGGACGCATGCCAACCCTCAGGCTGGCGAACCTAACGGCGCTGAAACATCCCCTCTCGGTCGATACCTATGTCGAACAGACTTTGAACGGTGCCAAAGGCATCCTCATTCGCTTGATCGGCGGGGTTCCCTATTGGACCTATGGCTTGCAGCAGGTTCTGGCACTGGCGCAGGCCAAAGGGATAGCGCTGGCCGTTCTACCTGCAGATGGGCGCGAAGATACGCGACTGGATGAATATTCCACCCTGCCCGTCTCAACCCTGCGACGGTTGGCGCATCTATGCGACACGGGCGGAAAGGTTGCAGCGCAAGCCGCATTGGCGCAGATGGCGCTGGCCGCAGGTTTGTATGCCGGCCCGGTCATGGGCGCCAAAACTGTCCCCGAATGCGGTGCGTGGTGTCCGGATCGCGGCGTGATTCCGGTGGAAAACGCCCTGACGGGCGACGCCGACCGCATCATTGTGACCTTTTATCGCGCATATCTGACCTCAGCGGATACAGCCCCAATCGCAGCCCTGATCCGCAGCTTAAGGGCGCGGGGATTTGAAGCGACCGGCCTCTATGCTCCGTCGCTTAAGGCGCCCAATGCCGCCCCCTGGCTGCGCGAGTCCCTTGTTGCGCTGAAACCTGCAGCGATCATCAACGCCACTTCCTTCTCAGGCAAAGGTACATCGGGCACCTCCCCTCTGGATGCGGCGGGGTTTCCTGTCTTTCAAGTCGCGCTCGCCACTTCGCGCCGCAAGGCCTGGGCCGAGGCGGAACGTGGTCTTTCGCCAGCGGACCTTGCCATGCATGTGGTTCTGCCCGAGGTGGACGGCCGGATCAACGCGGGCATCATTTCGTTCAAAGAACCGGGCAAACGCGATCCGCATCTGGAATATTCACGCTTTGCGCACCGGGCTGAACCGGAACGGATCGAGGCGATTGTTGACCGCGTCACCGGCTGGTTGAACCTCAACAACACTCCGAAGGCAGATCAAATCCCGGCGCTGGTGCTGTCCACCTACCCCGGCAAGGATTGGCAGATGGCACATGCCGTCGGGCTGGACGCGTTGGCCTCAGCCGAGGCGATACTGTCTGATTTGCAGGCTGAAGGCTATGATGCCGCGCCTGCCGAACCGCTTGCCCAAACCTTGTTGGACGCCCGAATTTCTTGGCTTCTGCAAGACTACAAGGCCGCGCTTGAAACCCTGCCCGAGCAATTGCGCGATGATCTGCAAACCGTTTGGGGTGAGCCCGAGAATGACGCCTGCTTTGCAAATGGCTCGTTCCAGTTCACCGCTTTGCGACGAGGCAAGGCCTTGGTCGCCCTCCAGCCCGAGCGAGGGACACCTGAGCTGCGCGACGACGACTATCACGACCTGTCGCGCACCCCGCGCCACAGCTACGTCGCTTTCTATCTCTGGCTGCGCGAAAGTCTCGGCGCGGATGCCCTGATCCATATCGGTGCCCATGGGACGCTCGAGTGGCTGCCGGGCAAATCGGTCGCTTTGTGCAACGAATGCTGGCCCGAAGCACTGATCCGAGACTTACCAGTGATCTACCCCTTCATCGTCAACGACCCCGGCGAGGCCGCACAGGCCAAGCGCAGGATCGGGGCGGTTACGCTGGGGCATATTCCGCCGCCCATGAAGGAAAGCGGTACGCCCGACCGAATGGTACGGTTGGAATCGCTGTTGGACGAGTTTTCGAACGCTGATGGCTTGGACCCCAAACGCCGCGATCGCCTGCAGGAGGATATCCGGGACGAGGCGCAGGCCATTGGGCTTGAAAGCGATCTTGGCCTTGATCAAGCCACCAGCACGGCTGAGGCGATCACTCGCATTGACCGATTTGTCTGTGACATCAAGGAAAGCCAGTTCGGCGACGGGCTACATATCTTTGGCCGCGTGCCACAGGTGACTGGCAATTTCGACCCCGCCCCATCAGCCCATGCCGAGCGCAAAGCCCTGATCGATGCGATGGCTGGGAAACGGATTGAGGCCGGCCCCTCGGGCTCGCCCTATCGCGGGCGCACGGATGTGCTGCCGACGGGGCGTAATCTTTATACCACCGATCCGCGATCCGTGCCCACACGCGCCGCGTATACTCAGGGCGTCAAACTCGCAGAAGAGCTGGTTCGTCGGCATCTGCAGGAAGAAGGCGATTATCCCAAGGGACTGATCGTCGATCTGTGGGGCTCGGCCACAATGCGCACTGCCGGTGAAGAATTCGCGATGGCGCTTCACCTTCTTGGGGTTAAGCCGATATGGGACAAGGGCTCCGAGCGGGTTTCCGGTATCGAAGTTCTGCCGATCACTGACCTTAGCCGCCCGCGACTGGATGTTACACTGCGGGTCTCGGGGCTGTTCCGTGATGTGTTTCCGACCCTTTCTGCACTCTATGGCCAAGCTGTCCGCGCATTGTCCGCACGCGATGAAGCGTCAGACTGGAATCCGTATGCCGGACAAGAACCCGCCGCGCGTGTGTTCGGCCCGGCCCCCGGGAGTTATGGTCTGAATATGACACAACTGTCCGAGACCTATACGGACGAAGCGCGTATTCAGGCCGGTGAGGCGTGGCTTGAGGCGAGCTCGTTTGCTCTGGAAGGTGAGCATATCGCCCAAGACAAAGACGGAATCACGCAGCGCGTTGCCAACGCTGACAGCTTTGTCCACCTACAAGACCTGACCGAAACCGACCTGCTGCTGGCCAATGATTATGCTACGCATGAGGCCGGGTTTGCAGCGGCCAAAAAGATCGCAGGCGGCCCCGTTCAGCTCTATCATCTGGACAATACCAATCCCGATAATCCGCGCGCGCGAACGTTGACTGAGGAAATCAGCCGCGTTGTTCATGCGCGCGCAGCCAATCCGGATTGGATTGCCGGGATGCAGCGGCATGGGTTCCGCGGGGCCGCGGAGATCGCGGCGACGCTGGATCACATGGCCTCTTTCGCGCATCTGTCCGGAACGGTCGCGCCGCATCTGTTCGATCTGTATCACGACGCAACGCTTGGCGACGAAGAGGTCGACGCCTTTCTGCAGGACGCCAATCCACAAGCACATCAAGCCATGCAAAACCGTTTCCGCGCGTTGCTGGAGGCCGGGCTGTGGAGCACGCGCCGGAACTCGATCCGCGCTGATCTGGAGGCACTGCGATGAGCATGCCCATCGTCCAAGGTTGGTGCCCGGGTGCCCACCGTCCGATGATGTCGGGGGATGGCCTGGTCGTCAGGGTGCGCCCAAGACTGGCGCGTCTGGACGCTGAGCAAGCGAAAGGTCTGTGTAAGCTGGCCGAGCAGTTTGGCAATGGCACCATCGACCTGACCAACCGGGCCAACTTGCAGTTGCGCGGCGTTCAGGAAGACAGCCACCAACCGCTCTTGGCCGAGCTGGCTGCGCTTAATCTGTTGGATGCCGAACCTGGTATCGAAATACGGCGCAACATACTGGTTTCACCGCTCTATCAAGCTGGTGATCTGACGGCGCAATTGGCGCAAGAGTTGATCGACCGTTTAGCGGAATTGCCTACGCTACCAGGAAAATTCGGCTTTGCGATTGATACCGGCCCCGAGCGTCTGCTGGCGTCGGATTCAGCCGATATTAGGCTTGAACGCAGCGCTGAGGGCCTGATTCTGCGCGCAGACGGTGCTGACACCGGGCGTCGGGTGTCCGGTTCCGACGCCATCGATCACCTGATCGCACTGGCGAACTGGTTTGCCGAACACCACACGTCTGAGACCCGGCGCATGGCACGGATCGCGGCATCACTTGGATTGCCCGACGAATGGCAAGGCACCGTACCCGGCCCGATTGGCCCGCTGCCTCAACCCGGTGCCTGCACTCAAGGCGCAATTTACGGAGCTGTCTTTGGGCAGTTACCAGCGAGCGTGCTTTGTGATTTGATCGAACAAAGCGGTGCCGCTGCTATTCGCGTCACCCCTTGGCGTTTGATCCTGCTGGAAGGTGGGGCAGCTATGCCCACCTCTGATTTCGTCACTGATGGCAACGACCCGCTGATGGCCACCGACGCCTGCCCCGGCACACCCTTCTGCCCGCAGGCTCAGGTAGAAACACGCGACATCGCCCGCGCCTTGGCAACGCGCGTAGCGGGCAGTCTGCATGTGTCGGGCTGCACCAAAGGATGCGCCCGCATGGGGCCAGCCGATGTCACATTGGTAGGCCATGCCGGACGATTTGACCTTGTCAAACAAGGCCGCGCAGGGGATGAGCCCTGCCTACGCGGCCTGACCGAAGAAACACTTATGACCATGGACTTCACCTGATGCCCTATGAATACGAAACCGACGGCGCGGCGATCTACAAGCAGAGCTTTGCCACCATCCGGTCCGAGGCCGATCTGGCCCGCTTCGATACCGATGAAGAGCAGGTTGCCGTCCGCATGATCCACGCTGCGGGTATGGTCGGTTTGGAAGACTTCGTCCATTTCTCGGACGGTTTCGTTCAGGCGGCCCGCACGGCGCTGGAAAACGGTGCGCCGATCCTGTGTGATGCCCGCATGGTCAGCGAAGGTGTTACGCGTTTCCGCCTTCCCGCCGAGAACGAGGTGATCTGTACTCTGCATGACGACCGCGTGCGCCCTCTGGCCACTGAAATGGGCAACACGCGTTCCGCTGCTGCATTGGAACTGTGGCGTCCGCATCTGCAAGGCGCATTAGTCGCCATCGGCAATGCCCCCACCGCGTTGTTCCACCTGCTCAATATGCTGGAAGACCCTGATTGCCCGCGCCCTGCTGCAATCATCGGTTGCCCGGTCGGGTTCGTCGGAGCGGTCGAATCCAAAGATGCGCTGTGGGAGGCGCAGCCGGTGCCGTCTTGTATCGTCAAGGGACGGCTCGGTGGCAGCGCCATAACCGTTGCCGCCATCAACGCCATCGCGAGCCGCGCAGAATGAGCGCGGGCAAGATCTATGGCGTGGGCCTCGGCCCCGGCGATCCGGACTTGATGAGCGTCCGCGCGGACCGCCTGCTGCGCAACGCACGCCACGTAGCATTCTTTCGCAAACCCGGTCGGACGGGGCAAGCGCGTAAGATCGTGAACGGAATGCTACCGGGCGACGCCATCGAATTTCCGATGGAGTATCCGGTGACAACTGAAATCCCAGTGTCGGATCCAAAGTACAACGAACTCCTTTCGGGGTTCTATGAAGATTGCGCAGCGCATTTGAAGATCATTACTGAACGTGGCGAGGACGTTGTGGTGCTGTGTGAGGGTGATCCATTTTTCTACGGATCATTCATGCATCTTTACAACCGGTTACGAGAACAAGCTAATGTAGTGGTTGTGCCAGCCATTACCGGTATGTCGGGCGCTTGGACCGCGACTGGTGATCCGATTACTTGGGGTGATGATGTCCTAACGGTTCTAGTCGGAACACTTCCCGAGGAAACCTTGACCGAACGCATGAGCCAAACTGACGCTCTGGTCGTCATGAAGATAGGGCGCAACTTCGACAAGGTAAAACGAGCACTTCGAAATGCAGGTCTTTATGACCGCGCATGGATTGTCGAATACGCTCAGATGCCGAACCAGAGGGTTTGCAAGCTGTCCGACAATTGCGAAGGTCTGACACCCTACTTCTCGATCATTCTGGTCCATGGTCAAGGGCGGCGCCCATGAGTGGTTGGATCAAGATCGCTGGCCTTGGGCCGGGAGACGAAGCTTTGGTGACGCCCGAAGTGACGGCTGCTCTGGCCGACGCAACGGATGTTGTGGGTTATATCCCCTACGTCGCGCGCGTGGCCGAACGTGAAGGGCTGACCCTCCATGCCAGTGACAACCGAGTTGAGATCGACCGATCTCAGCATGCGTTGCAGATGGCCGCTGAGGGAAAGCGCGTTGTTGTGGTCTCATCCGGCGATCCTGGCGTGTTTGCCATGGCTGCAGCCGTGTTTGAGGCTCTGGAAAACGGGCCGGTAGGCTGGCGCGACATCCAGATTGATGTGTTGCCAGGCATTACAGCGATGCTGGCGGCTGCGGCCCGTGCCGGTGCCCCTTTGGGGCATGATTTCTGTACCATCAATCTAAGCGACAATCTTAAGCCTTGGGGTTTGATCGAAAAGCGCCTGCGCCTTGCCGCTCAGGGTGATTTTTCGATGGCATTCTACAATCCGCGCTCAAAGTCCCGCCCGGAAGGTTTTGTAAAAACGCTGGAAATCTTGCGCGAGGAATGCGAGCCGGAACGCCTGATTATTTTCGCCCGTGCGGTGTCGCGTGAAGATGAAGCGCTGCGAATATCAACGCTGGACGAGGCAACGCCCGACATGGCGGACATGCAAACCGTCGTCATCGTCGGCTCATCCCTGACCCGCGTGATCGAACGTGACGGTACGCCGATCGTCTATACTCCGAGATTCACATTGGCCAAGGATCAGGTATGAGCCAGCCAGTCCAAGACCTGCGAGACCTTCTCGAATTCAGTCCGCTGCGGCACAGCGGGTCGGTCGATCATCAGGACGGGCAGGCCCAGCAGCCGCGCGGCATCAAGCTTGGCGCGCGCACCTGTGCCGCCCGCATTCTTGGACACTACCAATTGCGTGCTGTGGCGTTGCATCAGTGCGCGGTCATCTTCCACCGTAAACGGACCGCGCGATACAACCACATCGCTGTGAGGCAGCGGCACGGTTTCCGGTGCATCCACCAACCGCAGCAGATAGTGATGTTGGGGTTGGGCTGCAAACTCCTGCAGATGCATGCGACCAACGGCCAAAAAAACGCGCTGTGCCGGGCCGCGCAAGGCGCTGACCGCTGCGTCGATATCCGGCACGTGCAGCCAGTTGTCTCCATTTTCCGCGGTCCAGGCAGGCCGTGTCAGCACCGCCAACGGCGTCGCGGATTTAGTACAGGCTTCAATCGCGTTGCGGCTCATCTGCGCGGCAAAGGGATGAGTTGCGTCAACAACATGGCTGATCCCATGGTCGCGAACATAGCGTGTCAGCCCGTCTACACCGCCGAAACCGCCCACACGCGTTGGCACTGGCTGATGGCGGGGCGCGTCAACACGACCTGCATAGGAGTAGGTCGCCGGAATGCCTTGTTCGGCGACAGATTTTGCCAGAGCATTCGCCTCGGTCGTGCCACCAAGAATCAGGAGGTTGGGCATGTCTAAAGCTCCGTGGCTGACCGTTCTGGGTTTGGGCGAAGATGGACTGGATGGCCTGTCACCCGCAAGCCGTCAAGTGCTTGATCGGGCCGAAGTCATCATGGGCCCACCGCGCCATCTATCGTTGATCCCGGACAGCACGGCGGAACAGATTGAATGGCCGGTTCCGTTTGCTGATGGACTGCCTATCCTGACCGGGTTGCGTGGAAGACGCACCGTTGTTCTTGCTTCGGGCGATCCGTTCTGGTTCGGGGCCGGCTCGGTGATTGCACGAAATTTCGACGCGGGCGAATGGACCGCCCTGCCCGGGCAATCGACCTTTTCGCTGGCCGCCGCTCGGCTGGGCTGGCCGCTTGAAAGCACGTTGACCTTCGGATTGCATGCCGCCCCCCTGACGCGCCTGCGTCCACATCTGGCGCCCGGCCTGCGCGCGATACTGCTGCTGCGCGACGGTAAAGCTGTGGCTGAGCTTGCAACATATCTTGGCGAAACAGGTTTCACCGATTGCGCGCTGCACGTAATGGAGGCCCTTGGAGGCCCGCGTGAGCGCGCGCGCAGCGTATCGATGACCGAGGCGCTGTTAGACACGTTCGAACATCCCGTCTGTGTCGGGCTGGACGTCGCGGGTGCCGGGCGTGCGTTTCCCAAAGCCTCAGGTAAACCGGATGATATTTTCGAGACAGACGGTCAGATCACCAAGCGCCCCATTCGCGCGCTAACCCTATCGGCCCTCGCGCCCCAACGCGGTGAGCATTTGTGGGATATCGGCGGAGGCACCGGATCGATCAGCATCGAGTGGCTGATGTGTGACCCCACGCTGACCGCCACCACCATTGAGCCGCGCGCAGATCGCGCCGAGCGTATTCGCCGAAACGCCGATGCGCTTGGGCAAGATCGACTGAAGGTAGTCCAAGGCACTGCGCCCGAGGCGCTGGCAGACCTTGACCAACCCGATGCAGTCTTCATCGGTGGCGGTCTAAGTGTGGATCTGCTGAACTGGCTGCAAGAGAACCTTAGTGCGGGCACCAGGCTTGTCGCCAATGCGGTAACGCTGGAAAGCGAAGCTCTATTGGCTGAGTGGCAGACCAAACTGGGTGGCGACCTTCTTCGTATCGAACTATCGCAGGCTTCGGCATTAGGCGACCGGCGCGGTTGGAAATCTGCCTATCCGGTGGTGCAGTGGAGCGCGAGGCTATGATCGTGGCCGGGTTCGGGTTTTCTTCATCGGCGACGGTGGCGAGCCTGCGGTCTGCGCTGGAACAGGCCGCGGATGGGCAAAGCGTCGACGCTTTGGCGACCGTCTCAGACAAAGACGGTCACGCGGCGCTTTCAGCTTTTGCTGAAACGGTCGCATTAAGAATTCACTTCATCCCGGCAGATCAACTCGCCGGGCAACGCACCCTCACCTGCTCGCCCAGCAGCCGTGCCACATATGGCACCGGCAGCGTGGCCGAAGCATCCGCTCTTGCTGCAGCCGGGCACGGCGCGCGGCTGATTTCACCCAGACAAATCTCGGACGACCGGCTTGCGACCTGCGCCGTCGCCATCGGAGGACAAACATGACCGTTCATTTCATCGGCGCCGGGCCGGGTGCCGCCGACCTGCTGACCTTGCGCGGGCGCGATATCATCGCATCTTGCCCAGTGTGCCTCTACGCAGGTTCATTGGTTCCTGAGGAGATTTTGGGCCATTGCCCCGAAGGCGCGAAGATCGTGAACACCGCTCCGCTGGATTTGGATCAGATCATGGCCGAAATCGAAGCGGCTCATAGTGCGGGGCAAGACGTAGCGCGGCTGCATTCCGGCGATCTGTCTGTCTGGTCGGCTATGGGAGAACAAATCAGGCGGTTGAAAGAAATGGGTATCCCGGTCAGCGTCACGCCTGGTGTTCCCTCGTTCGCGGCTGCGGCTGCGGCGCTCGGGACCGAGCTTACACTTCCCGGACTGGCGCAATCGGTTGTGTTGACCCGGACGCCCGGACGCGCATCTTCGATGCCTGCCGGTGAAACGCTGGAAAACTTCGCGCGCACAGGGGCCACGCTGGCGATCCATCTGTCGATCGGCAATCTGGATACCGTTATCGCAGACCTGACGCCCGCCTATGGCGCCGACTGCCCGGTTGCTGTGGTTTATCGTGCCAGTTGGCCGGATGAACAGATCATCCGGGCGACGCTGGCCACCTTAAAAGATGCACTGGATGAACGCATTTCGCGTACGGCGTTGATCATGGTTGGTCCGGCGCTTGCAGGCGAAGGGTTTGATGAAAGCTGTCTGTATTCCAAAACATACGACCGCCGCTATCGCCCGCAAAGCGCTGATAGCCCGTGGTCGAGTTGGAGCCCCGAGAATGAATGAATCGATCACTAACCCCCCGGGAATACTAATTTCCGCGCCGTCTTCGGGCACGGGTAAGACCACGGTCATGCTGGGATTGCTTAGGGCGCTGGCCGAGGACGGACTGACGGTACAGCCGTTCAAGAGCGGGCCAGACTATATCGACCCAGCGTTCCACCGTGCTGCGGCGGGCCGAGCCTCGTTCAATCTGGATAGCTGGGCGATGGGAGAGCCCCTGCTGAGCGCGATCTCTGCACAGGCGACGGGCGCGGATATTGTGGTGGCCGAAGGCTCGATGGGCTTGTTCGACGGCGTCGCCAAGCCCGGAGAACTGGGCCATGGATCGAGCGCTGAAACAGCGCTGCGCATGGGATGGCCGGTGGTGCTGGTTCTGGATGTCGGAGGACAAGCACAATCAGCAGCCGCGACGGCGCTGGGGTTTCGGATGTATAATCCTGATCTACCTTTTGCAGGTGTGATCCTGAATCGCTGCGCCAGTCCGCGCCATGAACGTCTGACGCGGTTGGGCATGGAACGTGCCGGATTGCCGGTACTTGGGGTTCTGCCTCGCCGGGGTGATCTGACCTTGCCCGAACGGCATCTGGGCCTGATCCAGGCGGTTGAGCATCCCGATCTGGAAACAGCAATCGCCGGATACGCCGCATTTCTGCGCGAGCACGTCGATCTCGAGACAATCAAAACGGCGGCTTCCTCATGCCCCGATGGGCCATCGTCAACCGCGCTGCCGCGCCCTCCAGCCCAGCGTATTGCCTTGGCTCAGGATGCCGCATTTTCGTTCACCTATCCGCATCTTCTGGAAGGGTGGCGCAGTGCTGGCGCCGAGATTTCGCCCTTTTCTCCGCTGGCAAACGAAGCACCTGCTGAAGATGCCGATCTGGTCTGGCTGCCAGGCGGCTATCCTGAGCTACATGCCGGGACATTGGCTTCAGCGGATAACTTCCTGACTGGGCTGCGGAAACACGCAGATAGCCGACCTGTACATGGCGAATGCGGGGGCTACATGGCGTTGGGAGAGGTCCTGATTGATAAGGATGGCACCCCGCACCAGATGGCAGGATTGTTGGGTCTGCAGACTTCATACCAAAAGCGCAAATTCAATCTGGGCTATCGTAAGGCAGAACTTTTGACTCCGATGCCCGGCTTTGCGGCAGGTACAGCCTTGCGGGGGCACGAATTCCACTATTCTTCGATTGTCGAACAACCGGATGCGCCGCTGGCTCGCGTGTTCGATGCCGAGGGCGCAGAAGGTCCACAGACAGGGTCACGGCACGGCAATGTCACCGGCACGTTCTTTCATTTGATTGCTGAGGCCTCGGCATGAGCGGGTTTGTCTCTTTCATCGGCTCCGGTCCGGGCGATCCGGAACTGTTGACTCTCAAGGCTGTGGACCGGATGCAGAAGGCAGACGCGGTGCTGTTTGATGATCTCAGCAGTGGGCCGATCCTGACCCATGCGCGTGACGATGCTGATCTGGTTGGTGTTGGCAAACGCGCCGGTCGCCCCTCGCCCAAGCAGGATCATGTCAGTCGACTACTGGTCGAATACGCGCAAACCGGTCAGCGGGTGGTGCGGCTCAAATCCGGTGATGGCGGGTTATTCGGACGGCTGGAAGAAGAATTGGTCGCATTGCAGGCCGCCGGTATCGAATATGAGATCATACCTGGCATCCCCTCGGCGATCGCCGCAGCTGCAGCGGCTGGTATCCCTTTGACCCGACGGCTGACTGCACGTCGTGTGCAGTTCGTCACAGGGCATGACGTAAGTGGCAAACTGCCGGCTGATCTGAACTTGCCCGCTTTGGCTGACGCGACGGCGACGACCGTTGTCTTCATGGGCAAGCGCACATTTCCACTGCTTGTCGAAGCCCTGCATGCGAACGGGCTGCCGCTGGATACACCTGCGCTGATGGCCGAGTCCGTCTCGACCCCCGAACAGTCTTTGCATCGCTCGACGGTCGGAGAGTTGTCCGAGAAGCTTCAGGCCGAGATCGGAACCGCCCCGGCGTTGATCCTCTATGGCCCGCTAGCGGAGTTCGAAGATGTTTGACCTGACCCTGATCGGGATTGGGACCGGCAACCCGGATCACCTGACATTTCAGGGCGCGCAGGCGATCAGGACTGCTGATCTGATCCTGATCCCGCGCAAGGGTGAGAACAAAGCCGATCTAGCCGGGCTGCGCGAAGACATCATCGCGCGGGTCACCGAAACGCCTCCTCAGATCACGTATTTCGACGTACCCAAACGTCGGGCCGATGATGGCTATCTGCAAGGTGTCGACGACTGGCACGACGCAATCGCGCTACGTTGGCAAGAGGCGATCTCGGCCCACCCAAATGCGCGGAACATAGCGCTGTTGATTTGGGGCGATCCGTCGCTTTATGACAGCTCGTTGCGGATTGCGTCGCGCCTTGACCCGCAGCCGAATGTCACAGTTGTGCCGGGCATTACGGCGTTGCAGGCGCTGACGGCCGCCCATGCGATTCCGATCAACGATCTGGGGGCTCCTTATGTTGTGACAACAGGCCGCCGCATCCGCAATGAGGGCTGGCCTAATGCGGCTTCAAAGGTGGCTGTTATGCTGGATGGCGAATGCTCGTTTCAAAGCCTCGAGATGACCGACTATGACATCTGGTGGGGGGCCTATGTGGGCATGAAAGAGGAAATCCTGATTAAAGGCCCACTTGCGGATGTGGCGCAGAAGATTTTGGAAACGCGTGCACAGGCCCGATCAGATCACGGCTGGATCATGGACATCTATTTGCTAAAGAAACGCGCCGCCTGACTTGTATGCACAGGATTGTGAGGACGGTTTCAACGCTTTTCTGCCAATTATTGCCAATCCAACAGGGAAGGTAAGTTGATGAAAGCGTTCTGGGCCATGATGTGTCTGCTGGCGTTACCTGCATGGGCTGACGGCATTGAACCCCTTTCTGGGTGGGCGGTTTACTCGAGCAACAAAAGCTACGAGAGCCTTGTTGAAGACACAAAAGCTGCCGTCAAGGAAAACGGCCTGATTGTTGTAACGCAGGCCGGGCCAACCAAAGCGGCGGCTTCGCGCGGCATTACCATACCGGGCAATCGTGTAATCGGCGCGTTCAACAATGACTACGCTGTTCGGGTTCTTGAAACCTCGACCAACGCAATGATCGAAGCGCCTATCCGGTTTTATGTGACCGAGAACAAGGACGGCACCGCGACCTTGTCTTACAAAACACCCGGCTTTGTATTTGCTCCCTATGCAGATGAGGGCGGTGAAGCGCTGCACGAAATTGCCGTTGAACTTGACGCAAAGTTTCAGGCCGTGGCGGAAAGCGCCGTCAAATAGTCACACTGACGTGAAGCTGCTTGCGTCCGGGCGCGTCCTCCGCAATCTGCTGAAAGATAAACTTGTCGGAGCTTGATTGATGCAGGACCTGTCCCCCCGCGCTGCGGATCTGTTGGCACAACGCCTTTATGAGGCCGGATGCCGCCACGCGTTCGGAATGCCCGGTGGCGAGGTCCTGACCTTGGTGGATGCGCTGGAAAATGTGGGCATCACCTTTCATCTGACCAAGCATGAAAACGCAGCCGGTTTCATGGCCGAAGCCGTTCACCATCGCGATGGCGCGCCCGCGATTCTGGTGGCAACCCTTGGCCCGGGTGCGATGAATGGGATCAATGTGGTCGCGAACGCACTGCAAGATCGAGTGCCGATGATCGTGTTGACCGGATGCGTCGATGCCGATGAGGCGCTGACTTACACCCATCAGGTAATGGATCACGCGCAAGTCTATCGCTCAATCACCAAGGGTACCTTCATGCTGACGGCGGATGGGGCACATATCATCGCCGACAAGGCGGTATCGCTCGCCAATCAGCCGCGCCCGGGCCCGGTGCACATTGATGTGCCGATCTCGGTGGCCGATACGCGCGTATCAGGGGTTAAACGTCGTCGACTGGCGAAAGTCGCCCCTGTTGCACCCGGCGCGGAATGTCTGGAAAAGGCCCGCCGCTGGATGGCTGAGGCCGAGCGCCCTTTGGCTATCATCGGTCTTGATGTTCTGTACGACGACTCTCGTTGCGTTGTGCGGGCGTTTTTAGAGCATTTCAACATTCCCTTTGTCACCACCTACAAGGCCAAAGGGGTGGTGCCTGAGGATCATCCGCTGTGCCTGGGCGGGGCGGGCTTGTCTCCGCTGGCCGATAAACATCTGATCCCGCTGATAGAACAGGCTGATCTGGTGCTGTGTCTGGGCTATGACCCCATAGAAATGCGCCCTGGCTGGCGCGAGATCTGGGACCCCGAAACCAAACGCGTGATCGACATATCAGCCGTCGTGAATGATCACTACATGCATCAGGCCGGTTTGAATTTGGTGGCAGATACCGGTGCAACGCTTGAGGCCATCGCCAAAGGCAACCCTGCCCGCAAGACATGGCCGAGCGGTGAACCGGAACTGGTCAAAGCCGCGCTGGCGAAAGCCTTCCCGACAGATGAAGACTGGGGACCAGCCGCTATCATCGCAGAGACCCGTGCTGCGCTGCCTGCCGAAACACTCGCCACCGCTGACAGCGGTGCGCACCGTATCCTGCTCAGCCAGATGTGGGAGTGTTCAGAGGAACGCGGTTTGATCCAGTCTTCGGCGCTTTGCACAATGGGCTGCGCCGTTCCGATGGCCATCGGTTTGAAGCTGGTCGAACCGGACCGCCCGGTGATCAGCTTTTCCGGTGATGCCGGATTTCTGATGGTCGCCGGAGAGCTTTCGACCGCCGCCGAAATGGGTGGCAACCCGATTTTCCTCGTGTTCGTTGACGCCAGCCTGGCTCTGATCGAGCTGAAGCAGCGCCAGCGCCAGATGGGCAATCGCGGAGTAGACTTTGACCGCCACGACTTTGCCGCCATGGGCCGTGCCTTTGGTGGGTACGGTCACACTGTGCGCAATCGCAAGGAATTGCGTGCCTCGCTGGATCAGGCGTTGAAAGCCGACAAATTCACTGTCATTGCTGCGGAAATTGACCGTGGAGGATATGATGGCCGCATCTGAAGGACCGCTGAAAGGCGTCAAGGTACTGGACTTGTCGCGCATTCTGGCGGGGCCCACTTGCACACAGCTGCTGGGCGATCTCGGGGCCACCGTCATCAAAATTGAAAACCCGGCGACCGGAGGCGATGATACACGGCAATGGGGTCCTCCTTACGTTGAGGATGCGGATGGCAACCGCTCGGATCTGAGCGCTTATTTCATGTCGTCCAACCGCAACAAGAAATCGGTTGCTTTGGATATCGCAACACCAGAGGGTCAGGCGGAAATCAGGCGGCTGGCGTCGCACGCGGATATTCTGATCGAGAATTTCAAGCCCGGTGGGCTGGCAAAATACGGGCTCGATTATGCGAGCTTATCCAAGGAGTTTCCCAGTCTGGTCTATTGCTCGATCTCAGGCTACGGACAGACAGGCCCGAATGCGTCGAAACCCGGTTACGACCTGATGGCGCAAGGCTATGGCGGGATCATGTCGCTGACTGGTGATCCCGACGGCGCACCAATGAAAGTGGGCGTGGGAATCGCTGATGTGATGTGTGGTATGTATGCCTGCGTCGCTATTCTGGCTGCTCTGCGTCACCGCGACCTGACCGGCGAAGGTCAGCAGATCGAT
This sequence comes from Ruegeria sp. CE9, assembly GCF_056537425.1. Lineage (NCBI taxonomy): Bacteria > Pseudomonadati > Pseudomonadota > Alphaproteobacteria > Rhodobacterales > Roseobacteraceae > Ruegeria > Ruegeria sp. CE9. Next base: position 48,010 of record NZ_JBQFRO010000001.1, on the reverse strand, counting down.
CTTGCGCTGGTGGACGCCCAGATCGCCTGGTTGATAAATGAAGGCGTGAACTATCTGACCTCGGGCGACGTACCTCAGCGGCGCGGCAATGGGCATCCCAACATTGTGCCTTATGAGGTCTACCAGACAGCTGATGGACATGTCATTCTGGCGGTCGGAAATGACAGCCAATTCCGACGGCTCTGCGGCTTTATCGAGAAACCGGAGCTGGCCGACGACCCCCGATTTGCCACAAACCCGGCCCGCATTGAAAACCGCGATGCTTTGAATGTGTTCCTGCGTCCCGCCATTCATGCGCTGGAGACCGTTAGCGTCATCGCAGGGCTGGAAGAGCTGAAAGTACCTGTTGGCCCGGTGCGTACACTCGATCAGGTTTTCGCCTCTGATCAGGTCGCCGCGCGGCAAATGCAGATCTCGATGCAGGCCGCACCCGGCGAGGTACAACTAATCGGGAATCCCCTGAATCTGTCGCTCACGCCTGTAACATATCGCAGTGCGCCTCCCGTCTGTGGGGCTGATACACAGGCGGTTCTGAACGCGGAAAACCCCTTCGAAGATTGAAACACTCTGCCCGTTTAGGCGGCAAGTTGCTGAAACATGCCCTTGAATCGGCGGTTTTTTTCGCTTTTCCCACACACGTGTTTTCACCAATTCGAGAGCAGGGTCGATACTGTTACGACCCCGCTGCACACTCTGTTACATCGAACAGTAGAGAATATCGCAACCAGATTGGACCCGAGCATGAAACAAGACGTCTTTGGACAGATGAACACCCTCAGCCAGCCCGCAAGCGTCGAGGCGTGGGATGGTGTTCTGCTTGGGTTCATGGCGCACGCAGCCGTCACGCCGCAACATCTGGGCAAGGTGCTGGAGCTTGAGCCGGATTTTGCACTGGGTCACGCGATCAAAGGTTTGTTCATGGTCCTACTGGGCCGGCGCGAAATGATCCCGGTCGCAGCCGAGGCTTTGACAGCAGCAAATGCGGCGATGGAACGCCAACCGATTTCGGCCCGCGAAAAGCTCTATGTTGAAGCGCTGGCATTGTACATGGCCGACCTGCCCTCTCAGGCCATACAAAAATTCGAAGAAATTCTTCGTCAACATCCCACGGATACGCTGGCGATGAAACTCAGCCATGCCACCCGTTTCGTTTTGGGCGATTCACACGGCATGCGCCGGTCGATCGAGCGCGTGATGCCTGCTTACGAACCAGATCACCCCGGGCGCGGATATCTGCTTGGTTGCCATTCCTTTGCACTTGAAGAGACAGGTGCCTATGAAAAGGCCGAGATTGCAGGACGTCAGGCCTTATGGATGGTTTCAGACGATGCGTGGGGATTGCACGCCGTCGCGCATGTGCACGAGATGACCGGAAATGCTCAGTTGGGTCTTGACTGGCTCGCCGGGCGCGAGGACGCCTGGGCGCATTGCAACAACTTCCGCTATCACGTGTGGTGGCACAAGGCGCTGATGCATCTGGATCTGGGTCAGGTCGATCAGGTGATGGCGCTGTATGACCACCACATCCGTCAGGACAAAACTGACGATTACCGCGATATTTCAAACGCGACATCACTGCTGTCACGGCTTGAGCTTGAAGGCGTGGACGTTGGCAATCGTTGGGAAGAACTGGCCGATCTCAGCGCCGCGCGCACTGAAGACGGCTGTCTGATCTTTGCAGACTTGCACTATCTGCTGGCGCTGACCGGCGACAACCGAACGGATGCGACCGCGCAGTTGCTACAGCGTATCCAGAAGGACGCTCAGCGCAATCAGGGTGATACTCCGATCCGCATGTCCGACCCCGGCATTGCAGCGGCCAAAGGTCTTGAGGCCTTTGGCGACGGCCTTTATGGCCAAGCCTTTGATTTCTTGTCGAATGCGAGGGGCGGCATGCAATTGGCGGGTGGCAGCCACGCCCAACGTGATGTATTCGAGCGCATCACCATCGATTCCGGCCTGCGTGCCGGCCGTCTGGATGCTGTCGAGCGCATTCTTGACGACCGCCGCGCCAAGCGCGCCGGAGGTGAGGATAACTACGCCCTCGCCCGCCGCGCATTGATCGAGGCCGCACGCGATGGCGGCGACGCACAAAGCGTCCCTGCCGAGTAACAACAAAAAAGACCAAGAAGGACAGAAACCGTATGGCGACTGCATCGCCCGCTTCTGATTTTGCTCCGGTGGCGTCTCAGGTCGCTGCCCCTGCCCATACGCGCGATCCGCGTCTGGACTTCTACCGCGGCATCGCGATGTTCATCATCCTGATCGCGCATATCCCGAATGATCCGTGGGCCAAATGGATTCCCGCCCGGTTCGGTTTTTCCGACGCCACCGAGATCTTTGTGTTCTGTTCGGGCATGGCATCCGCCATCGCCTTTGGCGGAGCGTTCATGCGCAAGGGCTGGTGGCTGGGAACCGCACGCGTTTCCTTCCGCATCTGGCAGGTTTACTGGGCGCATATCTGCCTGTTCTTTTTTGTCGCCATGTCCATGGCCGCGCTGGATCAGTCCGGGTTGTTCGAGAAAACCTATATCTCGTCGCTCAACCTGCAGCATTTCTTCAATGACCCTGCACCTCAAATTGTGGGGCTGTTCACCCTGACCTATGTGCCGAACTACTTTGACATTCTGCCGATGTATCTGGTGGTTCTGGCGATGATGCCGCTGTTCATGGGGCTGCACCGCATTGGGTTCTGGGCAGTTGCGCTGGCCTCGGTCACCATCTGGCTTATCGCACAATTCGATTATTTGGACCTTCCGGCCGAGCCATGGTCTGATCGCCAATGGTTCTTCAACCCATTTGGTTGGCAATTGCTGTTCTTCACCGGATTTGCATTCATGCGCGGCTGGATACCTGCGCCTCCGGTTTCGAAAGCCCTGATCTGGGCGGCTGCACTGTTTCTGATCTTTTCGATGCCATTCGGCTCGTGGAAAGTGTTCACGTGGATCAACACCGCGGCACCTGATCTTGGGGAAGAAATCCGCAAGGTTTGGCCGGTGACCAAAGAGTTCCGCAACAAGTCTGACTTTGGCCTGTTCCGTTATCTCCATTTCCTGTCGCTGGCCTATCTGGGCTGGGTCGTCGCGGGTGAGCATGGTCACCGACTGATAGCCACCGGTCAGGGTGCTGCGGCCAAAGTCTGGCGGTTTCTGCTGACAGTCATCACCAAGGTCGGGCAGCAATCGTTGGCGGTGTTCGTATTTTCCATGGCAGCGGCACGACTTATCGGTGTTGGTCTCGACCTGAGTGGGCGGGATGTTGCCAGTGTCTTCGCCGCCAACATGATTGGTTTTGCCATGATCATCGGCGTGGCTTATCTGGCCGCTTGGTTCAAGTCTCAACCTTGGAAATCTAAGAAATGAATTTTACACGTCGTGCATTTCTCGCCTCATCTACGGCACTGGCATTCGCCCCAGCAGCGTATGCAACAGGTGGCGAGACCCCGTTCAGCCGCGAAGATGTTATCGCTATGGCCCGCGATCTGGCCAGTCGTGATTATGCCGAGCGTGAGATGGTGCCACAGGAATGGCAGGACCTGACGTATCAGCAGTACCGTTCGATCCGGTTCCGTTTGGATCGCGCCTTGTGGTACGAGACAGAGACGCCCTTCAACGTGGATTTCTTTACACCGGGCCTCTATTTCCCGCGCACGGTCAAAGTGTCGACTGTCGAGGATGGCATGACCAAGCCGGTCACCTTCGATCTGGACATGTTCGACAAGTCCGAAGATGTTCCCAAGCTTCCGATCGACGATACTCTGGGCTTCTCAGGCTTACGACTGCGCACCGAGATGCACCGCCCCGGTGAAACGGATGAGTTCTGCGTCTGGCAAGGGGCCAGCTATTTCCGTGCCATCGGCTTGCACGAGGTCTATGGCCTCTCGGCCCGTGGTCTGGCGCTGAAAACCGGCGATCCGGATGGTGAAGAATTCCCCGAATTCATCCGTTTCTGGCTGGAACGTCCCAAACCGGGCCAGCGTAACATGGTCGTACATGCGCTGATGGACAGCCCCAGCGTCACCGGGGCCTACCGCTTCAACGTCACCGCGGGTGCGGATTGCGTGATGGATATCGAAGCGACGCTCTTCCCGCGCACCGAACTGCCCCATGTCGGCATCGCGCCCGGAACGTCGATGTTCCTGTTCGACCAGACCAACCACAGCCGGTTCGACGATTTCCGCCCCGCCGTGCATGACAGCGACGGCCTGTTGATCCGCAATGGCGCTGGCGAAGTCTTGTGGCGTCCGCTAGCCAACCCGACCCGCCTGCAGATCTCATCCTTCGTGGATACGAACCCGCGCGGCTTTGGCCTGATGCAGCGTAAGCGCGAGTTCTCGGACTATGCCGATCTTGAGGCCAATTATCACAAGCGTCCCGGCCTGTGGGTCGAGCCGAATGGCGATTGGGGCAAAGGCACCGTCACGCTGGTGGAAATCCCGGCGGATCAGGAGATTTATGACAACATCGTCGCGTATTGGCGCCCGATGGAACCCTACACCGCAGGCAGCCAGATTGACCTGTCCTATCGTCTGATCTGGGGTGAAGAACCCCAACGCACCCCGATGGCCCGCGTGATCAACACTGCGATGGGTGACAATACCTTTGGTGAAGGCCGTCTGGCCGTGATCGATTTCGAAGCCAGCGAGCTGTTCGACGACCCCGAGGCGATCACCATTTTCGTGGACTCTCCCCATGCCGAAACCTCTGACGGCGTTCTGCAGCGCAACCCCGACACAGGTGGAATGCGGCTGGCGTTTTCGTTTGAGCCGGGGGAACGAAATCACGTGGAACTGCGCGCGCAACTGCTGAAAGACAAACAGCCAGCCTCTGAGGTCTGGCTTTACCGTTGGACCACATGAGCCGCGATCTTCATATCATGCCGCCCGAGGCCCCTCTGGCGATGCCAGCGCAAAACTTTGCGCAAGGGTTCCGCGATGCGCAGGTGCCGGCCGGGGGCCGGAAACCCTCGGCTGGGTTCTGGCGCGCGCTGGCGTTTTCGCCTGCGATGGCGGCGACGTTGGGCTTGCTTTGGGTCATGTCCGATTGGTTCAGCGCCGAAGGGATCAATCTGATCGAAGGTATCCTGCTGACGCTGATCTCGTTCAACTTCTTCTGGATTTCCTTTACGGTCTGCACCGTGCTGCTGGGCATGGTCTCGCTTTCGCGTCAGGAACCGCCCAAACGCGAGGTCCGAGCACAACCGCTACGCGTGGCACTGCTGACCCCGGTCTATAACGAAGTTCCATGGAACGTGCTGGGCAACGCCCGCACGATGCTGGAAGACCTGCAAAAACGCGGCGATCAGCATCACTATGCCATGTTCATCCTGTCCGACACGCGCGACCCCGAGATTGCAGCGCAAGAACAGGCCAGTGTTGAAGCGTTACGCACTACGCTAGCACCAGGGCTTGAACTCTATTACCGCCGCCGACCTGAGAATACGGATCGCAAGGTTGGCAATATTGCCGATTGGGTCAGTCGCTGGGGCGCTGACTGGGATGCGATGCTGGTTCTGGATGCCGACAGCTTGATGACTGGCCGCGCGATCACCCGCCTGACTGATGCGCTGGCGCGTGATCCGGGCGCGGGCCTGATCCAAAGCTATCCGCAATTGATCGGTGCACAATCGGTCTTTGCCCGGATGCAGCAGTTTGCAAACGGCGTCTATGGCATTGCCTTTGCCGAAGGTCTGGCGCGCTGGTGCGGGCAAGAGGGCAACTATTGGGGTCACAACGCCATCATTCGCACCCGGGCCTTCGCCTCAAGCGCTGGCCTGCCCAAGCTCCGGTCGTTCAACGGGCAGGACAAGCTGATCATGAGCCACGATTTCGTCGAGGCTGGCCTGCTGCGCCGCGCCGGTTGGGCCGTCCGCTTTCTGCCGCGCATTCGCGGGTCATATGAAGAAACACCACCCACCCTCATCGACCATGCTATGCGGGATCGCCGCTGGTGTCAGGGTAACTTGCAGCATCTGAAACTGCTTGGCTCGACCGGATTCCGAGCGGTCTCGCGGTTCCACATGTTCCACGGTGCGGTCGGCTATTTGATGTCGCCGCTGTGGTTTGCCTTGTTGGTGATGTGGGCGCTGATTGGTCAGGGCGAAGAGGCTTCGGTTCTGCACTACTTCAGCCCAGACAACCCGCTGTTCCCGCAATGGCCCGAGATGTCCGAGACACGGCATGTACTGATCATTCTGGTGATGTACGCGATGCTGCTTGCGCCCAAGGTTCTTGGCGTTGCCGCCCTGCCGCTCAGCGGTGTGCGCTATTCCGACTTCGGCGGAAAGGTAAAGTTTTTCACTTCGTTCCTGTCTGAGGTTGTTCTGTCGATCCTCTATGCTCCGATCCTGATGGTGCAACAGATGATAGCGGTGTTCCGCACTGCTCTGGGTATTCAGAAAGGCTGGTCTCCGCAGGCGCGTGACGGCGGCAGCTATGGGCTGCATACCTTGGTTCTGTGCCACACGCTGGAAACCGTCAGCGGTGTTGCGCTAAGCGTGGGCATCCTCGCCGGTCTGGTATCGATTTGGCTGGCTCCGATTGCGATCAGCCTCGCACTGGCGATCCCGCTCTCGGCGCTCAGCGGAGTGTCCGCCGGTGCCGCGCGCCGCATGGTCGGAATGCGTGAGGATGTCAGCGAACCTGCCATAACCCGTTCGGCCCGGCGTTATCGCGATGAATTAAAGCGTTTGATCGAAGGCAAAGGCGTCGTCACCCCGGCAGAATAATCAGCTGCCGGGCAGACCTTCGTACCAGTCCACCATCATGTCGGCCCATCCTTGTGGCACTGTATGCCCACCTGGAAAAAGCGCAAATTCCAGCGCACTGCCTTCGGCGCATCCCATCCAATTCCGACGCATGAAACGACCGGTGGTCGAAAACCCGCTTGGCTTGGTATCGACGCACCCGTTGGCAACACGCCAGATTTCGAGACCCGCGAAGATATCACCTTGATGAAAGCGGCCACCGCCAAGCAGACGTCCTTCCAACGGGACCACGTTGTCCGTCCAGCCATGGGTGTGGAACATACGGATCGGTCCCTCGCACGCCTCGGGGTGCGGGCGCCAGAATCCGCCGGAAACAGGCACATAGGCCGAGAATGTCTCGGGCGCGTCACAGGCGAGGTAATAGACCATAAAGGCACCAGCCGAGAAGCCACCCAGAACCACACGCTCGTCATCGATTCCGAACCGTTCTGCCGCGTCTTGTACTGCTTCGGTCAGGAACGCGGTCTCATCGCGTTCGCCGAAGCCCGGATAGAAGTTCCAGCTTTTAGTGCCGCCCCTGTCTGGGCGCTCCAAGCCTTCGGGCGCCATGACGGCATAACCGCGATCGAGCAGGGGTTCGACCATACTGCGGTTCTTCATCGTGCCGGAGCCACTGCCGCCATAGCCGTGCAGGAATACCACCAATGGGGGGTTTTCAGTGTTTGGAAGTTCGATGTGATATTCGCCTGAAGCCGTCTCGCACGTACCCTCCTCCGGGCCGCACGCTGCGATAGCTGATTGTCCCGCAATCGTACAGCAAAATGCCAACCAATACTGCGTCTTCATCATGTTCCCTCTATGAAAGCCTCAACCGGCAAACCGGCGCGCACCCAACCCGGCCCGGCGGCAGAGCCAAGCATTCCTTCGGGCACATCGATGATATTCATAAATCCTGCTTCAGTCAGTTGGTTGCTCAGCCGTGCCGACCGAACCCCTCGGGCACAGATCAACGCAACGGGGGCAGCGCTGTCACCCCCGGTGAGTTGCATCAGGGCCTGCACGAAATCCTCGCGTCTCATATCCAATGGCAGCGCGCCCTGTCCAACTCCCGTCGCCCGCCATTCGCGTGGTGTTCGGATATCGACCAACAGGATGTCCTTTGACGCGGCCTTCTGATGGGCCTGTGCGACATCCAGTTGTCCGCCTGAATAGTCCTGCGGGATCAAGCGGTACTCGCGTATGGCGAACCCGGCGGCGATCGCTGTTCCACCGCCAATCAAAACCCATCTGCGACTTCGATTTTTAACGTCCGCCATGCGGGGTTCTCCTGCAATCTCAGTTTGGTTCTAACATAAGCCAATTCGCTGTGCTTTCGGGAAATCCGTGCCTCAGATCAAGTTCGCGTCATTATTACGCAGATAATCGCATCTAATATGTATGTTCTAGCGCTTGTCGGAACCTTGCAATTTCCGCGCAGTCAATAAATTATCCCTAGCAATTCAGTCATATTGACCGCACAGACCGGAGTATCGCACTTGTCCCTATTCCTTATCGCGGCCCTTCCCTTCCTCGGAGCTGTTTTTCCAGCCCTGCTGATCCGGGCAGGACGAAACGCAGCCGCCTCCGCGGCCGGGTTGACCACCTTCCTCGCACTCATGGGATTACTGATCCATATTCCTAGCGTCATTCGAGGTGATGTGGTGACCGCTCGGTTCGACTGGATTCCGGGTCTGGGACTGAACGCGAATTTCATGCTGGACGGTCTGGGGTTCCTGTTCGCCCTACTGATCTTGGGGATCGGTCTCCTGATCATTCTCTACGCCCGGTTCTACCTGTCACGCGAAGATCCGATGGGCCAGTTCTACACGTATCTGCTGCTGTTTCAGGGCGCGATGGTTGGGATTGTACTGTCCGACAATATCCTTCTTCTGCTTATATTCTGGGAACTTACATCGCTAAGCTCATTCCTTCTGATCGGGTATTGGAAGCACCTTCCCGAAGGACGGCAAGGCGCGCGTATGGCGTTGGCTGTAACCGGCTCGGGTGGTTTGGCAATGATTGCGGGGATGCTGATCCTCGGCAATATCGTGGGCTCGTATGACCTGAGTGTCATTCTTCAGAATAAAGAGCTCATCCAGGCCTCACCCTACTATCTGCCCGCTTTGATCTTGATCCTTCTGGGCTGTTTCACCAAGTCCGCGCAGTTCCCATTCCACTTCTGGCTGCCTCATGCAATGGCGGCGCCAACGCCGGTTTCGGCCTACCTGCACTCGGCCACCATGGTTAAGGCAGGCCTGTTCCTGATGGCGCGGATGTGGCCGGTTCTGGCAGGTACAGAGGCGTGGTTCTACATCGTCGCCACAACCGGCCTTATCACCATGCTGCTGGGCGCGGTGATTGCGCTGTTCAAGGACGATTTAAAGGCGCTGCTGGCCTTTTCGACGGTCTCCCACCTGGGATTGGTGACCATGCTCTTGGGCTTTGGCACCAAATTCGCGGCCGTTGCTGCCGTGTTCCACATCATCAACCACGCGACGTTCAAGGCGGCCTTGTTCATGACCGCTGGGATCGTCGACCACGAAACCGGAACGCGCGACATCAAACGGCTGGGAGGTTTGCGGCACCTGATGCCGATTACATTCACCATCGGTACCATCGCTGCGCTATCGATGGCAGGCCTGCCGCCGCTGAACGGGTTCCTGTCGAAAGAGATGATGCTTGAGGAAACGGTTCACACAACCTGGCTGAACTCGCATTATTTGGTACCTGGTCTTGCACTATTGGCGGCGCTGTTCTCGGCGGCGTACTCTTTCCGTTTCGTGAGCCATGTGTTTTTGGGCCCCGAGCGTGACGACTATCCTGCGCATCCGCATGACCCACCGGTCGGGCTATGGCTGGCTCCGGCCTTCCTCGTCGTACTGGTTGTTCTGATCGGTCTCTACTCGGCGGCAATCGTCGGTCCGCTGGTCGCCGTTGTCGCCAGTGCGGTAATTGGGGGCGAGAAGCTGCCCTATTACTCGCTGAAACTGTGGCACGGCTTTACGCCTGCGCTTTACATGTCAGTCGTCGCAACGCTTGGCGGTTTGTTCTTGCTATCGCTACACAAACGTGGAGATCAAATCTGGAACGCCCTGCCCCGTCCCGAGGCAAAGGTCATCTTTGAAGCAATCATCGAGGCGTTGACCCGCGCAAGCCGCTGGATCACGGATGAACTACATAACGGCGTGCTTAGTCGCTATGCGATCATCTTCGTCGCATTCACCGTCGGGCTTGGCTATTACGCCTACTCCACCGGCACGATTGGTGTTGAAACGCGCGTGCCCTTGCCTGCGCAGATCATCCCGATCATTGGCTGGGTCTGTCTGGTGGGCGCGACACTGGCGATCATGTGGTTCCACCGCAACCGTCTGCTCTCGCTGGTGCTGATCGGTGTAGTCGGCCTGATCGTGTCCATGGCGTTCAACTATCTCTCGGCCCCCGATCTGGCGCTGACACAAATCTCGGTCGAAGTGGTAACGATGATCCTGTTGTTGCTGTCGCTGAACTTCCTGCCAACCGAGACACCGTGGGACAGCAGCGCGGCGCGGCGCTGGCGCGATGCGGCGATATCGGTTGTTGCCGGGATCGGCTCGGGCGCGTTGATCTATGCGCTGATGATGCGGGACTTTGCCTTCCCGACGATCTCGGAGTTCCATCTGGCCAACTCGTACAAAGGTGGCGGCGGAACCAACGTCGTGAACGTGATCCTCGTCGATTTCAGGGGGTTTGATACCTTTGGCGAGATCATCGTGCTGGGGATTGCCGCACTGATCATCTATGCCCTGACCGAGGCAGTCTTGGGCACAAATGTGCGTGGTTATCTGCTGAACCGCAAACCGCATTGGCCGCAGTCAGGGGATTCACATCCGCTGATGATGGTGGTCGCCACCCGCGTGATGATGCCCATCGCGCTGATGGTGGGCGCTTACATCTTCTTCCGCGGCCACAACCAGCCCGGAGGCGGCTTTATTGCTGGCCTCATCGTCGCCATAGCCTTCCTGATGCAATACATGGCCAGTGGCTATACCTGGGCCATCGAGCGTCAGAGGTTCTATTACCACGGCACCATCGGCTGGGGCGTGCTGATCGCTGCGGCAACGGGCATTGGCGCATGGTTCAATGAACGCCCGTTCCTGACCAGTGATTTCGGCTATATCAACTGGCCTCCATTGGAAGAATTCGAGTGGGCAACCGCAATCCTGTTTGACACAGGTGTATTCCTTGCCGTTCTGGGCGCGGTGATGCTAGCGCTCGACAGCTTGTCGCGGTTCGCTTGGCAACCGGGTATGGCGCAAGAGTTCCCGATGGATATCAACCCGCTGCGGGATGAACCTCAGGATGAAGACAACGAGAAGGTGCAGGCCTGATGGAAGCGCTGGTAGCCTCTGCCGTAGGCGTCATGACCGCCGCCGGGATTTTCCTGATCCTGCGCCGCCGAACCTTCCCAGTGATCCTGGGCCTGTCGCTGATCACCTATGCGGTGAACGTGTTTCTCTTTGCCACCGGACGGCTGGCACTGAACGCGCCTGCCGTGCTGAACAAGTATGAAGATGTCGCCTATACCGATCCGCTGCCGCAGGCGCTGGTACTGACGGCAATCGTGATCTCGTTCGGGATGACAGCGGTGATCGTGATGATCGCACTGTCGGCCTATCTGTCCTCGAAAGATGACCATATTGACATGAGCGCAAGCGACAGTGTGGACGCGCCGGGAGAAGACGCATGAACCACTGGATCGTTGCGCCGATCGTCCTACCCGCGATCCTGGCCCCGTTCATCATCATGGTCCTGCGCTATCACCTTGACCTACAGCGCATTTTCTCGATCGCGGGTGTCGTGGGGCTTCTGGGCATCGCCTTGACCATTACGGCGCAGGCGACAACCGGTGATATTCAGGTCTATGAGCTGGGTAATTGGCCTGCTCCGTTTGGTATCGTCATGGTATTGGACAAACTGTCTGCCATGATGGTGCTGCTGACGGCGCTGCTGGCCTTGCCCATTGTGCTCTATGCCATAGGGTCTGGCTGGGACGAGCGGGGCAAGCATTTCCACGCGCTGTTCCATTTCCAGCTTATGGGGGTCTGCGGCGCGTTCCTGACCGGTGACGCCTTCAACCTTTTCGTGTTCTTCGAGGTCTTATTGATCGCGTCTTATGGCCTGATGACACATGCAGGCGGCTCGGTTCGGTTGAAATCGGGCGTGCAGTATGTGGCGTACAACCTGCTGGGTTCGACCTTGTTCCTTTTTGCGTTGGGAACGCTTTATGGCGTCACCGGTACGCTGAACATGGCTGATTTGGCTGTGCGCGTGGCAGAAATACCGCCAGAAGACACAGCCCTGCTACGCGTTGGAGCGGTTCTGCTTTTGCTTGTGTTCTGTATAAAGGCAGCCGTGTTACCTTTGCACTTCTGGCTACCGGCCAGCTATGCCAACGCTCCGTTACCGGTTGCAGCCCTGTTTGCGATCATGACCAAGGTTGGGGCCTACTCGATCCTGCGGGTCTATACACTGGTGTTCGGACCGGATGTTGCCGCGACAGACGGGCTGGTTGGAACATGGCTACAACCCGCAGCCTTGCTAACTCTGGCTGTTGGGGCCATCGGTATTCTCGGCTCACAGCATATTGCTAGGATGGTAGCCTTCTGCGCCATCGCCTCGATGGGCACTCTTCTGATTGCAATCTCGCTGTTCGACGAAGCCGCAACAGCCGCTGCGCTCTACTACATCTTCCATTCGACACTGGCGACCGCATTGCTGTTCCTCGTCGCGGATATGGTCATGGAACGCCGAGGTGGGGTCATCTCACCCACAGCACCCATGGCGCAATCTGGGCTGATATCTGCCCTCTTCTTTGTCGGAGCCATTGCGATGGCAGGGATGCCACCCCTGTCTGGCTTCATTGGTAAACTGCTCGTGCTCGATGCATCACGCGGGGCATCGGATGCCACAGCCGTTTGGGCCGTTATCCTGATCGGCTCATTCGTTACCATTGTGGGACTGGCGCGCGCAGGTACGCTGATCTTCTGGAAAAGCTACGACGCGCAACTTAATGTTGAGCCCGAGCGAGCCGAGGAAGACGTCAGCCCTCCAACCGCACCCGAGCCCTATCCCGGGCTTGCATTCACATCAGTCTTTGGTGCGGTTCTTGGGCTGGTATTGCTGACGCTCTTTGCGGGTCCAGCACTTGAATACGCCGGAGGCACCGCAGCGCAACTTTTCACACCGGATGATTACATTTCGGCCGTGCTGGGAGGGGAAGAATGATGAAGCTTCTGCACCGGATATTTCCGCACCCACATCTGACCGCACTGCTGACACTGGTGTGGGTGCTGCTGGCAAACAATGGCTCGTTGAATTCGTTGGTGTTTGGACTTCTCTTGGGGATCATCATTCCATTCATCACCCAACCCTATTGGCCTGATCGCCCAAAGTTGCGCAATTGGCCGATGGTGGTGGAATACATGCTGGTTGTCCTGTGGGACATCGTGATGGCCAATATCGCTGTGGCCCAGATCATCCTGTTCAAGCGCGACGCAGACCGCCTACCGACTTTCGTCAGCATACCACTGGAACTGCGCACGCCCGAAGCCATCACCGTTCTGGCGGGGACCATCACCATGACACCAGGCACCGTCAGTTGCGACTTGTCCGCTCAGGGGCATTACCTTCTGGTCCACTGCCTTGACGCACCCAATCCTGAAGAGGTGCGTGACCAGATCAAGCAACGCTATGAGCGCCGCCTGAAGGAGATTTTCGAATGATCATCACCTATTCAATTTACTTTACATTTGCCTGTTTCGGCGCAGCGGTCATGATGTGCCTGTGGCGGATCATCACAGCCGAAGGGGTCGGCACCCGTGTTCTGGCCTTAGATACGATGGTGATAAATACCATCGCTTTGATGATCCTCTATGGCCTAAGTCTGGGCACAGAGATTTTCTTTGAGGCCGCGATGATCATCGCCATGCTGGGTTTCGTTTCAACGGTTGCCTATGCGCGCTTCATGCTGCGCGGCAATATCATCGAGTGAGGGCGGCATGACATTTATCTTCGAATTGCTCATCGCCTTCTTCCTGATCGTCTCGGGCATTTTCGGCTTCGTCGGCTCATTTGGCATGATCAAACTGAAGGACCCCATGTCTCGACTGCATGCCCCGACAAAGGCAACCACGTTGGGCGTGGGCGGCGTTCTTCTGGCCTCGATCGCGCATTCGGTCCTGCTGGAAGGGAAACTGTCGCTGCACGAGTTGCTCATCACGTTGTTCCTGTTCCTGACGGCTCCGATCACGGCCCTGTTCATTGCCAAATGGCATATTCACCGCCATGAAAAGCCCAGCGATCTGCCGGATGCGGGCGAGGATGAGCTTTGGGCCACCCACGCCGTCGAGCAGGTCGAGGACGTCCCGGACCACAGCACGAACTGAGACCCATGCACACACCTCCGCTGCCCCTGACCCGTGATCTGGTTCTGATTGGCGGAGGCCACACCCACGCTCTGCTGCTGCGCAAATGGGGTATGAACCCTTTGCCCGGCGCACGGGTCACCGTGATCAATCCCGGCCCCACTGCGCCCTATTCCGGGATGCTACCGGGTTTTGTCGCCGGGCACTACAATCGGTGGGAGCTGGATATCGATTTGGTCAAATTGGCACGGTTTGCCGGTGCGCGCGTTATTCTGGGCGCTGTCGACGGGATAGACCCGGATAAGCGACTTATCCACGTGCCAGAACGTCCGCCTGTGGCGTTTGATGTGGCCTCGGTCAATGTCGGGATCACATCTGATATGCCTGCCGTGACTGGATTTGCCGAACACGCGGTTCCAGCCAAACCTCTTGGCCCCTTTGCGGCCCGATGGGAGGAATATCTTGCCGAGACCGGGCCAGCCTCGGTCGCTGTGATTGGCGGCGGTGTTGCTGGTGTCGAACTTGTAATGGCGATGGCCCATGCCCTGCGGTCCAAAGGACGCAAAGCTCGGGTCACATTGATCGACAACTCAACGGTTTTGACTGCCACAGTCCCAAAGGCCTCCGCCACCATCCGACAGGCAATGCAGCGCCTCGGTGTCGAGGTTTTGGAAAACACGACGATCCAGAAAATTGAGGCGGGACAGATCGAGCTGGATGATGGCGGTCAAATACAGGCCGATTTCATCACAGGCGCGGCAGGTGCGCGGCCCTATGACTGGTTGGCCGAATGTGGCGTCGAACTGCACGAGGGCTTCATCAAAGTAAATACAGACCTACAGTCGAGCGATCCCGCAATTTTCGCGGCAGGAGACTGTGCTCATCTGTCCGATAACCCACGCCCCAAAGCCGGGGTCTATGCAGTGCGCGAAGCGCCTGTCCTTTATGACAACCTTCGTGCAGCGCTTGGGGCCGGGAAAATGCGGCGCTATGTGCCGCAGAAGGACTATCTGAAACTGATTTCGCTGGGGGGAAAGTCCGCTCTGGGTGAACGATTTGGAACTTCGTTCAGTGGACCACTGATGTGGCAATGGAAAAACCACATCGACCAAAAATTCATGAACCGGTTTCGCGACCTGCCCCCAATGCCCACCCCTGCATTGCCTCAACAGTACGCGGCAGGTCTGCAAGAGACACTTGGGGAAAAGCCAATGTGCGGGGGATGTGGTGCCAAGATTGGCCGAAGTGCTTTGCAAGCAGCATTGAAGGAATTGCCGCGATTAGATCGGTCGGACATCACTCCGCTGCCCGGTGACGACGCGGCGCTGCTGAAAACTGGTAGCGTGCGCCAGGTTATGACCTCGGATCATCTGCGCAGTTTCATCGATGACCCTGCTTTGATGACGCGTATTGCCGCCGTTCACGCGCTTGGCGATATCTGGGCGATGGGCGCAGAGCCTCAGGCTGCGACGGCGACAATCATCCTGCCACGGATGTCGGCAGAGTTACAGCAACGGACAATGGCCGAGATCATGCAAATCGCCAGCGACGTCATGCACAAAGCCGGGGCTGAAATCGTTGGTGGCCATAGCTCGATGGGTGATGAAATGACCATTGGCTTCACGCTGACTGGGATTTGTGAGGCCGAGCCCATCACGCTAAGCAGTGGGAAACCCGACGATGCGCTGATCCTGACGAAGCCCGTGGGAAGCGGCGTGCTTATGGCTGCCGAAATGGCGGGAAAGGCCAAAGGGGCTTGGGTCGCCGCGGCAATTGAGGAGATGGCAAAGCCGCAGGGCGATGCATCGCGCATCTTACGCAATGCCCACGCTATGACCGATGTGACCGGATTTGGTTTGGCAGGCCATCTGCAAGGTATCTGCGAGGCGTCGGGTTGCGGGGCGATGCTGTCTCTGAGCTCGATCCCGATCATGACGGGTGCGGAAGACCTAAGCGATCAGGGCATCCGGTCCACGATTTACGTCGATAACCGAGCTATCGCTCCGGGCCTTCCAACCGGAGGCAAAGCAGACCTGCTGTTCGATCCCCAGACTGCGGGGGGGCTTTTGGCTGCTGTTGATCCCGAGGATGCCGAGCGGTTGTGCTCGGAACTGCGCGCTGAGGGTTATCCGGCGGCCATAATTGGTCAGCTCACCGAAACTCCTGGCTTACGCGTTCAAAGCTGATCCAACGCATTCGCGATCCGCGTAGCAGTCGCTGAAAGCCCAGCGTCATCAAGAGACTGCGCGTGAACATGAGCCACCACATCGGCGCGCTGCGCCTTGCGCGATTTAGCGTAGGCCGGATCATAGTGCTGCTCCATCAATGCTTTTGTAAGCCCGGGCTTATCCCCGGTGTCGATTAATTCCAGCCAACCATCGACGACCTCGTGCCCACGGTGAAACCGCAAATGCGACAGCCGATCACGCAGCCGTTCACGGTCAGAAAGGATATCGTCGTATGCAGAGACCAGGTAGGTCGTGCGCGCATCGATTGGTGCGGTGATCTGAATGCGGGGTGCTGAACACAATGCGGACCAGAGGCTGGGTGGCAGGATAAGGCTGCCTATCTTGGACGATTCCGCCTCAACGACGACCGGCTGTGCAACGTCAAACTCGCTCAAAGCAGCGGCGATCGCTGATTCAAACGCCTTTTGGCATGGTTGACCACCCGGCATCTCTCCCAACAGCGATCCTCGGTGATTTGCGAGCCCCTCAAGGTCCAGAACCTGGACGCCCAGCGCTTGCAAATGCGCCAATAGTTCGGTTTTGGCGGTGCCTGTGTAGCCATCCAGCGCGACCAACTGATAAGGCAGCGCATCATCATACAAAAACCGCTTTACCAGCCGCCGATATGAGCGATACCCGCCATCAATCACTTCGGCGCGCCAGCCGATTTGCTGCAGCATCCAGCTAAACGAGCCTGACCGTTGCCCGCCGCGCCAGCAATAGACCAGCGGCTTCCAATCGCCCTCATGATGACTGAGGTGTTTCTCAATATGGTCAGCCGCATTGCGGAATACCAACGCGGCACCCAGTTTACGAGCAAGAAATGGGCTTTCCTGCACATAGATTGTGCCAACCCGCGCGCGTTCTTCATCGTTTAGAACTGGCAGATTGATGGCACCAGGTATGTGGTCTTCGTTGAACTCGGCCGGGCTGCGCACGTCGATAATCGTATCAAACGCATGGCCGTAGAACTGCGGCAAGCTGGAAACGTTTTGAACCATTTCAGCGATCTATCGTGTATGTTGTTGGAAGAAAAGCCAGATAGACCTTGATGAGTTTTCACTCGTGGCAACTTGTGATGTCTCTACATTAAGCCAATGCCTACCGGTAGTATCTGTAATTACCTTTGAATGAAGAAGGCCGCCCCGAAAGGCGGCCTCGTTGCTTTCAAGATCGCATCATTTCTGTTTGATGCGCCCGTCCACGTAGGGTTGGTATGGTGCGTGTTCGGCAAGGTATTCAGCGGTGACATCCGCCAGATCGGGGCCGAAATCATAGGCGTTTTTATCATCGCCCGAGAATACGCTGTAACCGTCACCGCCATTGCGGACATAGTTGTTTGTGACGACAAGATAGGTCGCTGCCGGGTCGATAGGCTCAAACCCGTCACCATTGGCAACCATGACTTCGACGATACGGCCTTCATTCGGGGCAACCGAGGGGTCCCAGGTAAATGTCATGCCAGCCACTTGCGGGAAACGACCTTTGACTTCCTCGACCTGGCTCACTCCATTTTCAAGCGCATCGATGACGCCCTGCCCGCTGATCTCAAAGGTCGAAAGCGTGTTCTGGAATGGCAGAACTGTCAGAACCTCGCCCATAGTCACCTCGCCCTCGTCGATCGAGGCACGCAGCCCGCCCGAGTTGGCAATCGCGATCTGTGCCCCTTGATCCGCAACGCGCGCAAGCATCGCGTCCGCGACCAGATTGCCCATCTCGCATTCCTGAACACGGCAGATATCGCGAGAGCCTTCGATAGCAGCGCCCGAATTGGCCACGACGCGCTGTTTCATCTCTTCAATCGGGGCACCCATTTCAGCGACACGCGCTGCGATATCTGCGTCTGGCGTAACCGAGGCATCCAGCAGGATCGGCTCACCCTCTGCCGAAATCAGATTGCCGTCATCATCAAATGTCAGCATGATTTCACCCAGGTATTTGGAATACGCATAGGCCTGAACCACCGGAACATCGCCCACCATTGTCGGATAGGCACCTGCGGCGTCCTCATTCGTGTTCGACAGCAGCGTGTGCGAGTGGCCGCCAACCACGAGATCCAGACCCGGCACTTTCTCGGCGATCTCGATATCTTTTGCCAGGCCCACATGGGTAAGCGCGATAATGATGTTCACGCCTTCATCTTGCAGAGTCGCAACATCCGCCTTCAAGCTTTCGATCTCATCCTGAAAGACGACATCTTTGCCGGGGCTCGAGGTTTCGACGGTATCCGTCGCCAGTGCCGAGATGATGCCCACTTTCTGGCCGCCAACGTCCAGCACAACGTGGTTTTCCACTTTGCCTTTCAGCTCCGCCGACGATGACAGATCCAGATTGCCCGACACCACGGGGAAACTGACCGCGTTGATGAAAGCGGCCAGACCTGCCGGGCCGTCATCAAATTCGTGGTTGCCAACTGCCATCGCGTCATATCCGATGGCTTCCATGAACTCAGCTTCGGCGGCACCCTTGTAGGTGGTGTAGAACAGCGAGCCCTGGAATGGATCGCCTGCATCAAGCAGCAGAACATTTTCATCAGCCAATTCGCCGCGCTTTGCATCCACAATGGTCTTCAGACGCGCAACGCCACCAAAGCATTTACCTTCCGCCTCTCCTTCAGCGTCACAGGTCGAATCGTATTTGTTTATCGATTCGATCCGGCTGTGAATGTCATTGGTGTGCAGAATCGTTAGCTTGTATTCGGCAGCGGCCATACCTGCGGTCAGGCCCAATACGGCTGCTGAGGCAAGAAAACGGGTGAACATCTTATTACTCCCTATCGTTGATTGCGGTGATCGTGCGCCGTGCATCGCAAAGAGTCAAAGGGGGAAATCCGGCTTGATTCCATCGTCCGCGCGGGGCATCAGACCGTTATGCTGATTTACAAGATATTCCGGGCCGATGAATGGGCCGAATTGCAGGCAAACGGTGCCACGAACGGTGCGCCGATTGATGTAAGCGACGGGTTCGTCCACTTCTCAACCGCCGAACAAGCAGCCGAGACAGCCGCCAAACATTTCGCTGGTGTCGAAGGGCTTACCTTGCTGGCTTGTGACGCAGACGCGATGGGAGATGACCTGAAATGGGAAGTCTCGCGTGGTGGTGCGCTCTTCCCTCATCTCTACCGGCAGATTCGCATGTCTGACGTGCTCTGGTCTCAGGATCTGCCCTTTGATGGGACGGTCCACCTGTTCCCGGCGGAGATGAAATGACCAGCTACGTCGATCCCGAGCGTGACCAGTTTGAAGCGTTCAAGACCCTCGACCGGGACCATCCGATCGAGATGCTCAATCTGGTGAAGTTTCGTAGAGCGGCTCAGTATCCTTTCGATCACCCATTGGCCGATGCCGGACTTACCGGCGCGCAGGCCTATCGAAACTATGGGTCCGAGACCACACCCATAGTCGCCCGTATCGGTGCATCGATTCTCTGGCGCGGTACATTTCAGACAACCCTGATCGGTCCGCAGGATGAAGCTTGGGATGAAGTGTTCATTGCCCGCTATCCCACCGCTAACGCATTCCTGGAAATGGTGACTGACCCACTCTATCGCGCTGCGGTCATTCACCGGCAGGCCGCCGTTGAAACCTCGCGCTTGATCCGCTGCGCGCCAACAGAAGGTGGGGATTCCTTCGGATGAAACTGACCGAGAAACTGGCGCTGGCCGCATTGCACCGCCTTGACCCTGAAACCGCACATGGGCTTTCGATCAAGGCTCTGACCGCGGGCCTTGCCCCGACACCGGGGCCGGTCACATCGGATCGGTTGAAAACCCAGATCGCGGGTCTGGATTTGCCCAACCCTGTTGGCCTCGCTGCAGGGTTCGACAAGAACGGTGAGGCCTTGGGCCCGCTCTCGCGCGCGGGGTTTGGGTTCATCGAAGTCGGTGCCGTCACCCCCCGCCCGCAGCCCGGCAATCCAAAGCCGCGCCTGTTTCGCCTGACCGAAGATCGCGCTGCGATCAACCGCTTCGGGTTCAACAACGAAGGGATGGAGGTCATGGCCGGGCGTCTCGCCCATCGCCCCAAGGACGCGGTGATCGGGTTGAACCTTGGCGCAAACAAAGACAGTGACGACCGGCCCGGAGATTTTGCCAAAGTGCTCGCCCATTGTGCTGCGCATTTGGATTTTGCCACGGTCAATGTCTCATCACCCAACACCGAAAAGCTGCGTGACCTGCAAGGCAAAGCGGCGTTACGCGCATTGCTAAACGGTGTGATCGAAACCCGAAATGCCGTGCCCCGTCCAATCCCGATCTTTCTGAAGATCGCTCCGGACCTGACTGACACTGAATTGCAGGACATCGCCGAAGTCGCCCGCGAAACCGGCGTGGACGGAGTGATAGCGACGAACACCACCCTGTCCCGCGATGGATTGGACAGCGCGTACAAGGATCAGGCCGGCGGTTTATCCGGAGCGCCATTGTTCGAGAAATCAACCCGAGTGCTGGCACAGCTAAGCCAGTTGATCGGCGGAGACATCCCATTGATCGGGGTTGGCGGCGTCAGCACTGCCGAACAAGCCTATGCCAAAATCTGCGCCGGCGCTTCGGCAGTGCAGTTCTACACGGCGATGGTCTATGGCGGCATTTCACTTGCCGCCGAAATCCCGACAGGTCTGGACGCATTGTTGGCGCGAGATGGTTTCGCTTCGGTTGCGGAAGCTGTGGGCAGCAAAAGAGAGGACTGGTTATGATCGAGTACTGGCACAATCCACGCTGCTCCAAATCCCGTACCGGGCTGGCGTTGCTGCAGGAAAACGGCGTTCAGCCTGATATTCGCAAATATCTCGAAGATGCGCCTAAGGCTGCTGAAATCCGCTCGTTGCTGGCCAAGCTGGGTACTCCGGCGATCGCTATGATGCGGACGGGTGAGAAGACGTTCAAAGAGTTGGGTCTGACCAAAACATCACCCGATGAGGTACTGATCCAGGCCATGGCCGATCACCCAATTCTGATCGAACGTCCCTTGGCCATCGCAGGCGACAAAGCAGCGATCGGGCGCCCGCCGGAAAACCTGCTGGATTTACTTTAAACGACCTGCGCCTCGAGTTTTGGATAGCGCCAGCCCAGCGTGACACCGCGCGTTATGTTCAGCACCATCAGCGCGGCCCAAAGGCCGTGATTACCCATGCTCGGCACCAGCAAGAACAGAGCCACCACATAGATCGCGACCGACTGGATCATCGCGTTGCGCATAGCCCGCGTCCAGGTCGCGCCGATGTAAATACCGTCGAACATCCAGCTTGCGACCCCGATAACCGGGGCCAACGCAGCCCAAAATAAGTATTCTCGCGCAGTCATGCGCACCTCGGGTGATGTTGACATCAGGTCAATCAGCGCTGGACCGGCCAGATAGAACACGAGCCCAAGCCCGACCGCCCCACCTACGCCCCATTGCGAAGCCATCACCGACGCGCGTCTGACCTTTTGCCGATCCCGCGCACCAACGGCACCGCCAACCAGCGCCTCGGCGGAAAATGCGAAACCATCCAATGCAAAGGCTGTGATTTCCAAAAACTGCAAAAGCACCTGATTGGCCGCCAAATTCACGTCACCCAGATCAGACCCTACAAACAGAAACGTAGTGAAGGCCCCTGTCAGCAGGACCGAACGTACCATGATATCCCCGTTTACCTGCATCATCCGACGCAAACGTGTTGGATCAAAAATTCGCGGCCAGTCCCGCCATTGTTTGCCTCCAAACGCGTCGCTGCAAAGCCAAAGACCCAACGCTAGGCCCGTCCATTCGGCGATCAGAGTCGCGATGGCGACGCCTTCGACGCCCCATCCAAGACCCAGCACAAACCAAAGATCCAATACGATATTCAGCCCGTTCATCCAGATTTGCAGAACGAACACACCGCGTGTGCGTTCGACGGCAATCAGCCATCCCGTCACCGCATAAAGGGCAATTGTGGCCGGAGCACCCCAGATACGAATTTCCAAATAGGCGCGAGTCAACGACTCGACTTCGGCGCTGGCTGGCGAAAGCGCAAAGGCCCCAAGAAACACCCAGACTTGCGTTGCGATAAAGATCAGGCCCGCTGATCCGCCCAAAAGCAATCCTCGCATCAGCAAGGCCCCGGTTTCAGCCGTATCACCCGCGCCACGTGCCTGAGCGGCCAGCCCGGTAGTTCCCATCCGCAGAAAGCCAAAAATCCAATAGATCGCCGACAGGATCACCGCACCCATCCCCACCGCTCCGATGGGGGCTGCCTGCCCCATCTGGCCAACGACTCCGGTATCGACTGCCCCAAGGATCGGCACGGTGGCGTTCGACAACACGATCGGTACAGCGATCTTCAGAACGCGCCGATGCGTTATGGGCGCGTTGGCGTCCTCCACCCTCACGCCATGACCGGAGGTTGCGGCATCAGGAAATGTCCGGTGCCCTGCGCAAACAGTTTGGCGTGATTGTCTTGCCAGGCCTCAACCCGGACCGAGGCATAGCGCCGACCCGAGCGGTTGATGAATGCGCGCGCATATGCGTCGCGTGGCAAGCCCGAGCGCAGGTAATCGACGGTAAAATCGATTGTCTTGGGGAAACGGATACTCTCGTCGGTCAAAATATCTTCAGCACCGATCTCTCCGCTTTCGATTCTTGGAAACATATGCTCCCAGCTCAGCGTGATGACGGCTGTGACTTCCAGAAAAGCTGCTGTCACGCCTCCGTGGATGGCGGGAAGGAAGGGGTTGCCGATCAGCTTTTCATCGAAATTCAGAACCCCAGTCAGCTCATCCCCACGCCGGTCGAACGTGATGTTGAGGAACCGAATATACGGCACTCCTTCAACTAACGCAGTCAAAGCGGCATCGCGGCGTTGTTTGACAATCTGCATAGGCTCAGGACGAGGTCGTGCCATCTCAGCTCCCCTCCACGGTGAATGCGCCCGAGGCGGTCGCAACAGGCCGATCGCTGTCATCATCCGTCGCCGTAGCACGAACAAAGGCCACGTTGCGCGTGATGTGATAGCAGGTCGCGCGGGTCCGGATGCTTTGCCCCGGCGTCGCAGCGCGCATGTAATCAATGCGCAGATCGATGGTCGCCGTGGCGCCGGGTGCCGAGGGATGGCTCATCACCGCAGCACCACAGCAGGTATCAAGCATCGCCGAAACCGCGCCGCCATGGATCACTCCGGTTCTGGGGTCACCAATCAGCTGCTCATTGTAGGGCATCGAGATTTCAGCCTCACCTTCTCCGATTTGGGTCAGTTCCAGCCCCAGAGCTTTCGCATGCGGAATCGCCTCGATGAATTGCCGTGCTAAAACTGTCTTATCAACCATGGGGTTGGGTCCTGTCTTTGTACCTGCCCCTTTATGGGCCCGCGTTTGTGCCAAGGGCAAGCCTGCCTGTTGCGCTTGCCGCGACGACGCCCTAGGTTGCAGCCGAGGAGACCCGGAATGTCCGACACCCGTTTGTCATTCAAAGAGATGTGCGCCGAGTTTGATGTAACCCCGCGCACCTTGCGCTATTATGAATACATTGAATTGCTGCAGCCTGACCGCGAAGGCAGGTCGCGGTTTTACGGGCCTCGAGAATGCGCCCGGATGAAGCTGATCATGCGGGGTCGCAAGTTTGGATTTCCTCTGGAAGAGATTCGCCAGTGGCTGTTGATATACGAGGATCAAGGCAATCAGGCCCAGATGGCGACCTTCATCGAGATGGCAGATCGACAAATGGAAGAGCTACGTCAGCAACGCGCGCAGTTGGATGAGGCGATGGATGCGTTGCAGCAATTGCGCGATCAGACTGTCGAATTGCTGAAATAGCCCCCTTCCCTTACGGCAACAAAATTGCCGAAACCCCTGTTTACGCGACCGGATGTTACGTCAACTTATTTGTGACGCAGCGTCCGCATTACGTAAACGTCACTTGTGTGTTGTAAAACGCTCATCGACTGCGCAACTCAGGTTGCATGACGCCAGTGATGAGAGTTTGAACCATGACCGAAGATCTGCTGACCATCCGCGAAATGTGCGAGACATATGATGTCACGCCCCGCACATTGCGGTTCTACGAGGCCAAAGAGCTTTTGTTTCCAATTCGCGAGGGCCAAAAGCGCCTGTTCACCAAACGGGATCGTGCACGCCTGAAGCTGATCCTGCGCGGCAAGCGCTTTGGCTTCAGCCTCGAAGAAATCCGCCAGCTTCTGGACCTGTATCACGTGGGTGACCAGCAGCTGACACAGATGTCCCGCACCTATGAAATCGCGTGCGAGCGCCTTGCTGACATGGAATCGCGCCGCGAAGAGCTGACACAGGCCATCGACGAGTTGAAAGAGCAGTTGCGCTGGGGCGAGAAGGTTATCGCCTCGATGAAACAGGAAAAGAAGGCGGCTGAATAAACCCGCCTTTCGGACATATGAATTAAGGGAGCTTCACATGCCCGTCTACAACGCGCCAACCAAAGACACGCAGTTCATCCTGCACGACGTTCTGAAAGTCTCGCAGTCGGATATCCCCGGCTATGACGAGCTGGAAGCCGAATTTACCGGCGCGGTTCTGGAAGAGGCCGGCAAGGTTGCCTCGAACGTATTGCACCCGCTGAACGTGGTCGGCGACACCGAAGGGTGCCGGTTGGAAAACGGGATTGTGTACACCCCTACTGGCTTCAAAGACGCCTTCGAGCAGATGAAGGAAGGTGGCTGGACAGGTCTCGACATGCCGGAAGAGTATGGCGGCCAGAACATGCCCTACGTGATGGGCACAGCGGTGGGTGAGATGTTCTCGGGCGCGAACCAGGCGTTTGTGATGTATCAGGGCCTGACCCACGGCGCAGCTTCAGCCATTCTGGCGCACGGTACCGACGAGCAGAAGAACAAGTACCTGCCCAATATGGTCAGCTGTGAATGGACCGGTACCATGAACCTGACGGAACCACATTGCGGCACCGATCTGGGGCTTATGCGTACCAAAGCCGAACCGCAGGGCGACGGCAGCTACAAGATTTCCGGTCAGAAGATCTTTATCTCGGCTGGCGATCACGACATGGCCGACAACATCATCCATTTGGTGCTGGCCAAAATCCCTGGCGGCCCCGAGGGTATCAAGGGCGTATCGCTATTCATCGTGCCCAAATTCATCGTGAACGAAGACGGTTCGCTGGGCGAGCGTAACGGTGTTTCGGTCGGCAAAATCGAAGAGAAGATGGGCATCCACGGCAACTCGACCTGCGTCATGAATTATGACGAGGCAACCGGCTGGCTGCTGGGCGAAGAGCACAAAGGTATGCGCGCCATGTTCACCATGATGAACGAAGCGCGTCTAGGTGTGGGCATGCAAGGCCTGTCTCAGGCCGAAGCGGCCTATCAAAACGCCTTGGAATACGCAAAAGATCGCCTGCAAGGCCGCGATGTAACAGGCGTAAAAAACCCGGACGGCCCTGCCGATCCGCTGATCGTACACCCCGACATTCGCCGCAACCTGATGGATCAGAAAAGCTTCACCGAGGGTGCGCGTGCGTTCATCCTGTGGGGCGCGACCATGATCGACAAGGCGCACCGCTCGGGAGACAAAGACGCGGACGGGCTGATCTCACTGCTGACGCCAGTCATCAAAGGCTTCCTGACTGACGAAGGCTACGACATGACTGTTCAGGCGCAGCAAGTCTATGGCGGCCATGGCTACATTGAAGAATGGGGCATGTCGCAATACACCCGCGACGCCCGCATCGCGATGATCTACGAAGGCGCGAACGGCGTTCAGGCGCTGGACCTCGTGGGTCGGAAGCTGGCCCAGGACGGCGGCAAGCATGTCATGGCCTTCTTCGAGATGGTCAAAAGCTTCTGCAAGGAGAACGGTGGCAAGGACGAAGCTTATGATAAAGCCTTCATCGAACCACTGAAGGCCGCTTCCAAGGACCTGCAGGCCGCCGGCATGTATTTCATGCAGGAAGGTATGAAGAATCCAAACAACGCTCTGTCCGGGTCATACGACTTCATGCACATGTTCGGCCATGTCTGCCTGGGCCTGATGTGGGCGCAGATGGCAAAGGCCGCTCAGGACGCGCTGGACGGCGGTGCCTCGGACAAAGACTTCTACGAGACCAAGATCAATACCGGTCGCTTCTATATGGCCCGCCGCCTGCCCGCGACAGCCATGCATCTGGCCCGCATCCAGACCGGAGCAGACACGGTAATGGCACTGGACGCGGCGGACTTCTGATCTCAGTGTGGGCTCGGTTAAAGCAACCCGAGCCCACCAACGGAGGAGACAAGATGCCAAAACGCTTTCGCCTGACCCGCCGATTTCCGGTCGCGATGACTGAGGACGGCTATCGTAAGCTCCGCGGTTTCGCACGAGAGGCGGGATTGGATGAAGGTGAGGCCTTGTCGTTCCTTTTTGAGAACTTCAACAGCGTGATCGATCACGAAAACCTGACGCATAGGCTGCGCATATTTAATTCAGAGCTGGAAGCTCGAAAACGTTAAAACTTCGTGCTGGCCACTGAAGGTAGCACAGAAAACATATCTTTATGCCTTGGGAGGGGCGCGTTCATGACCATTCAACTGCATTGCTTTGGTGAAAGCGGAAACAGCTACAAAGCCGCGCTTGCGTTGGAAATGTCCGGTCTGGACTGGGAGCCGGTCTTTGTTGATTTCTTCGGGGGTGTGACGCGCACCCCTGAATTTCGCGCAGAAGTGAATGAGATGGGTGAAGCCCCCGTGATGGTGGACGGTGATTTTCGCACCAGTCAGTCCGGCGCGATTCAGGCTTATGTGACCGAAAAATCCGGAAAATTCGGCGGCAAAGATCGTGACGAAAACTACGAGATTTTCAGATGGGTTCTGTGGGACAACCACAAGCTTAGCTCGATGGCCGGTCTGACCCGTTTCCTGATCAACTTCTTGCCCGAAAAGCACCGCAACCCAGATGTCATCGCGTTCAATCAGGGTCGCCTCAAGGCTGCTTATCAGACACTTAACAGCCATCTTGAAGGCCGTAACTGGATCGTCGGCGACGGCGTAACCAATGCCGATATCAGCTGCTGTGGCTACCTTTATTACCCCGAACCATTCGGCTTTGATCGTGCTGACTGGCCCAACATTGACGCCTGGTTGACACGCCTTAGCGAACAGCCTGGTTGGAAACACCCCTACGACCTGATGCCCGGCAACCCGTCGGATCGAGCTTAAGGAGAAGACCCCATGACCGAAGCCTATATCTATGACGCCCTGCGTACTCCGCGCGGCAAGGGCCGCAAGGATGGCAGCCTGCACGAGGTAACCTCGGTGCGTCTGTCGGCCCTGACTCTGAACGCAATGAAAGAGCGCAACAATCTGGAAGGCCACGCCGTTGAGGATGTGATCTGGGGCAATGTCACGCAGGTGATGGAGCAAGGTGGTTGTCTTGCGCGTTCGGCAGTACTTGCTTCGGATCTGGATGAATCGATCCCCGGTCTGGCGATCAACCGATTCTGCGCCTCGGGCATGGAGGCCGTGAATTTGGCGGCAAACCAGGTCAAAGGCGGCGCGGGTGAAGCCTATGTCGCAGGCGGTGTCGAGATGATGGGCCGTGTGGCCATGGGCAGCGATGGTGCGGCGATCGCCGTTGACCCGTCTTTGGCGATGGAAACCTATTTTGTGCCGCAAGGTATCTCGGCCGACATTATCGCAACCGAATATGGGTTCAGCCGCGATGATGCTGATGCGCTTGCCGTTGAGTCTCAGAAACGCGCTGCTGCGGCCTGGGAAGACAACCGGTTTGAAAAGTCGGTGATCACCATCAAAGATCAAAACGGTCTGACCATTCTGGATCGCGACGAGTACATGCGCCCCGGCACGGACATGCAGTCCCTTGGCGCGCTGAACCCGTCTTTCGCAATGATGGGTGAGCAGATGCCGGGATTCGACAAGGTCGCGATGATCAAATACCCGCATCTTGAACGGATCAACCACATCCACCACGCAGGCAACAGCTCGGGCATTGTGGACGGTGCGGCGGCTGTGCTGATCGGCAACAAGGAGTTCGGCGAGAAATATGGCCTGAAGCCGCGCGCGCGCATCAAGGCGACCGCAAAAATCGGCACCGACCCGACCATCATGCTGACAGGTCCGGTTCCGGTGACCGAAAAGATTCTGGCCGACAATGGCATGAAGATTGGCGATCTGGACCTGTTTGAAGTTAACGAAGCCTTCGCCTCGGTCGTGTTGCGGTTCCAGCAGGCGTTTGATGTTGATCCGGCTCTGGTCAACGTCAACGGCGGCTCAATCGCGATGGGTCACCCGCTGGGTGCAACCGGTGCGATGATCATCGGTACGCTGCTGGATGAGCTGGAGCGCCAGGACAAGGAAACCGGTCTGGCCACACTCTGCATCGCATCCGGCATGGGTGCGGCAACTATTATCGAGCGTGTCTGATGCCCAAGATTGATCTGTCCAAACTACCCTTTCAGAACGGGTCGGGCTATCCTGGAAAACTGGCGCGCGCATGCGATGAACGCTATGTGCAGCGTCTCGGTGATCCGAATGGTTTGACCCAGTTCGGCGTCAATATCGTGCGGCTGGAACCCAATGGCCTGTCCTCGCTGCGCCACTACCACATGGAGCAGGACGAGTTTGCGATCATGCTAAGCGGTAAATGCGTGCTGATCGATGATGATGGCGAGCATGAAATGCTACCCGGTGACTGTGCGGCTTGGCCCGCAGGAGAAGCCAACGGCCACCACCTTGTGAACAAGACCGATGCGCCCGCGACCTTTCTAGTGGTGGGCACACGGACCCCGACCGAGACCGGCTATTACAGCGACATAGACATGATGGTGAAGTTTGAGGGCAACGACTTTCGCTTTACCCGCAAAGATGGCAGCCCGCTGACGGCTGACCAGATTGGAGACGACAATGACTGATTTCACGCTGAGCAAAGACGCAGACGGCGTTGCCTTCATCACATGGGACGTTCCGGGCAAATCCATGAACGTTTTGTCGCGCGAAGCGCTGACTCTGGTTGGCGAATTGATCGACCAAGCGCTTGCGGATGACGAGATCAAGGGCATCGTCATCACCAGCGGCAAGGAAGGCTCATTCGCGGGCGGCATGGATCTGAGCACACTTGCAACGATCCGTCAGGAAGCTGGCGACCAACCCGCGCAGGCACTGTTCGATTTCGTCATGACCGGCCACAACATCCTGCGCCGGCTGGAACTGGCAGGCATGGACCCCAAGTCCAAGAAAGGCGGCAAGCCAGTGGCCTGCGCCATCAACGGCACCTGCGCCGGGATCGGGACCGAGCTTGCATTGGCCTGCCATCACCGTGTGATGACCTCGAACGCCAAGGCCAAGATCGGCCTGCCCGAGATTCTGCTGGGCATTTTCCCCGGCGGCGGAGGCACCATGCGCTACAGCCGTATGGTTGGTGCAATGGCGGCGGCTCCGGTGTTGCTGGAAGGCAAGATGATGGACCCGAAAAAAGCCAAAGGCGCGCAGCTGATCGACGACATTGCGGATGATCCGGTTGCTGCGGCCAAGGACTGGGTTCTAAATGCCAAGGATGCTGATCTTGTTAAACCGTGGGACGCCAAGGGTTATAAAATGCCCGGCGGCGCGCCGTATCACCCCGCAGGGTTCATGACATTCGTCGGTGCCAGCGCGATGGTGAACGGCAAGACCCAGGGTGCCTTCCCTGCAGCCAAGGCTTTGCTGAGCTCAATCTACGAAGGTGCTCTTGTCGATTTCGACACTTCGCTGAAGATCGAGGCACGCTGGTTCACCAATGTTCTGATGAACCCGTCCTCGTCAGCCATGATCCGGTCGCTGTTCCTGAACAAGGAAGCGTTGGAAAAAGGCGCGGTGCGGCCCAAGGATGTGCCCGATCAGCGGGTCAAGAAGGTCGGCGTTCTGGGCGCAGGTATGATGGGGGCTGGTATCGCTCTGGTCTCGGCTCAGGCCGGGATGGAAGTTGTGCTGATCGACCGTGATCAAGAGGCAGCTGACAAGGGCAAAGCCTATTCCGAGGCCTATCTGGAAAAAGGCATCAAACGCGGCAAGGTCACGGCCGAGAAGAAAGAGGCCATGCTGGGCGAGATCACGGCGACCCCCGATCTGGATCACCTCAAAGGCTGCGATCTGATCATCGAAGCGGTATTCGAAGACCCGGGTGTGAAGGCCGAGATGACCAGACGGGTCGAGGCGATCATCCCAGAGGATTGCATCTTTGCCTCGAACACCTCGACCCTGCCGATTTCCGATCTGGCTATGGCAAGTGTACGGCCCGAGCAGTTCATCGGCATCCACTTCTTCTCACCAGTTGAGAAAATGTTCCTGGTCGAAATCATCAAGGGCAAGGAAACCGGAGATCGTGCGGTGGCCAAGGCTCTGGACTATGTGCGCCAGATCAAGAAGACGCCGATTGTAGTGAACGACGCGCGCTTCTTCTACGCCAACCGCTGCATCATCCCATACATCAATGAAGGTTTGCGGATGATCACCGAAGGCGTCAGCCCCGTGCTGATCGACAATGCCGCGCGCCAGTTGGGCTTCCCGGTGGGTCCGATCCAATTGAACGACGAGACTTCGATTGATCTGGGGGCCAAGATTGCCCGCGCCACCAAGGCTGCGATGGGTGATGCCTATCCTGAAAGCCCTGCAGATGACCTGATCTTCTGGATGGAAGCCGAGGGCCGTCTGGGCCGCAAGGCCAATGCCGGGTTCTTTGACTATGACGACAAGGGCAAGCGCACCGAATACTGGAAAGGCTTGCAGGATAAATACCCGCACGCCAAAGACCAGCCGGATCTGATCGAAGTGCAGGAACGTCTGATGTTCGCACAAGTCCTGGAAGCAGTTCGTGCGTTGGAAGAAGGTGTTCTGGAAGACATCCGCGAAGGCGATGTGGGTGCAATCCTAGGTTGGGGTTTTGCCCCTTGGTCCGGTGGCCCGCTCAGCTGGCTGGATATCATCGGCACGCCCTACGCCGCCGAACGTTGCGACCAACTGACCGAGGCCTATGGCGAGCGCTTCACCTGCCCGCCACTGCTGCGTGAGATGGCTGAAAAGGGTCAGAGTTTCTATGGCCGCTTCAATCCCGAAGCACAGGCCGCCTGAACAGAACAAAGCAGGCGCATGAATTCATGCGCCTGCGTCTGCTATTTAGATTGTTAGTGTAACTGCCATTCCGGCCGCAAAAACAACGCAGGCATGGTAGGCCGCCCCGGACGCCCCGGTCGACGCACCCCTATCGCAGGTCGGATTGGAAAGATCGGCTCTTGCGGAATTGGCGCAGGCAAGGCGGCCAACGGATTGGCCAAAGCCGAGATATCCCCTTTGGTGGCAACAGCCTCGATCAGCAGATCGGCGTGTTCGGCATCTGCGACTTGATATAATTCTGAATTCCGGCTGGACCCGACATTCATTCGGCCAGATGGGCAATATGTTTGAAAGCCGCCTTCGATGAAGACCAGTTCATCCTCGTCAAAGAACAAAGACGTGACATCGAATGATTGCGCGGGTGTGCTGGATTCCAGACGCCCTATCCCGCTTAGCATTCGCGCGGGGATGATAGATGTCCCCTCGATGCCAACACCCAGTTTGCCTTGGTCCAACGCCATCCCCTGTTCTGGCATTAGCCAGACAGGACGCGCGTTATATGCTGCACGAGACGGAACCAAAACCGGCAGATGCTCGGACCTGCGTTCGTCTCCCGGCACCACGATTCGGTCCACACATACGCGCCTTAATTCTTGGAACCCGTGATCCAGTGTTCGCACCAGATCACCTGCAACCAGTCTTTCGACCCGCTTCCAGCCCCCTGTTGTGGATACTTTTGTACCGTGCAGCAATCCCCCACGCCGCGCTGACGCAGTCATTCCTGCAAAGCCCTGCGGGCCTTCGACGTCACGTTTCGAATACCCCGAAACACTCACTAACTCTAACACGTGCCTTCCCCCTGTTGGCACCTTCAAACAACTCAGAAGGTCTTAATGTTGTGCCTCAGGAAGACTTAGTTCTGCCACATTTAGGGCCAATTTCGCCCTATTTCGCTTCAAAACAGCGAATATCGGCAAACAAAGCTATATTTATTCGGCGCTTTTGCCACAAACCGGAAACGATAATGCACCGAATGATCGGAATAAGGCTACGAATCTACGCCGAGATCATTCTGCGGTATGCGGCACCCGGCTCACTCGGCTTTCACGCCAACCCAAAAGCGCTCCGGCCGATGCGATCATGCCTATTCCGATGATCTGCATCGGCCCCAAGGTCTGCGCAAATACGATCCAAGCAAAGAGTGGCCCAAAGATCATGACCGAGTATTCGAAGACGGCGACGTAAGATGGCTCACCCAATTGATACGCCTTGATCAGCATGAATACGGCGATCGTCGAGCCCACCGCCTGTACCGCAACCCAAGGCAACGCTTCTTGCATCGGCCAGACCAAACCGCGCATTGCGAAACCATCGGGCCCGTCTGGTGCGCCAATCGGGAAGAGGGCCAACCAGATCAATCCAATCGCCCCTGCAATCCCCAGCGTGACAACCATCGCCGCCAGCAGCGCAACGGTGCTTTCATTGGCGCAGTGTGTGCGGGTTACCACCGCGCTGAGCGCATAGAAGAAACCGCCAGCGACCGGCAGTAGTGTCTTGAGGTCAAACGCTGTCGGGTCTGGTTGGAGAACACAGAGAATTCCCGAAAAGCCCAGAATGACAGCAGTAATCCGCCAAGGCCCGATGCGTTGTTTCAGTAATAGGGCCGAGATCAGCAGCACAAAGATCGGCGATGTAAACAATCCTGCCAGCGCCTGCGCAATCGGCATCAATGCCAACGCACTGAAATAGAAAAGCATCGCCAGAGTGATCAGAACGCTGCGCACGGCCACGATGCCATACCGTTGCGGCCCGAGCGTCCCAAGGCCCAAAATCGAAAGTACCACGATCAGTGGCAGCATCAGCAAAGAGCGACTCAGGTGAAACTGCCAGAGCCCGATGCTTTCTGCCACGCGGATCACAAAATTGTCGATGACCCCGATAATGGCCATCGACGCCACCATCAGCAAAGACGCCATCACCGACTGGGTTTGTGGTTGTGACTGCATTCGCGCCTCTGCCTTCGAAATACACGCGCCGAGATACTCTTGGCCCGGCCCACTCAGCACAATTCATAATCCAAGCGCAACAGGTTTGCGCCGCAGCTTTTCGCCATGCTAAGCTTGGGACAAAATAATATTCGAGCAGCATTACCCGATGACCGCACTGAAACAGTACCAGCGGATTGAGGCCACCGGTCTGTGGCGCCCTTCGCCCGATGAGCAGCGGCGCGAGGTTGTGGTTTCAATTGGTGAAGCTACGCTGACTATCTCGGATTTCAACGATAGCGCGCTTACCCACTGGTCGCTGGCGGCGTTAGAGAGGCAAAACCCCGGATCCTACCCAGCTGTGTTCAATCCGGACGGTGATCCAGGCGAAACGCTGGAGCTTGCGGAATCTGAGACCACGATGATCGAAGCGATTGACCGGCTGCAGCGCGCGATCGAACGCGCCAGACCGCATCCGGGTCGCCTGCGCTGGCTCAGCGTTGCAGGGGTCGTACTTGCGGTTTTGGCGGTTCTTTTGCTCTGGCTGCCCAGCGCATTGCAGCGCCACGTTGTTTCTGTGGTGCCAGAGGTCAAGCGACAAGAGATTGGCGATGCAATACTCCAGCGGATCGAGCGGGTCTCAGGCAAGGCTTGTTCATCACCTGACGCGCAGGAGTCATTGGATCGGCTCGCGCGCCGCACAGGTGTTCGGCAAATCGTGATCCTACCGGCCGGACTGCCAGACAGCCTGAGCCTGCCGGGTGGAACCGTCTTGTTGAATCGCGCCTTGGTCGAGGATTACGAAGATCCTGCCGTTGCAGCAGGATATGTGATCGCTGCGCGCGCACGCGCAACGCAGCAGGCACCGTTGGACGATTTGTTGGATCGGACAGGCCCAAGTGCCGCCTTTCGATTGTTGACCACCGGGGAATTGACGCTCGAGATCGTGGATACCTATACCGAACTGGTCCTGGCCACCCGACCGCCAGAACTAAGCGATGACGTCCTGTTGGCGATCTTTGCGCAGGCGGCGCTGCCCTCGACACCTTACGCTTATGCGCTTGATATCACGGGCGAGTCTGTTCTGGGATTGATCGAAGCCGACCCGATGGCAGGGCGCACGCTAGAGCAGGTATTACCGGACCGCGATTGGGTCCGGCTGCAGAATATCTGCGGACAATAGCGCCTATTTGGTGCCAAACATCCGATCCCCGGCATCACCGAGACCTGGCATGATGTAGCCCTTTGAGTTCAACTCGCGATCCAATGCCGCCGTGACTATTTTCACATCCGGATGCGCCTCTTTCATGCGCGCGACCCCTTCCGGGGCGGCCAGAAGGCAGAGAAAACGAATATCGCTCGCCCCCTGCTCTTTCAGCAGATCAATGGCCGCAGCCGAGCTGTTGCCGGTTGCCAGCATTGGATCAACGGCAATGACCAAGCGGTCTTTCAGCCCTTCGGGGGCCTTGAAATAGTACTGGACCGGCTTCAGCGTTTCTTCGTCCCGATAAAGCCCGACAAATCCAACACGTGCCGAAGGGATCAGTTCCAGAACCCCGTCCAGCATCCCGTTCCCGGCCCGCAGGATAGAGACCAGCGCCAGTTTCTTGCCCGCCAGAATCGGCGCGTCCATCTCTTCCATCGGGGTTTCGATGTGGCGCGTGGTCAGCGGCATCTCGCGGGTGACCTCATAGGCCAGCAGCAGCGTAATCTCGCGCAGCAGTTGCCGGAACACGGCGGTCGAGGTTCCCTTGTCTCGCATGAGCGTCAGTTTGTGCTGCACCAGCGGGTGGTCGACGACGGTCAGGTGATCGCTCATGATATCTCCAGTCTTTTCTTGACGCTTGCGCGGGTCTCTTCATCGCAAAAAGCCGCGTTCAGGGCCGTTTCATTGAGGGCTGCAAAGTCTTCGGCTTGCCAGCCAAATGCTTCGCCTAACATCTCATATTCGCGCCGCATGGTGGTATGGAAAAACGGCGGGTCGTCGGTGGATACCGTGACCTTCACACCCGCATCGCGCAACTTCGAGATTGGATGGGCTGCGAAATCGGGAAACAGGCCCAGCACCACATTCGAGCCCGGACAGACCTCAAGTGTGATGTCCCGGTCGACAAGTTCGAGCACTAGGTCGGGGTCTTCAATGGAACGAACGCCGTGACCGATGCGCTCAACGCCCAGATCGCGGATGGCATCGCGCACGCTTTCGGGGCCGCCAAACTCTCCCGCATGGGTCGTCAGTTTCAAACCTGCCTCACGCGCGCAATCAAAGGCCCATTTGAAATCGCCTTGCGTGCCAATGGATTCGTTGCCGCCCATGCCAAAACCAGTGATCCAGTTCCCCGCGGTTTCCGCCGCGCAATAGGCACTGCGCTTGGATTGCTCGGGCCCGAAATGGCGGACACAAGTTACGACCCCGCGAAGTGTAATCCCGAATTTGCGCTCGGCCTCATCCGCGGCGTCCTGAATGGCGGTCAGGTAATCCTTCCAGGCATGCAAATCGCCGCCACCGCAGAAATCCGGGCTTAGGAAGGTTTCCGAATAAACCACTCCATTCGCAGCGCTTTCTTCCAGAATTGCCAACGTCAGGCGGCGAAAATCCTCGGGTGATTTCAATACCTCTGAGGCAGCCTCATACACACTGAGGAAGTGGGCAAAGTCGCGAAAGTCATATGAGCCATCGGGCTTGAATATCCCGCTCAGGTCCACGCGCTTTTCATGGGCAAGCTGCCGAATGAAGTCGGGCGGTGCAGCCCCTTCATGGTGCAAATGCAACTCGATCTTCGGTAGGTCGGCGACAGTCATAGAAAGTTCCTTCCCGGCCCTTGTGCCGGTATGTTCAGATGGTGTGCAACGCTGGCCGCGATGTCGGCAAAGTTCACCGAACCAATCTCGCCCGTTCCTTGCCCTGCGATCAGCACTGGAACTTGTTCACGTGTGTGATCAGTGCCGCTCCAACTCGGGTCGTTGCCATGGTCTGCGGTTAGAAGCAACAGATCATCGGGGCGAAGCTTTTGCAGGGTCACCCCAATCTCACGGTCGAACCATTCCAGCGCACGGGCATAGCCGCTAATGTCACGACGATGACCATAGAGGCTGTCGAACTCAACAAAGTTGGCAAAGGTCAGGCTGCCCTCTTCCGCCTCATCTACGAGTTGCGACAGGTGGCGCATCAACTCTGCATCCGAGCCCTTTCGCAGCGTGTCGATCCCTTGCATCGAGAAGATATCGCCAATTTTTCCCACCGCATGCACACGGCGACCGTCATCCTGCGCCCAATTCGTCAGCACGGGGGCCGGGGGAACGATGGCAAAATCCTTGCGGTTGGTTGTCCGGGTAAATCCAGTTTCGGGCGTCCCGACAAACGGCCGGGCGATAACGCGGCCCACTTTCATCTCGTGCAGGTGGGGCGCAAGGGTGCGGCACATATCCAGCAAGCGATCGAGCCCAAAGCTGTCTTCGTGCGCGGCAATCTGGAACACGCTGTCTGCCGAAGTATAGCAGATCGGCCAGCCGCTCTGCATATGCTCGGCCCCAAGTTCAGCAATAATTGCCGTGCCTGAGGCGTGGCAATTGCCTAAGATGCCTTCGGTTCCCGCTGCTTCGGCAGCGGCTCTACCAAGGCTTTCGGGAAACGCTGGTTGGGAGTCCGGGAAATAATGCCAATCCCAGGGCACCGGCAAGCCCGCCAATTCCCAATGGCCCGAAGGAGTATCCTTGCCCGGTGATTGTTCATGCGCACAGCCCCACAATCCAGTGGGCACAGCCTCTAGCCCCGGCGTCGGCGCGCCCGAAGCCAAACGGGTCGCTGCACCCAGCCCCAAGGCATCCAGATTGGGCAGGTGCAATGGACCGGCTCGCCCTTCTTCCGCGCGCCCCTCGGAACAGGCCTGCGCAATATGGGCTACTGTATTCGCACCCGTATCGGGCTTTGTCCCGTTGAAGAACTGATCCGCATCCGGTGCGCCGCCGATACCGACCGAGTCCATCACTACAAGGAAAGCGCGGCTCATGCGCTGATCCTTTCGTGAACCTGCGGCGGTTGGGTGACCGGTGTATCGCTTAGGGTAATTGCGCTCAAAACCGCCGCCGCAGCCTGCTGCGCTGCATCTTCGCGGCCCGCATGGACAACCGCCAGCGGGACACCTTTGGCCACCTTGTCGCCGAGCCGCAGAATGCCCGACAAACCGACCGCCGGATCAATCTCATCGCTTTCGACCTGACGCCCACCGCCCAGCGCCACGACCGTTAGGCCCAGCGCTTCGCCATTAATGGCAGAGACATATCCATCTCGGGGGGCGTGCACCTCTTGAATGACATTGGCCTCGGGCAAAAAGCGCGCCCAAGTGTCAACGAAATGGACCGGGCCACCGACAGCGGCCATCATGCGTCCGAACCGTTCGGCGGCGCGGCCATCGCGGATGACCTCGGTGATCGTGGCTTGACCTTCATCTGCGGTTGCACACATTCCAGCATCCGCCATCAGAACACCACCCAACTCGGCAGAAATCTCTGCCAGCCGTGACCCCTGCCCGCTGGTCAGCGCTTTCATCACCTCGGCCACTTCCAGCGCATTGCCCAGCGCCGACGCAAGGGGTTGGTTCATATCGGTGATAACGGCGGATGTCCTGCAGCCAGCGGCGTTTGCTGTTTCGGTCAGGGCCTGCGCCAAGTTGCGCGCATCATCGAGAGTTTTCATGAACGCACCGCTGCCCACTTTGACGTCCAGCACCAGCGCATCCGGGCTGGCCGCCAGCTTCTTGGACAGGATCGATGCCGTAATCAGATCGAGGCTTTCCACCGTCGCCGTCACATCGCGCACTGCATACAGACGCTTGTCCGCTGGTGCTATCTGACCGGTCGCCCCGACAATGGCCGCCCCTGTGTCTTTCAGCACTTGAGTAAGCCGCGCCTGCCCGATCTGAGTGGTCACACCCGGTATAGCCTCCAGCTTGTCCAGCGTGCCGCCGGTGTGACCAAGGCCGCGCCCCGAGATCATTGGCACGTAAGCGCCGCACTCGGCCAAGGCAGGGGCCAGCAACAGGCTGACGCAATCGCCCACGCCGCCGGTCGAGTGTTTGTCGACCACAGGCCCGTCCAGATCCCAAGTCAGCACCTCGCCGCTGTCGCGCATGGCAACGGTCAGATCTGCCCGCCCTTGGGCTCCCAATTCGCCCATGCAAACAGCCATCGCGAAGGCACCGGCCTGTGCGTCACTAACGCCGCCATCGGCGAGGCCTTGAGCAAACCAATGCAGTTCGACACCAGTCGGCACCTCTTGGCGGCGAAGCTTGGCGATGATCGAGCGCGCATCCATGCGGTTAGACATCCTCTATATGTGAAGCGTCGAATGCACCGGGCAACAGGTCGGCGATTGTGGTCTTGGTTTCAACTCCATCAACCGTTGCCATGGTGACGACCACATCGCCCTTGCCGAACTCGGCCAGTTTTTGTCGGCACCCGCCACATGGCGGTACAGGCTGCGGGCTGCTGGCAACCACATAGACCTCGGTCAGTTCCGTTTCACCGGCAGCAACCATTGTTGCAATCGCGCCAGCTTCGGCACAGGTGCCCTCGGGGTAAGCTACGTTCTCAACGTTGCAGCCGCGATAGACCACACCCGAACCAGACCGGATAGCCGCCCCAACCTTGAAATTTGAATACGGCGCGTGGGCGTTTTCCCGAACGGCCAAAGCTGCATCTTTCAAAGACATGGCGAATCCCAATTTTTGATCATCTGGTCAGAATATCATACCCTAATGGAAAGCACCGGAGGATTTGAAGCCCCCCAGCGCCTTTATCCGCGTCTTCTTTGCCCTAACCCAGCGTTGTGTTGAAGGTCCCTGGCAAAGTCACTTCCAGCAGCTCAATGTCCTCTGAGGGATCCGACAGCCGGGTTCGCATCCCCGGCGGGATAACGAAAGCATCTCCCTGCTCCAGCCGATAAGGCTCACGCCCTTCACCTTCAAGCGTCACCTCACCATTCATCACAAAGGTAAAGTGTATGTCGGTATCGTGGCTGGCCCATTGCGGGCTCCCCTCGCCACGACGCACGACCTGAACGCCCGCCACGCCTTTGGTATTCTCGGCAATCGTCGTGTCGCGGCAG
This sequence comes from Ruegeria sp. CE9, assembly GCF_056537425.1. NCBI lineage: Bacteria > Pseudomonadati > Pseudomonadota > Alphaproteobacteria > Rhodobacterales > Roseobacteraceae > Ruegeria > Ruegeria sp. CE9. The sequence continues at coordinate 8,523 of NZ_JBQFRO010000001.1, read as the reverse complement.
ATGTAACCGGGCAAACGGAATGGCACCCAGCCGGCATCATTTGCCTGATTGTAAACGAACCGCTGACCCTGCCATTCTCGATCCGGCCGAAAATGGGGCGTCGGCAATTCCATCTCATGATCGATCTCGGTGACATGCTCGGCTGGCACACCAATCTCAATCACTTGCACATTATCCGACGCTTCCAGCACGCGGTGGCGTATTTCGGGTGGCTGGATAAAGCAATCGCCTGCCGTCAGGCGCATCTTGTCGCCCTGATCCTCGTAAACCACATCGACCCAGCCATGAATGCAGAAGATGAGCTGAAACCCTACTTTGTGAAAATGCACCATATCCGGTACCGGACCGCCGTCAGGGATACGGATATGGCTGGCGATGATCGACCCGCCCAACCGATCCGGCACAAGGTCGCGATAATGCATGCCCGCCCGCCCAATGATCCACGGCGCTTGATCCTTGAGCCTGCGCACCACGTAAGAATGCACTGTGTCAGGCATGACCAACGGTGGGTCCAATTCGTCAATCTCGATCCGGGTACCGTTTGGGGCTACCAGACTGCGCTGTCCATCTGCAAACTCATCTGGGTTTGAGGTCAGAATGCGCAAAGTGCCCGCTGCCTCGGGCGCGTCTTTCTCGACCCGCAATCGCAGACCATGGCCTGAAAAGACTGCAGTGCGGGGATCATCTGCTGGATAGATCATGTCCATCCGCATGCCCAGAACCTTGGTATAAAATGGAATATCGTTGCGCAGCTCTTGCGTCGGAAGTCGGATTTCAGCGCGCGTCTGGGTCTGGCTGGGATTGCTGTTCATTCTGTGTCTCTTCGGAACGGGGTTTTGGCCATCCGATCAGAACCGATGCAAAAACGCCAACCGAAAAATGCGTCAATCGGGCACGATTTGGCTCCAATTAATTGGCAACTCAGTGTCAAAGGCGCAAAGTGATGACATTCATTGCCCGTACTCGACTGAACTATAGTCCGTTCACGGCTCGTGACTGTGCGAATCTGTTGAAGCTTTGTTAAGGAAAAATAATACCTCAAAGGGTTTATCTTGGTCTGCATGAAGGCAAAGATCGACTGTGAACTGTCATTACATAGCCAAGCCACAAAAAATAGCTTAACCATCAAACAAATTTTGGAACGGAGTTGAATTGCCCATGTCTGACACACCGAACCTGCGACAGGCCGCGCTTGATTATCACGCTCATCCAAAACCCGGAAAGCTTGAAATCAAGGCCACCAAACCGATGGCAAACGGTCGTGATCTTGCGCGGGCCTATTCCCCGGGTGTCGCCGAGGCCAGCCTTGAAATCAAAAGCGATGCGGCGAATGCCGAGAAATATACTGCCCGCGGGAACCTTGTGGCTGTTGTCTCAAACGGTACAGCGGTTTTGGGGTTGGGCAATATTGGAGCTTTGGCGTCGAAACCTGTGATGGAAGGCAAGGCCGTCCTGTTCAAGAAATTCGCAGGTATCGATTGCTTTGATATCGAGGTCGACCAACCCGATCCCGAAAAGCTGGCTGATATCGTCTGCGCGCTTGAGCCGACATTTGGCGCGATCAACCTTGAAGACATCAAGGCACCGGATTGTTTTATCGTCGAAAAGCTGTGCCGGGATCGGATGAACATTCCCGTTTTTCACGATGATCAGCACGGAACCGCCATTGTCGTTGGCGCCGCAGCAAAGAATGCACTGCACGTGGCGGGCAAGAAATTCGAGGATATCAAAGTCGTATCCACCGGTGGCGGTGCTGCTGGGATTGCCTGCCTCAGCATGTTGGTGAAGCTTGGCGTCAAACGTGAAAACATCTGGCTGTGTGACATACACGGGCTGGTCTATGAAGGTCGCACCGAAGACATGAATCCGCACAAGGACCAGTTTGCGCAGAAAACGGATCTGCGTACGTTGGATGATGTGATCGGAGATGCCGACCTGTTTCTAGGACTCAGCGGGCCGAACGTTCTGAAACCCGAGATGGTCGAGAAGATGGCCAAGGCCCCGATCATCTTTGCTTTGGCCAACCCTACCCCGGAAATCCTGCCCCAAGCCGCGCGCGAGGTTGCCCCTGATGCGATCATCGCAACAGGCCGCAGCGATTTTCCGAACCAGGTAAACAACGTTCTGTGCTTTCCGTTTATCTTTCGGGGGGCGTTGGATGTTGGCGCGACCGAGATCAATGATGAGATGCAGATTGCCTGCGTCGACGGTATTGCAGACATGGCGCGCGCGACGACCAGCGCCGAGGCGGCTGCAGCTTATAAAGGCGAGCAATTGACCTTTGGTCCTGATTATCTAATCCCCAAACCCTTTGACCCGCGCCTTGTAGGGGTGGTTTCCTCATCGGTTGCGCAGGCCGCTATGAAAAGCGGTGTCGCGAAACGGCCCATAGAAGATTTGGAAGCCTATAAAGAGCGGCTGAACCAGACCGTGTTCAAATCCGCTCTTCTAATGCGGCCCGTGTTTGAAGCTGCCGCCGCGGCCTCGCGAAGGATCGTTTATGCCGAAGGCGAGGATGAGCGTGTATTGCGCGCAGCGCAGGCGATCCTTGAAGAAACTACTGAAACACCGATCCTGATCGGGCGACCCGATGTTATCGATGCACGCTGTGAACGACTAGGGCTAACGGTTCGGCCGGGACAGGATTTCCAGATCGTGAACCCCGAGAACGATCCGCGTTACTACGATTATTGGAACTCGTACCACCAGATCATGCAACGCAGAGGCGTCACCCCCGATCTGGCCAAGGCCATCATGCGCACCAACAACACCGCCATCGCTGCGATCATGGTACATCGTGGAGAAGCCGATAGTATGATCTGCGGGACATTCGGTGAATATCGCTGGCATCTTAACTATGTCGAACAGGTGCTGGACGATGGCGATCTGCGTCCTCATGGCGCGCTGTCGTTGATGATTTTGGAAGATGGCCCCCTGTTCATTGCGGATACGCATGTCAGACAGTTGCCATCGCCGGAAGAATTGGCCGAAACAACAATTGGTGCGGCCCGTCACGTGCGCAGGTTCGGTCTGGAACCCAAAATCGCCTTCTGTTCGCAATCTCAGTTTGGCAACCAGGCCGAAGGATCGGGCAAACGTCTGAGGGCCGCGCTTGAAATTCTCGATTCTGAACCACGTGATTTCACGTATGAAGGTGAGATGAATCTGGACTTGGCTCTGGATCCAGATTTGCGCGAACGCATCTTTCCAAACTCGCGGATGAAGGGCGCTGCGAATGTCCTGATTTTCGCCCATGCGGATGCCGCAAGTGGGGTGCGCAATATTCTGAAGATGAAGGCCGATGGGCTCGAAGTTGGCCCAATCCTAATGGGGATGGGAAACAAGGCCCATATTGTGACGCCGTCGATTACCGCCAGAGGTCTATTGAACATGGCAGCAATCGCTGGGACGCCGGTTGCTCACTATGGATAGTTGCGGGTGAAGCAGATCGATATCGAAAAGCGGGTGCCAGATCAGGTGCCCGTTTTGATTCTGTTAGCGTTGCCACTTTTGCACCATCAAGTTTGCAGATTTGCAACTTCTCATTTTTGCTGCTTAGATTATGCACGATGCCATAGGGTTTGCAAAAATTTGCAGGCAATTTTGAAAGGTTCTGCAAAGATTTTGCGATAAACTGACGCGCTGCAATCCGCATTGCTTGCCCGACGCAACCACGATGCCTAACACGATGCTGAGGGATTTTGGGAGGAGGCCATTATGGCATATCAAGACGTCTACGAGAGCTGGAAAAACGACCCCGAAGCGTTTTGGATGGAGGCCGCGAAAGGGATCGATTGGGTTCAGGCCCCCAGCAAGGCTCTGTTTGACGATAATGCCCCTCTTTACGAATGGTTCAGCGATGCCAAGGTGAATACCTGCTGGAACGCGGTAGATCGCCATGTTGAAAATGGTCGGGGTGAGCAGACCGCAATCATCTATGACAGCCCAATCGCCCACACCAAACGCGAAATATCATATGTTGAGCTGCGCAACCGCGTCGCCAATCTGGCAGGCGCGTTGCGTGCAAAAGGCGTCGAGAAGGGGGATCGTGTCATCATCTACATGCCGATGATTCCCGAAGCGCTGGAGGCGATGTTGGCCTGCGCCCGCCTTGGCGCCGTGCATTCGGTCGTGTTTGGAGGTTTTGCCAGCAATGAGTTGGCAGTTCGGATCGACGACGCGAAACCCAAAGCGATCATCGCCGCCTCATGCGGGATCGAGCCGGGGCGTGTTGTTCACTATAAACCTTTGTTGGACGGCGCCATCGACCTGGCCAGCCACAAACCCGAATTTTGCGTGATCTTCCAGCGCGAACAAGAAGTTGCACAGTTGATCGAGGGTCGCGATGTCAACTGGCATGGTTTTCAGTACGGAACCGAGCCCGCAGAATGTGTACCGGTCAGCGGCGACGATCCGGCCTATATCCTCTATACCTCTGGCACCACCGGTGCACCCAAAGGTGTTGTGCGCCCGACAGCGGGCCATCTGGTCGCGCTGAATTGGACGATGAAGAACATCTACAATGTTGATCCGGGCGACGTATTCTGGGCGGCCTCGGATGTAGGATGGGTCGTGGGCCATTCCTATATCTGCTACGCTCCGCTGATCCACGGAAACACGACGATCGTGTTCGAAGGCAAGCCCGTTGGAACGCCCGATGCGGGAACCTTCTGGCGCGTGATCTCTGAGCATAAGGTGAAAAGCTTCTTCACCGCTCCTACCGCCATTCGCGCCGTCAAACGCGAAGACCCGGGGGCGGAATTGATGTCGAAGTATGATCTGTCCTGCCTGAAGGCTTTGTATCTTGCCGGCGAGCGGGCTGATCCTGACACGATTATTTGGGCGCAGGATGCGTTGAACGTTCCTGTCATTGACCACTGGTGGCAAACCGAAACTGGCTGGACCATCGCAGGAAACCCACTTGGGATCGAGGAACTGCCAATCAAGCTGGGTTCACCTGCCAAACCCATGCCGGGCTATGACGTTCAGATATTGGATGAAGGCGGCCAACCAATGAAACCCGGTGAACTTGGGGCCATCGCAGTAAAGCTCCCACTGCCGCCGGGCACATTGCCGACGCTCTGGAACGCGGAAGAGCGGTTCAAGAAGTCTTATCTTGAGCATTTTCCGGGATACTACGAAACCGGTGATGCGGGCATGATCGACGACGATGGGTATCTTTACATCATGGCCCGCACAGATGACGTGATCAACGTTGCAGGCCACCGCCTGTCGACCGGCGGAATGGAGGAGGTTTTGGCCGCCCACCCTGATGTCGCAGAATGCGCTGTGATCGGGGTATCAGACCAACTCAAGGGGCAAATGCCCGTTGGTTTCCTGTGCCTCAATGCAGGTTCGGATCGCAGTCACGATGACGTCGTGACGGATGTCGTCAAAATGGTGCGCGACAAAATCGGGCCGGTTGCCGCGTTCAAGACGGCGGTTGTCGTAGATCGTCTGCCAAAGACGCGGTCCGGCAAGATCTTGCGCGGTACGATGGTATCGATTGCTGACGGCAAGGAATATAAGATGCCAGCGACGATTGATGACCCGGCCATTCTGGATGAAATAACAACAGCTCTGCGCAGCATTGGTTATGCGCAATAGCGCCTGAAGGGCGGCGTCCATCTATCCAACTCTGCTGTTACCCTTGCAACCCGTCTCAAGCCGCCTAATGTCGGCCTGAGACTGCGAGGGCCCATGACACAAAGCGACATCTGGCGGCTGAGCGCCACTGAACTGACCGAACTGACCCGCTCGGGTGAGATCAGCGCTGAAGAAGCGGTGCAAAGCGCACTGGATCGTATGCTCAACACCAACCCTGCTCTGAACGCGGTGGTCGAGGATCTGAGCTCGGAGGCGCTAGTACGCGCAAAGTCACTGGACACCGCTCGAGCAAAGGGCGCACCGGCGGGGCCTTTGCACGGTGTTCCCGTCACGATCAAAATCAATGTCGATCAAAAGGGCCACGCAACGACAAACGGCGTGGTCGCCCTGAAGGATACAATTGCGCCGAACGACGCTCCGGTTGTCTCCAATCTGCAGAAGGCGGGTGCCATCGTCATCGGGCGCACGAACACGCCAGAATTCTCATTCCGCGCGGATACTGACAATCCGCTTTATGGGCGTACGCATAATCCCTGGGGTCGTCATATCTCAGCCGGCGGGTCGTCGGGTGGCGCGGGGGCTGCTGTGATGGCTGGAATCGGCGCGCTGAGTCATGGCAACGATATCGGCGGCAGCCTGCGTTTTCCGGCAGCAGCCAACGGCGCGATTACCGTGAAACCGGGGCTCGGTCGTGTTCCGGCATGGAACCCCAGCCAAAAGGTCGAGCGTGGGATGCTCGCACAATCGATGTCGGTGCAGGGCCTGATTACGCGCACCGCCAAGGATTTGCACCTGTCGATGCCGAGCCTGATCGCCGCAGACGCGCGCGACCCTTTCCATGTTCCAATGCCTTGGCGCGGCGAGGAATTGGATCGGCCAATCAAAGTCGCCTTTACGAAAAACACCTTTGGTTATGCTTTGCATCCAGACGTAGACAAAGCGCTCGACACCGCGCGGGACGCATTGGTCGATGCCGGGTACGTGGTTGAGGAAATCGATCCGCCGGATGTATTCGAATGCGGCCGCGTCGGGTATCGCGCGCTGATGGGTGAAGTGCTGACCTTGATGAAAACTGATATCGAGGCGGCCGGTTCGCAAACCATTCGTGAAATCTTCGACGTCTATTTTCAGGAATTCCCACCGATCATTGGAGACGACCTGATACAAGCGCTGGCCAAGCGCAGCCACTATGCCCGCGAATGGTCTCTGTTCATGCAGGATTATCCTTTGGTTCTGTCCCCCTTCCTGCCGCAACCCTTCTTCAAGCCTGATCGTGATACCGAAGGTGCTGATGGTGTGCATGAAGTTCTGGGCTGCGCCGTGTATTCTTATGCCATGAATTTTCTCGGGCTGCCCGCGGCAAGCGTTCCTGCGCGACTCGCCGAATTGCCGAATGGGCCACAACCTATCAATGTCCAGATCGCCGCCAGGCGTTGGCGCGAAGACATGGCCGTCGATGCCGCAGCCGCAATTGAAGAACGCATAGGTTCGATGGCTTCGATTCTATGGGATCGAATGGACACCTGAATTGGCGCCCGCCAAGCCATCATCGCCTTAAAACGAAATCGACCCCGGGATTTTGCACCCGGGGTCCGCATAATAAAATAAGCCCGGATCAAGATGACGAGCGTAGCACCACCCACCCTCGCCAGCGCGTAAACTGCGCAATTATTAGAAAACACCGTCTGATGGCCACTCACTTCCACCTTGGCGTGTTCTCCGGGTAGGTCAAAGTTAACAAACCCTTATCGCGCTGCATGTGAACTGGTTCACACAAGAGACAGAAAAATCATCAACGTGCTGATATTTATGTAAATTGTTCTGAGATCAAGCGTTCTTCCAACCCATGCCCGGGGTCAAACAAGATGCGATGTTGGATTGAAGCTTCTGATCTGATCTCAACCCAGTCGATATCCGGGAACGATATAGAATCAGCAGCAACGATAACTGGACGCTTGTCGGCCTCGATCACATCGAACCTGACCTTCGCCACCTTCGGCAACAACGCCCCGCGCCAGCGTCGTGGACGAAATGCTGCGATCGGGGTCAAGGCCAAAACGTCTGCGCCAATAGGAACGATGGGACCGTGTGCCGAGTAATTGTAGGCGGTAGAGCCCGCTGGTGTGGCCAGCAGCGCGCCATCACACACCAGCTCGGCCATCCGAACGCGCCCATCCACACTGATCCGTAGCCGCGCGGCCTGAGGCCCCGCGCGGAGCAGGGAGACCTCGTTGATCGCCAGTGCTTCGTGCGTTTGACCAGATTGATCCATCGCAGTCATCGCAAGTGGGTTGATCACCTCTTCCTCGGCTTCCGCAAGCCGGGCCATCAGATCGGTTTCGGCATATTCGTTCATCAAAAAGCCGATGGTGCCGCGATTCATTCCATAAACCGGCGTGTCCAGATGTTGGATGCCCTGTAGCGTATGCAGCATGAAGCCATCCCCGCCCAGCGCCACCACCACATCCGCATCTCGCGGTGCCACATTGCCGTAGCGCTCGGTAAGCGTATCGCGGGCAGATTGCGCCACTTTGGCATCGCTGGCCAGAAAGGCGATTCTCTTGGTCATGTTTTGTGGTTTCCAGTGCTGCACATTTGGTTCCGAAACAAACATACCTTTCCACATTAGGCCAGAGTTGACGCCATAGCAGGCCATTTCGTCGCTTTACAGCCTTTCTGACATTCATCGTTTCCGATAGGAAATCCGCCAGATAAACCCCAGCCCTGTGGAGGCACTATGAACGCCAACCTTCGAGATACCGGTTTCTTCACCCAATCGCTTGCTGATCGTGACCCCGAGTTGTTCGGCTCGATCACTTCCGAATTGGGTCGCCAACGCGATGAGATCGAGTTGATCGCGTCAGAAAACATCGTCTCGGCCGCCGTGATGGAGGCGCAGGGCTCGGTGATGACCAA